>CBFGUG010000224.1:0-2115 GCA_965651905.1 uncultured bacterium | reverse complement strand
GCTTGATTCGTCACTGCGGGGTTCGTCGCCACTCGATGGCGGCTCGATCACGACACCATCAGCAGCTATCAAGCGCGACTCGATGCGACGCGTGCGCGCGAATTTTTCCCAGTGCACCATGCTGAGTAACATGGTTTCCCCGCCGCTTGCCGTGATCCGCGGAAAGCTGTAGTCGCCTTCGAGCAACTGTGACTCTTCGCCGAGAGTGCCGTCGAGCTCGACGTTACGCGTCCACAACGAAAGGCGTTCCTCGACCCAAACCGTCACGAAGCGCGTCCCGTCAAACTGGGCCGCGGGCGCGCCAGACACCACCTGCTCTGTCAACGAGAACGGCTCGCCCCAGGTTTCACCATCGAGCACGCGCGCAAGAGCTTGCCCAGCGTCATCCTGCCACAGGAACAGTTTCGCATCGCCGCCCGCGGCGACGTTGTAGTAGCGACTAGAAGCTTCAGGCAGCTCGAGTTCCGCGATGACTTCGCCAGCGGCTGACAATCGAACCAGCGCGCCCACCTCACCGTTGTCGTAGGTAACCCAGTACTCGCCGTCGAGCGCGAAGAAAGACGCGGCAACCCCAGGCACGCCACTGACCACGGGAACTGCACTCCCCCGGGGCATTCCCGCCGAGTCCAGCGGCTGAGCCATCACTGAATCCGAGACGCTGTTGGCGTCAGCCCCGATGGTGTACAGCACCAAGAAACCGTCAGCGCCGCCCAACACGTTGATGGCCCGTGGGCGCCCCGTAGCGAGCAGTTGGGTGGCTGACAGCTCCGCTTCGGTGTTCATCGTGCGCAAGTAAGCGGACTCGTCGTCGCTGACCGTCCACGCAAACGCCGTCACCTGACCACTACTCCCGACGCCGAAGTTACCCACTGCCGCGCCCGATTGACTGATCGCGAGCCCGTCGGGATCGAGCACCCTGCCCTCTGGACTGATGCGCGTGCCCCGCATTTGATATGTACCGAACTCGCGTTCGTCGGACCAGGTTAGCACGTAGTTTTGCCCGTCCCACACTGGCGTGGGTAGGTTTTGCGCACCTGGAAACGCGCTCAAGGGCAGCGCATCGCCCACGCGAGTCAAGTCCGCGTCGAAGTACTGCCCGCGGATGCCGTCAGAGCGGTACACAATCGAATAGCCGTCGTCAGCGTAAACCAGGTCGAGATAGTTCACTGACGCCGCACCTGCGGGTGGTCCCGCAACCGTGATTTCGATCGGGGCTACTTCGCCAGTGGTCGAAACATTGGAGGCCACGAGCCCGCCACCACTGACGGCCCCATCGCTCCACACCACGACGAACTGTTCACCATCGAAACCTACTGTGTGCCCGCCGATGGAAGCCGAATCTGCCACGGGCTGCTCCGCGGCAAGCAACTCGCCGCTTTCGCTCACCACGCTGGCAAGAATACCCACGTCGTCTGCGCCGCGAAACGCCACGAGGTATTCGGCATTCCCCGCCGCGACTGCCACCTCTGGAGTTCCGTTGATGTTCGGGTTCACCACGACACTGGTGGCGTCGAGCAACGCCCCCGTGTGATCGAAACGTGCCACCTGCACCGAGCGCTCATCGTCGACGAGCTGAGAAAACGCGACGAGTCCTTGGTCGTCGAGCGTGGCGAGCACAGGGCGCGACGCGGGTGCGTCCGTCAAATCAACTTGCGTGCCGTCGATCACTTCCGCATCGAGATCGACCCGTGCAATGTGTAACGTGCCGTCGTTCCAAGCCACCACGAACGCCCCAGCCAGCCAATCGACTTGCACCTCTACTGCGGCGTCCGCCAGCAGCTTACGGTCGCTGAGTAACGCGCCATCCACCGACAGCACCTGCCCGTAGACTCCGCTCCCACTTTCGTACCAAGCGACCAGGTAACGGTCTTCGCCGAATGCGACCGATGGGTAGTACTGAGCTACCTCGTCCAAGCCCAAGTCGATCCAGTCGAGCCCAATCGGTCCGTCTTGGTCGAACAACACCGCCTGGGTTCGCCCTGTGTCCTCGAACACCACCATGCGGTTGGAACCCGATGCCGCCACCCCCGGATACCAACCCGCTTCGTACTGAACCAGCTCAGGCGTATCCGTGCCGATCACGAAGTCACTGATCGCTAGCGCCTGAGTCGCGCG
>CBFGUG010000223.1:0-2313 GCA_965651905.1 uncultured bacterium | reverse complement strand
GACCATGTCGGTGACGGAGCCGAACACCTCCTTGTAGATGAACGACAGGATCCCGCGCTTCGCAGGCCTCCACCAGCTCCCGCCCATGCTGGGATGGTATCACTGAGCAGGTAGCAAGCGCAAGTTCACGAAAGATCAGAACTCTATTCGATGTGGGGCGTCATTGAGCGTTGCCCTTGCAAGCCTACTCAGAAAACTCTGCTCGCCGCATCTTCAACCCCCTACATCCCAGCCAACCGCTCGACATGCTCGTGCGTGCAGCCCTCGCGCGTAGTCGGCCTGCACCAGTACCCACATTCAGCAGCTCAACCGCCGTGACGTTGATCGGTATCTCGCACAGGGCTAATTCGCCGCCCGCTTCACTCCCACCATCACAGCCGTCCTGACCGCCATCTCAGCCGAGTCCACCGGCGCGACCCCAACACCACGTGGAACCGCCTACGCCCACCAGGCCCGCTCTCGTGGCTCCAGGCGTAGCAGCGGGTGGTACCTCAAACACCTCACGTGGCCCGCCCAAACGGTCTCACCCTCGTGTTGCTCGTGTACCGCTACTGACTCCAGCCACGTCGATTCAAGGCCGTGGAGATGGCGGGATGGCGTCTTGCAGGGCGGGCGTGCCGGCGGCGTCTTTCATGTCGCGAAAGTAGCGGGTTCGGAGTGGCTGGGCCAGAGGCCGAATCAAAACAGGCCAGTACCCGGCGCGGGCTCGGCCACGTGCGCGATCAAACCGGCGAGTTTCCTCTGCGAACCGTCAGACGAGTGCCACACGTCAAATCACCGCGGGTCCCGGACACGCGTCCGTGCGTGCTCAGGGACAACTCGGCACTTCAGCTAGAGTCGACCCTCGAGCAACCCCTTGTCGATCAACGAAGTCGCTGCAGCCCGCGTAGCCGTCGGGGAGCTCTGCGAGACACACGCAAATCGGAATGCCATCATCTTCTAGCCCGCGATAGCAGCATCCGCCGGCAGCTTCACACGACGAATCGAGTCCCTCCCCCGGGCACGCGTCGTAACAAGTGCAGGAACCCCCCGAGTTAACGCAGCAGGGTTCGGCAGTCGTCTCGCGACACATGCGAAATAGAGGACTGCCAGAGCTCGATTGGACCTGCCTGCACACCGACCCGTCAGGACAAGGCGCGTCGTCGTCACACAACGGGGTGCAAGCAGCCTCGGCGCAAAGCAACCCTTCAGCGCAGTCGCTGTAGGCCGTACAAGGGTCGCCATTTGTTCCCGTCCCAGTCGCCACGCAAGCAGTGACGTTAACCCTCGAGATGCACCACTCCGACGAAGAGCAACCACTCGGCTCATCCCGAGGCCACACGAACTGACACTCAGTTTCGTCCAACGAAGACGAACCGCTCGTAGACATGGTTTGCCCCTCGGCAGAAACGTCTTCGTCGTCCCGTTCGGCACCACTTGTTCCGCACGCTAAGACCAGGAACGGCACAAGGAAGCAAGTGCGAACGACGACGGACCACCCCATGAACGCTGTGTATCACACGGATCACAGCGAGGCCCCCGCTCAGACGAGTGTCCTGCGAGCCGCCAGACGAGTGCCCACACGTCGAGCCAACGCACCAGACGCGCCGCGTCGGCAACTCGCGCCCCGCACTCGACGACGCTACGGCGCGGATGCACCTCGGTCGGAGGCACACGATGCACTTGCCCTAGTTACTTCAGTCAGTCGCGCCAGCGTCGCCTCGCGAACCAGGACATAACTCATCGGCGCGCGCGACGAACGTGTTGTCACAGAACATGCGATTGGCCACGCGCTGGGGGCAGTAGTGCACCTCGTCGCAATCCTGATCGGACAGGGAGAGCCGATCCGAGGTACGCGCTATCGATCGGGCGTTTCGACGCTCGATAACTGACCTGTCACGCGCTCACGCCGCGGACGCGAACGTCAGGCAGGCGCCAGGGAATCCTCGATGCGGGGATCGCAGCGTTTCGTTTGAACCAGTCTAGCGAAGGCGACACTCATCGATCCAAAGATTGCCCCTTAGTCTACCCACCTTGCCAACAACCGTGACGGATGCCCCCTGCTCGACCGTTTCATTGGTGGAACTGATTGTACATTGAGCCAGAGGTGGCTTTGTTCGACTTGCTGGACCGATTGTCAAGGACGTGCCGCCAGACTGGCGTCGCTTGAGCAATCTAACTGTCCCGGAGAAGGTAACTTCCTTGCCAGAAAATTCACCTGCAGCCTTGGCCGCCGACTGCTCGTATGCAGTCAGCAACGAATTCAGCTCAACCCTGGTAGCACTAGTGCTTCACCCGCGTGATCGCGGTCGATCGTAGCCAAAGGTTGCCCGT
>CBFGUG010000222.1:0-2596 GCA_965651905.1 uncultured bacterium | reverse complement strand
GCGAATCGGCTGTGATGCTGCGGTTTCGTAGTCCGCATATGAGTGATTTGCAGAAGCAGTGGCGAATGCGGCGCATGAAATATGCAGTTCGTCACTAGACGCGTTTCGAAGAGCGTGGCCATAGTGCAGTGGCCGCTGACGCCGCCGCGCCCGACTGGAAAGGCCACTCCACATGCAACGCTCCTGGATCTGAAAGGGGTTTCGTAGTGCGGGGTAATTGGACTGAGTGAACATCGCCCCTCACGGCAGACAGAAGCTGACGGGGTTACACACTGGAGGAGGGGGCGGACAGGAACAGGAACTGCCCGTTTCGTAGCCACAGCCCAGCACGCGCGGATCGCACTCGAAGGGGGTGCAGGTTTCTCCCTCGCCACATTGCTCATCCGTTTCGCACTCGACGCGCTGGCAGCCCTGGCCGTCATAGGGCGAGCCGCCGTCACAGCCGGCGGAGGCCGTGGCGCAGAAATCTTCCTTGCTGCACGCCGACGGCGGGGCCACGTCACACGCGCTGAAGTCGCACGACGTGGCAGCCGACGCAGCCTCGACCTCAGTACACTCGCTCCACTCGCCTGCTGCCGCGCCATTCTCCGTAAACCAATGGGGGTCGTTTACGTGCCAGACTCCCTCTGCGTTCCTAACGCAACCGAAGTCGTGCGAGTCGTCACCACAAGCGCATCCGAAATCGGTGGACTGCGCCGTGTTCACACAGCCCGCTTCTTCGTCGACGGCGTAGCCGGACAGTACGCGGCAGCCTTCGGAGCAGCGCAACGAGTCGCTGGGCGTCGCTTCGATGATCTGCGGCTCGCCCATCTGCGCGCCTGACATCGGCTCCTCTGCATCGCTCGTGAAGTACACGCACCGCGTGCGGTCGCAGTCCATGCCCTCGGGACACGCGTCGCTGCTCGAACACGGCAAGGCGCACTCGCCGGTGTAACCGTTGAGCACTTGGTCGCCGAACGGCATGCACATGGGCACAATCTCCGTGCCCACCGCCGCCGGACATTCCTCACTCGAGTTGCACAGCGGCGAACCGACACAGAACGCGCGCTGACCTCCGCCAGCGGACCCGGCAGTTCCCAAGCCGCAACTGCACGAGTATGGGTCGCAAGAGGTAGGCGACTCGTCACTTTCCTCGCCCCCCGATGGCCGCGCACCGATGGTCTCGATGGGCTCCTTGTCGGAGCCGGTACCGCCCGCCTGTCCGCTCGAGCAGCTGAGCAACCCAACCGCGACGAGCAGCGGAAGCCAGCGAACCGACCAACGCGGGAGCTGGGTCGACGTGTTCATTCCACGGAGTCTGACAGGGGCCACTCCCTGGTCAATACGCAGACCGCACATCTCGTCCTCAGGCACGCAAAGCGACGCTCGGTACGCAGCGTTGGCAATCGCGAGCGGGGCTAGACGCTGACCGCGGCCCGCACTATTTGGCGCACACGGTCAATGTTACGCCACGACTACATCAAGCGCATGGTCGAGCAACTGGGCGAGGCGCTCGCGCGGATCGTCGGGTTGCGGAGCAAGGGACAGACCGCCGAAGCGTTAAGCGAGGTGCGCAAAGCTTACGCCGCGCTCGATCTCAACCCACACCTGGTCGCCTCGATGAGCGGCGCTCAGCTCGCGCAGCTAGTGAACGACCCCGAGCGTGCCCGGGGCTTGGCGCAGCTCTTGAAAGAAGATTCGCAGTTGCAACGTGTACTGGGGCATTCAGCTGCGGCCGATACCAAGCAGCGTCAAGCGCTGGCGCTGATGGTGGCAGTGTCCTCGGAATCTGATGCGCTCGATCCCGCTCTCGCCGCCGCTGACGCGGAGCTCATCAGATCCCTGTTGGGAGACCCCGCGCCGGGTGAACAGTAACAACTGACCAATGCGCCCATCGTTGGCGTTGGGTTGCATCGTGCGAATTCTACCGTTCGATATAGTTGTAGAGCGCGAGCACGAGGTCTTGCTCGGCCGGCAACACGGGCTCGCCGGGCTCCTCCTCCAGACGCTGCTGAATGCGCTCGGTCGTGCGCTTTAGACACTCGTCGAACTCGGCTCGGCAGCGCAAGGGCATGATGCAATCGGAAACCGCCATCGCCCGTCACTCACAAGGCAGGCAGCCCAGCCAAGCGGACGAGGCGACAAACATCAGGTCACTTGCAACTACTTCAGCGACCCACTCTTCACCTTTCGAACGTGATGCGGTCGTGGGGCAACGTCGAACGAAGACGGCGTTGGACTCGAGGTGAGTCCAACGCCGTTCTCGAATTCGGAGATGATGAGCCTTTCCCAGCGCTCAATCTGTCGCGAAGGAAGCGTCGTCGACGTAGATGCCGGGTTTGTCGTTGTAGCTAGGGCCCGTGCTGTTGCCGGTGGTCAAACGGAGTCCAATCCGAACGCGTTTGGCGTAGTAGTCGCGCAACGGAACGACACGCTGACCCCAGCCGCCACTGTCACCGACCATGGGAGCGTCCAGGTCCACCCAGTCGCCGCCGTCGACGCTGATCTGGATGACGCCCTTGGATTGGGAGCCGAGCGAGTGCCAGTAGGCGAAGCGGAAGCGTGGGTTTTCGTCACCGTCGATCAGGAACTCCGGGCTGACCAGGCGAGCGTCTTG
>CBFGUG010000221.1:0-2655 GCA_965651905.1 uncultured bacterium | reverse complement strand
ACACGGACACTGACGCCGAGTCGGACACTGACGCCGACACGGACACTGACGCCGAGTCGGACGAGGAACGGCTCGACCCATCGAGTGACGATGCGGGGGATCCACCCCCGAACGAAACCGACGTCGAACAGCAGAATCCGCCGGCGACTCCCGACGGTGACGACTCGCAGCTCGAGGACGAGACGGCGGAGTCGACGTGCGTGTTACCTAACGCAGACGATTGCTGGGATTCGAATGACTGTGCCGTCGGAAGTTGGTGCAGGATCGGGGACGCGCAGTGCAACGGCGTGCCACCAATCGGCGAGGGGCCGCTGCCCTGTAACCAGGGCGGCAGCTGTCTCGAGCGCTACGCATGCAATCCAGAGACGGGCGCATGTGATCCCGTACCATGTGTTTCGGACGAGACATGCTTGGGAGTGAGGCTGTGTGATCCGACGAACCCGGAAGCAGATATCTTCGGCTGTCGCCGGCCCCGCTGCAACGCGGGCGAGTACGAGTGCAGCGACGGCCAGCCACTGTGCGATGAAACGACCGGGTTCTGTCACGCGCCTGGCTACACCTGCACGGACAACGGTTGCACGCCGATTCACTGCGCCCAGCCTGGTGGTGTGGAGTGCGGCACGGGGCGCGGGTGCGATGAAGGGTTGGGAGCCGACGGGTGCCGCACCCTGCACTGTTCCGAACCTGGGGGTAACCCGTGCGGCGACCTGTTCATCTGCGACGCTGATACGTCTGGGTGGGGCTGCGTGCAATGCTTCTCGGACGACGATTGCGACTGTGGGTTGTGCCTACACAAGCAGTGCCACCAGAGTCCTGCGCCGGGTCGTTGCGTGCCCAATTGTGGCTGAGTAGCTCGCGTCACCAGAGCGTCGTCATCGTCGCTGTGAGCTGAATCACAACTGGGAGATAAACTCCCAGGCCAATGGCGGAGTGAAGGCCCTCTCGCCGTCATCTCCAGACGTACCGTCACTGATACTCGACGGAGTATGGTTGCCGTCGAAGGTGCACACCTTGACGGGATAGCCCTCCTGGCAGCCTTCGAAATCCAAGCAGACGTGAGCGTTGCTGCCCCCCGCCGCCGTCTGGATGTCGTCAGGAATCGTGCAGCCGTTGTTTTCGGCGTGCGTGAGTACGCAATACTTTCCGCCCCGCCGCTGTTGGTCACTGTTGACCCACGGGCAAGTGCCATCGCTCATGCCGGTGATGCCGAAGTACGCTACGCGCGTCCCGTCACCCGTTGGCTGAGTGAAGTTGTAGTTGGCTGGTGCCATGGTGACGGCGCCGCGCAACTTCGACGCTCGCCCGATCGACAACGCGTGACTCATCATCGCACCGAAACTGAAGCCCGTGGTAAAGACCCGGCTCTCGTCAATACACAGGTGCTCGGTGACGCGGGCGAGCAACTCATCGAAAAGCACGACGTCACGATCGTAGTCCCAAGGAAAGTTGCCGATACCCTGGGGCGAAACGAAGATGACGGGGTCGTTCGCTTCGGTCGCTACGCGGTGCAGCCCGAAAAAGGCATAGTGCTCGGCGTCGAAGTTGGGACCGTTGTTGGCGGGATACTGGCCATTGGCATTGCCTTCAGCCGATCCATAAGCCTGGTGCCAGGAAAAGATCAGGCGATACGGGTGCGCCGGATCATAGTCCGCCGGAATGTCGACGATGTACTCGCGATCGTTGATGCCGAGTCTGGTCGACGTCGGAAGACCGCCCGCGACGGACGAGCCGCCCGCCGTCAGCATCTCGGGACCATCGGCGACATTGCACCCGGCACTCGGCACCACATCGCTGTCGGAATCTCCACCGCTCTCCGCACCGCCAGCGCCACCTGCCGCTCCGCCGCTGCCCTCCACTGTCGCGCCGCCGCTACCCTCCGCAGCCGCTCCACCGCTGCCCTCCGCAGCCGCGCCGCCGCTGCCCTCAGCTGCCGCGCCACCGCTGCCGCCAGCGCCAGCTGGGCCGCTGTCATCCGCTGCCGCTCCACCGCTGCCGCCAGCGCCCGCCCCGCCGGCACCCGAGGCCGTGTCGCCGGGCGACGAGTTACCGCTATCGGATGGGCTCGAGCTCGACGCGACCGAGCCGGTGGGCGACTGATCATCGCTCGAACTCGGCTCTGCAGAGGGTGCAACGCTGGTCGTTCCTCCTGGGGAACTGTCGACCGTGCTCGGTGCAGCAGTGTCGGAGCCGGAAACGCTCGCGCCACCGCCGGTGCTGCCTGGCGTGCTGGTGACCTCCGCCATGGTCTGCTCGTTCGACTCGGGCGAAGCACACGCGCCGCCGGCCAGGAGGACCAGTGGAAGGAGGATGAGCGTGCGTGTCTGGCGAGTGAGATTTCGGTTCAGAAAATTCATCATGTCGTGCGCATGAATTGATTGGGTGCCCGAAAGTCCGACGGAAAATGGAGGATTCTCACCTAGATTCCGTCGTCGTCGTCAGTTTCGCGTGAGCCAAGATTGCCGATCCTCGGGCGTGAGCCCCATTGCTCCCTGCCCAGGCTGGCCCCCCTGGGACCCCGGTCGCCTGGGAGGATCCCTCAAACGTGACTGGGCTTCGGGTTTGTTTGAGGGCCACGGGGTAACGAGCGCGCCATCAGACGCTCACGTCGCTAGCCCGCACCCTGCCGCACTTTCCATAGCGGGAGCCGCGCACGCC
>CBFGUG010000220.1:0-2765 GCA_965651905.1 uncultured bacterium | reverse complement strand
CTGCCGCTTGCCCCTCGCGCCTTGGCGACGAGTGAAACCGTTTGAGACGTCTGGAAACGTCGTCTGAAACAGGTGACGGGGACACGTGAGGACGACCAGCCCTTTCACGGTGCCCTAGGTTTCTGCGGTGACAGGCAAAACTCGTCTGAGTTTGGTGGGCATGGTACCTAGTAGACGCACCTGGACTATCTAAACCCATGCAGAGCCAGAATCTCGATCTGATCGAGGTAACGTACGGGCCTCAGGTCAGAGGTGAAGCGGGCCTCAAGCGCTTGTGCCGGCTTCAGCAGAGCTGGTACCGCGTCGAGCGGCTGGGGAACCCACGGTGCGGTTGCTACCGCCCCGGCGGGCGGATTGTTGGGAGTGCGTTGCTCCAGGGCGAAGCAACGAACGACAACTTCCTGACGGAAGCGGCAGCCGCCTATGCGAGAGAGCGACTCGATGAGAAGAAGCGCAATCGATCGCTGCTCATCGACAGATTTCGGCTGTTTCACAACATGCTCTCCAGTCACCCGATGGCGTTCAATCTCTTCAGCGACCTGCACCAAGGAGTCGAGCGGCAAGACTCTGCGGCGGCCGAGGTCATCCGGGTCATGTTTCCCGATGCGAACATCGCATCGGTAGACGCCCTGGAGGTGGAGCACTTGCCCACGCCAACTGAAGACTACATTCATGACAAGACGGCGTTCGACTCGTCAGTGTTGTTCCGAGACCAGCAAGGCAAGTCGGGCATCATCACCATCGAAACCAAGTACACCGACAACCTGGGCACGGGTTCCGCAAGCAACATCGAACACCAACGCGAGCTCGTAGAGCGCTGGGGATTGTGCACTCCTGAAGGCATCGAACACTACCGCAGCAACAGCGTGCCCCAGGTTTTCAGGAACTTGCTGCTCACCATCGCGTACGAGAAGCGGCACGAGCTGACCTTCGCGACGAACTACGTGGTCGGGTTGAGAGACGACCGCTCCGCCGAAAAGCAGGTCGAGCAGCTGCGAAGTCGGCTGGCGGAGCCCTTCCGAGATCGAATCCAGCTGCTGCCTCTCGAGGAACTGGTCGAGCGTGGGTTGACTGTCGAGTCTCCGACGTACCGCGGCGTCCTCGAAGCGTTTCGTGAGCGCTACTTGGACCTATCGCCAGCTAGAACGTTGTTGAAGTCACTCCTCTAGTGAGCCCCCCTCACTGCCGCGCCCGCTCGAGCTCGAGTAATCTATGTAGCTCGGTGCTGGTCTCGGGTCCGTAGCTGGCGAGAGTGGGGCGCGGGGCGTTTTGATACTGGCGGCGGGCGCGGGCGACGGGGTCGAAGCGTTGGGCGCGTTGGATTTCGGTGGGGTCGACGTTGTAGATGCGGGCAGCGTTCAGGCCGAATATTTTGCGGCGGGCTTGGTCGGTCAGTGGGGGGTAGCCGAAGCGCTCTTGGTATTCTTGGGAGATTTGGAAACTGCGGAAGGTTTGGATTTGATCTTGGGGCGAGCCGTACCACAGGGCGTCCGTGCCCCACAGGATGCGATCTTCGCCGAGGTGTTTGAGCAGCTTGCCGATGACGTGCGCGGCTTGTTCGGGGTCGCGCATCACTTCTCGCCACACGGAGCCGAGCTCGGCGTAGACGTTTCCGGACTTGGCGATTCCGTGTTGCTCCAGGCTCGCGATCAGGCTGTCGACACCGCGGGCGGTCTGTGGATCGTAGGGTCCTTCGCGGCGACCTGCTTCGTAGCCTGAGTGATAGATGAGCAGGGTGGCGTCCGGATGTGAACGCGCCGCGGGTCCGACGTCTTCACAGCTGACGAAGGCGTCTTTGGCTCCCGCGACGTGCAGCCCCTTGTGAATCGCGAACAACGAAAGCCCAGCGGCTAGCCCCTGCTCGAGGATCTTCAGGCCAGTTTCGGGGTCATCCATACGGTAGCCCTGTCGATCGGGGGTCCAGACTGGGTAGAGTTTGAAAGCAACGATGCCCTGCTCTTCGACCAGCTGCCGCATGTGCTCTTCGCGCTGGGCGTCCGAATGGGCTTTGGCCCAAACCACGCCGTGGAGCATCAGCCGAGGCGCGCCCTCCATCTTCTCGAAGGCAGCGCGTGACGCCACGGCTTCTTCAGGAAGAATGGCGTTCATCTCGGGCGTTCCCCACAGTGCACTCAGCACGGCCATGTTCGTGTCGCTGTCTAGAAACACCTCTTTGAGGTAATGGTCACGGTTGAAGCATTTGAGAAAGAACTCGTCGCCGCAGTTCGCCTGGGGCGTGGTTTCGAGAAAGCTCGCCATGTTGGGCTGGTTCTGCTTCCACCAGCCGCGCTCCAGGCTCACGTGATGCGTCTGAACGTCGAAGATGAACTCATCCCCCGCCAAGGCGGTGTCCGCTGCGTGGGTGTCGTGCGAAGCCTCGCGAGGAATAGCGTAGCTGCCGCCGCACCCGGTTACCTCGTTCAACGTCAGCAGCACGGTTGCTGCTCCTGCGGAGGAGCGCAGAAACTCACGACGTGAAACGCCTAACTTTCTGGCAGCTTCGACGGCGCGCTCCATCGCCGTGCGCTGCGTCCAGAGCACCTCGGGCGATGACGGCTGCGGGTCGTACTCGCCGTTCGAAACGGGCCCCAACTTGATCGGCAGCCGCAACGGCTGCTCGGTTTCTGACTTCTTGTGCTTCATTCCACGCTCCTGGGTTGGTTGATGTTCGCTCGGCGTAACGGGCCCTGGGCGCGAGCCCTTCCAGAGACTGAACATTGGTCTGATCGTCGCCCCATGTCGTCGCTGCATTGCCTGGCATGGCA
>CBFGUG010000219.1:0-2910 GCA_965651905.1 uncultured bacterium | reverse complement strand
CCCCCCCCCCCCCCCCCCCCCCCCTTTTTTCATCCTCCCCCCCCCACCGCCCCCCACACTCTTTCCCTACACGACGCTCTTCCGATCTCTCCCCCCAAAAAAGCGTTCGGAGGCGCCATCGCCGCAGGCGTAATCGGCGCAGCGGGCCTGCTCGCTGCGCTATTTCTCGGACCCAGGGTGTACGACGCGGTGACTCGTACGCCTGGGGCGCCCCCTGCTGGAACTGATACCGCTGCAACTGGCACCACTGAAGCTGATACGGCGTCCCCGTCAAACTTCGATGACCCATCCTCGCTAGCGGTCGGAGCGTCTTCCCAAACAGCGGGGCCAGCTTCGACGAGCACGAGTGCAGCCACTTCGCGCGATACCGCGGCGAGCGCGGAGCCTACGGGCGAACGACCGGGCGTTCCACAGTCTGACGTCGCCGAGCAACCAGGCCAAGCGGAGGAGACTCCACCATCACCTACCCAAGCCGCAGACCCAAGCGAAAGACCTGGGCCCGTTCCGCCAGCTCCCGATGCCACTGGTCTCGCCGAGACGGCGGGGTACCTCTACGTCAGCTCGACGATCGACGCGGCGGTGTTCGTTCATGGGGTCGCCGTGGGCAGAACGAACGAGTGGCTCGAGAGCCACTGTGGGTTTCGCTTCATTCGACTGGGTCGCGCGCCAGGACAGTGGCTGTCTCCCGGACTACCCACGAAACTAGGTTGCCGCAAGAGCACACAAATCGAGCTGTTGCCCGACTGACTCGGGAGGTCGCAGCAACGTTGCTGCAGCGATTCGGTGCGCCGCTGGCCTGCAGCACGGCGAGCCTCACCACATTTTTGTCAGCGCTGTTTCCCGCTCTGAGATACTGTCCCCACTGATGAGCGGCTCGAATCACATCGCGGTCGTGGGGGCGGGGCCTGCCGGGTTGTTCGCAACCGATGCGCTGTTGAAGGAGCCACAGATTCGCGTCGACGTGTTCGAACGGCTCGTCGCTCCCTACGGACTCGTTCGCTACGGCGTCGCTCCAGATCATCAGAAGATCAAGAGCGTCGAAGCTGGCTTTGCGCGCACTCTGAGCAACGAGCGAGTCCGCTACTTCGGCAACGTGGAGCTGGGGCGAGATGTCAGCGTCGATGAGCTGCGAAGCCACTACGATCAAGTGCTCTTCGCAATGGGGTGTGAGGCGCCACGACGACTGGGTGCCAAAGGTGAAGACGTCCCAGGCGTGCACTCCGCGCTCGAAATGGTGTCTTGGTATAACGCCCACCCCGATCACCAACATGCGAAAATCGACCTGAATGTCTCTCACGTCGTGATCGTCGGCGCTGGTGACGTCTCCATGGATCTCGTGCGACTGCTCGCCAGCAGCCATGCGGAACTGGCAGAGACCGACATGCCAGACTACGCCATCCAAGAGTTCAGCAGACTACGACTTCAGACGATCGAAGTATTGATTCGACGCGGCCCCGCCCACGCCAATTTTGCGCTGAAAGAATTACGCGCAGTGCTCGAACGCAAGAACATCGACGTCGTGTGCGACGTTCAGCTGCTCGAAGAAACGCTGCAAACCGATCTGCCGACTGCACAACGCAACAAGCTCGAGTACTTGCGCGAAAAGGCGCTCGCCGATGCACGCGGAGGAATCGAACTGCGCTTCCGCTTTTTGTGTTCACCCGTCGAATTCGTGGAGCGTCAGGGGCGGCTCTCCAGTGTAGTCGTCGAAAAGAACCGTTTGCTGACGAGAGACGACGGAAGTCACGCCGCACGAGGCACGGGAGAGCACGAAACCCTGAACGCAGAGCTAGCGCTACTGGCAGTAGGTTACCAGGGGATGCCTGTGTCGGGGGTACCCCTGAACGCGAAGAGCGGTCTCATCTCCAACGTGGACGGACGGCTGGTCGTGGAGCGAGCCGTCGATGGCCAAACCGTCGGCAGTCAGCAACCGGGCAGTCAGCAACCGGGCAGTCAGCAACCGCTCGAAGGGGCTCGAGCAGGCGGTGGGATGTCGAACAGCGCGCTCGAACCGCAGTATCACTTCGAACCGCAGTGTTACGTCGTGGGCTGGTTGAAGCGTGGTCCGCAAGGAGTCATCGGCACCAACAAGGGCGATGCGAGAGCCACGGTTGCGACCATGCTGGACAACTTGTCGCCACGGCAAGAAGCAGCGCCAAACATCGAAGAGCTACTCACGAGCCGCCAGGTGAACTATGTCAGTTTCGCCGACTGGACCGTGCTGGACGCCCTCGAACGAGAGCGCGGCGGCCGCGTCGGCAAGCCCCGAGAGAAATTCGTGAACGTGGCCGACGCCCTGGCATCCCTGAAGCAGCATGCACAAAAGCTCGAAAGCTGAACCAAGCTTGCACCCACTTGGCCTGACCCGGAGTACACGCCGTCCGTCAGCCGCGAGGCGTCCACCAGCCGCGTCTGTTTCGATAATGACATCCGGTCCAGCATTCACGCGGCGTCTGGCACTCGCGCAGCACATCTCAGTGGCACTTTCTTGCGTGTCGGTCGCAGCTTGCTTGTTGCTCGGCTGTGGGGGGGGTTCACCCGCAGCCGAAGTTCCTGGTCAACAAGCGGACGGACTGGATTCGCCAGAGGCGGCTCCGTGTGACGATCAGAGCAGTTGCAGCTCACAGTGCGACACGGGAGACGCAGCCAGCTGCGAATGGCTCGGACGCATGTTCGAAACTGGCGAGGGAGCCCCGCAGGATTACGACAGTGCCGCGAAAGCCTACGACAAGGCTTGCTCGGGCGGGAGTGATGATGCTTGCGCGCACCTGGCCATGATGTACGACATCGGGCTGGCGGTTGAAGAGGACGCGGATAGAGCCGCGGAGCTGTACCGAAGAGCGTGCGCGAGCGGAAACCGTTGGGCCTGCAACCGCGGCGACCAACTCGACGAATAGTTCGGCGCGCTAC
>CBFGUG010000218.1:0-2995 GCA_965651905.1 uncultured bacterium | reverse complement strand
TGGGCGTCCCTTCACGGGAGGAAAGCAATGAAGATCAGGTCAACCCGATTGGGTGAACTTCGGCCGAGCCAGCTGCTGTACACCTACGGTGTGGGGTCGGTGATCGATCTGCCGCACCTCTCAGCGCTGGTGATGGGCCTAGAGGATTGGGATGCGAGCCACTGCAAGCCGATTCGCGAAGACCGCCTGTTGGCGCAGGTGCAGAAACGCATGGGCGACCAGGTCACAGCACTGCGCCTGCCCCCGACTAGGCCCGAGCAGAGTCTTGGCTTGCGACCCGCATTTGACGAGGCCGAACTGATCGGAGCGCCAGTGGCTCCGTTTCCACGCTGGTTGCGGTGCCCCTTGTGTCACTTGCTGGCGCCCATCGACTCGGAGCTGTTCAGTTTCAAAGTCGTCCCGGGGCGCCCTGACCGGACGAAGTTCGTTCACACGAACTGCAACAAGACGAAGTCAGCAGCCCCCGCAGTGTTGCCGGCGCGGTTCCTCATGGCCTGCGAGGCAGGGCATCTGGACGACTTTCCTTGGTCCTGGTTCGTGCATCGCGGCGGGAAGCGTTGTCGTGGGGCGTTACAACTCCGGGAGTTCGGAGTGTCAGGCGAAGCCGCGGATGTCTTTGTGGAGTGTCGCGAGTGCGAGGCCAAGCGCTCGATGGTAGATGCTTTTGGCGAACAAGCTGATCTACCGAGGTGCCGTGGCCGTCGCCCGCACCTGCGAGACTTCGAAGAAGTCGCCTGCGACGCGCCCCGCCGCGCGATCCTACTCGGGGCTTCCAATAGCTGGTTCGCGGTTACGCTGACGGCGCTCTACGTGCCCACTGCAACGGATGATCAGTTGGTCAAGGATGTGGAGGACCACTGGGACCAACTCGGAGATGTCACCAGTGTCGAAGTGCTCAAGTTTCTGCGCACCCAAGGGCAGCTCGGGGGCTTGGCAGCCCATGACGATGCGGCACTGTGGAATGCCATCGAAACTCGGCGGCAACTTGGTCAGAAGCAGACGACCAAGGATCTCAAGCGACCGGAATGGGAGGTCCTCACCAAGCCCAAAAAAGCGCGGGTCGCAGCCGATTTTCAGCTCCGGGCGGTCGACGTCCCCGAGCGCTTTGCAAAGTGGATCTCGCAGGTCGTGCTGGTCGAGCGCCTGCGAGAGGTGACCGCCATTACCGGCTTTACGCGCATCGCATCACCCCGCGACTATGCAGAAGAGGACGTGCCGTCGAAGGTCGTTGCGCCGTTGTCTCGCAAACCCCCAGCGTTCGTTCCCGCCGTCGATGTGCGGGGTGAGGGCATCTTTCTGCAGTTCAACGAGCAGGAGATCGCTGCGTTCTGCGATGCCAACACTGACCGCGAACACCAGTTGCGGATCGCTCATGAGGCGTGGCGAAGGCGCCGAAATATGGATCCCCCTGATGGTGGCTTCCCCGGCCTGAGGTATGCGGTTTTGCACAGTTTCGCTCACGCCTTCATGCGAGCCGTGGCACTCGAGTGCGGCTACAGCGCCGCCAGCCTCAAGGAGAGGATCTATGCAGCTGACGACGGCGAGGGGCCGCCCATGGCCGGCATCCTCATCTACACCGCTGCGCCGGACGCTGAGGGCACCCTCGGCGGCCTCGTCCGACTCGGCGAACCTGCCGAACTCGAACGACACGTGGCTCGGGCTTTGGGACAGCAGGGGTTGTGCTCGTCCGACCCACTTTGCGGCGACCACACGCCAGAATCCGATGGGTCCACGCTGCATGGTGCCGCCTGCCACGCTTGTCTGTTCGCGCCAGAGACGTCGTGTGAACGGGGCAACAAGTACCTGGACCGTAGCTTGCTTGTCGACACGGTGAGCGGCGCACCGTCCCTCTTCAGTCGATTGGTGTGACATGGCGGGGTCGGTGCCTCCGGATGCGTTGTTGACCGCGTTAGTGGACGTTGCGACGTCGCTACCAACCAGAACACTCCTGGACTTGGCTGATCGCCTCCAAGCAGTTGACGACGGCAGTCGGCAGGTAGCCTTAGCAGCGATCTGCGCTTCGCTCCCGGTTGAAGCGTCGCGTGCGGGCGTGAGACAGCTTTTCGAGACATGGGCGCGCCACCACCCAGAGCTCCCTCCCCAAGCCGTTTCATGGAGCGTGCGTTCAGCAGCGGCGGTGGACGGCTGGCATCGGGCGGCGCAGTCGTTGGAGATCGTGTGGACGGGTCCGGCCCCAGCCGGAAGTCTCCTGCGGCGCACCGATCAGGCGTTATACGAACTCGTGAATCGTGCGCAGCGTGAACTCATCCTCGTAACTTTCGCGGCGTACAAGGTACAGCGGCTGCGCTCGGCGCTTTCTCAGGCCAAGCAGCGTGGCGTCTCTCTGATCTTCATCGTGGAATCGCCGGACGTCGGAGCCGGGAAGGTATCTTTCGACCCTCTGATGGGGCTCGGCAAGGATCTTGATGCCGAGGTGTGGCTTTGGCCCGAGTCACAACGCGCGTTGGATGACAACGGGCGCCACGGAACGCTCCACGCCAAATGCGCACTTGCTGACTCTGAGGTGATGCTCGTATCAAGCGCCAACTTCACCGGCGATGCTCTCGGAATCAATATGGAGCTGGGCCTGCTCGTGGAGCGCGGCGAGGCGCCGCGGACTGTTCGGCGGCACTTCCAAAGGCTCATGGACGAGGGGGCTCTCCAAAGAGTTGAATGAAGAGCGTTAGACCGCCACAACAGTCATGCTTATGGACCACCGCGGCGACGGGCTGGCGACCTTCCACTGTCGTGCACTTGGCGTGAGTCGAACTTGGGCTGACATTCTCTGACCTAGGTCAGTTTGCTCGCAACGCAGGCGGCGCTATCCTCCGAGCGTTGCCACATTCGGTGACGAGGAAAGGAGCGCTACGATGGCAGTCAAGCATGTGCCCACGGGCGAGGTTCACAAGGGAAACAAAGGCGGAACGACCGGCTGTGGTGTTGTACTGGTTCAGCGTGAACGCGACTCGGGGATTGGCTTCGTAAGGGAATGTTC
>CBFGUG010000217.1:0-3078 GCA_965651905.1 uncultured bacterium | reverse complement strand
CAGGCGCCGAGATCGGCGGGCGTCCTCACAGAATGAAATGAGACCAATGCTCAGCCCGTAGAGGGAGCCGCGCAGGGCGCGCACCCCGACTCCCCAGGTAACAACCAAATCAACGGCAAGGTACGTCGCGCTGACGTCAGCTTCGAACCGTGCTTGTCGTCGAAACAACGAGCAACGCAGCTGGTGCACTCGGTTTCGTGGGGCGCGAACCGTCACGCTTTCGTGAAGTCGCGGCAGTACACACTCGCCAGCGATCAGTTGCAGGCCTGAAGCAGCGTGATGGACCAGGGCGCTGGATTACTGCAGTTAGCGGTGCAGAACAGCGCGACCATCCACACCCCACTCTCATCGACGCCAGGGAACGCAGCGCCGCTCGCGTCGCTGAGTTCTGACAGATTCACGTTGTCTCCGGCTTTGATCTCTCCGCCCCACCAGCCGTCGGCCAACTCTTCGAGGAACAGAAACTGCTCTTCGAGCTCCGCGAGCGTCAGAGAGTCGTAGTGGGCAACGACAGCCTCGTTGATCTGCGCCGCTGGGTAGTCGTTGCCCAGCGCGTTCGTCGTCATTTCGCCCCAATCGAAGTTCAGCTCGGCAGTATTGGCGGGTACTAGAACGGGCGTTGCCGACTCTAGATCGACGCTGTACTCCAGCACGGTCGAGTCGTTGGTCAGCACCAGTTCCGTGTTTTCGGAAGTGGGATCGAGGTTGAAGAAGTGCAGCATGCGCGCGCCTTTGCCCAATGTCTGTCCCGTACTGACCATGAACATGAAGGTGTGCGTGTCTTGAGGGTACTGAAATCCAGGATCACTGGTGTCGAAAAAAGCCCACAGTTCCTCTTCGGAAAAGGGCTCGCCCAATAGATCGAAGCTGAGCAGGTTTTGCGTTGCGTACTGCCCCGCTGGGTACGTCGTGATGGCGCCCTTGTTCACACTCAACGGTAAGTTGTCGTCGCGGATGTTGCCTTCGAGCTCACTCGGCGTCATGCCCCACAGGGAAATCAAGCCGACGTCGACGTCCGCCAAGGGATCGAACGGCTTGCCGAAAAAGTCCTCGGTCAAGCCGCTCCAGTCGAAGGTGAGATCAACACCGTCTTTGAGGGTGGTGCGTGCGATGTTCAGTGTGTTCGAGAACGAGTAGTTGGTTTCGTCGGTGATGACGATTTCCTGTGGGGCGCAGCCTTGGGGAGCTGCAGTGCTAGCGCTGTCGGTTGCCGAACTGCTGGCGTCCGTTGCAGCTGGGGTCGTGGCCGCGTTGCTCGCAGTGGAACTGGTGGCTGCGCCTGTTGCCGCTATCGTAGCACTCGGGCTCGTACCTACTGCCATTTCGGCGTCTGCGGGAGCGTCAGCTTGTTCACTACAGGCGGCTATAAGCGTCAGGTTAGCCAACACCTTCACGCCAACCGACGTCGTACGCCATGAGTTCATGATCGCGAGTTGCATTCGTCAGCCTTCCGCAGCCCAAGTCAGTAGTCGAACGGCGGGGGAAGGCCGTACAGTGTCTTGCGGTGTTCGGCGTAGCCAACCGTGGTCGTGGTGATTTCGCGGAGCAAGTTCCCGCTAGCGTCCGTTTCATGAATCACACCCGATGTGGAGTAGGTCACGAAGATGTTGCCATTGGGCAGACGCTTCACGTCACCGAACGCGCCCGAGCTCACACCCGCACTGTAGTCGAGCGTCAAGTCGAAGCTCTGACCTGCGATGTCGAACGAGTACTCCAGGATGCTCGAGCCGCCGTTGCTGCCGTTGTTGTTGAAGATCAGAATGCTGCCGTCTTGCACGTGGTGTCCGTGTTGGGCATCCCATTCCATGCCTTCGAAGTGGCTGATCGGACCCCCGAAGATAGCTAGCAGCTCAGCGTCGGGGTAACTCAAGAGCCCGATGGTGTTCGAGTGACGCAAAGAGATGGACATCGCGTCCAGCTCGGGCACGTAGTTGATCTGATTGGTGTGCGCGCCGTTGCTTTCCTCGATGGGGACTTGGAAGTCGTCCATCTGGTGGTAGAGCTGCGTTGCCGTGCCCGTCGTCACGTCGAGTTCACTGATGATGTCGGGACCCTCGTGCCCGTCGGTATAACCCCCGCCGTTTTCTTGCTCGTAGAACAACACGTTGTTGTTCGGTAGTACGGCGAAGTCGTGGTGCCGCCCGGGGAACGAGAAGACGTCAGCTGTGGAGTCCGTCTGACCGTCCATGGTGATCCGCATCAGCGCGCCATCGGGAGAGACGTTGCTGAAGTTGCCTACCCACATGTGTTTGCCATCGTAGGACATACGCGCCCGAGAGCAGCCTGAGACGGGAGTGTCTGAAAGGTCGTACGCCCACACGTGATCTCCATCTCGATCGAATACGAACACGTAGCTGTCGCCGCCAGCTCCACCACCCGCACCGCCGCCGAAGCCCCCGAAGCCCCCGCCGCCGCCCGTTCCCGGGCCCGAAATGCCTGTGCACAGTATCGTGAAGCCTCCGTAGATCGACGACGCGTCGACGTCGTTGACCGTAACCACAGGTAACCCGTTGGGTAGAAACCCGGTTTCGAAGGGGACGACGTCGCTCGCGTAGGTCTGCCCTCCGCCCTGCGCGATGATTTGTACGTAATAAGTCGTGTCCGGCTTCATGCCTAACAACAGCGTCGTGGGATCATCGAGATTGACGGGCGCTTCGTACTCCGGGTTCCCTTCTTCGCGTCCAAACTGAATCACGGCGCTGTCGATGGTTTCAGTGGTCGACCACGTCGCGATACCCACTGTGGGGATCTCTCCTTGTGCGATCGTCAGTTCGAAAGCACCGCTGGTCGCGGGCGATGGCATGCCCGTGTCATCGCCGTTCGCTTCCATCTCGCTGGAGGTGTTCTGGGGATCGTCTCCCTGCTCGCCCCCTCCCACGGGTTGACTGCCGCCGCCTTGCCCGTTACCAGTTTGACTATCCGGGTTGCTACCGTCTGCTGTATTACCAGTCGGGGCGGTTGCGTCTGGCGTTGCGTCGCCTACCATCGATCCAGTGCCTTCGGTCGATCCAGTACTTCCGGTCGACCCGGAACCATCACTGGACCCGGAACCATCACTGGACCCGGAACCATCACTGG
>CBFGUG010000216.1:0-3082 GCA_965651905.1 uncultured bacterium | reverse complement strand
AGCGGAGGTAGGGGCCGTGGCCCCTCGGGCCGCCCCAGACGCTCACGATGTACACGACATCCTCGCCGTCCTGGTGCACGTAGTAGACGTGGGTGCGGGTGCCGGGCATCAGCGTACGACGGACTATTCCGCGCCGCGTGGTCTTGTAGACGGCATCGCGGTTCGGTTGTTCGGCGATGCTGGCGCAAGCGAACGCCAGCTCCTCGGCAAACAGATTGGGGGCCTTGGGACGATTGGCTCGCCACCACAGGTCCATCTCATCTGCAACCTCTTCGATGCCCGCGGCGAAGACGACCTTCACGCCGAGCGAGCTCTCAGCTTCGCGATCACGTCTTTGGCGTCGACGACGCGGCCCGCGTCGATCTCGTCGAGGCTGCGTTCGATCTCGGCATCGAGCTTGGCTTGTTCGTGAGAGCTCATCGCGGGCACAACCTCGAGCAGACGCTCGGCGAGTTCGGCCCGTTCGGTGTCGCTGAGCTTCATCGCTTCGGCAAAGACTCGGTCGAGGTTCGTCATGGGCGTGGAGTCTAGCATCGTCGGGGCCTTCCTGCTGCAGTGGGTGTTCGGTGTAATGGTGGTGAGTCGCATTGCAGAGGGCCTTCGGGGCCAGCGCAAGCCCCAGAGGGCCGGTCGGCGCCTCCTGAGCCCGGGCGCGAGAACCCGGAAGTCACCGAGCTCCGAGCGGGGCGTCTCTGGGTGCCAGGACGCTGTCGGCTCGACCCGGGTTCGTCCTCGCGGCGGTGCGGCGTCGCGAGCCCACTACTCCCTCGCGCGCTGCAGTTCACCGCGCGTCATGGGGCCGCGTAGGAACGACATGGCCCAGCGGGGTTGTAGGAGTTGCGTGCCTTGGGCGGCGTGGGCGTCGCGCATGATGAAGTAGCGCGGGGGCAGCTGTTTGATGATCTTGTCTAGGTGAGGGGCTGCGCCGCGTGCTGCGCTGAGGCCTTCGACCACGCGGGCGCGGTCGGCGTCGGTTTGCAAGCGGCCGATACACCACAGGCCTGCGTTACTCAGGGCCCGGTAGTCGAGGTCCATGGGGTTTTGGGTGGCGACGAGCACGCCGACGCCAAACGCGCGGGCTTGTTTGAGCAGAGCCACGAGCGGCGCCTTGGTGGGCGGGTTGGCGGGATGCGGCGGCATGAAGCCGTACACCTCGTCGAAGGCTATGAGCGCGCGCAGCCGTCGTGAACCTGGCAGACTGCGCACCCACGAGAGCACCTCTTCGAGGAGCACCCCGAGCACCAGCGCGCGCTCGTCGTCGTCCAGATGAGCGACGCTGACAATCACGGCGGGCGTGCGCCCGTCTTTGGGCGTCAGCCACGTGGCGATGTCGAGCGAAACGCCCGAGCGCCAGGTCGCGAACGTCGGTGACGCGAGCAAAGTGTTGAGCGAAGCGGCCAGCTGCAAGCGCTGCTTCACTGGGTAGAACGTGTCGAGATCCAGCGCCCCCACCCGATCGATGGGCGGCTCCTGCAGGTCGTCGAGTAACGCCTCCAAGTTGGCGTTCCTGCCAGCTCGCAAGCGTCGTTCGGCGAGCACTGAAAGCAACACGTGGTCGCGGCTCTTGGCCGCGTCGGCATCACGCCCCACGAGCCTGAGCAGCAGTGAGATCGCGGCCGATAACGTCGTTTGCGCAGTCTCGGGGTCGTTTTCCCAAGTGGCGTCGTGACGGTCGAGCGACGACAGCACGTGAAGTGGCTCACCCGCGGTCGAGCCCGGCGTCACCAGCCTCAGGTCCACCTTCTCGGAGAATCCCGACAGCGCAGCTTCGTCGATACCCCAGCCGAGCAACCGCTCCTTGCGTTCACTCGCCAGCTGCCGCGCGATTTCTGCCGTAGAGCGTACGTCGGTCGGCGCAGCGTAGGAGCCCACCCAGGGCTCGAAGTGCTCGGCGTCGAAACTGGGAAAGTTGAGCAGCAGGTTGGGCAAGTCACCTTTGACGTCGATCACCAGCGACGGTATCCCCGAACGCAACGCTTCCTCGATCATCACCGTGAGCAGACCAGTCTTGCCGCTGCCGGTCATTCCGACCACCACCCCGTGAGTCACGAGGTGGTGTGTCGGCAAGGCCGCGTTCCCTAGGACTTCGCCCTTCAGCGATCGCACGGCACCCAGGTGCAGCGAACGAACGCCCGTTGGAGCGGGTTTTGGGTGCGTCGTCATCGACCAGATCTCCTATCAACCGTCGTCTTGGGGAGAGGTTTCTGGAAGCTCGTTCGGCAAGCTCGGCGGCAAGTCCGCAGCAGGCAACGCCGCCACGGCCAGCAGCTGATCGTCGACAGGCGGCGGCGTGATTACGTCGCTACCGTCCAGTGACCCAGCTGGTTCACCCGGAGCACGTCGCCGAGTGCGCCCGGCGTAGAGCGACGGCGCGATCTCGTCTGCGTCCCCTTCGTGCCAACGCAGAAAGCTGACGGCGCGACGCACCTCGTCGTAGGTGCGCACGAACAGTGTGAACGCCTTTTGACGGATTATGGCGCTGGCTTCGACTTCTGGCGGGCCTTGGTCACGCAGGCCGACGGAGATCAGCACCTGGTCTGCAAGCGCTTCAGCGCGGTCCAGCTCTTCGAGCCGAAGCGCAGTTCGCCCCTCGATGGTAGCCCAGTTCTGACGCATCACCGCCGTGAGCGAGATCAGATCGAAGGCCACGTTGCGGTAGCCACGCGGCCCTTTCAGGTTGTCCAGGCCCGCGCCGCTGATCAGCCCGCGTTGCACGAGCGCGCGCGTGTCTGCCAGTAGCACCTCACGAACTTGCGCCGCCATTTCTGCGGCACCTGCGATCTCGTTTCGCTGGGAAGCAAACTCGTGCAGCGCGTGGCCGTGCGCCATCGCCAGCAAGTAGCCCTCTAGGTTATCGAGGGCGCCAGGTCCGAGGTATTGAGGGCTCTCGAGCTGGTCGCGCAGCGCAACCAGCTTGGGCAACACGCCCAGGGTGTTCGTGAGCACCTTGCGCAAGTCGACCGATATCTGAATCAGGTCCTGCTCAGGCACAGCCAAGATCGCCGCCAAGTGACGATTGTAGGCCTCGTGATAACGGGGCACGCCGGGCCCGTCGTAGTTTTCGTTGATTGCAAGTTGTGTA
>CBFGUG010000215.1:0-3255 GCA_965651905.1 uncultured bacterium | reverse complement strand
CCGTCATCACACAGCTCGGACGCTCGCTGACGAGGCGAGCACCCCTAGAACTGACGCGAATCAAGCTTCGCGAGTTCGGAGCCATGCGCGTGCTTGGTCCTCAGAAGTGAACACGGATCCGAGTCTTGGAGCGGCCTGACCTGCAAGACGGCTCAGCTGAAGCCGTTGCACGGACGCCGACCCGCACACGATGGCCAGCGGCTTTTGCGCCCCTTCCCAGGCGCTGAGCATGACCTCCAACGATTGCTGCGTCTCGGGCCCGACCACCTCGGGCGCCTTCGACAAATCGAACAGCATCGCCCAGTTGCGATCGCGCGCGAGTTTCGCGAACCACTCGGCGAGTTCTGCGGCCAACGCGGAGCCTTCGGCGAGCCTGAGATCTGGACGCTTCCAGACCCGACAAACGATCAGCCCTTCTTCGTCGTCGATGCAGTAGTTCTTGCCTTCGGCGAGTCTCGTCACGCCGGTCGAGCATATCACACCCCCCGCGAGGAGCCATCCCCACCGCCGTTCGAAAGCAGCCTGCTCGAAGCGTGGTCCTGGTGAACGGAACGAACGCGCAAACGTTTGGGGCAACCCCACGGGCAGGCTGACGAACGAGGCGTTGCCGTCGACGAGTGCGCGCTTGTGCTGCGACCGTCCGCATCATCTCACGCCGTACTCGAGGGATGGGCGGGTGGTCGCGGCGAGTACTTGGCGTACATAGCGCCGCGGTCAGCGGCGTGCGGAAGTGATCCGACGATACGGACGAGCGCGGGGGAGTTCCCCCGCCAACGCGGGGAGCAACTGCCTTTCAGTTTCCGAACACGGTGACGTCAGCCGTGAAATCGAAGACGATGTGTTCGTTCGGCGGACAGGGATAGGAAGAGGGGCAGCACTGGTAGTGTCCGCTGCCTGTGACACCATCCGTGATGAAATCGACCAGGTCGCAATTGCTACCCGCGTTGTTTGCGACGGTGCCGACACCTGAGCCATTGATGATACAGCCGCTCAGATCGTCGACCATCGTGCCGTCGAGGGCGACGACGTCGCGAGTGGGGACGGCTTCGCTGGAGAACGTTCCGCCGTCTGGCGTAAACGCTACCGAGAAAGCTGCACCCAAGAAATCGAAGAATGTCGAATGGGGCGCACCAGGATTGTCGCTCACGACGGAACCCGGCGTGATAAGCAGGTCGAACGGGGACACGGGGCAGGAGGGCACCGCGTCGCACTCGCAGTTCTCGGCGTCGAGCATGGCAAACAACCCGCAGTCCGCTTCGGTCAGCGTGCACGCGCATTGGCATTCGGGATTGCACTCGCGATCGATCGAGCAAGCGCTCCCCGTCGCCGTGGGATCGCACTCTTCTCCAGGATCTACTTCGCCGTTACCGCAGCTGGTGTTGGCGCAGTTGCACTCGCAGTCCGCGCCCTCCCACAGCTGCGGCTCCGTCGGCCATGTGTCCTCGTAGTTGGTTTGCGCCCAGCGCCTGGCTTCTTCCGGCGAAGTCACTCCGTCTTCGTTTCCGTATGGGGCTGCGTCGCCCTTATTGTCGACGAATGCCTGCACGAAGGCGTGCCCCACTCGTTCACCTGTGGCAAAGCCCGTTAGGTTGACGTAAGCGGGCTTGGTCGACGATGCTGACGTCAAGACGTTCAGGCCGGGCAACTGCAACGAGTGCTCTCCTTCGAGAAACAGACCCGAGTAGCAGCTCGTAAAGTACAAACTCAGGTTGCAGTAGCCGCCGACGCGGCAGCCGTCGTTGGTCCCGTAGTCCAGCGGTGACGGGCAGTGGGTGTTCGAAGACGTGATGGCGTCGTGTAGTTGCTCCCGGGTGATTCCGCCGTAGCCGTTGAGGAACCACAACTCGCCGGTCTCTTTCGCACCATGGCCAGTGAGGTAGATGTGCGCCTCGTCCAGGCACTCGAGTTCGCTCACCAGGGCACGTATTGCTTCGAGTGCACGTTCCGCGGTCGGGTTGTTCATCTTGGCCACGCCCTCGTCGCCGTAGTGAAGCGAAAATAGCGCCGCGACCTTGTTCATCGTGTATTCGTTGTCGGTACGACCCGAAGTGTCGCCCATGTTGATCACGAGCGCTTTCGTCACGGTCGGGATCACCAGTTCGTCGGGTTGGCAGATGAAGCTGTTCGGCGCTCCCTCGATCTCGGGGACTGGTGGGTTGGGAAGCTGAGGGCCAAACGTGATCGTTGGTCCCCCGCAACCGCTGCCTTCCCACTCGGAGTCGCAGTCGCTGCCGGACCACGTGCTGAAGTCGTAGTACTCGTCGGTGCAACCGTAGGATATGGAGAGTCCCAGATCGCAGTACACCTTGGCGTCGGTGGTCCCTTCGGGGATCGGTTCGGTGGTGAAGGAAACCCGCGTCCAGAAGTCTGACGAGAACTTGCCGTCTTCGTCGGTAGGCAATGTGAAGACCGGAGTGCCACGCCATGCCTCTTCTGCACTGGGCATTTGCAGATTGGTGATCAGTCGCTCTCCGTCTCCCCACTGCCCGTCTCCGTCGAGATCCACTAGCAGGTTGACGTACGTCGGCGTCCCGCTCGAAAGCGAAGCGTCCGAATAGAAGAACAAGCGGAACTCACCCGTGTCGTTTTCGTAGTCCGGGTAAACGGCGATGATCGGCGCGTGTTCACTTTGGCGTCGATAGTCGTCGCCATCGCCGCCGGGGTAGGGGCGTTCCTCGGGGAATACGGACGTTTCCGGTGAGAACAGCTTGACCAGATCCACGTCGGATACGACGAAGCCGACGCCATCGAGTTCTGGCCACCAACCTTGATCTTCGACGACCAGCGGTTGTCCCGCTTCGGCGAAGACGAACTGCGTATCGTGTTCGTACTGCTGCCGGGGTTGGAGATCCAAGAACGCGAACGAGTACTCACCGGATGGGGTGAACGTCGAGCTGCCTCGAACCGGAGTGATGCTTCGGGTGTCCGCCAAAGGGGTGCGGGTGACGTTGGCGACCCACGGCTCGTCGCTGCGTCCGAGATCGAGCTCCTCCAGAAGCTGAGTTACGATGGTGTCCGACGGCTCCGCCGGAGGAGAGACCACCCCGGCTTCGGGTTCGTCGCCGCCGCCCTCGGGCGGAGGCTCATCGGTGCCTGCTTCGGGAGCAGGCTCGTCGTCGCCCGTATTGTCATCTTCGGCAGTCGTGTCGTCGCTGGGAGCAGGCTCGTCGGTCCCGGCGTCCTCATCGTCGTTTGGGCTGTCGTCGTTTGGGCTGTCGTCGTTTGGGCTGTCGTCGTTTGGGCTGTCGTCGTTTG
>CBFGUG010000214.1:0-3626 GCA_965651905.1 uncultured bacterium | reverse complement strand
ATCTTCACGCGGAACGAATCACGAACTCACGCCCACAGATTCCCCGGAAGAGCCTCTTTTTGGTCTTCACCAATTCAGCAAACGTGAGGCCAGATGTACCCGCCCAACACAACGCCAGCCTGGTTGTGAGACCGGACGTTATCAGCTTCCGTATCCAACGCGCGGCCAGCGTGGGTCCCAACATGTGAGGATCACTCGCCGGCTGAATCTTCCTCGAGATCGACGGGCTCATCGTCTTGTCCACTCCCAACGTCGGTGTCGGCTGGGGGTTCTTCATCCCTCGGCTCGGCGGGATCCTCTTCGTCAGGGGGTTCATTCACTGCGCGGGTAGCATCTTCACTATCATCGGGCGGAGTGTCGACCTCGGGTGCGCTTGCTTCCTTGGCGACTGGCGCAGCCTCGTCCCCACCGCCAAGGATCTTTGCCGCAAAATGATAAACGAAACCAACACCGACCCCGATCACGTCGGAGCCATGGGACACGACTCCCTCATTAGGGAACGAAGCGTTGGTTCTGATCCGCGCTTCCAAGAGGGGAAACGGCGTGTATCGGGCCGAAGTGTCGTTGACCAACGCATACGCCAGGCTGTAGATGCCTGCGTTCTCGCTGAACTCGTGCATATACCCGAGGGTGTAATAGTCAGCACCAAGGCCCGTCGTCGTACACTGACCGGCAAACGCGGCACCGGCAATGCTGCAACTGCCCTCCGTGGCGTGGCCATAAGCCACCCATACGCTATTGCTCCCGAACTTCTGCTGCGCCAGCCCGTAAAACGCTGCCCTAGAGAACTCGTTCACCTGGCCAGCACCTGCAGGCAACGCATCGGTATGATAACTCAGGAGGTCCCCGGTCGCGACGATTCTCGTCTCGTAGTCGCTCCCCGCATTGATCTTGACCGAGGCCAACGCCAAATGCCCAAGGTCTTGCGAGCTGGGGTAGAGTTGCCCCGGGCCGACGCCAGCCCCGTTTCCTATTCCAGTACCGAAATAGTCGTTGTGAAATTCGGCGGAGTACCGAAGCCGCAGCCAGTCATTGTCGTAGCCGAGGTAGCCGGAAAGCAGGTAAGGGTTGAGTGCCGGTTGAGGCGCAGGCTCTCCGGGCGTCGTGCTCGGCTGCCCGGCGATTCTGTGTTCATTGGCGGCGAACATCAACCGAAGCGAGAACCCCGCAAGCGTGGGGCTCCAGTACTGGATAGCATTGGCCTCGTGACGAAAAAAACCGGCTCGGCTTGGCGGTAGTTCGAACAGCGCAGTAAAGTCCTGGCTGGCGTTCCACGCTGGCGTCGAATGACCAGGTGAGCCAATGATGGGCGTCATGTCACCCGTGTACCCGGCCTTGATCGGATTGATGCTGGTGACAGTAACCCAACGCATGGGCGTGTCCCAGTTGCCGAAGATGAACGTTCCCCAGCCTCCCGTAAACCCGACGTGACTGTTTCTCGACGCCCAGCTGCTCGGCCCCTCACCATCGATTGGGGCGGGGCTTTCGACCTGCCAGATGAGTTCAAAAGCACTCGGAGCAATCGGCCAACGCCCTCGGAACCCGATCTGCGACGTGCCCGACGTCATGCGGAAGCGCTGCGCGTGATCGATGCCGCTGAACTGCGCCGTCTGGACTTGGTACGCTTCACTCGGCGTGTTGATCGGAGTCGCGCCGTAGGTGCCCACGCTCTCGACGTACGGTATCAAGGTACCGTAGACTTCCATTTCGACGCCCTCGTCTTGCTTATCTTGAGCAGCTGCGGGTGAGGCGCAAACGAGGGCAGTCGCGATCGAGCCGAGTGCCGTGAGGGACCGCAACAGGCCACCATGTTGGTGTAGCGACCGCGATGGTCCCTGGGGAGCCAACAAAGTATCCGTGTGGAGTCGACGTTTGGGCGTCATTTTCGTCTCGTGCCTCCTAGCACCGACCCAAGCGTCGGCGGCGCGGAGGATAGGAGCGGGCAATTTGCAGTGTCAAGCCTTTACCCGGCGGCGTAAAAGGGTCACTCGCTTCGAGAAATTCAGATCTTCTTCGCGTGGACGTGGCATTGGATAACGCCATCGGGCCCGCGCTTGGAACCGTTTCGAAGCGAGTCCATCGTTGCGCTGACGAGGGCTTGCCCCTTCGAGCGTCGGTTGGCGTTCGCCGGCCACCGCTGCAGCCCAGCGACACGTCAGCACAGCTCGTCAATTGCAGTCGCGTTCGTCTGCAACCGCAAAACAGTGGGGTGTTCCGCGTTCACCACTGAGCATGGGCGAGATGAGCGTCATCGGCCCTCACCCCGAAATCTTCGACGGAAATCCTGCGGCGACTCGTGGGGTCGGGTCTAGGCCGACAACAACTCTGAAAGCGGGCCTTCCGCAATGCGCCCGGCGCCCTCGAGTCCAAAGTCGTTCATGTCGGGGTCGCCTGCGGCGTGTCCGAGTGTGTTGAACAGGTTGGATACTTGACGGTTGTTGGCCTCTCCGTGTTTCGGATAGGCGATGGTACGACCATCGGTTCGGAATCCTAAGCCGCTCCCGCCGACGAGCAACATCGGCCATTCCTCGGCCTTCGAATGATGCTGTTCACCATTGTCGCTCATATAGACGATGACCGTGTTGTCGAGCATGGTGCCTGAACCGTCGATTTCTGGCGTGGCGTCCAGGCTCCGCGCCATCTTGGCGATCATGCCGACGTGCTGGCGAGTTGCTTCAGCCACCGCAGCACTGAACTCTGCGTTTCCGATACTGTGGTGCAAGTCGTGACGACCGATGCCGCTGATGATGCTCGGGTACTCGATACTGAAAGCACCGCCCGTACCTGACGCAATCACCACGACTCGAGTCAATTGTCCCAAGAGCGCCGCCGTCGCCATGTCGAACTGCGCTTGAAGCCAACGCATCGGATCTCCCGCTTCGAACAGTGGGTTGCTCTCGGGGTCGTCGGGCTTGACGGCGAGCAGTTGCTCTCGACTGTCGAGCAAGCGCCCTTGCCGCGTCGTCAGCTGTTCGATGGACTCCAAGTAGCGTTCGAGCTTCTGCCGTTCGAAGCTCGAACCTGAAAACGTGGTGAGCGCCTGGTTGACGTCGTCTCGAGCGAAGTCGAGCAACTCGTCACGTCGTGTGAACGCCTGAGCCCCCGCGCCAGTAGCGACCGAGCCGAACAGATTGTTGAACGCCGCAGTGGGGTCCGTGATGACGGGCGCAGGTCGTCCAGCGTCGAAGGCGCACGTCTGATACATCAGTCGCCGCCCGCTATCCCCCGTGATCCCCAAGCGCAACACGTCGAACGGTAACGAGCCGCCGAGCAGACGTCCCAAGACGGTGTCGATGGTAGGCGCAGCAGGAGTCGTGGCCGAACCACGCGCGCAACTGAGCGCGCCGTTGTATGAAGTGTGTCCGCCCCCCGCAACCGTGCTCGACAGCCCGAACACGACCGCCGCGCGTTCTGAAAGTGAGGTTTCCCCTTCCGCACCCGCCAACGGGTTCAGGCACAGTCCCTCGGCGAGATCGGGCGACTCGACTTCCAAGACATCAGCGTGTTGGTACGCGCGATGGAACCACAGTGCGTCTCCGATGGTGTCGGCGCCTGCTGCCTCGATGGCGCTCCTAGCAGCCCGTGGTGAAAGTGGGATTCTCTCAGGGGATCGCCAAGCGGATCTC
>CBFGUG010000213.1:0-3716 GCA_965651905.1 uncultured bacterium | reverse complement strand
TCGTCGTCGTCATCGTCCGTCGGCTCGTCGTCGTCATCGTCCGTCGGCTCGTCGTTGTCATCGTCCGTTGGCTCGTCGTCGTCGTCCGAATCGTCATCATCGTCGTCGTCGTCCGAACCGTCGTCATCGTCGTCGTCGTCGTCCATCGAGACCGCGTCATCGGTGGTCGAAGTATCGCCGTCATCGTCGCCGCAAGCGGTAACGACTAGCGCGAGCGCTGCAACGCTAGCGAGTGAACCAAGGTAGCTAAGCTTCATTGCTTGAATCCTTTCAACTGTACAACAGGGGTGCGGGGATGTGTTTTCCGCGGCCGCATCTAACCCCCGGATTGTTACAACTCGGCGAAGCCTGAGAAACAATCCTCGGGCGTGTTCGGTTTGTTAATCCAAAGGAATCCACTCGATTCCAGTGACCCATTTGCAGCACGACAATCCTGTCGTGCGGACCAAACGCACAGCAACGAGCATACGTTCACTTTCCAGCAGACCCCTACTCTTGGGACGCGATCCGACGCAACTCGGACGCCGCGCGCCGTTCGCACCGCAGCCCCTGGGTTCTTTTGCGCTCGAGCACGCAAGGGAGCTTGCCCGCGCGTAATCGACTGGGCGTAACAACCCTCTTTGGAGGCTTGGGTTTCGCGGCTCGAGCTACGATGAAGTCGCGAGCCCCGTTGCACGCAAGGCATCCAACGGTCACACGATCGTCATGTCCTCAGGACACCTGCTTCGCTTCATTCTCCCTCGACATCCAACATCAGTACGACCAACCCGCGCTGAGGCCCATGCTCACGCCAGGATCAACCTCACTGTAGTTCAACCCACCTTGCGTAAACTTCTCTTTCTGCAAGAGCAGGTTGCTCGCAGAAAAGCCGAAGTTCCAGTGCTCGTTAGGTTTGTAGAAAGCCGTGAAGTCTAGCGAGTGGAACGCCTCTTGGTAGACATCTGGCAATCCTTGACTGTTGACGTCGAGGCGACGCCCGGCGTCCTGAATGCGACGGCCGAACACGTTGTAGTAAAGGAACATCGAGAGCGGGCTTTCGTCGGGTTCGAAGCCAAGCGCCAAGTTGGCAACGTACGGAGACTGTCCCGCCAACGGACGGCGTGCGCTCGTAGCTAGCCGGGCCTGCTCTTCACTCAAGCGCACTTCAGAGTGGATCCACGCGAAGTTCGCCATCGCACTGAAGGCTTCGAGCTCTTTGGAAATCAACCCCATGCCGACACGAGCTTCGAACTCGGCGCCGTAGTTGTCGGCACCTTCGATGTTCTCGTAGGTGATGTCACCGTTCTGGTTGACGATGACGCTCTCGATCGGATCCTCGAACGACTTGTAGAACAGTGAAACCGCGAAGACCTCGGTGGGCGTGGGAAACATCTCCCAGCGCACGTCGAAGTTGTGGATGAACGTCCGCGTGAGATCGGGGTTGCCCTGAATCGTTCGACGGCGCACGAAGTCTTGGTTGATGAACGGCGCCAACTCGCGGATCTGAGGGCGGGCCACCGTGCCGCCATACGCGATTCGTGCGTTCATCGTCTCGGTGATCGCGTAGATCAACGTCCCAGCGGGAAGGTAGTCGAGGTCCGTTCGGTCCGCGCCCGCGTTTTCCTCTTCTTCTTCGTCCTCGTCGTCGTCTTCGTCTTCGTCTTCTTCAATCTCGTAAGGCACGACAGCGTCGATCGCTTGGTTGAAGCTTTCGACGCGGACCCCGCCCATCACCCGAAGTGATTTCGTGAGAGGGAGCTCGAGCATGCTGTAGCCAGCGTTCAAGTCTTGACTCGCTTCGTAGCCGTCGTCTGGATTCGTGGTTTCCGTCACGCGCCAAGCCTCACCCGACTGATCTGGGTCGAACAGCTCCTCAGGCACGAGCAGGTTGTCTTCAGCCTCCGTATTGGTCGTGGACGTCGTGCCGAAGCGACGTGCACGAAAACTGCGCTCGGAAGTTCGGCCCATGTAGCCAGCCTTCGCAGTGGCGTCCTCGAACAAGTCGAACGTCAAATCCAGACCGCCACCCAGATCACGTTGCCGCAGTTCGGTGTAAAGGTGTTCACCACTTCCAGTCACTCCGCGAAACGCCAGATCTCCTTGGGGGTTTTCCGCGTAGAGCACCCCCCGAGTGTCGGGCTGGTCTCGCATGGTGCGCGCCATGTTGAGCTGCCACTTGATACTCAGCAAGTCTCCCAGCTTGTCATGCTGACCTAGAAGCTGGTTGAACAGAAGTTGGCGCTCAATCCACTGCAGCTGGGTCTGGCGAATCGGCGCGCCTTCGAGCGCCGAGCGCCCTGTGATGAGTCGGGCGTTGTCGCTGCCGTTCTGGGTGAGCAGCGTCACCCAAGAAATGCTGTGATCGTCGACGGGAGAGTAACTGACGGTCCCCAACGTACCGATCTGCGCTTCCCGCTTCCCAACTTCCTTGTTCAGAGTGTCACGCTCGCGCAGAACCTGGTCGTCACTCGGCCCTTCTAGAAAGACGGTCGTGAAGCTTTCCATCTGACGCTCCGTTCTGTTCTTGTATCCGAGCGTCAAGAAGTATCCGAAGTCACCCGCGCGCGTCTTCAGGGTGTCGCCAACACTCGCACCGAAGCCCCACGTCGGCAGTCCCGAGTTGCCGAGCAGCTTCCAATTGTTCGGAAAACCGCGACCGATTTCGACAATTTCCTCGGTGCTCAGGCCCGTGGTGGACGTACGTGAGCGTCCAACGATTCGTGTGTCGGGGATCTCGCTCGGCATCGCGCGCGTGCCATCATCGAAACCGAGGTAGTCCATGGAGCCTCCTTGGTAGTCGAGCACGTCTCTGAACGTCGTCTGACTATTGAACGTGCCGCTAGCGGACAGGCTCAGGGTGAACTCTTCAGGAAAGCTCCGCGTCTCGACGTTCAACGACCCACCCGCAAAGTCCGCGGGGATGTCTGGAGAGAACGTCTTGGCGATGGTCAAACTGGACAGCAAGCTGGTCGGAAACAGATCGAGCTGAAAGCCTGGTAGGTCCGGGTCCGTCGAAGGCATCGGCACGCCGTTGAGGCGCACGTTGGAGTAGCGACCCCCGAGTCCCCGCACGAACAGGAACTGCCCACCGACGATGGACGCGCCCACGATGCGACGTGTCGCCGAACTTGCGGATCCGTCGGGCGACTTGGCGATGTCTTCACTACCCAGTGCGTCTTGCACGGTGGTGGACTTGCGGCGTTCTGACATGACCGCCGCCACGCCGCCCTTGATGAACGGCGCCGTCACGACGAAGTCGTCGAGTTGCGTCGAAGTCGGCGTCAGCTCGATCACGATCTGAGTGAAGCCGTCCTTCTCGACCTTGATGTCGTTGGTCGTCTGCAGCGAATACTTGGCATGAACCACCGAGACCGAGTGAACACCGACGGGCAGCTTCAGCTCGAACTCTCCGTTTTCGTCGGTGGTGACTTCCGCTTCGATACCTCGCGCCAGCACCTTGGCTTCACGAACGGGAGCTTTTTCCTCACTCGAAACCACACGACCAGAAACTACGCCATACTCGACGACCACTTCCTCCTCGGGCTCGGCCGAAGCTGCCGCTTCCGCCTCCTCCTCAGTAACGAGCGCTTCGACGTCGACGGACACGACCTCACCACTCGCGGAAAGGTTGACCAAGACCTGGGTCGTCTCACCTTCCACGACGACGGCGTTGCCCACCTCCACGCGCCGATAACCCGCGGCGGGTGGCTCGAGCAGACTTCCGGGAATCACCGCGA
>CBFGUG010000212.1:0-3907 GCA_965651905.1 uncultured bacterium | reverse complement strand
ACGACGACACAGCGGACGACGACGACGCAGCGGACGATGATGACACAGCGGACGATGATGACACAGCGGACGATGATGACACAGCGGACGACGACGACGCAGCGGACGATGATGACGCAGCGGACGACGACGCAGCGGACGGAGTAGTGGACGACGACGATGACGCGGCGGACGACGATGACGACGCGGACGACGACGCAGGCGATGATTCAGCGCACGATGACGAAGAGTCCGACGCGGGGACGAACGACGACGAAGTAGACACTTCGCTGACGGGCGGTGCGTGCGCGTTGCGTCATGGAGTGAGCGGTCCCACCTCCTGGTGGTGGATTATGGTGGGGAGTTTGTTGTGCATACGACGCAAACGAAAGTGTTGAGTCTGGGGTTTAGGTGGCTTGTCGCAGGACTGACGTTCTTGGCGTCGGTCCCTGCGCTAGCTGCGGGCGCAGACAACTACCCCGCGCCCGCAACGGGAGATGATCTGCTCCGAACGGAACGTGCGCACACTGCGCTCGGACATCTGCGACCTTTTGGGCGCCTGAGTCTCGCGTATGCCAAGGACCCGATCGTGCTGCGAGCGAGCGACGGAACCGAGCGCGGCATTCTCGACCACCAACTGGGGGCGCATGCGTCCGCGGGCATCGAGTTGTGGCGTCGAGCGCACATTGCGATCGTTGCGCCGCTGTACTTTCAGAGTGGCGAGGGACTGACAGAGGAGCCAGCCGCAGTGGCCTTCGGTGATCTTGCGCTCGACCTCAGGTTGGCTCTCTTGCGGCGCGATGACCTGCTCGAGGTTGCTCTTGCTGGACGTGCTAGCGCACCAACGGGGTCTGAAGACGACTTCGTCGGTGACGGCGGCGCAACCGTGGCGCTCGCAGCGATCGTCAGTCGTGAGTTCGGCGAGGATGGGCTGATGTTGACGTCTAGCGTCGGAACGAAGTTTCGACCAGACAACGACACTTTGGGCACGGGCAGCGAGCTGTTGTTGTCCCTCGGTGCGCTGTTGCCTGTTGCCAACGCCTGGGCGCTTTCTGGTGAGGCGGCGATGTCCACCGTGTACGGCAGCTTTTTCTCGGAGGTCGCTACCCCAGCGTCACTGCTCGGCGGGATTCGCTACCTCGCGTCGACGTGGACCGCACACCTCGGTGCGGGGCCGGGGCTTTCGCGGGGAGTGGGTTCTCCCGACTACACCATCGTAGCGATGGTGGGATCGCGCTCGTCTTTCGAGGAACCCGCTGCGCCCGAAGCGTTACCCGAAGAGCCAGCCGACACTGACGGTGACGGGCTTTCGGATTCGACAGATCAGTGCCCGGATCAGCCTGAGGACTTCGATGCCTTCGAGGACGAAGATGGTTGCCCGGAAGCTGACAACGATGGTGATGGGGTGCTCGACGCCGCCGATCGCTGTCCGTCCGTGGCTGAGGACCGCGATGGCTTTCAGGACGATGACGGCTGTGTCGACGAGGACAACGATCGCGACGGGATTCTGGACGAGGTAGACGCGTGTCCGCTCGAAACTGAGGACCTCGATGGCTGGATGGACGACGACGGGTGCCCGGAACAAGATAACGACCTGGACGGAGTGCTCGATCCCGACGACCAGTGCCCCAACGAGAAGGAGACACCCAACGGGTTGGATGACGCCGACGGCTGCCCTGATCTTCTACGCGTAGAACAGGCACAGATTCGCACGTTGGAGCCAATCTATTTCGACACGGGGAGCGCCCGTATCCAAGAGCGCAGCCGACCTCTGCTCACGGAGCTTGCGTCGGTCATTGCCGCGCGCGCCGACCTGGGCGTGGTGGCAATCGAAGGTCACACGGATTCACGCGGAAACGACGAGTACAACTTGAAGCTGTCCACCGAGCGAGCCAACGCGGTGCGCATGTTCTTAGTCGAGAACGGTGTCAGTCCAGATCGCTTGACGGCGGTTGGTCGAGGTGAGAGCCAACCCATCACCACCAATGATACTGCTGAGGGACGCGACCAGAACCGTCGGGTCGAGTTTCGCCTGGCGGGTGCTGAGGAGGCCTCGGCAACGGAGGACGGGGGACAGTGATGAAGAGGGCGCAATTGACGAGTCTACCACCCGCGCGCGAGGTCCACATGCAGATGGGACCGTACAAGCCCTGCTTCGAAATCGGAGCGGGGGGAATGGCCAGCGTTTACATCGCGAGAGAGATGGGGAGCTCGGGCTTGCGTCGCACGGTCGCACTCAAGGTCATGCACGAGCACTTGGCGCGACAGGATCGTTTCAAACAGCGTTTTCTCGATGAGGCCAGGGTACTCACGCACATCCTTCATCCGCACGTCTGCCGTGTGCTGGCTGTGGGTGAAGAAGAAGGTCGCCCATTCATGGCAATGGAGTATTTGGTGGGCGAGCCAGTCTCGCGCATTCTCCGTGCGGTGCGACGTCGTCAAGATGGTCCCGACCCGGTCACCCGCGTTCGGTTGTTTGCTCGTATGGTGGCAGATCTCGCCGAAGGACTACACGCGGCTCATGAAACGCGCGACGGAACAGGTGAACTGCTAGGGGTCGTGCATCGGGATGTGACACCCCAGAACCTGTTCGTGCTGTATGACGGAACCGTGCGCGTTCTGGACTTCGGTGTGGCTCGCTACAAGGATAGGTTCGTTCACACGGCGACGACAGGACGGCTATTCGGAAAACTGCCCTACATGGCGCCTGAACAGCTGGAAGGCAACGATTATGACCGCCGGGTAGATGTGTGGGCGTTGGGTGTCGTGTTGTGGGAACTGGCGACGCTGAGTCGTCTGTTCAAGCGCGAGACGGAAGTCCGCACCATGGACGCGGTCTGCAGCGAGCTGATTCCGAAGGCGAGTGAGTACGCAGACGATCTACCGCCGGGTTTGGACGAGATACTGGAGAAGGCTCTGTCGAGAGATGTAGACGCCAGGTACGCCACGGCGAGAGAGTTCTCCGAGGCCTTGCAGAACTGGCTCGCGGACACCGGGCGACCCGTGACCCAAGGTGACGTCAGCGACTTTCTCAACAGCTTCTTTCCGGGGTCGCGCTTGGAGCGACTGCGTTGGGCGGAGCAGACGACGCCGCACTCTGGCGTTCGTTTCGGCGCCATGGCCGTTCAGCTTCAACAGGCCATGGGCGAAGTGCTGCCTGCCCCTTGGGACGACCCCGACGAAGACAGCGCAGAGACCGCACGACGCGGACCTACTCGCGATCAAATCACAACCACCCCACCGCCGCGTCTGTCGCGAGAGTTCGGAGAGCCTCCGCCTGATCTGGCACAAGCTGAGCTCTTGCCCGAAGGGGAGACGACCCAGGTTTACATCGCCGCGAGACGGGCTAGAGCGAGTCGCGTTGCCGCTTGGACGCGCACGGCCGCTGCGCTGACACTAGGCGCCTTGCTGGGCGCCGGGGTGCTCGTGTGGTTGCAACCAAGCGCCACCCTGAATGCAGCGGGAGAAGTGAATTTCGAGCAGAATGTGGAAGTGACAGGTGAGGAAGGGGCAGGCATCACTTCCCGCGAACCCGCGTCAGCCGCTGCTGCCGCGCAGCCTGACGGACCCAGCTCTGAGGACTCGAACGAGCCCGATCTCGCGCAGGAGCGACTTCCCGCCGAGTCGACTTCTGCACTCGTCGCCGCGGAGGAGGTTTCGGAAACTGGGGCCGAGCCGTTGGGCTCGACGGAGGCGACGTCCAAGCGAGTCGACGTTCCCGAGAAGTCTGCGTCGACGAAGGCTGAAGGCTCATCTGTCGGACCTCGACAGCGGACGTCGCCGCCCAGCTCCGCGAACGACGGGCGAGCCGCTTCGAAGAAAGAGCAAAGTGCTGCGCCCACGAGCGCTGCGCCCACGAGCGCTGCTTCTACGAGCACTGGGCCGACGACTGGGGACGTGCTCATGGTGAGCAAACGTCCTGGCGTTC
>CBFGUG010000211.1:0-4030 GCA_965651905.1 uncultured bacterium | reverse complement strand
GCCGCACGCCTCTCCCTCACCGCTCCACGACTACCGCCGCGGAGCGGCTTCGTTCTGGCTGACTGAGAGGTGCAGCCCTTCGCATTCTTGCGGAAGCGGGCTCGCTCGACCCAAGTGCGGCTCGAAGGCAACCCAAAGTCAGCACCGCCGAGCGCGGCGACTCAACGCAACGAACCCGTGTCCGTCATGACGACGTACGACACGACCGAGCTAGCAATCACCAGCATCCCGTACGCACATACCGCGAGAACCGACGTACCCCCTTGCCGGGCCAGATGTTCGAGGCTTTGTTCTCGTGGCAGGTTGAGCGCGCGCACGTGTGCGGCAGCGTCGGCGGCCTTCGCCAGGTACAGCCGTGTGGCGATGGCGCCTAGTGCTACTGCTCGAGACTTCAGATTGCCCGTGCGCAAAGCCCGGTTTTTGCGGGCCCCTCGCGAGCGGGTCCCAGGCTGCCTTGGCAGGCTGGGTACGAGCGCAGGGTTTTCGGCGAGTAACGGAGCGGAGCGTACTGCTGTACGTGAGCACCGTAACGCAGCCAAAACACAGGCAAAAGCCGGGATCTGCGCACGTCGCTCCGGCAGAATTTCTGGCAGTGGAACGAGTATCAGGCGAATGACAATCAGTAATCCCCAACCCACCCAACCACCCACGAGGCCAATCGCGCTACTCACGATGAACAACACCAGCCCGACGATGTAGAGCTTGCGGTAGAAACACCAACCAGGGCCGAAGAACGCAGCGGCGAAGTGAAAGTTCCGGGTCTTTCCATCGGGGTACTTGCGCAATTGATCGATGTAGTACTGTGGCGTGTAGACCTGGGGGTTGTTCACCAACTCTTCGTGCGCGAAGGCTGCGAGCCACTCTACAGACAGGGTATCCATGGTGGATGCGCCGATGGCGATGGGCGGCGCATAGGCGTTTTCGAGCTTGCCCGAAGGCCCCCGAGATTCGGACATGGTCGCAGCTTAGCGGAGTGTCCCCCGCGAGAAAACACCGATGACAGGCTGTCTCGAGCGTCGGGAACGGGGAGTGTGCAGTCTATGCGTACTCCTGCCAGGGACGACCACGTGTCAACGTCACCGCGGCCTGTAGCGCCGAAAGTATTGGCGCATCAGCCATCGACGAAACCAGACGCCTAGCGAACGGAGATTCACGGCGAGCCTGCGGTACACGACCAGCGAGTGTTTGCCGATGCTCACCCCGTAGGGAAAGTGACGGCGAAGCTTGTGGCGTGTCAGCTTGGAGGGGGCGCCGTCGAGCGTGTCGAGATACGCAGTGACGTTTTTCGCCAGCACTCGGCCTTGCCAAATACATTCGATGGCTCGTTGCATGGTGGGCCACTCTCGGGCGCCGTCCCATACACGGACGGCGTCGCCGCCAGCAAACACTCCAGGGGCAACGTCGGCTCCAGGCAGCAGACAGCGGAGGTGTTCGTCCACGCGCAACCAACCTGCGCTCGTGTGCTGAAGCTCGAGCTCACGAGTGAGGGGGGTTGGGCTGATGCCTCCACCCCACAACACGAGATCACACGGTAAGTGTGTCGTGTTTCCAGCTGAGGAGTGCAACACCACGTTCGCCGAATCGACGGACTCGACGCGCGTTTCAGTATGGACCTCTACACCCAACTGCTCCAAGAGACGTTCGGATAGACGCGCCGCGCCGGGACATGTCGCGTGAAGTAGCGCTGGCCCGCCGTGTGCCAAGGTGACGTTACATGGATGTTCATTTTTGGCGCGCCACTCTGCTATCTCGCCCGCCATCTCCACACCCGTAATCCCGCCGCCGACGACTACGACATGATTCGGAGTGTCGGACTCGAGGCGCTCACGGAGCGCGGAGATCTCGCTGCCGAACTTCGCGGACATGAACGTTCCGCCCGGATCCAACGAGCTCGGCGCCGAAAGTTCGGAACCGAGCGCGATCACCATGGTTCTGCCCTGAAGTTCACGCCCCGAGGCCAGTCTTGCGGTGCGCCTGACCGCATCGATACGCGTCACCTCGGCGACCAAGTAGCTACAGTTGGGCAGTGAGTGGACGTACGCACGCGTGTCCAGTCGATACTCATCTTCGGCACCCCGACCTGTTGCAACCTCGTGGGCGAGTGGGATGTACGCGTGAACGGGGCGTCGATCGACGACGATCGTACGCATTCGCTCGAGCGTGCCTCGGCGGCGGAGTTGGTGCAGCAGTTCGACGCCTGTGAAGCTCGCGCCAACAATCAATAGATCGCAGTCCGCCGCTTGCTTGGTCGGCTTTGGCGCGGATGTAGCGTCGTCGGCGAGTAGGGGCACTTCGTTCGCTCGTGGCTCGTGGCTGACGGAAGGTTTCGGCAATGCACGGACTCGGGACATCAACGTCCCGAACGAGAGGTTCGGGCCTAGCGCCTGGAACCACCTGGTGTTCGCCCCGACTTCTTGGCGCGTGTGCGTCTCGATCTGGGAGCTGGCTCGTCCCACAGTTCGTCGAGTAATGTTTCCAGTGCGTCCTCGAGGTCCGTGGCCCGAGCTTCGGGTGGACCCGCGCAGAATTCATCGAAGCTCAGCTTCCCGTCGGCAAAGCGTTGGATGTAGTCGCGGAAGCTTCGACTTTGCAACGCCTCGGCCTCGACTTCGGCAGCGAGCTGCGCGACTTGTGCTTCGACTTGTTCGTGCAGGCGCTTGGGCGACCGCAAGTCGACGTGAAAGGGTAATGCATCGCGTAGCTCTTTGCGATCGCTCGTCAGTTGGCGCAGCTGTTTGCGCAGTTCACGATTTTGCCTTTCGAGCCGTGCAGCACGAATGGTGATCTCGTCTGACGAGCTTTCTGACTGTACTGCGGCCAGATCTGCCTCGAGTTCCAGTAGCCGAGCCAGGTCACCAGACTGGTAGGCTCGAGTGACTTCTTTCATCGCGGTGGTGCGTTCAGCCTTCTGCGCATCGTCGGTGACCTTGTCAGGGTGTAGACGCGTGACGAGGCGCTTGAATAGTTCTCGCAAGCTCTGGGTCTGGCGCGCTTCGGGTTGTGTCGCGGAGGCGACCTCATCCCCATGTTGCGTGTTCGGCTCGTCGTCGTCAAATTGTTCACCTGTCCCGAACGGATCATCCGACGGTTTTCGTCCGAACTCGAACGGGTCCGACTCGTCATCAGCGTCGGGAGCCTCGGTTCTGATGCGGAGTTCCCAGGGCAGACTCTCCAAAAACTGCTCGTAAATCTCGCGCATCATTCGACGCTCTCGTCCGGCCAAGCGTGACTTGTCGGCGAGCAACCGTTCGAACATGCGGCGTACCTGCTGCAAGTTCTGGAGCGCCTCTTGTTGGAGTGGGAGCACGCGGCGCGCGAGGTCGTCCATCACGTCGCGCGTCAACGCTTTGAGCGCCTCGAGTGACCTCCGCTTGCTGGTCACGTCCTTGAGTAACCGGGCGTGTTGCTTCTCCAGCAGCTCGAGCTTCGCTTGCTGAGGCGACTCATGGCGCGCGAGCGCAGCATTGCCGTGTTTTCTTGCGTCGGGCCGCTCGGGGGCTCCTCTATCGTTCGATCGTGGCATGGAAGGAATCTCAGCCATGGCGGCATACAACTCGACGGGCTTGCCGTCGAGTCCGCGCTGAACGTTCGGTTTCACGACTGACCCATGAACACCATCTAGAGGACCATCGACTGTGGTGCACTCCAATCGCGTCAAGTGCACCATCGATCGGGAACAGCTGCCGCGCGAATCGTGATTCGAGCGAGGGGGCACTGCGATGGATTCTTGGAGACGAACCCCGTTCCGTTCATCTGGTGGAGTGGGCTCGTCATGGTGTGACCGACGTCGATTGCGGTGCGGCGCGTGAGACGGCGATCGAGCGATCGGTCGCGGATTTGGGGCTGGCGCCGACACTGCAGTGAGTGCTGCATCCACGAGTGCCCCCGCGATTCTCGGCGGTCACAGGCGTGGGAAGGGCCGTAGCAACGAGGCGGTACGGCGGTATGGCGCGCTCACCACGCGCGCAGACTTCTTAGCACTACTGCCAGAGATTTTCGTCATGCCGCTTGGGTAATGGCGTGGAGTTCA
>CBFGUG010000210.1:0-4074 GCA_965651905.1 uncultured bacterium | reverse complement strand
GACGAAGAGGGCCAGGACGTGCTCTTGTTCGTCGACAACATCTTCCGCTTCACCCAGGCAGGTTCCGAGGTGTCCGCACTGCTCGGTCGTATGCCGTCTGCAGTGGGTTACCAGCCGACGCTGGCCACCGAAATGGGCGCCCTGCAAGAGCGCATCACCTCGACCACCAAGGGTTCGATCACCTCGGTGCAGGCGATTTACGTCCCCGCGGACGACTTGACCGACCCCGCTCCCGCGACGACCTTCGCGCACTTGGACGCCACCACGGTGCTCTCGCGTGCGATTTCCGAGCTGGGTATCTATCCCGCGGTGGATCCGCTCGACTCGACGTCGACCATGCTCGACCCCGCGATCGTGGGTGAGGAGCACTACGCAGTGGCCAACCAGGTGCAGCAGACCCTGCAGAAGTACAAGGATCTGCAGGACATCATCGCGATCCTGGGTATGGACGAGCTTTCGGAAGACGACCGCGCGGTGGTCGACCGGGCCCGCCGCATTCAGAAGTTCCTGTCGCAGCCGTTCTTCGTGGCCACGCAGTTCACGGGCCTCGCTGGCGCGTACGTGTCGCTGGCCGACACCGTGGCGGGCTTCAAGGAGATCCTCTCCGGCGCCCTCGACGACCTGCCCGAGCAGGCGTTCTACCTGGTCGGCAGCATCGAAGAGGCCAAGGCCAAGGCCGAGAAGCTCAAGAAAGCATCCTGAGTAAGCCATGGCAGGCGAAATCACCCTCGAGATCGTAACCCCCGACGGCCCGGCGCTGAGCCAAAGCGTCAGCGAGTTCACCGCGCCCAGCGTCGACGGTGAGTTCGGCGTGTTGCCGGGCCACCGTCCCTTGCTCGCCGCGCTCAAGACCGGCGTCGTCACTCTCGGCTCGGGCAAAGACGAGCTGCGCGTGGCCGTAGGCCCCGGCTTCGTCGAGGTGTTCGAAGACAAGGCCGTCGTGCTCACCAGCTCCTTCTGCAAGAAAGAGGACATCGACCCCGTCAAGGTCCGCCTCGAACTCAAAGAAGTCGACGAGCAACTCGACCACTACGAAGGCGATACCAACTCCGCCGAATACATCGAACTCGTCGGCCGCGAACTATGGGCCGCCGCCCAACTCGAACTCTACGGCGACCCGCCGCCCCCCATCATCCGCACCGTCTACGAAATGGGCGGCGCCATGTCGCTCACCGCAGGCGACGGCGACGGCAGCGACGCAAACTGAGTTTGCTCGAGTAGATGAGTCAGGGTTGAGTGATCAAACGGCGCCGTGAGGCGCCGTTTGGCGTTTGTGGGGGTTGGGGTCGGAAAAGCGATGGTCGTTGCGATGTGGGGTATCTCGGCTACTGTACGCGGGTGAGAGTGCGCGTCGAGAACCTGGGGGCGATTCGAACGGCCGAGTTCGAGTTGCGGCCCCTCACGGTGTTCATCGGTCCAAATGCGACCCACAAGACGTGGGTTGCGTACGCGTTGTACGGGCTGCTTGGCTCATTGGGCTCGAAGTGGCCGCGCTCTCGGATTTCGCCGGGTGCCATTGGCTTGCCACCTTCGCTGGCTGGCGCTCTCGACAACCAGGTGAACGAGTGGACCGAGCGGATACAGTCCGAGCATCCACACTCGATCCAGTTGGAAGCCGCCCGGTCGGCGTTTCCCGGTGCCGGCGCAGAACTCGAGATGTCGCTGGGATCTGCTGAGCTCGCTCCGTTTCTCGGAGTCGACGAAGCGCAAATCCCCAGCAGCCGTGTGAGCCTTGCCGTGCAGCGCTCGGAACTGCATTGGGCGGACCGCCTGGTCGCTGTCGTGCACCGAGAGGGGTTGGATTGGGCGGAACTCGTCGACGAGCATGGGGTTCGGGTCAGTCGATACGCTTACGCCAGCGTCGGAGTAACCCCTAGCATCGACATGCTGAGGCTTTCGCTGCGGGATAACTTGTGGCGGTTGGTGTTACCTCGTAACCAGCGCACACTCGCGTTCCCCGCAGAGCGGAAGCTCTTGACACTTCCTTCCGTTCGCTTGCGCGACGAGCACCTCGTGGCCGCCGCCTTACCGGACTATCAACGTTTTCTCGAGGAGGCCGCTGCCTTCGCTCGCAAGGGGAGTGAGCGCGATTCTGAGATCTTCGAACCGCAAATCATGTCGAAGATTCTTGGCGGGCGCATAGCCTACGAAATGACCGAGACCGGGGCAGCGCTGCGATACGAACCAGACTCGTTGGGGCGCGGGGTGCCACTCGAGGGGACTGCGTCACTGGTGAAGTCCCTCGCTGGCCTGAGCGTATACGTCCAGTCTTATGCCAACCCTGACGACGTGTTGATCATCGATGAGCCCGAGATGAACGCTCACCCCGAAGCCATCGCTAGGCTGATGGAGCTGCTGGCGATTCTCGTCAACTCCGGCGTTCGCGTCATACTCACGACCCACAGCCCCTACGTCGTCGATCATCTTTCGAACCTGGTCTACGCCAGCAAGCTGAGCGACCAACCTAGAAAGACCCTGGCGTCCAAGGCAGGCCGGCTTTGGCTGAACGACAGCCGAGCGATTCTCAACCCAGAAAGTCTCGCGGTTTACAGTTTTCTGCCGTCTGACACTGGAGTGAACGTGCAACCTGCATTCGACGAGCAAGAGCGCGAGATCGCATGGGGCACGTTCAGTGACGTCAGCAACAGGATGTCGGAGGTTTTTGGTGAGATTCTCAACCTGGAGTCCTCCCAGGACCATTGAGCCGTGACTGAGACAGAAAAAGCAAACTACGGCGATCAGGCGTGCGACGCGTTGAGGCAGGAGTTGAAGCTCCCGGGAACGAAACTCACGGAGCGCGGACTGACCGTTTCGATGCGACCCCAGCCGGGGGAGTCAGTCGCCTTCTACCGGCTCGATCACCCCTCCTTCAGGCGGTACTTCGGCGCCCAACGCACATGTGACTTGGCTATTCATTGGCGGATACCAAACACGCCGCCGGCTGTTGCACTAGTCGAACTCAAAGGCGCTGACTTTTCTCACGCCGTCAAACAACTGTCCGAGACCTGGGACCGTAGTCGCGCTTGCATACTGGGCATGGAGCCTGCCGCGCTGGTCCAGGCGTGGGTATTGATCCGCAGGTCAGCACCCAGCGGCAATCATACCGCCAGGCGAGACTTCAAGCGCGACACTGGACTCGAGCTCAAGGTCAAGAACGTGCAGGGCCGTTTTGATGCAGGCGATTGGTTGCGAGCTAGCGCAACTGTTGCTCCCTAGCGTCGAAGTGTGCGCTGTCGAGACGAAACGTGGCGAGCTCTCCGCTACGCCGCCTTCTTCTTCGTCGTCTTGCGCGGCAGATCGTCCAGGGCGTCGAACTCGTTGCGGAGGTCATCGTCTAGGGCGAACGCTAGGACGCCGGCGCCGGCGATTTTCTTGATGGCGGCGTAGACGCGGGCGATGGCGCGGTTGCGATCGGCTGTCGTGCGGGGGCGGTTGGCTAGCAGCTTCTCTTGCTGACGATCGACTTCCTGTAGGCTGGCGACCAGCTGTCGAAGCTGTTCGACGTCGCTGTCGAGGAGGCCGATGGCGCGAGCTTCATCGGGTTTGCGCGTGGCGCGGTCGACGATCAGTGAACCTGCGGCAACGACTGAGGAGACCTTGCGTACGTGAACCTTGATGCCCACGCCATAGGCGCGGCGTTGTTCCGCGTTGAGTGTTGGGTCGCGACGAACGGCTGCACCCACCGCAGAGATGACTGACGCGGCACGCGCGAGGGCGACGTTTTGGGCGGCGGTGGCGACCTTGGTTGCACTACGCGCTTCCTTGACGCGCGCCTGGCGGCCGCGCAGTTCGGCAAGATCGTTAGTCAGTCCGTCGAGCAGACCCGCTGGGACGCGGGGTTCGATGGCGCCTCGATGTTGCTCTGCAAGCTCCAGCGCTTGGTGTCCTCTGTTCAGTAGCCACGTGTCGCTGACCCTCGGTGCCTTGGTACTTGCCATCTGCAGTTTCTCCTATGTCGGTTCATTAACCCGATTGGTTCCTGTAAACCCATGGGAGCTTTCGACTCAGCCCCCCAAGTGATCGCGACCCTACCCGACGATTGAGATCGGGGCAAGATGTGCGATGTCGGATAGG
>CBFGUG010000209.1:0-4213 GCA_965651905.1 uncultured bacterium | reverse complement strand
TCTCCTGAACGGCCAGAACTCTCCTGAACGGCCAGAACTCTCCTGAACGGCCAGAGCTCTCCTGAACGTCCTGTGCGTCCCTCAACGTGGAGCGGACTTGGCATTTCGCGCCACGTAGTCGTGATAGGCGTCGAGTAGCGCAACCGTGACCGGGCCAGGGCACTCGCGACCGATGACGTACTCGCCGACCTGACGAACGGGCACTATCTCTCGTGTACTGCTCGTGATGAACGCTTCCTGACAGTCTCGCAATTCGTCGGGCAGCAGCCGCTGGTGTCGTAACTCCTGCCCACGCTCCTCGCACAGTTGCAAGACGATGCGGCGAGTGATGCCCTCGAGCACGCCATCAGCAGCGGTGATGACGGCACCGTCTCGCACCGCCCAAAAATTACTGCTGCTACCTTCCAAGATCCGACCGTCCGCATCCAGCAGCAAGTGTTCGAACGCATCCGCATCGTGATCGTGACAAACACGCCGTGCCCTCACCCAGTCCGTGAACTTGATGGTCGGCTTGGGTCGTTTCAGATCCGCTGGAGCGAGCGCGAGGCGCGCGCCCTCCTCCATCACTCGCGGCGAAACTGGTTGGTGTTCGGAAATCCCCAGCAACACCTGCGTAGTTACTCCGCAGACTTTCACGGGACGCTGCAGCAGATCGAAACGCAAGCGCAGATCGTCCGAGCCCGGCCAAGCGTCGACAGCTCTCCCGATGGCTTGCGCCAACGAGTCCAAAGCAAAGCTCGTGGTCCATCCCGCGCCCTCCACGCAACGACGGCAGCGATCCAAATGTGCGTTCAGATCTAGAAACTTGTCGTGATGGTAGGTACGAAGCGCCGAATAGATGCCCTGGGCTTCCTCTGCGGCGTCAAACACCTCGTGCAGGTCGCTCACGGATCGGGGGATGCTCAGCTTGGTGAGGTCCCCGCTATGCACTGCGTACAGCTGGAGTTCCGACATCAACCGAACCATGCCCCGACTCCGCCGCGAGCGCCAGTGCCGACCGCTGGCGTGTCAATCACTCGGCCATTATCCTGCGGGCCATGAAGATCTTCCTCAGCGCGGACATCGAAGGAATCACGGGTGTCACTCATCTGAACGAGTGTAACATCACGCACCCAGAGTACTCCATTCACCAGCGACGAATGACGCAAGAGGTGGTTGCGGCGTGCGAAGCGGCGTTCACCGCTGGCGCAACCGAAGTTTGGATCAAGGACGCCCACGCCAGCGCGCGCAACATCCTACAGGAGAAACTTCCCAGGCGCACGCGACTGATCCGTGGTTGGAGTAGACAGCCCCAGAAGATGTTGCAGGAGCTCGACGACAGTTTCGCCGCGGTGCTGATGATCGGTTACCACTCGGCGGCAGGCCATAGCGGTAACCCACTCAGCCACACCATCAGCGGCAAGCTCGACCGCATGCACATCAACGAGAAACTGGCGTCGGAGTTTCTGATCAACACGTTCACCGCTGCGCGTCACGGGGTCCCGGTCGTTTGCGTTTCTGGCGACCAGGGCTTGATCGACGACGTCGCCGAGTTGAACCCGGCCATCGAAGGTGTTGCGGTGATGCGGGGCATCGGCAATTCGACACTCAGCATGAGTTACCCTGAGGCACTGGAAGCTATCTCGAGTGGCGTCCAGCGCGGCATCGAAAATCGCGCCATGTGTCGGGTCAGCCTCCCGCCCCGCTTCGAAGTGCGCCTCGACTATCACAAACACATGGACGCGTACTTCGCCAGTCAGTACCCGGGCGCGCGACTCGAAGGGCACAAGACCGTCTGCTTCGAGACGACGCACTTCGAGGACGTCACTCGCATGCTGGTTTTCGTGTTGTGAGTGTGGTCGTAGAACTGTCGCTACACCGCGCTAGCCGCAACCAAAACGTCAGGAGGGAGTGCGCTGCTTTCCCGCACTCCCTCCCGACCCAAGCCTAACCGCCGCAGCTCCCCGAGCACTCGTTACCGCGCGGACGCGATCTGAAAGTACTTGGACCACCCAGGCCCGAAACACGGGTCCGCCGGAACGAATCCGTATTCTGCCGTATCCTCTTCACATTCGAACGTCGGAAACTCGGGACTCACGGGGTTCACAGGCATGTCGTCGCGAGCGCATACCAGCTCGCCCTCGGCATCGTAGCCGGCCGTGTAGCTGTGCTCTGAGCAGTAGATCGTGGCCGTGCACGGGTCATCCTCGGACGTCGCATACATGCACTGGAGCGGGATCGGGTCGAGCTCTTCCCCGTCCGTACCCAAGGCGTCGCGTACTGCGAGCTCCCACGCGGGGGTGTACCCGAAACCCTCAGACGCGACAGCAGCCGCTCCATCGCCCAATAGCGGACACGTCTCTCCGTCATGCGGGCCGGCAGCCCCAATCGCCGACGCGCCGTCACTGCTGGGGGGGAACGTCCACTCGAGGTTGGCGTACGTCTGATCTGCTGGGCCTTCCTGCAGACTGAAGCTAACGCTGTAGACATGTCCGCAGCACTCCCACTGTGCTGAACACGCCTCATCGTCGCCATCGACGGAGAACACGCAGCCATCGCTGGGCACGGGTGTGTAATATCCCCACTTCCCCGCTAGGTCGGGGTCGTAACACTCAGCGTCGAGCGCGTCCGCTTGTTCCATGGTTGCCATCGACGACCCTGCTGGTGCGCCACCACCCATGGCGCCTCGTGGTTCCGAACTGGCTGGCTGGGGTGACATCACCTCGTCCTGCATCTCCATGGCAGGTCCGCCGCCCGCGCCAGACGATTCATCGTCGTGACCGGCAGCTGCTGAAGCCATGGTGCTCGCAACCCCATTCGTCATTTCGTCTAGCATGGCAGAGGTGGCGTGCGGAACGTGGTCTTCGTCGGCCGCACTCGAGTCGTCGCTGTCGTCGCCACCGCTCGACTCGACACTACCGCTGGAGTCGTCACTGCTGCTCGAGTCGTCGCCGCCGCTCGACGCGCTAGTGCTCGACTCATCGCCGCCGTCCGCTTCGGTGACCGAGTCACCTTCACGATCGATTTCGGCAACGTCTGCCTGCCCGCCGCACGCCAGCAAGTACAGTGGCGCACCGATGAAACACGAAATTAGGGGTGATATTCTCTTGGTCATTCTCAGTCGTCCTCGCTTGCGGCGCGTTTACCGAACGCGCTCAGTCCGCTCGTTGATGCAAGTGAGTAGTTGAAACAGTCGATCCCCTTCGCTCACTGACGTGGTTTGAACTGAGAAAGTACAACATCAGCAGGAGTACATTCGAGATTCACTCTAAACCATCAGTTTCGTTCCAGCCGAGAAGTTGTTTCACGCGGGAGTGGTACAGCCCGGCAACTGACGTCGCGAGCAACCTCCGCCCCAGCCGCTCGGCGTCGGCGCGACGTCCTACGCGCAACATCGCGCGCAGTTCGAGCAGTCGCCGTTCACTCGCCAGTTGGCTGCTCGGATAGTCCGCAGCGTGTTTTGCGATCAAACTCAGTGCCCGCGTCGGTTCGGCGTCGACGACGCTACTGATCTCCCGTAGCGCTCTTACCTCGTGGGATAGGCTGTCGCTCCGCTGCGCTCCCGTGGCCACGCCGACTTGGCTCGATGCCGAAGACGGCGCGCTGGGCTCCACTACTGAGACTTTGCTTCGAGTTCGCTCGAGTTCGCCCTGTCCGGCGAGCGCTTCGACTTTCGCGGGTGATGAACTCGCAACGACTGTTGAGAATTGGGAGCGAGGTTGCTCGATCGAGGCAGAGTCGTCGCCGATCTCGTTGGCCGCGGGCGGCGGCGTGCCCACCTCGACGGCCAGCTCTGCCGAGGGAATTTCGCCACGGGGTTGCATGGGCGGCGGCTCGTCTCGGGTCGTGCGTCTCGTCGTCGAGAACGGTGAACTCCCTCTGACTAATGGCCCAGTGGCACGTGGTACAGGCATCGGAGCAGTGATCGCCTCATCAACGCGATCTGCACCGAAATCGACCTGAGTGACGCCAACTACCGCTGCAGTGCCAATCGCCGCACTGACGATACCGTTGACGACGAGTGAACCCGACGCCCCTATGCCAAGCAGCCCACCTGCAGCACTGCCGACTCCTGCAGCACTGCCGACTCCTGCAGCACTGCCGACTCCTGCAACACTGCCGACTCCTGCAACACTGCCGACTCCTGCAACACTGCCGACTCCTGCAGCACTGCCGACTCCTGCAGCACTGCCGACTCCTGCAGCACTGCCGACTCCTGCAGCACTGCCGACTC
>CBFGUG010000208.1:0-4307 GCA_965651905.1 uncultured bacterium | reverse complement strand
GAAACCGACGACGACGCGGAAACCGACGACGACACGGAAACCGACGACGACACGGGCACCGACGACGATGCGGAAACCGACGACGACACGGAAACCGACGACGACACGGAAACCGACGACGACGCGCAAACCGACGACGATGAGACGGACGGGGGCAGTGAGACTGACGATGACGCTGTCCCGTCCGAGTCGGTTCAGCCCAACGTTCCCGTCGATCTGGATGATCAGTCGGAGTCGCCCGAGGCGGATCAGGCTGCGACGATCGGGCAGAGCACTGTTTATCTCGAGCCGACCTTCAAGTTTTCCTGGCTCGCTCCCGTGACCAACTCAGGTGACGCCCAGTTGTGCAATCTGGGGATCGAGGCGACCTTCGTGGTTGATGGTGAGCCACTCGATGTTGCTGGATCCGTGTACGCGCCTGTTTACTTGTCGGGCCTAGGCAGTTCCGTGACGTGTCTGGATCCGGGCGATACAGGGGTGATTTGGGCGTTTCCAACCACGATCCCGAGCGACTTCGACCTCGATGCCATCGAAGAGATCCGATATCACTTCGTCGGGCTCCCCTCGGATCCCGTGCTCGAGAAGACGGCGGGCTTGTCCGTTGGTGCGGAGTTGCAAGTTGACGACGACGGAACCACATTGCTCGGGAGCCTGAGCTATGAAGGCTCTGGCTCGTTCAGCTGGTGGCGGGCCACTGCATTTACTGTGGACGCGCAAGGTAGCATCCTGATGGGCTACGATTTGCAGCCAGCAACCCCGGGGGTCGAAAGTGGCGACACTTGGAGCTTCGAAGTGGTCGGTGTGGACGAGGCTGCAACTGACGTCTACGTTTTCGCCGATCACTCGACGCTGACTCCCTGACTGCTCGGCGATCTACTGCAAGTCATCGCGAGCGAACGCGGCTCCCGCGACGAACTGAGCATTGGTCTCGTTTCATTCTGTGAGGACCCCCGTCGATCTCGGCGCCTGAGGCCGTTTCCGCTGCGGGATCCCAAACGAACGGGTTCCGCGTGAGCCTGCTGATGGCGCGCTGGCTGCAGTGGACCCACGACAGCCATTGCACCTCGATAGGCCCCCGATAGATAGACCCCCGACACCCCTTCGGCTGGATCTCGCATCGAGCGCTCAGCGCGTGTAGTCTCCATTGGCTTCGGGTTGATAAGGGACGCTCAGGACGCGGACGCGGCGGGGGCCGGCGGGCATTTGCCACTCGATTTCTTGGCCCGCGGATAGCCCGAGCAGGGCGCTGCCGAGTGGGGCGAGGACCGATACGCAACCCGCGTCGGCGTTGGCGTCTTTCGGAAAAACCAAGCGTACTTGGCGCTCCCTGCCCGTCGCGATGTCTTGGTAAATGACGTCGCTGTTCATCGTGACCACGTCGGGCTCGACGTCTTGGGGGGAGACCACGTTGGCTCGCGTCAGTTCGAGTTCGAGGTGTTCAGCCGCGGGGCTCTCGTGATTGGCGATCGCTGCTTCGAGACGTGCCAGGTCGTAGTCCGTGACGACGATGGGCGGGGTACCTGCAGCTTGGGTTGGGGTGGCGGCTGTTGTCATGTCTGATCCCTTTCGAATGAAAGAAGCCAGAGCACGCCGGACACTCGCGCGCCCGGGCTGCTCCGGGCGGCAAGAGTGAACTCAATGAATGAGTGCGCCGTTGCCGTCCGTGAAGGGGCCGCACATAGGCGCGACCCTTCGGGGCGTTTTTACAAAGGCGCAGAACATCGCTCTGGCTTAGCGCGACCGAGAGCATTGTCAACCCGCGCTGTGAAGGAGCAGTAGTGGGGTTCGCGAACACACCCGATACACGGATATACGGGGCGCGGCTCACAAACCACCTCCCTGCCCGCCGTCAGGAACATACCACAGGGTAAGGGGATTGCGGCAAGTGAGCTCTTCGTGCTGATCATTGCCACGTTCGCTGGGCCGGACGTGGCCAGCGTCGGCGAAACAGGAGGTGTCTGATGGACGGGTCGTCTTCGAAGGAGCACGCAGTCGTGATCGCGGGTGGTGGGCCAACGGGGTTGATGTTGGCGGGCGAGTTGGCGCTGGCGGGCGTCGACGTCGTGATTGTCGAACGCCGTCGTAGTCAGGCGCTCGACGGGGTGCGAGCGGGGGGATTACATGCGCGATCGCTCGAGGTGCTGGATCAACGTGGCATCGTGGAGCGCTTCGTCGCGGAGGGGACCGTCATGCAGCTCGTGGGGTACGCGGGTATTCCCCTCGACATCAGCGACTTTCCGACGCGGCACAACTACGGGTTGGCGCTGCGCCAAAGCCTGATCGAACGCATTCTGGCGGAGTGGGTGGAGGAACTCCGGGTGCCGATTCTGCGCGGTCGCGACGTCGTCGGGCTCGCTCAGGATGACGCCGGGGTCACCGTCGAGCTGTCGAGCGGCGGGCCACTTCGGGCCGAGTATCTCGTGGGGTGCGATGGTGGCCGCAGTGTTGTGCGCAAAGCCGCGGGCATCGAGTTTCCGGGGTTGGATGCTTCGACGAGTTGGATCATCGCAGAGGTCGAGATGGACGAAGCGCCACAGCTGGGCATGCGCCCTGAGGGTGGCGGCATTGGCCCCGTGAGCCCTGGGGTGGGCGGGCCGTACCGCGTAGTCCTGACGGAGAGTAGCGCCGAGCACGAAGGCGAGGCAACGCTCGAGCAACTGCGCGCGGAACTCGTTCGCGCATACGGCACGGACTTCGGAGTGCACAGTCCGACCTGGCTATCGAGGTTTACAGACATGACACGGCAGGCTGCGAGCTACTGCAAAGGTCGGGTGCTATTGGCGGGTGACGCGGCTCACGTTCACCCACCGCAGGGTGGTCAGGGGCTGAACACGGGCGTGCAAGACGCGGTCAACTTGGGGTGGAAGTTGGCGCAGGTGGCCCGAGGGATCTCCGCGCCGGACTTGCTCGAGACGTATCACGCCGAACGGCACCCGGTTGCTGCTCGGGTTCTGTCGAACACCATGGCGCAGGTGGCGCTCAGTCGACCTGACGAGCGTCAACGAGCGTTGAAACAGGCCGTGACCGAGTTGCTGGCCATGGATGAACCGCGCAGGCGCATCGCTGGCATGCTGTGCGGGCTCGACATCCGTTACGACTTCGGCGACGAGACTTTGGCGGGCCATCCGCTGGTAGGGCGCCGCATGCCCGACTTGGAGCTGCAGACGGCTGGGGGCCCAGCGCGCGTGTTCAGCTCGTTACACGACGCGCGGCCTGTGCTGCTCAGCTTGGGTGAACGTGGCGACGTCGACTTTTCGTCGTATCCGAGTCACGTGCGTGTGATCGAGGGGACTCATGCTGGTCCGTGGGTGCTACCCGTGATCGGAGAAGTCGAAGCTGTCGCCGCGGTGTTGATCCGACCCGATGGCTACGTCGCCTGGACCGGGAAGCTGACGGACGCGACCCTGCAGCTTGCGCTTTCCACTTGGTGTGGCGGATGAACTGGTGCGCGTGTGAACGACCACGCGCTGCCTGGGCGTTCCCGCCCCTGCTCGTGAGGGTGAACGAACCCCGATCCATTCTGGAATTTTCAAGTATGTGTAATCGGTCGTTAGACGTTGGGCTGGGTTATCGCCCGCGCGCGAGGTGCGCCGCACGCGTGTGCGAAGCGTGAATCGGACCTTGCTGCTAGAGGATACTGCGATCGCCGCGTCGATCGACGTCGCGAATGGGACATATTCACCACGGCGCGCGCCCGTCGCGCCGAAAAGATGCAAGGTGGTGCGAAAGAATTCAGCGAAGCCGGACGCTTGACTGACCCGAGGGCGTCGTCGGTGATTCTCGGCAGCGTCGAAAGGGCCGCTTGGTTACCGTCCCGACAGAACCATGACCAAGTACTCTCACACTTCGCCTGCTGCGCGTCGAACGCTCTCTGCATCCGCGCTGGTTGCATTGACAGCAACTCTGCTCTCGGTTGGAAGTTGCCAGAACCCGTCACCAGAGGAAAACGATGGGATATCGAGCGGCGCGTCGAGCGGGGAACCTGTCGCGCTGTCGGGGATAGCCGGCTCCAGCAATGGAGGTGCGAGCGGAAACGGAGCAGACACGAGCGGCTCGAGTCCGGCTGGGACTGGAACCGACGGGACGAGTACGGCGCCTGGCGCAGGGACCAGCGGTGCAGGTACTAGTGGTGCGGGGACCAGCAACACAGGCGCTAGTAGCGGGGGGACTGCAGGAGGAATGGGTGGCGGAAGTGGAACAAACAGCTCGGTCAACCCCGACGACCCGAGCGGTGCCGACAACGGCGGCGACGGAGCCGGTCCTGCGATGGAGCCCTGCGAGGACGTCGAGCCACCGCCAGATCCCGA
>CBFGUG010000207.1:0-4326 GCA_965651905.1 uncultured bacterium | reverse complement strand
CGCTAGCACACGCCTACGCGCTGCGTATAGATGGGGGCCGTGCAGCGGTTACGATGCGTGAGGTCTTTGGGATCCTGGAGCGCGTGGCGGCCAGTGACGTCACGGTGTTGTTGGAGGGAGAAAGCGGTACGGGCAAAGAACTTGCCGCGCGCTCCGTGCACGAACAGTCGCCGCGTCGTGACAAGCCCTACGTCGTGTTCGACTGCGCCCAGACCAAGCCCGATCTGATCGAGAGTGAGCTCTTCGGCCACAAGCGCGGCGCCTTCACCGGGGCCGTCGCCGAGCGCGCCGGTGTCTTCCAACAGGCTCACCAAGGCACGCTCTTCATCGACGAGATCGGAGAGCTGCCCCCAGCGGTGCAGGCCACCCTGTTGCGCACGTTGGAAACCGGTGAGGTCAAACCCGTCGGCGCCGATCACTCGGTGCGCGTCGACGTGCGCGTGGTGGCGGCCACCAACCGCGATCTGAAAGCCGAGGTCGAGCGCGGCAACTTCTGCAGTGATCTCTTCTATCGGCTCGAGGTCGTGCGTTTGCGGCTGCCCCCGCTCCGCGAACGACCCGAAGACATCAGCGGTATCATCGAGCGTCTACTCAACGGCAAGATAGACCACGCCCAAGCCATCGAGGGCCCCAACCTGCAGCGCTGCATTGCCCACAGCTGGCCCGGCAACGTCAGAGAGCTGCGCAACGTGCTCGACCGGGCAGTGGCGCTCGCATCCCGCGTGCCCGGGCGCCTCCCGGCATTTGGGGATCTGGTGCTCAGCACGGGACAACCCAGCGAGCGCGCCTCGGGCGCGCAGTACCCCGGCCTCAATCCACCCCTGCCCTTCAAGGAAGCCAAGCAGCGTCTGCTGGATGACTTCGAACGGGTGTACATCAAACATCTGATGACCGTTCACCAAGGGCAAGTCACGGCGGTCGCCAATGCCGCCGGGCTCAGTCGCAAACACGTCTACGAGCTACTGCGTCGCAGCGGCCTCAGCGTTGATGAGTGAACGGCGAGTGACCCTCGAAGCGCAAGTCGATCCCATGGCGTGGCCGGTGAAAACACTGGGCCCACCAATGCAGCTCCTCCGTGGGACACGTTAGACTGTAAACCATTGAATCACATGACAATTCATCCAACGTGTTCAACCGCTCAGGATCGGTAGGCGCTCAGCCAGTCGCCGTTGCAACGGCCGCGCGCCCCGCCCGGTTCCTCGCATCACATCGGCAAGGGTGAACTTCTCCAGGTGCTGGAGAAAACTTTCCGTGGCGTCCCGCAAGATGGGTTTCAGGCTACAGGCTGGCGTGATGAAGCATTCCTCTCCCCGCGCGCGCAAACACGGTACCACTCCCAGGTCCTTTTCCAGCGCTCGAACGGCGCTGCCCAGATTGATGCTGCCCGGTGCAACGGCCAGGCGCACGCCGCCCTCTTTGCCGCGCATGGTCTCGACGTAGCCGAGGCGCGCGAGGTGCTGGATCACCTTCGCCAGGTGGTTGGCGGAGATCTCGAATGTGTCGCAGATTTCCGCCGTCTTGACCTTCTCTGGTGAACTCAGAGCCAGCACCATCAGGGTGCGCAGTGCGTAGTCCGTGTGAGTCGTCAGGTGCATGGGCGTCGTCCTGGCTGGCGCTGGTTGCCCTGCATGCGGGGCAAACAGCGCGGTGGCCAGAACTTGCTGTAGCTCAGTTACCCGGCGATAGCACGAACGGATCAGCGTGAATCGCCCTGAGCGCCGCTCCCGCTAGGAAGCACTGTTTCTTCAGGGCATTGACGAGGTGCGGATCACCGCACAGGTAAACGCGGTAGCCTTCCAGGTTCGGAAACCTGTCCTCGATGAGGGCGGCCAACCCTGCTCGGGCTGACCGGGTTCCCGCACCGGGCACCAGTACGTCTTCGGCGTAGTGGAAGCAGTCGCGGAGTGCTTCCAGCTGCCGCAGCTCCTGACTCAGGTACAGGCGCGACGGTTTGGTAGCACCGTGGATGAGGTGAATGGGGCCTGAGTGCTCGTGAGCCAAGGCAGCCCGCAGGACGCCCAGCAATGGCGCCAGCCCGGTCCCCGTGCCGACTAGCAGCAACGACTCCTGGCGGTCACCGCTGTAGACACAGCTACCCGCCGGGCCGCGTAGTTGCAGTGGGGTACCTGCCTCCCGCGTCAGGTAGTGGCTCATGGCGCCATCTCGCAAGCGGGCCACGTGCAGTTCGAGGTGTTCGTCCGTCGCGCGACTGGCGATCGAGTACGAGCGGGTCAAGCCATCTGAGGGCCGAGTGAGATGAACGAACTGGCCTCCCACAAACTCCCAATCAGGAGGACGCTCGATGAATACTCGATAAATGTCCGGACACAACTCCTCAATGGACAGCACCCGGCTCGGGTAGGTCGGCAGCTCGTCGTCGCTGGAGATCTCCGGGCTGTCTTCCACGGCGCACTGGCACGCCAGGAAGAAGTTGCGACTAACGAGGGAAGGAGCAAGGCCCTTCTGGGAGGACGGGGGAGGCGTGGACGCTCCCTGCACCAAGCAGCTCTGGCACACCCCGGCACGACACGATGACCGTACGGGCATGTCGTTGCGCGTCAAACAGTCCAAGACGCTCTCCCCGCCTCGGGCGGGGAGCACAGAACCCTTGTAAACTAGCTCGGCCATGCTGCTACCGGTTGAGCACGTCGTCTCGAACACTCTCCGCGATGCGCGCGACTCCACCGATGTCGTCACCCTGTGCACCCAGTTCCTTCAAGGTAGCGCCCAGGTGCTCGACAACCGCATCGAAGTGCTCGTCCGTCAGCTTCATGTGGGCGTGGGCTGCACGCATATCTTGTCCCGTGTAGTGATTGGGACCGCCGAAGACCATCGTCAGGAACGCCTTCTGTTTGACGTGCTGTCGCTCCATGTCGACCGTGTCGAAGAAACGGCTGATGCGCGGGTCCTTTAGCACCTTGCGGTAGAACACGTTCACACCGACATCGATGGCTTCCTCGCCACCCAGACGGTCAAATAGCGTTGATTGATTGCTCATGCTGATACCTCCTAAACAGGTATTCTGGATACCTATTCAGATTGAAAACAACAAGGCGCTTCTGCTGGGTGCGACAACCGTTCGCACCCCTGGACGGCACATGAGCTGAGGTACTGAGCCACCGGTATGTTCACCCGCAACATTGAAACCACTTCGATACCCGTGACGGAGTGACGCGGCCGGCTTGGGCCGGCCTGGTGAGTAGTTTCACCCCCCCGCTCCGTGACGCATCGACGCACCCATGAGAACAGATCTTGTAGGAATGGCCAAAATAGGCATATAGAATGCCTATTCTGGTGTTTCGCTACCGCAGACCGTGGGTTTGGGCGCGGCACCGCACTAGCACGTGTCCACCGAACAACATCAATAGGAGGTTGCTGTCATGCACAAAGGCGTCTACCCCGCCGCCAGCGCTCGGTCGTCCCAACGACGAAGAGAGCTTGCCCCCGATGCTGAGTCCGCGTTTCGTCAGTTCACCAATGCGGTGTTCCAGCAGGGAAAGCTATCGCGCAAAGAGAAGCAGTTGATCGCCGTGGCTGTAGCACACGTAACCCGGTGCCCCTACTGTATTCGTGGGCACACACTGGCGGCGACTCGAGAGGGGGCGTCCGCCGAAGAGGTAATGGAGGCGATCTGGGTCGCTGTGGAGATGCAGGCTGGCGCGGCGTTCGCCCATTCCACGATCGCGTTGGAGGCACTTCCGCCGCAAGACGCCGCCGACGATGACTGAGACGTCAGGTCTTCAAGCCTGGTTCACCGCGCGGTCAAACTGGTTGCGTGGGTTGCTCAGAGCGACCAGTGGCCAGCCGCCTCCGGCTGGTAGCAGACTTCGATGAGCTTGAGGCGTCGAATACCACTGGGCACGGTCCAGTTGATCTCTTGGCCTACGTGCAAACCCAAGAGCGCGCAGCCAAGGGGAGCAAACACGGAGATCCGCGCGCGATCGACATCCGCGTCCCCGGGATAGACGAGCCGAGCGCGGTGACGCTGTCCGGTCTCCAAGTCTTCGTAGACGAACTCCGAGTTCATGCTCACGACGTGGGGTGCCAAGTCGCGGGCGTCGACGACCCTGGCTCGTTCGAGTTCTTGCTCGAGGAGCTTGAGGTGAGCGCTGGCGCCGGCACGCTGCAGTGGTTCCAGAACGCTCGTCAGAGGCAAGGACAATCGAACTGTCGAAAACGGAGTGGAGCGAACATGGAGCCCGTGGCTGAGAGTGGGTGAGGGACGTCATGGCGGGAATCTCGAGCAACGGTTTGCCGTGTCACTCCTCGACGAGAGGCAAGGACAATCGAACTGTCGAAAACGGAGTGGAGCGAACATGGAGCCCG
>CBFGUG010000206.1:0-4350 GCA_965651905.1 uncultured bacterium | reverse complement strand
CGACCTGCGAGATGCTGAAGACCCCCGACGCCGTTCCAGAAACGATCGGATCTGGCAATCCAGCAATCACGAGGGTGGACTGGTCTAGACTGATGATCCCAGACTTGACCTCCATCGTTTCCCCATCGCCGCTGCCGCCTTCACCTTCGCCGGGTGCTTCGGCGTCGCCCTCGGTGGGGGCTTCGGCGTCACCTTCGACGGGGGCTTCGGCGTCGCCCTCGGTGGGGGCTTCGGCGTCGCCCTCGGCGCCCGCGTCACTCAGCACGTCACCAGCGTCTGCGCCGTCATCGTCTGCGTCGTCGTCGTCCGAGTCGTCCGCACCAGCCTCGGCGTCGTCCGAATCGTCGTCGTCCGAATCGTCGGTGTCGTCGGCGTCATCGTCGTCCGAGTCGTCGGTGTCGTCGTCCGAATCGTCGTCCGAGTCATCGACGCCAGCCTCTTCCGAGGTGTCGTCCGAGTCGTCGGTGTCTGCCCCGTCGTCGGAGCATGCGGTGAAGATAAAGGGAAGCGCCGCAAAAGCGGCGATTGTGGAGAGTGATGTAAGTTTCATGGGACCGCGTGTTAGTCCGCGACAACCTGGTGGCGCAATGGTGACACGCGTGAATCAGCGCCCAGTGAGGTCGTAATCCAACAGCGCCGGAAGCCCGTCGCAGTGCATCATTCTAGTGCTGGCAGGATTCTCCGCTTCTTGATGGCGCATCGCGCCATCAACGGACGAAGTCAGCGTCGGGCTGCGGCAACCTGCCACAACCGAGACGCGAACTATTTCAGGGGTGCGTCCATGCAGCGCTGGAGTGGTCGGACGCACCCACGACGAAGACTCGGGAGCTACTGCTTCAGGCCGACGCTCGAGCCCCCTGCTGCTCGTTGATCCGCCGCACACGGTGCACACCACTCAGCACGGCCTCGACGGACGCAGTGAGAATGCTTTCGTGACGCCCGACACCAAACACCGTGAGCCCGTCCATCGTCAGCTGCACGTACGCCACTGCCTGCGCGTTGGCCCCCTTACCCACCGAGTGTTCACTGTACTCGACTACCTCGGCGTCGATGCCGCACTCGCGTTGCAGCGCGTTCATGAAGGCGTCGATCGGACCGTTGCCTTGGCCCGTGATACGCCGCACGCTGCCCTGAACGCTCAGACTCGCCGTAATTTGGCGTTCGTCACCGCGCGAGGTCAGCTCGATGCGCTTGTCGGCCAGCTTGGGACTGTCGCCCGCTGACAAGTACTCACGTTCGAACGCCTCCCAGATGTTCTGCGGTGACAGCTCTTTTTCGGTAGCGTCGGTGATGCGCTGCACCACTTTGGAGAACTCGACCTGCAGCGCTCGCGGCAGCTTCAAGCCAAAGTCGCTTTCCATCACGTACGCGACGCCGCCTTTGCCCGACTGACTGTTGATGCGAATCACGGCTTCGTAGGTACGCCCGAGATCGTCGGGGTCTATTGGCAGGTACGGCACCTCCCACTGCGCTGCGCCCTCCGCTTCGCGTACGGCCAGACCCTTCTTGATCGCGTCTTGATGCGAGCCAGAAAACGCCGTGAACACCAGCTCCCCTGCATAGGGGTGACGTGGATGAACGGGCAGACGATTGCAGTACTCGTAGGTGTCGACCAGCTCTCTGATGTTGCCCAGCTCCAGCCCTGGGTCGACGCCTTGGGTGAACATGTTGAGCGCCAAGGTGATGACGTCGACGTTCCCCGTGCGTTCGCCGTTACCGAACAACGTGCCCTCGACGCGGTCCGCGCCCGCCATCAAGGCCAGCTCGGCCGCCGCAACGCTGGTGCCGCGATCGTTGTGGGGGTGCAGGCTCAGCAGGTAGCTGTCGCGGTTCTTAACGTTGCGCGCGAACCACTCGATTTGGTCCGCGTAGATGTTCGGCGTCGCCATCTCGACAGTGCCCGGCAAGTTCAAGATCACCGGCGACTCTTTGGTCGCGCCCCAGGTCTCCATCACGGCCTCGCAGATGTCTTTGGCGAAGTCGAGCTCGGTGCCCGTGAAGCTCTCGGGCGAATACTCGAACTGCACGTCGGTGCCCGTGTGCTCATCGGCGATCTGGCGCAGTAACTTGGTGCCGTTCGCAGCGATTTCGATGATGCCCGCGCGATCTCGCCCGAACACCACCTTGCGCTGCAACGTGGACGTCGAGTTGTACATGTGCACGATCGCGCGCTTGGCGCCCTTCAGTGCCTCGAAGGTTCGCTCGATCAGGTGATCGCGCGCCTGGGTCAGCACCTGCACGGTGACGTCCCCCGGAATGCGGTCTTCTTCGATCAACCAACGCAGGAAGTCGAAGTCGGTCTGCGAAGCGCTGGGAAAGCCCACCTCGATCTGCTTGAAGCCGAGCCGCACCAGCGCCTCGTACATGCGGCGCTTGCGGTCGTGGCCCATCGGTTCGACGAGCGCTTGGTTGCCGTCCCGCAGATCCACGCTGCACCAGATGGGCGCCCGCGTGATCGTTCGGCTCGGCCAGGTGCGGTCGGGCAGATCGATTGGCGGAAAAGGACGGTATTTGTCGGCTGGCATTGATGACATTAGTTTCTCCAACTGTGACTGACGTTAGTCGCTGGGGGCCAGCCCGGGCTAGAGGGTCGATGAGACTGAAGGGTGTTGGAAACGGTCCAAAGATGCCAAAAACCCTCTCCCGGACTGAATCGCGGAAGAGGGTCGTGGTGGGGTGTTTGCTTGGATTGAAACTCGACGCACGCCTCTTCCGCTAGCTAAGCAGAAGGAGCGAGGCAGCCGAGAAGGCGCTGCAAGCACCGATTTGGAACCGAGGGTCCATTGGGGCGCAGTGTACGACCGCTGCCGCCGAGACGCAAGTGGCCCAAAGGCCGGGGAGCCGTCGGCGTCGCGACGCCGAGTCAGCGGACGCGTGCGACTCGGGTTTCGCAGGGGAACTGAATCTTGACGTTGGAGACCGCGTCCGTCTGCACCTGAGTGCACGCCTCGCCCGCGACGACGACCGTGTAATCGTTGTCCGCAGCGAGATCCCAGCCGTCGGCGCCTTGGAAGGCGAGGTCCTCGTAAGAGCCGTCAGGGAACTCGAAACGGACGACGCCTTTGCTGGCCTGGGCACGAACGACTGCCTCATCCATTTCGAACTCGCAGGAGCGCGTCGCTTGAACGACCTGGCCGAGTTGTTCGCCCAGCGCGGCCCCGTCAGTCGGGTTGAAGTACAGCTGCTCAGCGTAGGTGTACCCATCCTCACCGTATGTCGCGGCAGCCCAGGGCCGCCAATTCTCATAGAAGCCGTTTTCCGGCTCCTCTTCACGCGCATGGAGAGACTCTTGCTGGATGCAGTGAAGGTTGTCGGTCGGCGGCTGAAGGTCCAGGCCCAGTCCCGCGTGAGCGATGCCATTCAGAAAGTAGTCGCCAGCTTCGTCCTCTTGACCGTTACCGCCGCCGATGATGCCCACGACGTGCGTCACGATGCCGTTGGCATACGCGTTCTGGGTAACCCCAAACGCCGGGTCGTGATTGCACCAATCGCCCTTGTCGAAGAGTTCGGCATGACAGTAGTCAGGCAGGCCATCGGTGATCAGCACTAGGTACTTGGGGCCCACGGTCTCGACGGCCATCAGAACCTCCAACGCCGCTTCCATCGCGTTGGCGGTTGGGGTTTCGCTCTCCGTTTCGGGAATCGCCTCAGCGCTTTCGGGGATGAGCGCCAAGATTTCCTCGAAGTTCCCCGTGCCAACCTGGAGATCCAAGCCCTGCATGGCTGGACAGGATTCGTCGCCGATGCCGGGTTTGAAGCCCGTATAGGTCGCGGCGCCGAACTGGACCTCGTCGGAATACACCTCCAGCGAGCGAACTGCAGCTCGAAGCGCTTCCCAACGGTCTTCGAACATGCCGAACGCCTCGCTGCGTCCATTTGGAAGATTGCTCGCGAACATGCTCGTCGAGCGATCCATCAGTAGCATCACGGTCGTGACGGTCTTCTCGAACGCCACCTCTTGCGAGCTGCAGACCTTGCCGTCCACCAGCTGTCCCTCGGGCGTCTCTTCCTCTGGAGCTTCGGTGACGATCAGTGAGTCACCCTCTTCGACGAAAGCACCACCGCCTGCGGTCTCAGTCACCGTGTCTTCGGTCGCCGTTTGAGCAACCTGCGCACCTCCAGAGCCGGCGGTTCCAGTCCCCGAGTTACCCGGGTCTGCACCACCTGCAGCGCCGTCGTCTGCGCCACCTGCCGCACCACCAGCGCTCGGCGCGCCACCCGTAGTCCCGTCGCCGCTACCCGTGGCGTCTGCGCCGCCCCCAGCCGCCCCGCCTGCGGTGCCGTCGCCAGCGCCACCAGTCCCAGCGCCATTGCCAGTGCCCGCTCCAGCGCCACCCGAACCGACGGGGG
>CBFGUG010000205.1:0-4411 GCA_965651905.1 uncultured bacterium | reverse complement strand
TCCGTGAACTTCCTGCGCACGGGACCTGGATCGCATCAATGCGACGCCGTTACCACATGGGGTCTGCGCAACGGTTACAACACACCAGCGACCCGCGCAACAACGTTCCAAGTTGTACTGGCGTGCACGCAACAACGTACCGTCGCCGCTGTCGATTGCGTATCACGCGCGGCGGAAGACGCCGCTTGCCGTCAGTGAGCGCGCCAGGCCCGTCGTGCCAGAGCAGAAGAGCACGAAGGAATAACTCTCGTTTCGATGGAGCAACACGGCGTCGCCGTTGGGGGCGGTCAACGTGACGGACGTGGGCATCGCGCCGACGGCCGTTGCGGCGTCGAGTGTACAGTTCGCCCAATTGGCCAGCTCTTCGAGGTCAGCGAGACGAACCCAGCGAACGCCGCGAAAGGCGACCAGTGTTCGTTCTCTGGTGGTCTCGAAGGCGAGCCCGCTGCCGCCCTCGCTCACCAACTGCGCGAGCATCTGTTGCGCATGAGCGTAGCGAGCGGAGCTCAGGGCTGAGCCCATCCGAACGTACAACTCGGGGTAAGAGAACGAGTAGCTGGCACCGAACCCAGAGCCCTTGTGCGGCGAGAAGCGAAGTTCGACGTCCAGTCGCGCCATTTCCCTCAAGCACTCGACTGTGTGTTCGAGCAGAACTCCGTGGATCTGCACGTCCGTCAGCGAACACACTTCGGCCAGCGTGGGGACGAGCGCGCCGCCAGTAGATCGACATCGCCGATACGCCGCTTCTAAACTCTGGCGCTCGATGGGTTGAGGGGCGCTCTCCATCAGCAACTCGGTGAGTCGACCTTTCGCCTCGAGCGTGGTTGCCCAGCACACCTCGCCTTTTTCGAGAAGTACGATACCGATCACTTGCCCGCTGGACTCGACGCTTAGTGCTCCCGTTGCACCTTGCACATGACGTTGAACGCGGTCGAGCAGCGACAGCGAGTGTGACGCGAGAACAGGCTCTCGAGATGCTCTTCTACAAAGCGCGATCGACATTGGTGAGTTCCTGTCGGATGAGAACCAAAGAAAGCGCCAGGTTGACGGCGCGTTGACAAATGACGATCAAGACCTCGTCCTCGTTGCCGTGGCACTTGTGGAGCAGCATGATGCTGGCTCCCGAGACGATCATGGCTTCTCCGAGTGCGCCACGAGCACCCTCGTCCGCTCGGCGTTGCATGGCTGCCTCGACGATCGACACGCCGCGTCCCGCGAACACCTCTAGGGCGACATGGGGGAGCGTCGCCAAAAGCTCGGGCGCGCACTCCCCAACGCTTGCGAGGACCGAAGCCTCACGAGTGTTGGTCAGGACGATCGCATCGCAATCACGCAGGTCGGAATGGAGACGTCGAAGCACCGACCGCAGACGCTCATATCGCTCTAGCGCGGGTGCGCCGCTCACGTGAGCGCCCCTTCGAGCACTTCGAGCACTTCGAGCGTACTCGATGGATATCGGGACCTGGACGCCTCTGACCGTTTGCGACTGAGTGCGCTTACGACGGCGAGTCGGTGTTGGGGGAGATCTTCGAGTGCGGCTCTAATCTCATCCTGCAGCGTCGGGTCACGGGAGTCTTGGGGCATCTGCTCGGTAGTCATCAAGCCCACGTACAGCGTTTGCCCGGAGAACACCCCCGTCGTGTCGAGCGACGCTTTCACTGGGCTGTTGGGGACCTCGGCAATCTTTTCTTCGAGTTCGAGCACTCGCCGCACGGTATCAAAGAGGGTGTCTGCTACGCGTGTCGAGTCTGACTCGCCAAGGATTAGCGCTAACCTATCCCGCATCGACAAACGTTCGCGCACTATCTGCCAAAGTCGCCAAGCGCCATTGCCGTCAGCTGCGAGCACCAAACACCGCGGGTGTGAGACTAGTCGTGCATGCAGGGCGTGGGTTCGTGCGTTCTCCAGCAGCCGTTGCCGTCCCGCTTCCACTTTCTCGTAGCGATCCTCCTCTCGGGAAAAGAAGCGCCAGCCTGAAGCTGTGGTGCCCCAATAGCCGCTCGCGATGCGTGTCAGTGTAGGAGTCGTTTCGGTTGCGTCCGCTAGGTACACGCGACCGTCGACAGGGGGCCAAATGCAGCCACTGGGGACGGTTGCGTTCGGGGTACGCGGCCCGACATCTGCTCCGTTCGGCGTTTCGACTGAAGTAGACGTGCCGTTCGAGCCTTCGACCGATCGCAAAGCAGACGCCATCGGGGAGCTCGAGTCGACGCTGGACCGCTCGGTGCCCAAACGCAAACTCGGACTCATCTCGTTTGCCCGAAGCTCCGCGAGCAGACCTTCGGGGCTACTGATCTTCGGCGGACCTTCGGGGAGCTGTCCGAGATCCATCAGTTCGCGGACGTGATCCAGCGCGAGCCGGACCGCAAATACGAAGGCTTCGCGCACGCCGTGCCCGAGGCTTGCCGTCGACTCGATGACTGACAACGGCAGAGATGCAGCGGACAGCGCTTCGCGCAGGTCTACCAGTGGAAGAGCGCCCGGAAGGTCACGCTTGTTAGCCTGGAGCACCATGCCGACGGGAGGAGTGCCGTCCAATTCTCGTTTGACCCGCTGCAGTCGAGCGATGGTCTCGTCGAGATTTTTCGAGTCAATCGACGCAACTTGCACCACGGCGTCAGCGCTCGCGAGCAGGTGCTGGCGGCGCCGAGCTAGGCTGCGCTGGCCTGGGACGCTGACGACTTGGCATTGAAGTTCGCAGCCTTCGAAACGTCCGCCTCGATACTCGAACCAGTCGAAGAAGACCGTGCGTCCATCCGATTCTTCAGGGGTGACGCATTGGCTTGCCAGGCGCCCGCTGAGCGTGCGCAGCGTTGTCGTCTTACCAGCCTCAGCCAGACCGTCGTCGTAGACGATCCTGAGGACTAGAACGTTGTCCGCCCGATGGAGCGTTGCCATTTCGGCATGGCTCCATCAAGTGGTCAGTCCGGCGGCGTGGCGGTTCACTGCCCCACGTACCAACGCCAGGTTCGTGCTGGCTTTGTCCGCCGCTAGGTAGAGGAACGTGCCGCTGCCGATCAGCTTGATCAGGTGGATCTGGTCACCCAGCGTGAGCAGCATGTCTTCTAGCGTCGTGCTCAGGTTGAGGACCTGAATCGTCCTGAGCTTGGCTTTCACCATTTCGCTGTTGTGGGCGCTTGCCAGCGCTAGGTCGAACTGCGGGCGTCGACTGACGGCAGCTAGCGTCATACCCGACTCGATATCGACGAGCGATGCGCCGATGAAGCCCGAGATGTCCTTTTCGATTTTCTTGATGACTTCGACGATTTCTTCTTCTGTTGCCATTGGGGGTCTCCTTGGATAGTCGCGTTGCTTCAGATTACGAGGGTTTTTTCGGCTTCGCCGAGCAGGTGGCGGGACATCGCCAAGTTGCCCTTGTTCTTGTCGATGACGAGGTAGATGAACAAGGCGTCGTTGGATGAGAGAAGTCGAATCAGGTGGTACTGCTGGCCTAGCGTGATCAGGATGTCCTCGATCGAGTCGTTCAACCCAAGCGCCTTCATGGTCTTGCGTTTGGCCCGCACGACTTCGGTGTTGCCAGCGGCTGCGATTTCCAGGTTGACGCCACCGCCGCCAGCGGAGCCGAGCATCATGCCGCTGTTGCTGTCGACTACGCAGGCTCCGACGCTGCCATCGGCTTCCATGATTTTTTTCAGTGTTTCTACGACGTTGGCCATTTGAGGACTCCTTATGTTGTTTGTTGAGTTAACACGATTCGTTCGCAGCCTTGCGTAGCGTGGCCCAGGCGATTCCCAAGCTCACGCTCGCGTCGGCAACCAAGATCACGCCCAGTCGGCACTGCGCGCACACTTTGATGAAGTAGGAGCGGGCCACAGCGCTGATGGTGATCTCTAGCGACTCGTCTGCGGAGTCACCATGTAGGCGAGAACGCATCATCGTAGTCAACGCAGCAACTTGGCTCGTGGTGGGAGGTGAGAATGCTGATGGTTCCGAATGGATCAGCGCCTTCGAATCGAGATTGAGGACCCAGCAGCCGAGGATGCCACGGTTGGCGTAGGCTATTTGGCGGCAGATAGCGTGCGCTTCAACCATGAGCCTTTCCCCCTTCGAGCTCTGCGGATGAGTTTCGACGGGCTACTGAGGCCGCGAGGCGGCAAAACCGAGCTCGGAAGCGTTGAGCATCTTGTGGTTGAGATAGCTTCGTCGACACACAGACGTATGCTGGGCCGCCGAGCACGACTCCATAGGCGCGCTCGGAGCCGAGCACCTCGATGTTGGCAGCTTCAGCATCAACTGCGCGAGCTAGACTGGCGTACGTTGCGGCCGTGCTCGAGCTGCTCTTGTTGACTACCTCGATTTGCCAAGAGCTGTCCGGGAATTCTGCTGCGACACGTTCTACCACTACTGCCAGAAACTTTTCCATCTGACGCGTTTCGTGCGAGGGGCCCCA
>CBFGUG010000204.1:0-4437 GCA_965651905.1 uncultured bacterium | reverse complement strand
AGAGCGAGGTTGACGACGAGCCAACCGACGACGACAGCGAGACGGATGACGACGAAGCCACCGACGACGACAGCGAGACGGATGACGACGAGTTAACCGACGACGAGCTGACCGACGACGAGCTGACCGACGACGAGCCGACCGACGACGAAGCCGAGACGGATGACGACGCCAACGGGGAGCCAGAAACCGTCATCTCCAACAACGCGGTCTTCCAGTTCACGCAGCAGCACATCCAGGTGCCGCTGAGCACCCAGGTCATCAGCGGCGGCGCGTTTGCCGCGTACTTCTTCGAGACCGAAATCGAAGTCGTGCCCGTCGAGGAGTACGAGGATCCGTGCGAAGAAATCCGCGTAGACGCCTGCAGCATCCGCGTCTGCCCCGAAACGGATCCAGAACCAGAAGAAGAGCCCGCGTCGGACCCGATTGTCCGAGTTACCGAGTTTCAGGCCGGATCAGTCACGGTCACGGGCCTACTCGTCGATCCGATCGAAACGGAGTTCATGAGCATCTTCGAGCTGAACGGTCAGGAGCCGCCCCAAGGTGAAAACATCCTGACGGGTTACAATGCCCAGTACCTGCAAGACATCTTGTGGTGGACCGATGATGAGGCGCGCATCATCGTGGAGGCGAGCGCCGACGTGCCCGCCTTCGACATCAGCTTCGAGATGCCCAACGTCCCAGAACTCACGAGTCCCACGGCGATCTCGACCAGTGAAGCCCTCGAGCTGACCTGGACGAACCCGGGCGTGGCCGACGTCTACATCAGTCTCTCCGCCAGTGAGCGAGTGGTCACCTGCCAACTACCATCTGCGGAGGGAGGAGTCAGCGTCGACGCGAGCTTGATGGACGGGATGGACGGCGAAGGCTTCCTGTCCATCTCCACCTTGCTCTCCGTAACCGGGCAGCAAGGCGACTGGTACTACTCCGTCACCGCACAAGACTCGGGCGTGTTGCGCCAAGTGACGCTATCGGAATGACGTAAGTAACACGCGGCGCGCAGGCCCCGGCCTCGCGCGCCGCGATGGTGATCTGGGACTGAGCACTTTCTATCAGTTCAGGAACGACGACCCTGGCGTACCTAGCGTAGCTCGGTCCAGCGTCAGGTCCGCTCCACACTAGCTTGAGTGCTTTGCCCGCGGAGTTCCGACGCTCGGCCAACACTGCGCGAAGCACGCCGAGTAGCGGCTCGGCGCGTAGCCCTCGAACGGCTTCAAGACCTCCGCGAGATGCCGAGGGTTGCGCAGGCCAGTGGCGTCTGGAGCTGTCCACTCATGATGGCGCCGGCCAGTTGACGCAGATCGTCCGTCGAAGCGTAGGTCAGCGCCAGCATGGTGTAGAGACAGCCGTGGCAAACGGCCCTCTCGACGTATCGCTCGGTCGGAAGATTTTTCCCCTCCGCAGGCGAATGATCTGCACACACAGGGTCATTGGAGCACAGCCTGCCCATCTCACAGGCACGCGCGAGGTGTTCACCCATGCGACGTCACGCCAGGACAGCTGCCGTCCGTAACGCACACACAGCAGTGCGCAGCTTGTCCTACATCACCAGCACACGGAACAGTTCCGCTGAGCGGCCCTCGCGAAACTCGCTGACGAGTTCGTACAAGCTATCGCCGAACTCGTGAGCCTGCTTCAACAAGCTTACGCTGCGCGGCTTGTCCATGAACGTCCTGACCAGCGAGTCCTCAGACTCGTCTGTCGCGCGAAGGAAGCGCTCATACAGCTCAATGGTTCGGCCTACTCGGGCTCCATGGTTGGGAGCGTCTTCAGCCAACCATTCGAGACGCTGCGTCGGGGTCAGGGTGCACATTCGACCTGCATCGTCCAACGTCACGGTTTGCTCGCGCTCGAAACATCGCAGCAGGTACAAGACCGCCGAATAGCAAGTCAGCAGTCGGCTGTGCTTGAGCTTGTAGTTCTTGAGCTTGCGTTTGGCCTTTTTCTCCGCAGGCACGCTCGCCGTACGCGCCTCGTAGTTCACACAAAAGGTTCGCCACAAGCGAAGAACGTCGTTGATCAGGAACGCAGGACGGAACTCGGTCTCGTGGCCGTCGTAGTCGCGCCAGTACGCTTGCAAGACGTCGCTGATGGCTCGCTGGTGCACTGCAGCACCAATCAAGGCTCTGCTCTCGAGCAAGAGCAGCAAGCGCGCCGTGAACGTGTTCGCGACGTCGTCCTCTGGCCGTCCGAGCGTCTTCACCAAGTCGGCAACGGTGTAGTGACTCAAGTACTCTCCATCGCCCGAAAACGCGGGGATCAGCAGTCGCGCGGTGACGTCGATCAGCTTCGATTTGATGCGTATCTCATCAAGCCGAGGCAACTGGCGCACCTCTTTCGTATGCAGCTCACAACCTGCGTCGAGTTGGCGCGTTTCGGTCGTGCCCACGATGAACAAGTCCAAGTCGCTGTGCGCGCTCGCCTCCCCGCGTGCGAACGACCCCGTCGCGTAAACGCAGGCACGTCCGCCGGCAATCTGCTCAGCGTCTGCCAACTGCCTCGTGATCTCGTCGAGACGCGCTTGCGTCTGTTCTCGACGGCCCCCCAAGTACGCTGTCATCCGTCCCCTTGCCACTCGAAGAGGTTGGCGAAAATCTCTGCCTGTTCGATCGCGTCGTCTAGCGCGTGATGCGTGTGGACGCGGTGTGAGCGAAGTTGTGCGGGTAGTTTTGAACGACCTGCCCTGGCGATCGGCAACTTGGCCTTGGTAGCAAACGCCGTCTTCATGTCGAAGGCCCGCGAGTGCGAAAACGGCGAGCCCGACTTCGAGTAGACCGTGAAGTACCAGTACAGCCACATCCAGTCGAAGCTCATGGGGTAAGCGACCAAAACGGGAGAGCCGCCACCCGCAGCGCGCCGAACCCACTCAGACGCTTCGGTCATCACCTCTGCCGGATCTTTGCCCGAGATCGTGAGACGGTTGCGGTCCAAGCCGTTGACGGCCAGAGCTTCAGGCTGAAAGTCGTCGGAGATCGGACGAAGCTCGCGATACAGCGTGTCAGCGAAGTTGGAACGCCTAAACTGGCTGCCGTCAAAAGTGCCCGCCACGACGAGCGCGAACGAGAGCATCGAGAACCGCCCTGGAACAGGTCCGTCGGTCTCGACGTCTGCCGAAAAGTAAACGTCTACCCGCCCGTCGGTGGAGCTGACCTCCTGCCCCTGGTCTGGCTCGCTACTCGGGACGCTGATGCGCGGATCTGACGTGGCGACTGCCGACATGACGCTATGCTACCAGATATCCCAGAGTTGCCTAACGAGACAATGCCGCCGATCGGTCGTAATGTCTTGGCGAGCGCCGACGCTAGTTGACCTCGTGGATGTGACTTCGCGTTGAAGTCTCCGATTCCGCTTGCGTTCGGTCAGACGCCAACGCGCCACACCAAGGACTCCTCCTGTACGGCGCCGCGCCCGACGGCCGTCCAGCGGCCCCATCGTTCCGCGGCTAGCGATTCCACTGCCGAATCGCGTCGACGATCGCGGACACTTGCTCGAACCAGTCGAAGCGCAGCTTCATCTCTTCGAGCGTCATGGGTGCATTGGTTGTGGCGATCGCGAGCTCTATCTTGGAGCCGAGCAGGCTCTTTTGGCCGAGCACCTCTTCAGCGTAGGAGGCCGTGTCCTTTCGCGGGAAGAAGCTTTCGTGTTCGGCGGGGTCGCGTGCTTCTCTTTCTCCCATCACCTTCGCGAGGATGCGTCCGGGTAGGTAGTTTTCGATCTCGCGCGCTTGGGTGACCCAGAGATGCGCCCTAGGGATTTTCTTCACTTGATCACCGACCGCTGCCACCCGTGGCTTGAGCGGGGCCTCGGGCTCAGCCCGGTCACTGTCGCATACGACGACGATGTTCGGATTGATGCGGAATAGATTGACGACATGCTCTTCTGCCTCCTCTTCCGACGTGAACTGCGCGCGAGCGAGTAACGAGCCGCCGTAGAAGGCGCACTGGTAGTGGCGGCCCTCTTGAAGCTCGCCGTCGCTCACCAGCGAGATCCACTTGTTCAAGTAAACACAATCCGAGGGGCCTTCGACCCACACGATACCGTTGGCTTGGAGAAGATCCGACGGACGCGCGCCGAGCTCCGAGACCAATCCAATCTTGTCGAAGTGTGCCTGGATGGTCCGAGTACTCGCGGACTCGCTATCGTGCGAAACGGAGATGATCTGCGCGTCTGGGCTCGGCCCCAGCGTGTCGAGCGCCACGCTGGAGTGCGTGGTGAGGAACAACACAGCGTCATGCTTCTTGGCGTACTCCTCGAGGTAGCGCAGTAGCCGCCGAAACAGCCCGGGGTGCAGATTGTTCTCCAGCTCCTCGAACGCGAAGATGAACTTCTGGTCTTTTTTGGACTTCGCGGGGATGACGAGAAGATTGAGCAAGACCAAAATGATGGTCTTCAAGCCACTGCCCGAGCTGCTGAGCGGCACGAGCCCCTTGTGCTCCT
>CBFGUG010000203.1:0-4458 GCA_965651905.1 uncultured bacterium | reverse complement strand
CCTCAGGGCTCTCCCCCATCGGGAAGCACGATGTACTTCTACGATCATCTGGGCAGCCTGATCGAGGTGGAAACCCCCGGGGACGACGGCGAACCCTCCGCCGTCGAACGTTACCAGTACGGTACGATCCATTCGACGTCAGCAGCCATCCTGCCAACGGATCCAGACGCACTCGCGCGTACGGTATTCGTTGCCCGCAAGTTCGATGCTGATGGCGAAGTCACCACCACCTTCTCTGGTTCTTTGCAAGAAGCCGTCCTGCGCCGCAAGGGCACAGGGACCGGCGCCGAAGAAACGATCATGGAGTACGGCCCATTCGGGCAAGTGTCCCGCTACAAGGCGACGAGCAACGCTATGGACATCGACTACGACTTGTGGGGTCGCGTCACGTCTGTGACCGATAGTGACATCGGAACCACGACGTATACTTACGACGCGTACGATCGCGTACAAACCATGGTAGACGCTGATGGTCGCATGTCGAGCTACGAGTACGATCTACTCGATCGACTGCGGGTCGCAACTCACCCCGACTCCGAGGAGCGCTTCGTCTACGATCGCGACCTCCAAGCCGAAGCCAACGGGGAACCACCAACCCAGAACAGCCTCGGCCGCCCAGTGCGCAGCGAACGCGAAACGCCAAACGGCACGTTCACGGAGCTGTACCGCTACGAAGACGTACCCGGCACGGGCGATCCGCTGCAGAACCGCGGTTTGCTCGAGCGCGTCCGCATGCTGACTCCCACGCAAGAATTCGAGATCAGCTACGAGTACGTGCCCAACTCCGCGCGCGTGCTCGCACAACACTACCCGGAATCCTCTCCAGGGCAATCGTTCGGCGTGCGCTTCTGCTACGACGCGTTCGGTTCACGCACCCATGTCTTCGACGCGCAAGCCGCCGTCGACTGCACCGCTCCCGACACGGGGCCCGCCCCCTATTGGAAGCGCACCAGTATCAAGAACGGCCTGGTCGAGGACGGGTACGAGCTGGGCAACGGGGTCACGGTCCAGATGGCCTTCGATCCAAACACCTACCGCCTCGCGGGTCACAGCATCGAGGCCACCAACACCACGATCGGCTTCAGCTACGGTTACGAGCCCGGCGGGCGTCTAAAGACCGAAGACCGCGCAGGCGACGCCTACTACTCTCGCACCCACAGCTACTACCCGTCCGGTGTGCTACAGTCCGTCTCCACTGCGTCGGGTGGGACATCCGAAGTGTATACTCCCGCATACAATGATCAGCTTCAGCTGACCGCCGGCCCCGCTGATCTCGGCACATTCAGCTACCAGGGGGCCGACGAATCCCCCGTGGGCAATCGCCTGAAACAGGTCGATGGCCTCCCCGACGAAAACGGCAACCCAACACCCGCCACGACCTTCGACTACGACGGCCGCGGCAACCAAATCCTGCGCACGGGTCCAACCATCGTCGGCGGTCAACAAGCCATCACCTACAACAACTTCAATCTCCCCGACAGCATCACGACAGGCACAGGGGGCGCAGCCTCGACGGTAGCCTTCGACTACAACGCGGCCGGCAGCCGAGTGCACACGGTGGAAGCGGAGTCGGAAACGTGGCACTTCGCCAGCGTCTACGAAAAGACGGAAGCTGCGACGGACCCCGACGTCGAAGAGGAACACCGCTACTGGGTATTCGCTCGAGGCAAACGCCTCGTCCAAGTCACCCGTACGCTTGGCCCCAGCGGCTGGAACGAATCGAGCGACTACTTCCACTACGACCGTCAAGGCTCAGTCATCGCCATGACCGACGCCATGCGCATCACAACAGGAGAATTCACCTACGGCCTATACGGCGAGCCTGAGCAACAGCTCTCAACTGCCTACGGCTACACGGGCCACCGCCACGAGCAAGCTCTCGGCCTCATCGACATGGGCGGCCGATTCTACGACCCCAAGTTCGGGGTGTTCCTCAGCGCCGACCCGGTGAGCCCCTTCGGCGGCGGATCGCCGCGCATGAACCGCTACGCATACGTGGGGTACGATCCGGTGAATTTCATCGACCCCAGTGGGCGGTTCTTGGTGCCGTTGTTCTCGTCGTGGATCATGCAAGGCGCGATCATCGCGGCACTACCAGCAGCGTTCAACTACGTCGTGACGGGCGAGTTCAGTTACGACTGGAGCAAGGAAACGTGGGCAGCGGCAGCGACGATTGGAGCGTCCGTTGCGGCGGGCGCAGGTTGCGGCTCGCTCGCAGCAGCGACGGGTCCAGGCGCTGCCGTCATTGCCGGCTTTTGCGCGGGCGCTGTGGGTGGAGGTGTCGGCGCTGGGCTCGCAGGCGCGAACACTCACGACATCGTCGGCAGCGCCATCATGGGAGCCTGGACCGGCGCAGCAAGCGGAGCTCTGGGTGCGGGCATCAGCACATCAGCATTCGCGATATCGTCGAACCCTTACATCCACGCAGGCATAACGGTGACCGCCACGAGTGGCGCAAACGTCGGCGTCCAGTATTTGACCACGGGCCAAGTCGACTGGGCGATGGTGGCTGCACAGACGACGGTGTCTGCGTTGATGGCGTTCTATGGGGCCGCGGAGCGGGTTGAAGCGGCCAAAGCAGCGCAGGCGGCGCAGGAGCGGGGGCAGGCGGCGGGGAGGGCATACAGCGAAGCGTCGGGAGATCCGTCGGGCAGAGGTCAGGCGATAGCTCAGGCGGCCGGTGGAAGAGCCTCCCGTTCAGGCATGCTCGTATCAGCCCTTGCGAATCCCGACCGCGGCGAGAATCTAACCTGCAGCTACGTCGATTGCGTTGCCGGGACCGAAGCGCCGGCGGACGTCGTTCGCAGAGCCAGGAGGTGGTTGTATCCAACGCCTCCAGGCGGAGCTGTTAACTACGAGGTAGGGGAAACAGTTGTTGTAGATGCCGGCGGCGGCGTCGCTTCTCGCAGAGCCATTAATTTCGCGGACGTGAACGCAGGGAGGGCGTCTTCTCAACTACTCCCTGGAGGACGCAACTCAGTACAATTTACGGGAAACCCCTCGGATACGATCGTGCAACACAACCACACACACCTCGGGCATCATTCGCCGCATCCCAGTGTTCAAGACTTCATGGTGTCACTGTCAACCACAACACCTATGACTACGTACCACCCAAGCGGAACGCTGAACATACTCTGGCATCAGCCGGGGGCGGGCTGGGTTCAGACGTTCGTTTCACCACTTTTTGGTGGACCATGACGAAGATCGCAATGCTTTGCTTATGCGTCTTCCTCCTTGCGTGCCACCAGACGTCTAGGAAGGCAACTTCCAGTCATGAATCTCACTCAGCGTCTCAAGATCCATCTGAGCTGCGATGCGACGACACGCCCTCCCAGACGTGGGAGACGTCAGCCTGGTTGATCGCCATCGACAGGTGGGGCTGGAGCTTTTGGAGCACTCGGGAGACTGACGCAAGTCTTACCTATTTTGATGGTGTACCCAGGCCAAGCAGGGTCCTTCAAGTCGAAGCAAGCTGGCAGGAGACTGGCCCCACCCACGTGGTTGTTGCCACGGATTCCGATCCCGTGACGCAGATTCGTGCGGAGGCAGCGGACCTCGACGAGGGAGTAGCGCGGGGCTCTGGCTTGATCACAACAACTCGCTCCGGCGAACCGTACGCTGACGCCCACCAACAAGCGACCTCGACACAAGATGTCATGATAATCAGGGGCAACGGCCAACACTATTTCGAGCGTCTCAAGACGCTCGCGCGTTGCGTGAAACGGGCACGCGCGGAGGCCCGCAGGCAATGACAAGAGCACGGATCTGGGCAGCACTCGCTACTCTTGCTATTAGCTGTCTCGTGCCTATGCTTGGCGCACGATTGGGGATTGCCGGCGGCGAAGGGCCGCGCCCGATTGAATCAGAAACCTTTGATGGTTCCTGGGTAGGTATTGCCCCAGCGCATGACGCGCTACTGATTATCGACGTGCATCGTTCAGGAGAGGCGGCTGTAACCATTGCGGAGCAACACACCGCTCACGTTCGGGTTCGCTCGTTCGATATCGACAAGCTAGTCGTTCGAGGTGGCTCATTCGAAGCTAGGGCGGCGAGTGAATTCATCATCACAGGTACTGCGAAGCGCGGTCCAACAAGTGGAATGGGAAGCTGCATCGTTACTGGCCCAGTCCTAGATGAGCTTTCGGGCGTGAAGTTCTCCTTGTTCATGAGAAGAGGCTCGCTATGGCTAGACGATGTGTTGGCCGCGTGGGACCATGTTCGTAGGTCAGAACGAGGGGGAGGCGAGCGCCCCGAGTGAACGCGATGCACCACGTGCTCACTGACCTGCAACCAGCTGACCTCACCGAGCGCTCGGGCGGGGGCCAATCAAACAACGCGGCCGGCAGGCGAGTGCCACACCGTGGAAGCGGAGACGCGGAGACAGGCACGGCATTGTGCTTGGCAATGCTCGAACTGGCACTTGGCTCGCGCGAAAACTACGGCATCTCGATCACG
>CBFGUG010000202.1:0-4469 GCA_965651905.1 uncultured bacterium | reverse complement strand
CGCTGAAACACGCACACAAGCCGGGCTGCGTCGGGATCTGATCTCCCGGCGTTCGCTAGGGTGCGGCCGTATCTCACGCGGCGCGCTCGGCGGGCGCGGGTTGGACGTGGTCAAAACGAGCCCGAGCGGCTCACGCCACGATTATTCGGCAGGATCATGTGTCGGTAAGGTTAACGATGGACGGGAAGCGGTGGTTTGCGACTTCTTCATCGAGCCAGGGTTGGGAGATATTTCAGTGGTAGCGCGCGTCGATGAAATGACTATGGAGCGCTTGGTTTGCATCGTCTACGTTGTGTCGGCTCGAGTTTGATTGGAGAGAACGCCCGTTGGTAGAACTTCTGGTAGTAGGCTAACGGTCAGGGGAAGACATGAGATCGACTAAGCTGCGCAAACACATCCGGCGGCTGAATCTCAGCGCGCTCTTGCTGTTGTCAGTCGTCGTCGCGCTATCGGCGTGCAAGCTGGGCACGCCGCGAGAGCCGCCTGTACGCGAGACCAAAGACTGCGTTCACGATCCGGCGACAGTTGCAGCCCCTGCAACCGCTGAAGACAGAGACTTCTTCGTCCGCTGCAACGTCACGCTGGAAGGCACCGAGACGATCACCAAGCGCCTAATCTTCCGGGGCGACGAAGGGTCAGGAGTCACCTTCGACTGCAATGGCGCTACGGTCGACATACGAACGGACGCGGTAGACAACAACTCAGACATGGTCGAGATCCGCTCCCGCGCTCGCACGGACGACGCAGGGACCGAGACTTGGGAGCGAGCGCGGGATATCGTCTTGCGCAACTGCAACATCGTCGGTGCGGTCCGCATCTATGGCATGGGCAAGAACGCGAACCGGGACAACATTCGCGATCTGTCTCGTACGGACGGCTACGTGCAGAAAGTGCGGGCCCGCGCACCGACCCGCATCACTCTCGACAACCTGACGATCGAAGGCTTGGGGAGAACGCCGCTATATCTGTCGTCCGGGGTAACCGACGTCACGTTGATGAACTCGACGGTAACTGGCGTCGCATCGAGCGTCGGCGTCTATTTGGACGCGGAGTCCTACCACAATACATTCCGAAACAATCGCTTCTCCGTGACGAGCCGCGACTGGGGCGGGCTGCGAAAGCGCGAAGAGATCGCGGTCGACGGCTCGAGCTACAACAGGTTCATCAACAACCACTTCTCGACGCTCGAAGGCGGAGGAATATTCCTGTATCGAAACTGCGGTGAACACGGAACGGTGCGCCACACCGAGCCGGCGTTCAATCAGATCATCAACAACGTCTTCTATTACGACAAGTACGACGGTGGCAATCCGTCGGTGTACTTCGGCGCGCGCGAGAAAGCTCCCTACTGCGGTGATGACGGAGGCTTTCCGTGGGGCAGCAGCATCGACGACCGCAACTACGCGCGCCACAACGTCGTCTACCAGAATCAGATCTACAAGCGCTCCGTCGAAGAGATGATCATCACCAAGACGGGTGACATCAACGGATGGGACCCTACCAGCCGCCCCAACCACGTCGGTCTCAACGAAACGGTCGAAGCAGCAGTCGCGCGCCGGGCCGGGTGTTATTCCGGAAACGGATACAAGCCGTTCGTGCTCGACGGTCAGTCGCTGGACGTGGTCCGTACGCCGAGCGGCCCTGCGTGCGGTCGCAGGTACACATGCAACGACGGCGACTTTTCGACGGAGGATTCACCCCACTGCAGCATCACACGGGTGCCCTTCGAATGCACGGGGTCCACCAACGAAGGCTGTCGGGAGGATGTCACATGCCCGACTGGTACGGTAATCGTCGACGCCGTGGCCGCGTGCAATCTCGAATGGGGAAGCGTCTCCGTCGAAGCGCTGTCGAGCGTTCAGCCCGGTACACTCGAGGTGCTCCGTCCCTCCGACAACGTGTCTGATGGCCGATGTTTCGTCGGCAACACGACCGTTAACTCCGGCAGCGCCTCATTCGACGACACCCTCGTCGATCAAGCCAGCGCGACGTTTGGCTGCTCGGAACGCGACACGAGCAACCCCGGCGAGTGTCACGTGCGTGGGATGCTCTGGTGTCGGTAGGCGCAAGAATTCCGGTAACCTGCTACTGGCGTAGCGACCAGCCACCGTCAACTGTCACCACCTGCCCGGTCATCCACTGATCACCGGGACGGCCCAGAGCGATGATCCAGTCTGCGATGTCGCCAGGTCGGCCCCGTCGGCCTAGCGGAACCTGCTGCGCCTCCATAGCCTCCACTTCGCGTGCCTTCTCGGGGGGCAATCCCATCATGCCTGTCAGCGCGGCGCTCTTCACCGGCCCTGGCGCGACCGCGTTGACTCGGATGCCAGTGTCGGCCAGCTCTATGGCCCAACTCAGCGTTAGATGTTCGAGCGCTAGCTTGGTTGCGGCATAGTGCGCGATGAGCGGCGCGGCACCACGCGCGACGGCTGTTGTAACGTTGACGATCGCCCCACGGCTTTCGCGCAGAAGCGGCGTGGCACTCTTTACGAGTAGGGACGGCGCCGTGATGTTGAGCCGAGCTATCTGCTCTATCCGCTCGGCGTTGTAATCGGCAATAGTCGTGATCCCGCCCCCACCGGCGTTGTTAACCAGCAGATCGATGCGACCCCAGCGCCTATCCGCCGCCGCAACAATTGCTACTGCGCTATCCGGTTCAGCACTGTCTGCTTGAAACGCTTCGATGAGATCATTGGATGCGGCAACCCGGTCCAACGCTTCCTGACCGCGACCAGTGATGAGCACACGAGCTCCCGCGGCGGCTAACCTCTTGGCTGTTTCCTCCCCGATTCCGGAGCTTCCTCCGGTTACCACCGCAACCCGGCCATTCCATTCTTCGCTCTTCTTCATCGCACGAACCTTTCCTATCTCGCGATTGTCGGGCCGTAGGGCCACCTGGAAATGCGAGATAGGCCCTTCACGCTAGTGTGAAGGTCAAGGGCTCGATGTCGAAAGGTCGTGTTTGGCCTTGCCACTGCTGTGACGAGCCACATGCAGACGTCGCAGGAGCAGCCATGCACATCAAGGAAGCAGCCGCGAAGGTCGGTACCAGCGAACGGGTGCTGAGGCACTACGAAGAGCAGGGCCTTCTCGAACCGCATCGCACCGAGAACGGATATCGCAGATACAGCGAGGCCGATGTGCGGCGGGCCATGCGCGTTCGCGACCTGATCGTGATCGGATTTTCGACCCGTGAAGTCCGCGCTCTCGCCCCGTGCCTATCGGACGAAGGAGCGGGTGCCTGCGAAAGTGGCCTCGTCGAGCTCGAGCGGAAGCTGGAGCACATCGATAAACTGCGCGCTGATCTCGACCGCAAGCGGGCTGCGGTGCTGCAGCGTATGGCCGATTTTCGCGCCGCCCTTTCCGAACCCAGACGCGTATCAGTCCACAGTGGTCGTGACGGGTAGGCTTGGGAGCGAGGTCTGCGCTCGGGGCGCGGCCGGGTTTCGCGCGTCGTGATGTTTCGTCGCGTAAGCGAAGCGAGGTTTCGAATGGCCGCGCCAAGTCATATCCATGGACACTCCAGCGGCGGCTGCAGGTGGTTACGAACCTGGCAGGTAGCCCCGCGCCGCACGTGGAGCTGGGGAGTGCGGGGGGCGCTAGCGGTGCCGTCGTCGGCGTCTGACGCGGTTTCGTCCTTGTCAGCGTCTTCCGCGCCAGTGTCTCCTGTCTCGGTGCTTTGGTTGGCGGGATGCGTCGTCGTCCGCAGCGTCATCGTCTGTCGCGGGTGTTGAGGTGAAGGCGCGCACTGTCCGGGTGCGCACTGCCAGGGCACGCCCTGCGAGCGCTGGGTCCCTGAAGCGTCTCCCCGTGCCGGTGCATGGGCGGAGTGTACCTCGTTCCTGCCCCCGTGGCTTGTGCCCGGACTCACTCGGAGGGCGGTGGAGGTTTGGCGACGCGCATGATGCCGATGGGTTGGCCTTCCTTGAAGGGGTTGTTCATGGCGATGAAGTAGACGTGTGTAGCGTCGGCCGCCTGACTGTCCCGGATGCTGATGGTGCTTGGCATCAGGCGGATCGCACCTTCGGTCTTCGGGTCATAGCGCCAGACGTTGATGTCCACTCCGTGTTCGACCAAGTAGAGGTATCCCGTGAGGGCGTCGTAGCGTATCCTCACTCCGTTCCAACCGTCGCGAGCGACTGGGGTGAAAACTCCCGTCGTGACCTCGAGATGCCCCAGCCAATCACTATTGGCGGCAACGACGGTGAGCTTGCCGTCGAAGAAGGAGAAATCACCAAACCTCAGGGTCGAATTGGCGTTGGGGGAGTCGGCTGGCCCTCCCCAGGTCACCGGGAGGGTGGTGATGTCGCCCGAGGCCTTGTCGACGATGTAGAGCAAACTCGCGCCCGTGCAGTAGAGTCGCTCGCCGTCGGAGGTGACTCCGAACCGCCCACCCCCTTCGTCCCGGCCAAGCCCCCCCGGCACGGGCTCGAAGGTGCGGGGAGTGAGCGTTTCGCGGTCGAAGATGG
>CBFGUG010000201.1:0-4488 GCA_965651905.1 uncultured bacterium | reverse complement strand
GGCACGCGGTTCGCTTTGGCCAGCGGGTGGCCGAGCCTGCCGATGCGCATCCCCCCCACTGTCTGACGAGCGACTCGAGTGGCGCAACGACGGCCGGCTCTTGCTCACGCTCAAGAACGTCTGGAAAGACGGCACCCACGCCATCACGTTGGAGCCCCACGACCTGTTGGTCCGGCTCTGCGCAGCGATTCCGCCACCCTGGTTTAACATGGTGCGCTATTTCGGCGTCCTCTCCAGTCACTCCAAGCACCGCAGCCGCGTCGTACCCCATGACGCAGACCCCGAGCGCTTCACCCGCAAGGCCGCTTCAGGTGACCAACTCGAGCTGGCGTTTGATGGAGGCAATGACGAGGCGCCGGTCGGCTTTGGTCGGTCACTTTCTCGTCGGTCGCTTTGGGGATGGCTGCTCCGTCATGTTTTCCGCGCGGATGTTGAGACTTGCGAAGAATGCGGCGGCCCCATGCGTTGGGTGCACGCCGCCAGAGCTCCACCCGACATCGCCAGGTTACTGGCCAAACATGGGCTAGCGCCGGAGCCTCCGCCGGATAGACCTCCCGTGCTCTTGGGGCAGCTGGCGTTGCCGCTGGCGTGACCGCTAGGTGGGGAGGTGAGGTTTACGGTCGCCGGGCGGAGCTGTGTGCTCCACTCCCAATCGCCGAGACTTTTGGGTTCGGGGAGACGCAATGCTCGCGCTCAGACCGTAGCCAACGGCCCAACTCCGCGTTCCCACCCCGGTCCGGCGTGACAACCTTGGTCGCGACCGCCACAAAAACACCGTTCGAAGATCCTTGGCGCCGGAGGACGTCAACGCCGCACCTCTTCAGCGACCGGGACGCAGACGCGCGTCTCGAGTGCAACCAAGGCGGTCACTGACAGCGTTCGAGGCGTGGGGGGCGGCTGAGTTACCCTTAGCCGTCGACGGGTAGCCCTTGTTGGAATCGCGGGACCGGTCAACGACAACCCCTGACGCTCCGCTGTCGCCCACCGAGGCTTGGATGGGTGCCGCCCAGCCACCGCTGAAGTCCACCGGCCGGGAAACGAGGCTGACGACCGAAAGGACAGGCCGAACGAGGGGAAATAGTGTGCGACTTCCGCCCGGGATCGGCGGCGACCGAATCCCGCATGACTCGGTGGCCTTTGCAGTCTGGATCGGATTCATCGCCCTCGTGGGTATCGCCACGGACGACGGCGTGGTGATGGCCACGTACCTCAAACAGCGCTTCGAGCAGTCTCCACCCAGTACACTAGGAGATGTGCACCAGCGCACGCTCGAAGCAGCCGAACGTCGCATCCGGCCTTGCCTGATGACCACCGCAACAACCATACTGGCTCTGCTGCCAGTCATCACTTCTCAAGGGCGCGGAGCGGACATCATGGTACCGATGGCGTTGCCCTCCGTCGGCGGCATGGCCGTTGAACTGATCACACTGTTCATCGTCCCGGTCTTGTTCTGCGCCGCTGAAGAATGGCGAATGAAATTAGCAGGGCGTCGTTCTACGAACAACAAGCTGACCCCAAGCTCTGCAACGTGAAACGACGACACGGTCTCATGGAAACACGAATCCCACGGTCTGAGCCGGAGACCGACGCCAGAAATTGACCGCGGCAGAGAGGTACTCAGTGATTGCAAGAACGCGCATACTCATCGTCGGTGGCTACGGCAAGGTTGGCAGGCTGGCAGCCCACCGATTGATTGGGCTTGGATACGACGTGGTCATAGCGGGGCGCAGCCGGGCGCGCGCCAAGGCCGCCGCGCGCGACCTTGGATGTCGCTATGAAGTGATCGATCTTCACGATCCAAGCACCTGGGCCCGCGCCGTACCAAGCCACTCGGCGATCCTTTGCTGCGTAGATCAGGCTGACACTTCCTTTGTGCAGTGGGCGATCGACCACGGATGCGACTACGTCGACATCACCGCAACGGACGACTTCCTCATCCAAGTAGAAGCGCTCCACGCGACCGCAGCGCGCAACGGCTCGACGGTAGTGCTTTCGGTTGGCCTGGCGCCCGGCGTCTCGAACCTGTTGGCCAAGGCGTGCACGGAACAGCTAGAGGATTGTGCGGCCATCCAGATTGGACTCCTGCTTGGCCTGGGAGAGGAACACGGCGAAGCGGCAATACGCTGGACGTTGGAAACCCTCGGCCGCACAGGCCGAGCCAACGCTCTGCCCCGAGTCTCTTTCTCCAACCGGCCCCGCCCCTGCACCGCCATGCCTCTCGCCATCGCCGACCAATACGTGGTCAAGCGTACCTTGGGCATCGACCACGTACAGACTGTTGTAACCTTTGAGTCCTCGTTGTGGACGAAAGTGGCTGCTGCACTAGCGCCTCTTCTTCGATTTCGTCCGATACGTCGCGCCGTAGCGCGCATGGCCCACACGTTGCACTTCGGCTCCGAAGACTGGGCTGTCACTGTCACGGCAATGGGGGCTCGGGCTGGCGCTGAGAGAACGGTCCGCGCCAGTCTAGCCGGGCGCCGAGAAGCGGAGGCAACGGCAAAGGTCGCCGCCGAAACCGTCAGACTTGTCGGTAGTCGAGGCAGACCTGGGGTGCACCACCTGTCGCAACTCACGGACATCGACGAGCTCGCAGCGAGAGATGAAACTTTGCGTCCAGTCTATGTCCTCCACGGCGCCGAGGCGTGAGCGTACGGCGCGGGGTGAGATCTGACACCTCACTCAGCGTTCTCGTCGCCGGGTTCTTGGTTCTCCGCTGTGATCCATGTGAAGTCGCAGTGGCTTGCGCCTCCGGCGATGGTCTGGGTCCGGGCGAGACGCACACCCCAAAGTCCCGCCAGCTCGCGGTCGAGATCACACCACGCCTCGACGTGTCTCGTGACTCCAAATTCTCTCCGATCTCGTCTCAGACCTGTGCCCTGCGGAGCCGAAGCGCATTGAAGATGACGGACACCGAACTGAAGCTCATCGCTGCCGCCGCCAGCATCGGGCTGAGGAGTAGGCCAGAGATGGGGTACAAAACTCCCGCTGCGACGGGCACCCCCAGTGCGTTGTAGGCGAACGCAAAAAAGAGGTTTTGCTTGATGTTCGCCATCGTCATGCGCGAAAGCCGCCGCGCTCGCACGATGCCGCGGAGATCGCCCTTGACCAACGTCACGCCGGCACTTTCCATCGCCACGTCGGTGCCTGTTCCCATGGCGATACCGACGTGAGCCTGGGCTAGCGCCGGAGCGTCGTTGATGCCATCGCCGGCCATGGCGACGGTATGACCCTCCCGCTGGAAGCCCTCGACGGCGTCAGCTTTCTGATCCGGTAGGACATCTGCGACAACCTGGTCGATCGAGAGCTTCTTCGCGACGGCCCGTGCCGTCGTCTCGTTGTCTCCCGTCAACATGACGATGCGGATCCCTTCGGCGTGCAGAGCCGCGATCGCATCGGGGCTCGTGGGTTTGATTGGATCCGCCACGCCGAGCAGACCGACGACAACGCCGTCGAGCCCGACGAACATGACGGTCTGTCCTTCCGCGCGGAGTTCCGTCGCTCGCTGGGCCGCACCAGATGTGTCTGCGCCAACATCCGTCATGAGCGCGAGATTGCCCAGCGCGACCTCATGACCGTCGACGCTGCCCTTGACGCCCTTGCCGGTCACGGACTGGAAGTTCTCCGCTTTCGACACGGCAACGCCCCGCTCCTCGGCACCAGAAACGATAGCCGCCGCAAGCGGGTGCTCACTTCCGAGCTCGAGTGTCGCCGCGAGTCGAACTAGCTGAGACTCGTCCACGTCCCCAAGTGCAGTAACGCTCACGAGCCGCGGCCGTCCTTCGGTCAGCGTCCCTGTCTTGTCAACGACCAGCATGTCGACCTTGCGCAAGACCTCGATCGCCTCCGCGTTGCGGAAGAGAAGCCCGAGCGACGCTCCCTTGCCCGTAGCCACCATGATGGACATGGGCGTGGCAAGTCCAAGCGCGCACGGACAGGCGATGATGAGTACGGCGACTGCGTTGATCAACGCGAAGGCCATTGCCGGAGGCGGGCCCCAAACCGACCACACAACGAAGGTGACGAGAGCCGTCAGCATCACAGCCGGCACGAAGTAACCTGAGACGACATCAGCGAGCCTTTGGATTGGGGCACGGCTTCGTTGCGCTGCGGCCACCATCTCCACGATGCGGGCCAGCAGCGTCTCGGAGCCCACCTTTTCTGCGCGCATGACCAGGCTCCCGGTACCGTTCATCGTGGCGCCTATGACACCGTCGTCGACCGCCTTCTCGATGGGAATTGGCTCTCCGGTCACCATCGACTCATCAACTTGGGAATGTCCCTCAACAACCGTTCCGTCTACGGGGATCTTCTCGCCTGGACGTACCCGAAGCAGATCACCTGGCTCAACCGCCGAGAGAGGGACGTCCTCCGCTCTTTGCCACTACGGAATAAACATCAAGTTGATTATTCCCTACTTTGCCAGCCATTCCGCATTCCGCTCGCGTGTCGTGCCTGAGCCGCCCGAAGATACCACGGCGCACCGAACCT
>CBFGUG010000200.1:0-4802 GCA_965651905.1 uncultured bacterium | reverse complement strand
GTTACGAACGTGAACTTCCAGCCTCACGGGAAGGGTGAATCGAGAGCCGACCGCGCGGCGCTGCGCCGTTTGCGTCGCGCTGAACCCTCGTCTTTTCACGTGTCTGCGTCAGTGTAGTCTGCCGCGCTCGTGAAGTTTGCCCTCAGCACCCCGAGATTCATCGCCCGCGGTGTGACCCACCTGAGCAATCTGCGTGGGCAGCATCGTGAACTCTTCGATACCGTGGGGTTCCTGCTCGCGTTCAGTTTTCTGAATGTGATGTTGAACTTGCGGCAACCCGCGCCCGATCCATCGGCTTGGTACCTGCTGCCGTCCCTGGACGTGGTCGCGATCTTCGGGCTGTTTGCGGCACTGGGCCTGTCGCGCGGCCTGGTCAGGGGTCGCTGGGCGTCGTTCTTGCGCTCGCCAGGGGCGTGGTGGCTGTCGAGAGTTTCGCTCGCCTCGCTCGGTGCGGCCTTCGTGTTCTTTCGAATTTTCCGCGTCGGAGATGGGGTAACCCAGACCTACCAGAGTCGTCACGTGAACATCTTCGTGGACAGCACGATGGCGCCTGAGCTCGTGCGTCTGCTGCACTCGACCGTGCCCTGGTACACGTTCGTCATGCTGATGATCGTGGGAGCGGTGCTCTTGCCTACGCTTTCGTGGCTCAGCTACCGCGCGCTCCTCACGGCTGCGCGCTACCTCTCACAATGGCGCCATGTGTTGCTTTTTTCATCGATCGTGATCGCTTTCGGGTTGGCATCGCTGTTCGAGTACGAGCGAGAGTTCCCAGAGCGGTATCAGGGGGCCTTTGCGGCAAGCTTGTGGCCTACAGTGCGTCGAGACTTCGACAAGTTTTTGGCGGCACGTGAGATTCGCCGCAGTCGCAATCAGCGGGTCACTGCCGCGCGTGAGCGCCTCGAGGAGAGTTCAGGGGACCTCAGCAAGCTACGCGGCGCGAACGTGCTGCTGTTCATCATCGAGTCCTATGGTGTCACGCTGCTCAAACACGAAGCCTACACGCAGCGTATGTTCGAGTTCTACGAGCAAGCCGAAGCGGAGCTGGAAGACGCGGGCTTCGCGTTCGCGTCCCATGTATTCGATTCGCCCACGACTGGTGGGTACTCGTGGCTGGCTCACGCAACCCTCACCACGGGCATGCGTATCGAAAACCAGGGAGAGTACAAGTACGTCTTTCAGCTGCAGCCGAAGACCCTGGTTCACTACTTCAACGAGGCTGGCTACCGCAGCGTCACCGCGGAGCCCGCGACCAAACGTCCACACAAGGGTCCAAACTTCTACGGCTTCCAGTCGAAGTACTTCTGGCAGGAGTTGGCCTACGTCGGTCCGACGTACTCGTGGGCACCCATGCCCGATCAGTACGTGATCGACGCGATCGAGCGGCGTGTGATCTCGCGCTCCAAAGAACCTCTCTTCGTGAAGTATTCCCTCGTGTCCAGTCACTGGCCGTGGAACATCCAGCCGCCGATCATTCACAACTGGGACAAGATCGGCACGGGCGCGATCTATCACGATCAGACCCCGCTGATTTACCCCACTAGCTGGACTGATCTATCGCAGGCGCGTTGGCCGTTCCAGCGCTCGATACTTTACGACCTCGAGGTCATCACCACCTACCTGCAGAAGTTCGTGCGGGACGACACCTTGGTGATCGTCATGGGTGATCATCAGCCAACGCCGAAGGTGACGGACGCCCCCGACGACTACGGGGTACCCCTGCATGTAATCAGTCGACGACCAGAGTTCGTCGAGAAGTTCATCGAGCGGGGCTACCAGGCAGGGCTGCTGGCGGATCCAGATGCCGACCCCAAGCAAATGGAGTCGTTCGCGGGTGATTTCCTCGAGGACTTCTCCAGCCCGAAACGTGAGACATCACGATGACGGTTCGCGTCGCCGTGGGCTGGTCGTTGCCGCGCCGAAGCCCCACCGGGGCTCAGCGCTCCCGGGAGGGAGGAATGGTGCCCCGACGGGCGCCGCGGTTGAGCAACATGCCGATCGGCACCAGCAGCAGCGCCGCAGCGCCTACAGGAAACCAAAGCCAGCCAAGTCCACCCGAGCTGGACTTGCGGGAACGTTTGCCGCTCCGAGTCGTGAAGCTTCCGCCGCCTCCGCTCACCAACGTCATCGCCGCAACCGCCTCCTCGTCGGTTTCCTCGGCCGCTTCGTCCGTGGGGTCATCTGCGACGTGTTCGGCTGGCGTCGGATCCTCCGCTTCTGGCGTCGCTTGGTCGGGTGCAGCGGCGCCAACTGGCGGCTGTGTTCGTGGTTCGAACGGGGCGCGGATTGGACTGGAGCGGGGAGGCTGGTAGTCGGGTCGGGGTAGCGGCGGTGTTGGCCGCACGACGTTTTCTTCAGGAACCAGGCCCGGATCTGGCTGCTCGGGCGGCTCGTCCACGACCTCTTCCTCTTCCTCAGTCTCTTCTTCTTCTGAGGACTCCTCCGATTCTTCTTCCTCTTCGGACGCCTCTTCCTCAGCTTCGTCTTCGACGACTTCTTCCTCGGTCGTCCCCTCGGGCGCTTCTTCGGCTTCGGAAGCGGGCTCGTCCTCGGCTTCCTCGCTGTCCTCGCCTTCGCCTTCGCTGTTGCCCTCTTCGCCTTCCTGGGTCCCTTCAGCGGCGTTGTCGCCCTCTTCGGTTTCTTCAGCGGCGTTGTCGCCCTCTTGGGTTTCTTCAGCGGCGTTGTCGCCTTCGGCGGGTTGGGCCAGCGCAGAGACGGAACCTGACAGAACCGCCATCACTGCCAACGTGGCCAATGAAACCCAGGGCTTCCGAGCAGACATCGAAACGGAACCCGCCATGATGGCTAGTCTACGAGCGCACCCCCAATCCGTCTAGCCAGGATCATCGCCAACCCATGTTGGGCTGTTCCTAGGCTGCTTTTGCCACGCTACGCCGACCGGTGTCCGTGTCCGTGGCACACGCGCGGACGTCGCTCAGTCCTCGAAACAAATGCGGTAGCGTTGAACGCGCACCGCGGCAGAGTCCGTCGAGCCCCTGGATTCCAGCCAGGAGACAGCGATTCGGTCGGGCGCCACAGTTGCGAGCGCGGGCCAGCCCGTTGCCTCATCCGCCCCCGCTGGGGCCAATTGGACCCTGCCCACGGGCGTCGAACTGCCCACTTCCGCCTCACCAGAAAGGTCGAAGTCGAGCTGATTGACGATCAGCTCGATGCTGGTTTCATCGTCCTCGGACGTGACGGCCACCGCGGACTGATAGATACGCTCCGCAGGGTCGCCCGGTCGAGCCAGGGTGCGCGTCACCACGCTCCTCGCGCCGTCGATCACGCGGGCTTGGGTTTGCTCTTCCGTGCAGGAGTTTGCGTCGACAGGAAGCCCTAGGTCGGTACAGCTGCCATCGTTGGCGCAGCGTAGGACAGTCAGCTCGGTGGAGAAGGTAGTGCCCATGCGCGTCGACCAACTCGTCGTCCAGAGGTTGCCCAAACTGCGCCATGCGTCGAGGGAGTGACCCGTGAGTCCGCTACCATCGTTACATTGAGTGATCGCTTGGGGATTTCCCGCTCCTGAGCCGAGCAAGATGTCCACGCCGCCGGGGCTCTCGTTAGCCATCCAAATCGCGCCCGGCGTGTCGCCCGCGTCGAGCGTGGCGAGGCCCGTCACTGAACGAGGTTCGGGGATGAACGCCGCCCCGGGGTCCGACACATCGAGTTCGTCTTCTCCGAATTGCAGATACAGGCCACCGCTGCCGTTGCTCGGCTCCGTGGTCACGCAGTCCGGGCCCTCGGGTGTGCCCGTGGTCGTGCAACCATTCCACACGACGTAGGGTTCACCCGACGACGTGATGCCTGCTGCGGGCCCCAAGCGATCCGACTCGTAGCGGTAGTTGGGGAGCGACGAGATGAGCTCGACCTCGCCCAGCAGCGCGAGCTCTCGATTGAAACGCATGCGCGCGACACTGCCTGCTGCGGCGTCACCTTGGTCGTCGGCCTTGACCGCTACGTAAACGTGAAGCGAAAGGCCGAGCCGCGTATCGGGTGCGAGCGCTGCGGGGCTCATCGGCACGATGCCGTCGGGCAGCACGTCGGATGCGCGAGCTTCGGCTAGGGGGGCGTCGCCTTCACGCCCGAACACGCTGAACAGGATATCGGGTTGCCCATCCCAGACCCCGTAAGTCGCCCTGTAAAAGCGGTCGCCAGCCCCGACTAGCGTGCTTCGATACGCCGTCGACGCCTCGATGCGCTCCTCGAACCCATCTTCGACGACGCCAAACGCGCGGGTCTCGACACACTGTCCGTCGACGCAGGAGGCTTGCGTGCAGCTGTCGTCGGTCTCGCAACTGATCGGTTCGTTCTGACATCGACCAGCGACGCAGCCGTCGATGGTGCAGGGGTCGCCGTCGTCACAGTCGTCCGTGCAGCTGCCGCCGTCGGTCGACGTCAATCCCGAGTCGGGATCGGACCCGTCGTCTGCGCCAGCGTCTGCTGGGTTACTGTCGTCGTCGGCTCCGCTGCTTGCGTCGCCACCATCGTCGGAGGTGTCGTCGACTGACGAGTCGTCGAGGTCGTCGGCGGTGTCGTCAGTTGACGAGTCGTCGGAGTCGTCGGAGTCGTCGCCATCGTCCGTGTCATCCAACGACGATCCAGCCTCACTCGCGGGGTTGGCTTCGCTCAGCTCGTCGAAGTCGAGCATGAACGAGCACCCCAGCGTGGTGAACCCCAGCGCGGAAAGCTTCAGCGTGGTGAGCTTCAGTGTGGTGAACCCCAGTCCTGAAAAGCCCAGCCCTGAAAACCCCAGTCCTGAAAAGCCCAGTCCTGAAAAGCCCAGTCCTGAAAAGCCCAGTCCTGAA
>CBFGUG010000199.1:0-4804 GCA_965651905.1 uncultured bacterium | reverse complement strand
AGGATCGACCGCGTGCGTCACCAGCGCCTCAGCCGCGTTCATCACCAACAGACACAGTTGCCGAAGGATCGGCAGCCGTGCCTGAAGGTGCAGCAACGAGCGACGAGACGGTTGAGCCTCGGCGGTCTCCCCAAGCCATCTTCGAGGAGGCGACGGGGCTCGAGCGCAGCGATCCCACACGCGCCTCGGAACTGTATCAGAAGCTGGAATCTCAGGGTGGATCCTGGGCGCGCAACGCGCTCTATGCCCGAGCGCGGTTGGCCGCGTCGCGCGGCAACGTTGGCGAAGCACGGCGCTTGTTGGAGAGGTACCTCGAGCGATACCCTCGAGGCAGCAATGCCGAAGATGCGCGCGCCGTGTTGCGAAAGCTCAGGTAGGCTCCCCGCCGGCATGCTGATGAAGATCATCGCGCTGGCGATTGTCCTGGCGGGGCTGTCGCTCGCGACGACGGCGGGGGCCGAAACGCAGCGAGTCGCCGTGCTGCAGCCAGATGAGCAGTTGCTGCGTGCGATCACGTTGTCGCTATCTCCCTGGGAACTCGAAACGATTCGTAGCGACGCACCCCTGCCCACGACGTCCCAGCCCGAAGCCGTGGAAGCCGCTTCGCTCTTGGCCAGACAGCTCGACGTCGACGCGGTCGTATGGATGACAGCTCGCCAAGGAGGTTCGTTGCTGTGGGTGTTCGACGTCGGCGCAGGCGACGTCACCACGCGCATGCTGCCCGAGTCTCCGCCGCTGGACGGCGCCGCCGCCGCCGCGGTGGCGTTGAGCGTGAAGACCATCCTGCGGGCGAGCGTGATAGCCCCGCCCGACGAGCGCTTCGGATCTCGAAAGACGACACCCGAACCGAGCCGCAATTGGGCGGTGGAACTCGGCGCAGGAGGGCATTGGATTCACGACGACCACGTCGATCTCAGAGTCGAGCTGGCGGGCGTGTTCTGGCTGCCGATATTTTCGCGCCTCGGCGCGACGCTGGAGCTCGCGTCAGGGCCGGGAGTTTCGATCGAGGAAGTGGAGTACGCGGGGCGCTACCGTGTGGTCGTGGCTGGGGCCAAAGCACGTTGGCGTCTCCTCGACACCGCGGGACTGTCGACGGTGATCGCCGTCGGTGGATCGGCTCACTGGGCAGTTCTCGACGGAACGCTAGCGGTGGATGGATCCGATTCCAGAGTCAGCCGCGTCAACGGTGCCGTCGATCTCGAAACCTCGGTCCACTTCATGTTGACTTCCCGCTTCTACTTGGGTGCGGCCATTGGCGCGACTTATCATCCCACGGTCCGCCGCTACCTGGTGGACGGCGACCCCGTGTTTGCTCCTCGAGCGCTGACCGTCAACCTGTCGGGATACTGTGGTGTGGAGTTGTTCTAGAGTCTTTTGCGCGGCGCGCGGCCGGGCGCTCGTCGGTGCGCTCGTCCTTTTCGCGTGCGCGCGTGAGGACATCGAGCTCGCGCCGCGCCGCGCCCCACCCGAGCCTGCGCCGACGGAACCGGCGTCGACCGCGCCTGCATCCGCCGAGCCCGATGCGTCGATCGCACCCGAGTCCACCGAGTCCGATGCGTCTGTCACGCGGTCGGTGGACGCGTCTTCAGCGCTGATGGACGCGGCGGTCTCGTCACCAATGGGGGATGCACGGAGTCTCGAGCCACCAGAAGACTGTAGCGCTTCGGTGCCCGCGGGCCTGACTGCCGCCCGCCCTCCGATGGGTTGGAATGGCTACAACGCCTTCGGCTGTGATCCGGCGCTCGACGAAGCCAAGTTCAAAGCCATCGCAGAAGCCATGATCGACAATGGCATGCAGAGCGCGGGCTACGACTTCCTGAACATCGACATCTGCTGGCAGCTGGAGCGGTCGGCGGATGGCGAGCGCGTCTTCGATCCCGAGCGCTTGCCGGGCGGCATCGAGGCACTCGTGGACTGGGTACACGAGCGCGGGCTCTCGTTCGGGACGTACTCGCACATTCAGGACTGCATGCAGATGGCGGGAGGGCTCGGCTTCGAAGCGATGGACGCGGCAAGCTACGCCAGCTGGGGCGTCGACTACATCAAGGTCGTGCAGTGCCCCAACGGCATGCAGGTGCAGGAGAGCGCCGTGGCCGAGCTCAGCTCGGCGCTTGCAGCCGTGGAGCGTCCAATCGTCGTGAGCTTGGCAACGGGGTCGTTTCAGGAGTGGATGCGTGAGACCGTTCATCTTTGGCGCACATCCACCGAGGCGCAGCCGACCTGGAGCTCGATCTTGCGCTCGATCGACGATACTCTGCCGTTGGCCGCGTACGCTCGCCCCGGCGCGTTCAACGACCCGGACGCGCTCGAAATCGGCAATGGAGATCTGACCGTCGGGGAGCAGCGCGTGCAGTTCTCGGTGTGGTCGATCCTCGCAGCGCCGTTGTTCGCGGGCAATGACCTCACGCTCATGACGGAGGAAACTCGCGCGATTCTCACCAACAGTGATGTGATCGCCCTGAACCAAGACCCCCTGGCACTCCAGGGAGCGTTGATTGGGCGAGTGGGCGACGTCGAGATCCTCGCCAAGCCGCTTTCGGAATGTGGCGCGCGCGCGGTGGTGCTCTACAACCGTGGCGACACCAGCGCGGAGGCCTCGCTTTCGTGGCAAGATGTGTGGCTCGACGCTGGCCCAGCTTCGGTGCGGGACTTGTGGGCGGCTGAGAGCCTCGCGGTGGAACCGGATGGAGTCACTGTCACGGTGCCTGGGCACGACGCTGTGGCGCTGCGCGTCCAAGGTGCGGAGCCAGCGCTGCCGAGCGGTCGAGTGGCGCTCAGCGATTTGCAGTGGACCTACGTCACGAACGGTTTCGGCCCCGTGGAGTTGGATCGTACCAACGGCGAGGAGCAAGCGCTGGATGGTGCCCCAATTCGGCTGCGGGGCGCGGCTTACGATACCGGCCTGGGCGTGCACGCGCCCTCGCTCATCCGTTATCGCCTGGGGCAACGCTGCTCACGCTTCATCGCCGACGTCGGCATCGACGACGATCAGGACGGCATGGGATCCGTGCAGTTCGAGGTATGGGCAGATGGTGAACGCTTGTTTCAGAGTGGACGACTGACGGGAACCAGCCCAGTGCGCGGCCTCGACATCGACGTCAGCGGTCGTCGTGAGCTGCGGCTATTCGTGGGGCTGGGCGGAGATACCTTCGCGTTCGACCACGCGGTCTGGGCCGGGGCGACGCTCGAGTGTGAACCCTGACGCGGGGGCCAATCGGCAGGGCACTTACCCCAATTTCTCAGTAACCTTTGGCTGCGCGCCGCCCACTATGGGGCCATGCGGATGCATCATCTCCGAAGCGCTGGAACGGCAGCGGCTCTGGTGGCTGGGGTTTGCCACGTACTCGGGTGTCAGGGAGAGTCCCCGACCAGCGAGGCTGCGGGGCCAGCCTCGTCTGGCGGCGGCACGGTCGTGAACGAAACCGCCGGCGCCCCGATGGGTACAGTGCCCGAAACGAGCGGGGGCGGAAGCGTTGCCAGTGAAGCGACTGGCGAGATCGACAATGGCGGACAACCCGGCGGCGGCACGAACGCGACCTCGGATGGCGTCTCCGAAACGGACGACGCAATGGCGGATCCGGGCGGGGGGACTACGAATGATCCTGCAACGACGGATGTGGACGTCGCATGCGAGCAACCCACGCCGCCGCGCGCGCCGCTGCGACGCATCACTCGCTTCGAATACAACAACACTGTTCGCGATCTACTCGGGATAATGTCGGACCCCGCGGACTTACTTCCAGGCGAGGAGGCGGGCACGGGCTTCGGCAACGACGCGGATGCGCTGCAGATCTCCCGCCTGCTGATCGATGGCTATCGCACGATCGCTCAACAGATCGCTGCTGAGGTGACCGCGAATACGACGGCCGTGACCAACATTGCTGGCTGTGACCCCACCACGGGTGACACGGCATGCCAGCAGAGCTTTCTTTCGAACTATCTGACGCGCGCGTTCCGTCATCCACCGGATGGTGACGCGCTGGCCGCATATCAGGCAGCGTTCGACCAAGGCGTGGTGCTGGGCGGCGATTCAGCGGCGGGCGTGCGCGCCGTCATCGAACGCTCGCTCCAATCCCCGGAGTTCCTCTACCGGATCGAAGTGGGTGAAGCGGTGGACGACCAGCTCAACTTGGCGCGCCCGACGGGCTACGAGATGGCCAGTCGCCTCTCATACTTGCTGTGGAGCTCGGCCCCCGATCCGGCGCTGCTCGAGGCCGCCGAGCAGCAGACGCTCGGCACACCAGAAGGTGTGTTGGAACAAGCACGCCGTATGCTCGGCGATGAGCGAGCCAAAGACAGCGTGCGCTTCTTCCACGGTGAGCTCTTCGGCACGTCCGGTCTCGACTACCTGGAGCGCGACAGGGAGATCTATCCGGCGTTTCAACCGGGGATGGGGGCGCTCTTCCGCCAGGAAACCGAACGCTTCCTCGACCACGTGATCTGGGAGGGAGCCGGCGATCTGTCGACGATCTTCACGGCGCCGTACACCTTCGTCAATGGATCGCTGGCGACCTTCTACGGAATCCCCGACGTGACCGGCGACGAGTTCGTGCAGGTAGCCGTGGACCCGAATCAGCGTGCGGGTCTGGTCACCCAAGCCAGCATCCTGACCCTGACGACGCCTGGCAGTCGCACCGATCCCGTCGTGCGTGGCAAGTGGCTCTACACCAAGATGCTGTGCGGCGTGGTGCCCGACCCGCCCTCGAACATCCCAGAGCCGCCGGAACGAGAGCCCGGCCAACCCGTGCGCGAGTGGCTCGCCCAGCATCGATCGGATCCGGCGTGCATCTCCTGTCACCTACTG
>CBFGUG010000198.1:0-5112 GCA_965651905.1 uncultured bacterium | reverse complement strand
CAGGCGCCGAGATCGGCGGGCGTCCTCACAGAATGAAATGAGACCAATGCTCAGCACGTAGCGGGAGCCGCGCAGGGCCCACACCCCGACTCCCCAGGAAGAAACGCAAGCCAGGTTCAGATCCCCGAGCGCCTGTAAAAAACCGCAGCTCCGTGCGCGCACGACGACTCAGCAGCGCCTTCCGCCGTGATGCAGCGAATCATCGCTGCTCACGGCAGACTGCACTGCCTACGTTACCCAGCAAACGTCAGCCGCGCGCGATTCTTCGCCGCAGTGCGAGACCCAGCAGCAGAACGCTCGCGAGCCAACCGCTACCCGAGGGGTTGTGACCTACCGCGCGACAGCCGCAGCCATCGTCATCGGACGCGCCGTCACTCGTGACTCGCGTGCCGCCGTCGCTGCCTGACGTTTCGTCATCGTCGTTTGAGTCGTCGTCTGAGTCGTCGTCATCTGGGTCGCGATCATCTTCCGCATCGTCGTCATCGTCGTCGTTGTTCGATGAGCCGGGATCCGTCAACTCGTCGGTGGCTTCGCCGACGCCCAGATCGATCAACAGACTCGCTACTGCAGCGGAGTTGTCTTCGACTTCCATGCCTTCACCTGCGGCGGACAGCTGCACGATGCGCAGGTTAGCCGGCATGTCGCTGTTGCTGTTGATGGGCCAGGTGTTGCCCGAGCCCGTGATTTGCATGCCCTGGGGCAAGGTGATGGTCCAGTCGGTGCCATTACATTCGAGCAATTGTTCGGCGATGTGTTGATTGTCGATGTCTTCGAGCTCGGGGTTGAAGTCGAACGCCGGATCTTCGAGCATTTCGTCGGGTGAAATCGTCGTGTACATGCGGGTGACGTGGCTGGCGTCTTCGAACAGCGCCTGCGTCAGCGCCATCGGACCCAAGATGCGGTCGTCGATCGCGTCCAGGAACGCAAACGCGTCGAACTCGAGGATCGGATCCGTTTCCGGGTCGAACGGCGTCGACGGGTAAACGGCTCCCGCGCCGCTCTCCTCCGAAAAGTAACAATCCACGCAAGAAACGAACTGCGTGACCGTTGCCCCTTCGCGCAAGGGCACGACCTCGGGATCGCCCATCACCTCCAAGAAGCCGTCGTAGTCGATGAAGTTGCCGATCGCCGCGTTGAAAAACGCCTGGTACGACTGCGCGCCCGTGCCGAAGTTGGTCGTCGCGAGCTGATCGCGGCGCCACGCGTCACTGCCCGGCAAGTCTGGATCGTCCGTGTAAACCACGTCCACGAAAGCAGCAGCTGGCCCCGACTGTTCGGTGACGAACCCCATGCCGCCTGCTTCGTTGGCGGCGGCGATCACCACGTCGTTGTAGTTGGAGTTGGGATTGAACCAGTTGATCAGCGACTCGTTCAGTTCCAGGTGCAGGTACGTGGTGGGCACCGCGCGTGACGAGCCGAGCACCCACACTTTCACTCCCATGTCTTCGAGGGCCGCCATGGCCGTCGGCCGCAGCGGGATGAACGGCACGTCACTCTCGTAGGTGATCATCGCCGGGCGAATCGAGCCCACGTCTTGGTTCTTGTCGAGCTTGAACGCCAGCATGTTCAAGCCGCTCTCGAGATACGGCTCGAGCAGCTCGGTCATCGAGTCGTCGACGTCGTATTCTTCCTCTTGCAGCCACTCGACGAGATCGGCGGCAGGGTCACTCGCGTCTTCCGAAACGCTGAGCACTTGGTAGATGTACGGACCTGCCGTGCCCTCTTCGACGACCACGACGGAGGGGCCCGAGGTATCGCTTAGTCCAGCACCTGGAACGCCGCCGCCAGAAGTCGAACCCGCTGTTGCCATCGTGCCTCCCCTAGACACGGGGCACTCGTCGCGGAACACGCGGTTGAGCTGGTAGTTCGGGTTGCTCTGCTGGTCCAAACGATCGAGCGTCATTTTCGACGACACGCCGATGTCGAGATCACCGTCGGGCACGGGCAGCACCCACGCGAAACTCTCCGACGGGCCCTGGTACTGAATCTCGATCACCGCGGTGACCGTGCCGTCGCCGTTGTCGGCAAAGATGATGCGCTCCGCCACTTGGTTGACGGGCTGCGCTGCGTTGCAGAACAAGCCGCCGCAAGCGTCGGCGTCGCTGGCGGAAAGGGCCGTAAGCGACGCCAGTGTCGTCGCGAGCAAACAAGTCTTGAGTCGAGTGTTAGTCATGATCTCTCCTGCCTCATTCGGGGTCGCCCTTCGAGGCAACGTGTTTGAAGTAAATGCCTGCGCAGCAGCGCAGCGCCCAGTAACAAACTACCCGCAAGCCATCCGCTATGTTTGGGCGAACTGGGAGTCGTGCTGCAGCCTCCACCGTCGGCGTTCGCGTCGCCGCGCGTACCTGGTGGTCCGCCGACGTCGAGCTCGAGCAAGCGACTCGAAATGGTGTCGGAGTTGTCTTCGATCTTCATCCCTTCGCCCTTCGACGTCAGCTGGTAGATGCGCAGATTGGCGGGCATGTCGTCGTTGCGCTCGACGGGCCAGGTGTTACCACTGCCCGAAACCTCCATGCCTTGCGGCAGCGTGATCGTCCAATCGTTGCCGTTACACTCGAGCAGCTGTTCGGCGACGTGCTGGTTGTCGATGTCTTCGAGGTCGGCGTTGAAGTCGAATGCCGGATCTTCGATCATCTCGTCGGGCGAGATGGTGGTGTACATGCGCGTGACGTGGCTGGCGTTTTCGAACAGCTCACGCGTCTTGGCCATCGGTTCGAGAATGCGGTCGTCAACCGCGTCCAGGAAGGTGAACGCGTCGAATTCGAGAATTGGATCCTCCGCGGGGTCGAACGGCGTTGATGGATACACCGCGCCCGCGCCACGCTCCTGGGCGAAATAACACGACACGCAGGAGATGAACTGCGTCACCGTGGCGCCCTCACGCAGCGGCACCACTTCGGCGTCGTTCATCACCTCGAGAAACCCGTCGTAGTCGCCGAAGTTGCTGATGGCCTGATTGAAGAAGGCTTCGTATGAAGCTGCGCCCGTGCCGAAGTTGGTCGTCGCGAGCTGCTCGCGCCGCCACGCATCGCTGCCCCCGAGCTCGGGGTCGTCCGAGTACACCACGTCGAGGTATGCGGCAGCCGCCCCCGACTGTTCGGTGACGAACCCCATGCCGCCCGCTTCGTCTGCCGCGGCGATCACGACGTCGTTGTAGTTCGCGGTTGGATTGAACCAGTTGATCAGCGATTCGTTGAGCTCCAAGTGCAGGTACGTGGTGGGCACCGCGCGCGACGGCCCGAGCACCCACACTTTCACGCCCATGTCCTCGATGGCGGCCATCGCCGTCGGCCGCAGCGGGATGAACGGCACGTCACTCTCGTAGGTGATCATCGCGGGCCGGATCGAACCCGCTTCCTGGTTCTTGTCGAGTTTGAACGCCAGCATGTTGAGGCCGCTCTCCAAATACGGCTCGAGCAAGTCGGTCATCGACTCCTCGACGTCGTATTCGTTCTCTTGCAGCCACTCGACGAGCTCCGCGGCGGGCTCATCCGCGTCTTCCGAAACGCTGAGCACCTGGTAGATGTAGGGACCTGCCGTGCCCTCTTCCACCACCATGACCGAGGCCTCGGGGGTTAGCGCGCTACCCCCGGTACCCATCGCCGACTGAGCGCCGCCTGCGGTCGCAAAGTCACCCGCGGCGTTCGAACGACTCCTGCAGTCGTCCCGCGACACGCGGTTGAGTTGATAAACCGGGTTGCTCTGCTGATCCAAACGATCGAGCGTCAGCTTCGACGACACACCGATCTCGATATCCCCCTCGGGAATGGGCAACACCCACGCAAAACTCTCCGACGGCCCTTGATACTGGATCTCAATCACGGCAGTGACCGTGCCGTCGCCGTTGTCCGCAAAAATGATGCGCTCTGCTGCTTGATTGACGGGCTGCGACGAACTGCAGAACAAGCCGCCGCACGCGTCTGCAGGGCCTGCCGATAGCGCCGTCATCGAAGCCACTGCGGAAGCCAGCAGCCAACCTGTGTATTTCGTTCGAATGATCATGTTTGTTCTCGATTCGCGCCGCCGTTCACCGATCACACCGGGTGGTAGCCTGGCGGAATCAGGCGAACACCCCATTCAGACAGCGTAGCCTAACCGCGGTGGGATCGCAGCGTTTCGCGTCTAGCGCCCAATTCGCTGCTGTGGCCGTGGTTCTGGTGAATCACTGGGGTGGCAGATCCATGCACTTGTCGCGGATTCCATGCACCTGAACGGAAATTGTCCGCAGGAAGCTACGTCCGCAACGAACGACCGCGAGCCTGACGCCGCTACACCAGATACTTAGCAGCCCGAGATGCACCGCGCTCATGCGTCAGATCACCTGGGGCGAACTGCACCGCACACGACTTTCCACGGAAACATCACCTTGGGTTCGCGCTTGCGGTTCGGCACCACCACGTCTGCCGCAGGTTCGGGTGCAGACGCAACAGCACGAAACCCCAACACGAAGAGCCCAGCGTACTCACTCAGTCGCTTGGGCAGCGTCGCTGCGGCGTCGTCCGCGTAACGGTCGTGAGCATCTTTGACTTCGGAACGCTTTCCAAACAACGCGTCCGCCTCGTCGAAGAACAGAATCCAGTCGTTGCGCTGCGCGCTTTCGAAAAGCCGCGCGAGGTTCTTCTCAGTTTCGCCGATGTACTTGCCGACGACGTCCGAAGCAGAAACCAGGTGCACAGTCGCGTTGGCGCCTTGCGCGATCTGCTTCGCATCGTCCAAACGCACGCCCGCGTCCTCCGACTGAACGGCAATGCTCCAGCCTCGTCGCTCCCGACCGGCAGCGCGCAGCTTGCGTTCGAACGCGCTCTTAGACACGCGCGCCTTGGACTCGCAGGTCTTCGCAAACGCCAGCAGAGATTTCGCGAGGGGCACTTCTCGAGTTTCTTTGGCACCAGCTCCGCTCGAGCTGAGCAGCGCCGCCATACCCCAGACCACCGTCAAACGTAGCGTCATGGCCGGGTTGTAACACGATACGGGACGGTTCGCAGCGCGTCGCCACGCTCGGGGAACGGCGTTAGGTTCGACCGAGCAGGTAATACACCGCGGTGGTGACGAAATCCCGCACGTAGGGCAACTTGTCGACGATGGGCAGCTGCTGTTTCGTGCTCATGCCGA
>CBFGUG010000197.1:0-5302 GCA_965651905.1 uncultured bacterium | reverse complement strand
CGCACCATGTCGAGGTGTGATTCTGGAGCACGCAACAGCGCAGCAGTGTTCGCTGAATGGCGGAAACGTGGCGCCACGCCGGCCTCACGCAACACCGGTCGCTCATCGGGCCAATCCGGATAGTGAGTTTTGTAGTGGCTGTGCGGGCTCGAGAAGTAGAGCCAGCCGAAAAAGGGCTTCGTTCTGCGCGCGTGTTCTCGGATGACGCCGATGGCGCGCTCTGCGACCGCGTTGTCGGTCTTTGGCGACGCTCGCCAATCCTCGATGTAATGACGCTGCATGAACCCTTGATGCATGCCGAGGATCCAATCCGTGAAGGCCTTGCGGTGATTGTGCCCGACGTAGAACGTGTCGTACCCTGCCTGGCCGAGCAATTCGGCAGGTGTAGTAACTGCCTTCGGCAACTCACCAGACGTTCGTTTGTTCCAGATCCGCAGCCCAGAGCTCGAGGGAAAGGTCATGCTCATCATCGCTGCGGTCGACTGCAAGGTTCCACTCGAAGGAGAGTAAGCACGGCTAAACGAGAATGCGCCAGACTGATGAAAGCGAACAAGTTCCGGCGTCGTTTGCAGATGAGGCGAACCGAGTGACGTTTGATCGTAACGGGTGGCCTCGACCTTGATGAGTAGGAGATTGTACTGCGACAGGTCCCAGTCAGCCGGCAAATCGGGCAAGCCGTCGAGCTTTGCAAACCTAACTATCACATGCGGATCGTTGGCGACTGGAGCGGTATTTACCTGAATACGGCGCGGATAGGGGTTAAACAGAGCCTTCGATTGACCAAGCAAAGTGTACGTATCGAAGTGAGGCTGACCCGAGTTTACAAGCCCAGACGCGACAAGTGTGACGGACGCTACGAGGCCGAATCCCAAACATCCCGCGATCGACGCTCGCCACTGGACAGAGACTTTCTTGGAACGGGCTAGCATACACGCCGCTCCAACGAAGCCCGACTGCAGCAACAGATATGACGCAAACGACAGGGAGAGGTGCAGCGTGGGATAATAACCCTTGTACAGTCGCGTGTTGAACTTGTGCGTGATGTAGGCACCGAGCACGCCCGCAACGATGAACCCCCATGCCACAAGCTGCGAGCGGCGGAATCTTGCTTGAAGACTCCACTCGGCGGTAAAAAGGAAGACCGTCAAAAGGGCGAACAGGCCGAGCAGCGTTCCGCTTTGGCGGAACGGATGGTAGCGGATAAGCACCCAGTAAGCGAAGGCCGACACCAGCACGCTTGCGATGCCCACGATCATCCAACGGTGTCGTCGCTGCCTGGCGGCAAGCACCACCCCCAGATACGCGAGCAAGGGCAAGAAAAACGCGATTACGGTAGCCAAAGCTTGCGCCAAAATAGACGGAAGCAAGTCCGGCCGGAGCAAGAAGAGCTCCTTGGGAACGTGTCGAGCCTCCAATGCCGCATAGGCATACAAGGCTAGAACGACAGCCCAGAGGGTTTCACCGCGCAACAGAGATCTTAGTCTAGCCGCCAGCATTGAGCATTGCACCAGGGATATTCACGCGGCCGACCCTACCGTTATACTCACGTTTCGCCTAGTAGGTGTCGAACAGTGGAACATCCGCTGAGTTGGAGTGGACGCCTCTCTTACCGTTGCTCTGTCCGAGTAACCTAGCGAGCACAGGAGCACGCGCTATCACTCCGATACTCGCACCGGGCTGTCCGCGCAGCAGGATGAACGTACTCATCGCGACTTTCAGCCCTCCCCCGCCGACCATGGTTGCGTCGGAAACGCTGGCGACTTCGGTCTCCTCATTCGGAAGTATATCCCCTTGCGTCGCTCTGATAAAAAACTCCTGCGACGCTTGAACGTCGTTCGAGCCGTATCCGGTCCACGATCCAGTCAGCTAGCACACTCAGCGAGCACACTCAGCTAGCACACCCAGCTAGCACACCCAGCTAGCGCAGTGCGCTTCGAGTTCACGCCGGACTTTGTGCCGAGCATGGCTCACTCGTGGACGGCTTTGAAGCTCTGAGTGAGCTCTACGTGTTTGACGGTCGACCTCCAGAGGCGACCCGATATGAGGCGGGTCTGTCGGTTTCTGTGCCCGGGCGCCCGCTTGGCGCTATTCTTTCGACGACTTAATAGGGTGGGCGGTGGCCTGAGCACCGCGCAGGAGACTCTTACGATGACTTCTAATACCAGTTCGACACTCCTAGCGATATTGACGTGTGCTTTGCTCGCTGCAGCCTGCGACTCTGATGGGGACCCAGCTGCGGGTCTTGGCTCCGAAGACGCGGCCGTTCCGAGTCCCCGCGATGCGGCCACGCCAAGCTCAGATGCGGCCGCCCCGAACCTCGGAGACGCCGCAGCTCAGGACGCGGCAGGCTTGTCGAGCACGCTGGACGAGTCCGATAGTATCCGGGTGTGGGCCAACAGAGTAAGTGCGCTAGGTATCTACCTGAACTTTCACGAGGAGCTGGCGTTCTCCGCTGGACAGCACGAGTATCCCGATCCGTCGTGCCCCGTCACCAGTGATGATGGGGACGTTGTCACTATCGTCGGTGACTGCGCGGAAGAAGGCGGCAAACAGTGGGTGGGCTCCGCGACCATCGAACGTTCAGGCGATGGAGACAGTGAGTTAACATTCTCTGACTTCGGCGGTTTCTCCGATGCCGGGCAGCAGGCGACCAAGACCGGCACAGTCATCGTGCGTCGCATCGAAGATTCGTTGCACGAGTTCGACGTCGACATCGTGCACGTGGGCGAAGTGACGACGAGCATCGAGTACGCTGGAATTGTCGAGGGCGGGTACACCGGGCGCACGGTGTGGAACGGCAGCGGAACGGTATCGCGGGAAGGATCGGTGGCGCCGACCGGCGAGGTATCGGTGAACACCGTCGCACAGGTAATGGACAGCGAGGCGTGTTCGGGGCAACCGGCTTCAGGTCAGACGACACTGAGCAACGACGAGCATGTGGTCGTCGTCACCTACGACGGTGCTAGCGACTGCGACGACGATCAGGCCGCGCGCTTCAGCGTGAATGGCGAAGACCGCGGCGCGCTGACGGGCGTCATTTGTCGGATTTCGCCCGCCCCAGGGCGTAGTGGATGGTCAAACGCTGCCATTGGCGCCCTTGGATTAATGACCGCCGCGGGTCTACGGATTAGGCGCCGTCGCCGGGATCGAGCATAGTAAGCTACCAAAACTTCCCGCACGGAGTCAGCATGAAGCCCCACGTCGGCAGGGCCGTCCGTAATTCGATCACACCATGCGTTTCTCGTCCTGCCTTGCGTCTGCCGCACTCATCTGTGCGGTCTCTATCGCTTGCGGTAGGACATGCCCGTCAGGAGACACCGGGCGCGCGCACCCCGCTGGCTCGAATGTATGCGATCCGTATGGCGCTCCTGGATCGACCGGTGGTGACTCCGGCGCGGCGTGCGAAGCGTGCGACCAGCCCGATCCGGGCTTGAGCGACCGGTTCCACCCCGAACAGCTAGCTACGGATCTCACCATCCGCAGCGTTCAGGAGCGTAGCCTCGAGTTCTTCCTAGCTGATTTCATGGACCAGATCCTCGCAGCAGGAGACGGCGCGATCCTCCTGTCCGCAGGAGATGGCGTCTACCGTTTCGCTGACACAGAGCTCACGTTCGTGCGTGCCCACGCCAGAGACGACTCCCTCCAAAACGTCATCGAGACTCTCTACCCCCACTCTGCCGGTGTTTTCTTGATCGACTACGATGATCCCAACCTGGCAGAGGCGGCCGGACCCAAGCTGCCGACCGAGACGACAATCATCGACTTGTCCTGGGATGGAGCCATGTCCGAGGTCGACGCAGGGCAGGATCGAAACCCGCAGGGTGTCGTGGCGCTTGGAAGCGATGGCTACCTCCTCGCCGACGGCGGTATCTTCCCTCTGCGGAACGTCAGCGACGTTGTGGAGGGCAGCCAGTCGAGCGTTTGGCGCAGGGCTAACACCGTGCACCAGGGCAGGATCTTCCGCTTCGGCCATCCCGAGGGCATCGCGACCGTGCAAGGTCTGGACCCCTCGGGACACCTCCCCCCACTGTCGGCGTCTCCACCGCCGGAAATGTCGACCCCTTGGTCGATCACCAGCTGCGGTGACGAGCTACTGCTCCAAGGCAACCAGCTTTGGTCGCTGAATCCAGAAACCGGCGAAACACGCGTACTCGATGCGGGCGGAAGGCTCACGTTCTTGGACGGCATCGGCGGCGACATTCCGATCGCGGTAAGCTGCAACTCGTGGGCAGCTTTCTGGTTCACGGCCAGCGCAGAACCGGGAAACGGCGCCCTCAAGATGCTTCGCGTGGGCGATGATACCCCTCTGACCGTCGCGCAAGGACTAGACACGCGCGGCATCCTCGCTACCGAGGATGACCTATACTGGCTCAGCCCAGGTGATCGGGTCGGCGCCTTGTGGCGGGCGTCGCTGACGGAGTTGCGCCCATGACGGCAAAACATCCTCGCCTCTGGCGCTGTGTATCTTTGCCACTCTTGGACATAACGCCTCGGTTAGAAACGTTCCGGCGGCCGTAACCCACACGGGCTGTGTCGCCAAGCTCCCTCGACGCCGCGAAGGCATGGCGACGCGAGCCCAGCTAGCGAAATGCAAACGGCACGGGACGTGCTTATGCGGATGCTGTCTGATGGACGCGCTGCCTGACACCCCGAGCCCCGCGGCGAACCAGCTCCAAGCTGGCGCGGTCATCGCGGGCAAGTATCGGTTGGATGAGCTGCTTGGCACAGGTAGTCAGGGCATGGTTTGGAAGGCCCACAACCTAGATCTAGATCTACCCGTCGCCATCAAGCTCATGCATCCCCCGAGCGAGGCGGGTCTCGCCCTGATCCCGGACAGGCTGTTTCGTGAAGCACACGCGGCTGCAACGCTGGGGCATCCAGGCATAGTGCGCATCTTCGACTTCGGTCGGACCAGCGAGGGCCTGCCGTATTTGACCATGGAGCTGCTACGCGGCACCACCTTAGCAAGCCATCTCAAGGACGCTGGCAGGTTATCACCCGAGCTAGCCGTGCGGCTCGTATTACCGGTCGCCGATGCTCTAGCCGCAGCCCACGCGCAGGGGATCGTGCACCGCGACGTCAAGCCGGATAACATTCTGCTCTCGTTGTGCGGCGACATGATGCACCCGAAGCTGCTCGACTTCGGTATCGCGAGGGTGGCCGGTGGTCAAAGTCTGACCCAAGCCGGCACGGTTGTTGGCACACCGAACTATCTCCCCCCCGAGCAAGCTCGAGGGCTCGAAGATGTGTATCTATCCCGCGCCTGGCATCTGGGCATCGTGATGTGAGTTTCGCAAGCTCC
>CBFGUG010000196.1:0-5441 GCA_965651905.1 uncultured bacterium | reverse complement strand
GCGGCGACCCCTCCCGAGTAAGATCGCGCCCCCGTGCCGCGAAACACTCACAACACTGCGTTCGGCTTGGAACGCTGGTAGCGTTGCCCTCCGAACGTTTCGTTCAGGACCGAACGCTGGTAGCGTTCGTTTTCCTGGAAATTTGGGCGAAACTGAACGCTGGTAGCGTTACCCTCTGAACGTTTTGTTCAGGATCGAACGCTCCGAGCGTTACCCCTGCGAACGCTCCGTTCAGGATCGAACGCTCGGAGGGTTCGAAGCCGAACGTTTTGTTCAGCAGGTAACGCTACGAGCGTTGGATCATTGAACAAAATGGCCGCTGGGGAACGCTGGTAGCGTTAGAAATTGGACGCGGCGTTCGTCGGCGGACCAGGGCGACGGGTTTTCTCGCACAGAACGTTCAGGATCGAACGCTCCGAGCGTTGCCTGCTGAACAAAACGTTCAAAACGAACCCTCCGAGCGTTGTTCGCGGGGTACAGAGCCATCGACGGGACGTGCACTCGGGTAACACGTCGCGTCATTCGCGGGGCCGCGCTCGAGAACACTCGGCGCAACGCTTTGCGTTAGTCTGCGGGCGCGTCTTCGCTGGGTTGACGTTTGCTGAGGAGGACCTGTTTTCGTACGCGCCTGGCGATCGTTGGGCTGCGACGCACGTCACGGCGACGCGCAATTGACGCATCGCATTCTTCAGCTTCTCGTCGATGAACTGCGTCTCGATTTCTTCGAATAGGTCGCAGGCGTGCTCAGGCCCAAGCCCCCCCACTGCGAGCTGTGCATTGGTCTCATTTCAATCTGTCAGGACGCCCGCCGATCTCGGCGCCTGAGGCTGTTTCCCCTGCGCTTCCGGTGCTCAAAGCCAGCAGGCTGTTCTGCTCCGGTTCTCGTGAAAACAGCCTCAGCCACCGAGCTTGACGGGCGGGTTTGCTGCCATGCCAGGCAATGCAGCGACAACCTGGGGCGACGATCAGACCAATGCTCAGCACTGCGAGCCCGCCCGGCCACGAATGCGCGATCACGAACGTTCCCAACGCTAGCCCGTAAACTTCTTCCACGTAATCTTGCGGATAGAACACGACGTGGTCGCCAAGCGTGTCGTGCAGCTGCGTCAACGCCTCGGCCGACAAGGCGACGAAAACTGGTATTCCGTTACTCCCCGCCGACACTTGATCCACTTCGTATCGGGCCCATCTCAGACACGACTCTGCGTAAACCGTCACGATTGGGTGCGGACTGTCCTCAATCCCGACATGCGAAAACGCGATGAGTTCACAGGGGCTGGGGCCACTCGAGGCATCCAAGGCGCTGTGCTCGTGCTTCTCGCCTCCCTGATCGTGCGTGAGAGGCGCAGGCGATAGCGTCGAGTGGGTAACCTGTGGCGCGGTTTGTTCGCGCGCGTTTTCTCGCGGCGCGCTGCCTTCGGTGCAGGCCGCGGGCGTGAGGAGCAGAAGCGCTAGTCTCATCAATTTCACCACCAACGTCGGACCACGCAGCCGTGCTCAACTTTGGTGTGATCTGGGGCCGTTAGCCGTCCCCACGCCCCGCCGAAGTTGGGCGAGGCTTCGCGATGGTGCTTTGCTGTCAACGAGCAAGATTCAGTATTCTCTGCTTCTTCCGAGCGAAAGTCCTATGCTTCGGGTGATGCGGACGTCGATCAAACAGATCTTGCCGTTGGCCTTTGCCGTCAGTTGCGGTGGAGTGAGCGATACAGAAACACGCGGAGGTGCCGACCACACCAGTTCCAGTTCTCCGGAATCTTCCGCTTCCGAGATGATCGACGTAGATGAACGTGACGACAGCGACCAATCCTCACACGAGGACGGCGCGAGTGGTGCACTCGATCCGAGCGATGCCGACGCGGTAAGTCCTGGCGACCGTGACGAGATGGATCTCGCCAGCGGAGGTGAAACGTCCGCCCCGCCCCGAGCAGACGACTTCAGTGGCCTGTTCGAACCTGTGGCTGGGTCACGACTGTTCCCGGTGTTTCGAGTGGCTGACGATGGCATGCGCGTGCACGTGGGTTGGCACGATAGCCTGCTAGGTGGGCGTTGTGAGTTTCGAGACGCTGCGGGGACGTTGGCGTGTCTGCCCGTCGACACGATTTCCACTCCGACGAACTTCGCGGATGCTGAGTGTAGCGAGCCTGTGGTCTCTCCCTCTGACGTTCCCGATGCGGGGTCAGTGGTAGTAATAAACACTAGGTGTGCCAACGAAGGATTCCTCGAGTTGGGCGCGCCAATCGAGGGTGGGGTGATCTGGCGGCCGCGGGCCGGGGGATGCGAACCGCGGGAAGGCTTTGAGGGATACCGCCGCCTCGAAGCCTTCGACCCGTCGATGTTCGTCACTGCCACGGAGACGCCCGTCGACGGCAGCGGGCGCATCGTTCCCGTGCTCTTGGAAGCGGCGGATGGCGCTCGACAGATCAGCGCGGCGTGGGATCGCTTGCACGCGGAGATGGTCTCTGCCCAGCTCGATGACCAAGGGGAGCTACGGTGGTTGAGTCGGTGGCGTGCGACTCACTCCAACGAGTTTACAGACGAGAGTTGTAGCGTAGAAGCCGCCGTGGCCCCAGCTTGCACGCCGCCCGATGCCGCGCCGACTACTGCATTCCAAGTGCTCAGCTTCGATCAGTGCGGTGGTACGTCCACGCAACCCCATCGGCTCGATGCGGCGGATGAACATGGTGTCCTCTTTCAAGGTTCTACGTGTTATCAAAATGAGTCGCCCGCGCGCGGATGGACACTCGGCGAACCCATGGACTTCGACGAGTTTGCGATCGTGAGCTTACATCCCAGCGTTGGATCTCGACTCACCCACGACACCTTCGGGACGCCCGAGGGTGAACCCTTGCTGCCCTCACGTGTATTTAGCGATCCGAGGTTCGAGAACGAACTCTGCGAGTTTCTGGATCTGGGCGCTGGTGATCTCGTTTGCGTGCCGCGCGCTGCCGAGGTGGTGAACAGCTACCTCGACGAGTTTTGCGTTCGCCCAGTGGCGCACTACGTCGACTTACGGGGTTACGGTTGTGACCCCAACTTCCGCTATGCGGTCGACCCGCCGCAGGTGTACGAGCTGGGCGAACCCTCCCCATGGGGCATCAAACGGCGGGACGCTTCGGGCGCTTGCGTCGATGATGAATGGGGACAGCCCGACGGTCCAGGCCAGTTCGTCTGGGAAATGGGGCAGCACATACCCATCGAAATGGTACGCGCGCGCGACGTGATCGAGATGCCGTAGTTTTCGCGCGAGCCAAGTGCCAGTTCGAGCATTGCCTCTGTCGCTGAGTGCATTGGGGAGCGCCGAAGCTAGCATTCAACTCCCAGGCATTCTTCCTCCACAGTATACCCCAGGCCTTCCATCCCACACTCGGCCTCGAGCCGTCGCTCAATGTCGATCATTGTCGGGGGCGAACGGCATCGATGTCCGATTGGCTACCGGGTACTCCGACCTTGAAGCCGCAGAAGAGGAGCTCTTGGTTGGGCTCGACAAAGTGTTGCAGATGAACGTGCCTGTCGTCGCGCCGTCGGCCTGCTCCGCACTGTCGCTATCGCGTCTCCGAGCAAGGAACGTCGCCGCTTTCACACCTCCGTTCGCTGACAGATCCGTTACGTTTTGGGCAGTTGTTCGACAGCTCTCCCCATTCACCGCTCGTGACTTTCATCTCGCTCGAACCCACGCCGCCAGTCTCCCGGCCGGTAGCGCGAACCACGTACACAGACCCCAAGACGATTCGCGGGCACACTCCCCGCGCATAGGTGCGGTACTTCCACTCCCATCGTCCATACGGAGTTCCGCTACAGAGGTGGTCGTCTTCTGTCGCGCCAGGCACGGAAAAGAAGCGGACGCGCTGAAGGAGAACCTGCTCACCAGACTCGCAAGAGAAAGCAGTGACCGTCGGCTCAACACCACCAATGACCCGCACGTACAACCTCGGGTAGTTGGCATGAGACGGTGGAGAAGCCACGGTGCTTGGTCGGGATCTGGAGGACTCGTGGACGCCAGCACACGCGCAGCATGCCAATACCGATGCTAGCGCCACGCGCAAGACGGCGCGGGTGACTTCACCAGAGTGGCGCATGTACCCTTCACTTTGCACGGATCAGTCCTGCTGGCGGCCTGTAGTCCAGCACGATCGTGTTTGATGTTAACCCCCTTGAGAACACAGGCATGGCCCAAGCGGTGGAGAACTCACGCCAGTGATTGTCCTGATAGTGAGCGGTGACCTGAAGACGCGCCCGACGTTCTGGCGCTTGACAGTGGATGGGAGCGACTACGGTATACGATGCTCCTTGAGGGAGCTCGTGGTAATCCGCTTCCATCAATCCCCTTGAACGCCCCCGGCAATGGTAAGGAATCGCCGAGTCGCTATCGAGGTCCATGACATCGAACCAGATCTCGCGATCTGCCGCTTCTGCCGAGCCGAGGCGCATTCGCATGTTCAGCCAGATCGGAGCATCGGACACATTCTCCATCGTCAGGACGACCGTGTAGCCGTCGGGTCCGGCACCAAGCCGAAGGTTGAGAGCGTCGCCGCCAGCTGGCTTCACGGAGGCAACTGCCTCCCGCCCACCGCCCCCGGTTGGAGGTGGCGTCGATTTCGTACACGCCGCAAAGGCAACTATCGCAAGGACTGACCTATGGAGCATAGATACCCTGGACGGGTGGGGAGCGAGCACGGAGGTGATGCTGTTGTTGGTGTGGGGTGAACTTAGTAGCCCGGCTCCAACGAGAAACCGCCAACATGGCAAAAGGAACCGACCCGTCAAGAGTGTGAAGAAGTCGTGGGCGTTTTCCAAGTCCGAAGTTGAGCGCGCCCTGAACGTGATCGTGGCGATGCTGGGAGTGTGCTGCCCCAGGGGTCGTTCACTGAGCGGGAGCGAGCCGGTTTCCCACGTTCGGGGGGTGTCCCTCAGCGCCCGACTCAGCTGTTGCTCAGGCTCGCCGTACAGGCCGTAGGTGAATTCTCCTGTTGTGTTACCTGTGGCGTCTGTCATGGCGATGACCGAGCCTTGACTGTCGTAGTGGAAGTAGTCGCTCGATTCGTTCCAGCCGCTGGGACCAAGCGTACGGGTGACTTGGACGAGGCGTTTATCCACTGCGTGAACCTTGTTCGCTCCGGGGCGACAACGGAATGATGCTTTCGGTGACCACAGGCGGGGCCGCATCATTCCCAACGCCCACAGAGACTGTCGAGTTCGAGCCACTCGCCGTCAGTCGCGCGGAGGCGGCTCGAGCACTTTCTACCCCGTGGGCTCGACAGGAAGACCGAGTACTCTTCGCCTTCGCGAAGCGGAGCGCACGAACCGTCTGTGGGGTATTTCCAATCTGCGAGCACGCCAGGGAACCCCAGATCGCGTTCCCTGTCGATGGCCTGGCACAGCAGTTCCAGTGTTAGCTCCCACACTCCTGTCGATCGATCATACGGATTTTTACCGAGCTGAAG
>CBFGUG010000195.1:0-5496 GCA_965651905.1 uncultured bacterium | reverse complement strand
GACGATGCGCTCGAGCACGTATCCGGCTTCGGGGAATTCCTCGTGGCATTTGAAAAAGCCGCGGCGTGTGTGCCCCCAGCAGCCCACGCGCGTTCGGCCATCAACATCGCAGGATTTCGTGTAGCCGCTGTAGCCGTCCACTTGAAGGGTGCCGGTTGTTCCGGCGAGCATGCTCTCGGCCACCTTGGCTTCGCGGGTCGGGCTGAATTTGTAGATGATGATCTTCGGCGTGATGAAGGTCCAGACCCAGGCCTTGCGACACTTCTTCTTGGCCTGCACGGGCATGCGGGTTTCGTCCGCATTCATGTAGGGATCGCCGCGGGCGATCGACACCAACCGATCGTACAAAGGCTCGAGCAGGTTGGCGGCGCGGTGAAAGAGAGCGCACAACGTGCTTCGAGCGATCGGTGCTCCTTCACGCGCAAAAATCTTCGACATGCGGTTGAGCGGAATGCTGTCGTCGGTCTTCGCGACGACCACGCGAGCGTAAACGCCAGGACCATAGAGCCCCCCTTCCTGCACGCTCAGTGGTGATGGTGCAGCGACGATGTGCTCGCCATCTTTCGAAGCCAGCGTTTCGAGAACGTACTCGATGTAAACCAAGTGCTCGCGCACGTGCTCGTACCGACCGACGACGGTTCCATCTCCGACGGGTCGGAAGTCATCCAGGGTATAACCTTCGGGCAGTTGATCGGCGGTCACCACGACGCGCTCGCGCACCACAGGGAGATTGCGCTTTCGCTTGGCCTTCGCCTCATCGCGGGCTTTCTTGCTGCGCTTGCGACCACGTTTGCGCCGGTTGGTTTCCGCGTCGTCGTCGGACTCCGCGTCGTCCTCCTCGATGTCAGCGCTCGTTTCGTCCTCCGAGCTAGGCTCGGGGCCGAGCAGCTCCTCCGCATCGATGGCGCGGCGCACCTCCGACTCCATCGAGGGCATCTTCTCGCTCCTCGGGCCGAAGAGCATGCGCTTGAGCTCGGCGTTTTGCACGCGCTGCGCCTTCAGCTCTTCGCGTAAACTTTCCAGGGCTTCCATCAACTGCCGATTGTTTTCGCGCAGAAGCCCAACTACCAACCGCACCCCTGGCTCTAGCTGCGCTGCCAACGCGTCCAGCTCTTCGTCAGTGGGCATCAACGACTGTAGATCACACTCGATCCACGCTGTCGATCCCCTTTCGACGAGAATCGGGCGGAAGCCATTTCTCGGGCCGACGCACGCGGCTCACATCGATGCCATCGAGCAACATCGACAGCTGCGCACTATCGAGCTGTACGCTCGTCGCCCCATCCGGGCGACGCGGCATCCTGAAACGACCCTTCTCGAGACGCTTGTAATACAGCACGAAGCCGCCGTTATCCCAGACCAGGATCTTGATCCTGTTGCGCCTCTTCGAGATGAAGGCAAACAGATGCCCGCTGAAGACGTCACCACCGTGACGCCTCACCAACGCCGACAGCCCATCGAAGCCCTTGCGCATGTCTGTCGGTTCGGTCGCCAGATAGATCCGAACCGCGCCCGGCAGGCTCAGCAACCTACGCTCGCTCGCTCAGTTCGCGCACCCAGCTTGCGGGCGGCACACTCGCCATCTCGAGCACCATCGTATCGCCCAGCCGCAAGCGGCACTCCACACCTGGCGTCGGAATCGAATCACCACGGACTTCCACGAACTGCGCGACCTCGCTGCTCGCCTCCGTCTCCTCAGTCTCCGCTTTGAGCTTCGCTACCCAGTACTGCAGCGTGTGCACGTTGACCCCTGCCGCTTCCGCCACCGCTCGCTGACTCTCACCAGACTCGCGCCAGCGTCCCACCAACTCGACCCAAAACGCCCGACCGCGCCGCCCGCCATCTTGCCTGCTCATCGTCGACCCTCGCTAGCAAAGCCCTACCCCTGACGGCCAGTGGTCGCCGGCTGATCGGTTACTGAACAACTCCATGAGGGGCACATCGAGGGCGTGAACCACGGTCAGCATCGTCCGCAGCGTCAGGTTGGTTTGGCCACGCTCGATCGTTGAAAGCCGCTGAGTCTCGACCTTCATGCTCTTGGCGAGCTCAGCTTGGGTCAGTCCCTGATCACGACGAATCTCGGCGATGACCCTGCCGATGCTCTTGGCGACCAGATCAAAGTCTTTGGGTGCCGACACGGACCCACAATGGCGGGGTCACGTGCGTAGAAAAATAATCGTATATGTTGATTTAATGTGTCGAGTTGGAGTCCCATCGGCGTGCCTCGGACGCTTCCGAGGCGTCAGCGGCCACTACGAGGCCGGAAGGGAGACCACCAATGACGATTCGATACGCCCTGCTGCTAGGGCTCCTAGCTGCGTGCAACAGCGGCCCTGGCAAGCCCTCGAACGACGAGGTCGGCAAACTGATCCAGGCACTCGCCGAGAGGCGGACCTACTTCGATTTTTCAAAGGTTGCCGACGGCGAAGCGAACGACTTTGCCCAGTGTGGCGTCCAAGGGGGTAGTGGTCGGATCACCTCACTGACGATCACCGCGGTCGAGTACTCGGAATACAACACCGAGAAGAAGTACTGGCCGGCGAAGGTGAACGTCAAAGGCGTCTGCGTGAAGCAGGTCCCCAACTGCGGGGAGAACAACAACAGCCTGTGTCCCCCCGAGGACAGTGAGTTCGTGTTGGAGGGTATCCCCTTGAGCCTGCAGCAGGACGACTTTCAGAAGTGGAGTGCGAGCGTGTTGAAGTAGGGGGCTGTTACCCCGTGTGGCACGGCCTGCAGCACCAGTAGCAGCCGTCCACGTCGTCGTAGTAGTCCTTGGCCTTCTTCAAGGCAGCGTGGCAGTCGGAGCGATGACCAAGGGCCACGCGGTTAGGGACGTCGGGGAGGTTGTTGCACGTGGTCTCGTGCACTTCGTGGTTGCCATTGTTGTCGGTGTTTCTATTGACCAGGTATTGCGGCATGTTGATGTCCTCTCTAAATATGAGGGCATCAAGCTAACAAGGCCCCCGAGTGTGGCGTAAATGCTACCCGAACGGAGCGCTCCCCAGGCAGGTGTCGAGTTACCGTAATTATAAATGACCTGTTTGGGCTACGCCGTCTTCCCAGCGGTTTGATGCCACGAGTTCACGGAACGATCCCTTGATCGTCACCACTTCGACGGTCACCTCGTTCAGAGCCTCTCCGTGCGCAGATCGGCAGAAATTGCCCCGGTTCCGTGTTCCACGGAGTTTCCCCTAACGGGCAACCGGATCGAGGACCCGGCCCCCGAAAACCCCTGAAATCGCACCCGAAATCTCAGGGTGGCACACAGAATGCGATATTCTGGTGATCAGTGAGCCTGAATCATAAATCACGGAGCTTGGCGCACGGCAGCATGCCGGAGTATCGTTGATGGGACAGCCCGGGGGTCGTCGGCGGTCTCCGGCGGGCTTGACCAATGGACCAAACACAGTGTTACCTGCCAACCGCTAGGGGCGATAGTTGCCTCTCGCCAACACTCGGGGGGCCGATCGTGTCTCCCGAAGATTTGGTGGGTGTGGAGATGATTTATTCGAAGACGTTCGGTAGCTGTGGGTTGCTCCTTTGTATCAGTTGCCTTGTGGCAGTTGTTGGCTGTGGGGATCCGCAAGCTGATGCTCTAGCACTGCCGGAGGTAGATGTTCAGTCGTTGACCACAGACTTACGGTTACGCACTGATGTCGAGTATCCCGTGGAATGGGAAGGTCAGAGCGTCTGCGCCATCTACGACTATGTCGATGTAGATGGGCACGACTACGTCAAGACCGAGGGGTATCACTTTGACAAGATGAATTCGGAACTCTCCAATGACGACGAGCTTCGTGACTACCTTTCTGCACGAGGCCTGAACGAGGTCAGTGGCTGCGACGATGCTCGAACCTTCACGGAGCTGAAGTACGAACTACTGGAAAGCAGGCCCAGCGAGTACGTTCTGGAAGACGATGGGGTGGTGAGAGAGGGAGGCACGAAGCCAGAAACCTTGGCGGCGGAATCCGAGCTGCTCGTCAAGGATAGCCAAACCTTTGGGAACCCTCCAACGGTGAAGCTCACCATTTGGAACGGCTCGTCTGCAGGTATGTGCTCCGGTTTCATGATCAGCGACACCGCTGTGCTGACTGCTGCGCATTGCATCCCTTCAACTGGCTGGCGTCCGATCACTATTGAAGCCGCAAATGGCACTTGTGCCTACCCGGCAAGTTGGTCGGACTGCGACGTGAAGCCGTCCAACACGGCCTACGGCTACAGACACGCCAACTACACGGGGCCCGGGGATGCGGCGGACGACATCGGCCTGTTTACGTTGAGCTACGAGCCAAGCTCTCCGCTGAACACTTCGACGGCCCGTCTGCGAATCGCTGTCAGCAACACTTCAGCGGGTCACGATGTGTGGGGCTTGGGCTACGGGGCGAACACCAACACCAGTGGAATAGGTACTCAGCGTTTGACCAACTCTGAAATCGAAGTCGACTGGGCAGGTTACGCACACTTCTATTGGACCATCCAGAGTGGGGAGGGGCGAATGTGTTCCGGGGATTCTGGGGGACCGATTGTCGCCACCTACCTGGCTGCGCATGATGTGGCCATGGGGATCAACTCGGAAAGGACTTTCCCGACTGGTTCTGAGGATGACTTTTGTAGCCCCACAGGGTACCAGGATCGCCAGACGATGATGTCTAAGAAGATCTCATGGATCGAAGACAAGATCGGCGAATGTGATACGTACCCGGGTGAGGGCTGGTTCGAATACAAGAAGTGCTGGTGACGGCAGAATGGGAGAGTGCGGCATGAATCCGAAGAGGTGTAGTGAGTATCCGGCGCTTGGCGCTTTGTTCTTATCGTTCGCGCTTGCTGGGCTTTCTCCGGGCTGCGCGGGCACCGAGGAGAGCCAGACCGGAGTTGGGTCGAACACCAATCCAGAGGACTGCGTGAGCGCCGTTTCATGGTACGGAGCGCTCGAAAGCTCCGCGGAAACTCTAGTGCTCCAAGGCTGTGTGAACGATGAATGTCGGACGCGGACCGTCGACGTTGACCCTTCGGCTCAATGCAAGGTGAAAAGGGAGTGGACGAACGACTGGGGTTCAGGTGCCTGCGCCAACGTGCTGGAACCGTCCGTCGTACAGGTCGTATTTCAGCTCGACCTGACGTTGGTCTCGAACGACCTCACCCCGGGCGACATAGGCAGCTTCACCGTCAAGGATCCAAACAGCGGCGAGATGTTGTACCAACAAGAAAGTTCGATGGACTACGTGGGTGGGGTCGACGCAGGCACTGCTTGTTGGCGCTGGAATCTGGAGTTCGACGACCGAACAGATTCGGTTACGATTCGTCCCTGAAAGAGCGAACAAACCAGGAAGAAGCAGAAGGCCCCCATCCCAGACCAGGGAGGGGGCCTTTCGCATTCCATGGTCACGATCGTCACTCAGCGTATCCCCTGCATGAACCCACGTTCTTCCGCCGGAGCGCGGGGCGTGTGAAGTCGGGGAGATGACACCGAAAGCGCAAACGTGGTTGGCGAGGGTC
>CBFGUG010000194.1:0-5732 GCA_965651905.1 uncultured bacterium | reverse complement strand
GCGGCCGAAGCCGTCGTAGACAAAACGTGCGGGTTGACGCTGCACGTTGAGCACGTGCGTGATCAAGCCGAGCCCGCGATCATAGGCCTGCACTTCGGTGCGGAGCGCGGTGCCGAAGCCGCTGAACAACAACTGGTCGTCGCCGTCGAGCTCGGCGGTACAACCGCGCGTGTACGTCGTTTCCTTGATGGGAAACGTGGCGTATTCGCCGTCATACTCGACGGTCGCGCAACGCAAGTTGGCTCCGACGGACACGTTGGGATTGCCGAAGTTGTCGTGGTGGGTCCTGCTCAGGTGTACGATCGCGGTGTCAGTCAATCCGCCCGAGGCAGCAGGTGAGGAGCTGCCGCCATTGAGACGATAGAGCTCCACGCTGCCCGCCAGCTCGGTAACGGTGTCGAGTGGATCGCCGTTTGAATCGTAACTGATTCGACTGATTTGTTTGGCGAGTCCGCCGTGTTTGTCGCCTGAGGTGAAGCTCTCCGCCGTACGCCACAACCAGCCGCTGCCATGCGGGACGAGCGTGGGGTACGTCGTTTGGGTGATCACCTCGTCTTGGCCGAGGCGACCATGCGCAGTTTCGGTCAGCTTGTTGCCGAAAGCGTCGACCGTGCTTTCGCTCTTCATCAACGCCGCGCCCTGGGTGCTGCGCAGGCGCAGCGTGCTGAGTCGCTCGTCGGTCAGCGGGTTGCCGTCCGCCTCCTCCGTCACTACTTCGGGGAGACACAACACGGCGCTCGTTTCATCGAGCGTCTCGCAGGCTTCCGCGCTGGGACCCTCGCCACCCGCGGCGGGAGTGAACGGTCCCGTGTCGTAGAGCGCGGTGTGCGAGCCTGACTGAAACGCGTAACGCACCTCGCGACCGTCCATCCCTCGGTACAGGCGACGCAGCGTATAGCTGTGGTGAACCGTCGAGAGAGTGGTGCCTGCCTCGTCTCGAGTTTCGGTCAGGACGGGCAAGCCCTTGAGCGCTTCGCGGGGGTTGTCGCGCCAACGCTCGGGTAGACTGCAGTCGTCCACCCCGTTATCGGCTGTTTCGTCTTCGCACTCGCCCAACAAGAAGGTCGACGTGCTGACGCTGGTAGGGCTATTGGCGTCTCCCAGCTTACGCACGCGGGTTTGCGAAAAGCCGCGGAACTCACGCTGGCGCCCCTCGAAGACAGGGTCCCGATAGCTGTATTCGGTGACGTAACTCGCGGGCGGGCGCCCAGCGATGGTCACGTTGTCGTTCTCGATCACGCGTTTGACCACGTGGGTGACCGTGGGCATGGTCTTCTGCCACGGCTGCCCGGCGCGCGCGGCCTCCAGCATCTCTGCCGCCGAGCTCTGGTACTCCAGCTCGGTGCTCTTGCCCAAGCCGTTTTCCACCTTCACCAAGAGCTGCGGCCGTGTGCCCCCAGCGAGATCGATCGCCTTGTAGCGCCCTGCGTTGCCCCACAAGATGTCGGAAGTGCCACTGCCGTTGATGTCCGTCAGGCGAACGCGATTGGCGAAGCTCGGGCTCTCGGGCGTGCCTTCGATGATGTGGCGGTCGGTCCAGCCGCGGCCATCCACGTTGAGCCAAACGTCCACCTCGTCGTACCGCACCTGAATCAAGTCGGACAGACCGTCGCCGTTGACGTCCTCCATGCGCATCGACGTGCCCTGGATGTCCGAATAGTAGGGGCTGCTTTCCATCAGCAGCTCGCCACCCGATTCGTTGCTGTTTTGAGGGCAGCCGTAGGGATCTTTGGTGCCCCAGTAGCCGTTCCCTCGCCCCGGCCAGTACATCACGTCGCCGCGCCGCAAGCGGACGATGTCGACGATGCCGTCGCCGTTCATGTCCGCGAGCTGAATGTCCCGATCTTCGAAGTCGACCGACGTGCCGCTCCAGGGCAAACACATGCGCACGGGCTCGGAGAACAGGCTAGTCTCCTCCACGTCCACGCGGAAGCCTTCGCCGAACTGTCCGTCGCCCCCCGGGTAGCGCCCCAACGAAAAGTACGTCTGCAACTCGGTGCCCGTGCTGCGTACCACGTCCACCAAGCCGTCGAAGTTGACGTCGACCACACGAATGAACTGCGCGTCGCGCCCAAAGTCGATGTGCGCGTTCAAGCTGGTGGCCGGGTCCTTGTCGCGCCCCACCCAACTCAGCTCGTTGCCCTGCCCCTCGAGCGAGTACACCGAGTACTGCTGCGCAATCGGCATGTGCAGCAAGTCGACGCTCGCGTCACCATCGACGTCGAGTGGCACCACGTTGAAGTTGCTCAGCTTGATGGTGCCTGCGCTGGCCGAGCCGAGCACGGGCACTCCCGCTTCCAAAAAGCTCCCCGCAACCCCGCCATCGCCGTTGAAGAACACACCGTGCTGCCCACCGAACAGCCCCGCCGCCGTGACTAACACGTCAGGCAGCGAGTCGCGGTTGACGTCCATCAGCGTCGTCAGCGCTTCGTCGAGCGAGTGGTCCGGGCTGCTGCTCAAGTCGACGACACGTTCGTCAAACGCCTCGAAGTTGAGTCCCGCCCCATCGCTGAGGACGGGTCCGATCGCAGCGCCATCCCCAAGCACCCCCTCCACGTGGCTGTAGTCGAAGCGCATCGCGGGTAGCCGCGGGCAGTTCGTGTCGGGCAAAGCCGGGCCGCTCGTCCCCAGCAGGGCCAGCGGACTCGACAGCGAGCCCCCGCTCTCCGTGATGAAGCCGCCAGTCTCGGTGTCACTGCAGCGCCCCTCCACCTGCACCGAGCTGAGCAGTGAGTTGTGCCACCCCGCCGCGTAACTCAAGTGATAGCGCCGAACCAACTCACGCGGTCCCGTGGTGTCCGCAAACGCCTTACTCGTGACGTCCACGCCAACCAACCGCTGCCGCTGCTCGATCAGCCACCCACTGCGGTAACTCGCCGTCGGATCCGTGCGGGGTTCGTAGCGCAGCCGCACGTGGTGGGCATACTCATCGAGCGGAGCTTCCACCGCAGTGGCGGCTGGCGGCGTGCTGTAAATCTCCGACAGGTACGCCATGCCACCATCGTGTTGGTAGCGGTAGTGAATCACGTTCCGCGGCGTATCCACCCCGCCGTACACGTCGAACTGACGGCTCAAATGCCAGCGAAAGATCTGCGCTGGTGCAGCCGGGTTCGTCTCGAGCGCGCCCGTGTTGCCGCCCACGCCCACAGGCGCGCCGAGCTCCATCGTCACACCGCTCTTGTCCTGCACCCGCCAAGTGCGATGGTCAGGCGACCAGAAGAAGCGCAGGAAGCTGCCTTCCACCCGCGGACGGAAGTACTGCCACCCCAACGACCATTCTGGCATCACCTCGTCAAAGGGAAGCTCGGGCTCGAGCAGGTTGGGAACGTCGGCAAGCGCCCCGTCACACACGCCCTGCCCTTCGTCTCCTTGGTACACGACGCAAATGGGCACGAGTTCCTGCCCGCCGTTGAACACGAAGCGATCTTGCTCGTGATGAAAGTCCGCCCGATCGTCGTACTTGGGCAGCCCCTTGTCCGTTTGCCGCGCGATGAAGGGTACGCCCACGTCCCACCCCACGCCGGCCATGCCGTAACCGCTGGCGGAAGAGTACGAAAGGCCGAGCGACGGTTGCGCTTTGCCTCGACCTGGGGGAAGAGCGAAGGGAACGCTGAAGGTCGCTATCCCAGTCGACAGCTGTGCGGAGAAGCTTTCCTCCATGCCCTGCACGGTAGCTTCGCCCTTTGGGATGGAAATCGTCTTCCCCGTGACACCCGTTTGGTCGGCGGTGGGCAAGACGCCTTGCGGGGCTACTGCGTCTGCGGCGTCAGCCTCATCGGCGTCATCGTCCGTAAGAGAGTCGGACGATTCGGTCTCGGGCGTGTCTCCGTCTTCTTCGCCCTCGCCGCTCACGTCGTTGGAGTCTTCGAGGAAGTCGTAAAGGGCTTCGGTCGAGGTCTCGTCGTTGCTGGCGGAGGCTGTAGAGTCGGTGTCGAGGGACTCGGGAGTGGGGGACGCTTGCTGGGCGGACGTAGCAGCGGGCGTGGTGAGGACGAACGCGACGATACTCGCCGCAAAGCGTCGCGAACTCGACGGGCGCGCTTGGACGCGGCCCAGGTAGCCTGGGCTGACTTTTCGAGCATTAACGTGGCGCTTTTCATCGAGTGACGTAGCGCGCCCGTACTTCTGCGTAGGTCGCATCCGCTTCCGTTCCCTTCTCGGTCAGGGTCGTGCCTCGCCGTCAGTCGAAGCGGGTCCAATAGCGGTAGTTTAGGATGAGTTGGACGTCTTGGATTTGGTCGAAGTCAAAGCCTTCGTCCTCCCAAACGCGGATGATGAAGTTGCCGTCCAGGGGGCGTCCTTGGAACTCGTAGCGTGTGTAGTCAGCGAGCAGTGACTTGTCTGCCTCAGAGATCGGGTTCGTGATGTAGCGCTCCGTAGCGAGACCACGGGCGTGCTCGATGTTGCCGGTGAAAAGGGGAACTTCGAATACGTCACCGTCACGGTTCCGCACCTCGTAGGGACCTCGATGGATGACAGAGTAAGGGACGAACCCTGAAGAGTAGCAAGACTGTGGCAGTTGAGAATCGCTACAGTCTCGGATGTCGGTTCCCACGAAGTTCAAGACCATGTTCTCAATTCGATAGTTAAAGTTGCCGAGTGCGAAGCCAGACTGACCGAAAAGGCGCCCCTCTTCGAGATCGCGTTGCGTCACAGCGAACGACGCCTCCTGATAGCAATGCTCTCTGGTGAGGCTCTCCGGGCAGTCGCCCCCAAACCCGGAATCGCACAACAAGACGCAGCCCGGCTCCCACCGGGTAAAGCGAAACTCCCGACCCTCAGAGTCCTCACAAGACTGGCTTAGAATCCTGGCTTGCTCATCGGTAGCCTGGAACTCTCCTGGCAGTGGGACACCCGACGCTGCTTCCAACATAATGCCCGCGATCAATACTTGGTGCGGAGCGCCTCCGTCGGCCCCCTGCGCGACAACACCAACCGAATAGTCTCCGGTAACGTCAGCAGTTGTGAACCGCACCGCATACCTAACCCATCCGTCCGCCAGGACCTCCGGTGACTCACTCATTCCGCTCAAGGCCGCGCCATCCGGGCCATACACGCGAACGCTCGCTTCACCAGTAGGGTTTGATGCATCGGCGCCACCGCCGTTGACAACCTGTTTGGCATACCACGAGAGCACGTACTCGCTCCGCCCGTCTAGGCGAACCAGTTGCTGCCATCGACTCTCAGGCCCAAGATCGCAATCTGAATCGCACGCAACCGCGTCACCGTTTGGGAGAGGTGTTGGCCCAAAAGTAAACAAGTATCCTGGCGTCATCGTGTTCGCCCCGGAACCCGGGACTGTCTCCTCCGTAAGTTCGACCCCAATGCAGTTCCGTGGATGACCACCAACTTCTACATCGCATCCCGTCGTCCCCCAAGCCAACGCCGTAAGATAGCCAGATTGGGCGAGAAGATTGTTCGCAGGAACCCGACAGCTGCTTCTCGTTTCAAACACATCGTCGCGCAGCGAGACAACCGCAATGTCCGAACCTTCATGAAAGTTGTTCACCAGGCGGTACGACTCCACAACCGCCTCAAGATTTCGAACGTAGTCACCAATGAATGAGTCTGCGTAGTCCTGCACGTCGTCATCAGGGTCGTCGAGCTCTTGCCTGACGGCCGCGTAGTCGATGGGACTGGTAGCACAAATAGAAGATGCCCACGTCGAGGGAGCTTCCACTAGTGCTTCACCCGCGTGATCGCGGTCGATCGTAGCCAAAGGTTGCCCGTGC
>CBFGUG010000193.1:0-5735 GCA_965651905.1 uncultured bacterium | reverse complement strand
TTCGGCGATCGCACGCAGACGTTGGTTTTCATCGGGCAGAAGCTCGACAAGGAGCGACTTGCCGCGAAGCTCGACGAGTGTCTGCTCGATCCCGAGCTAGTAGCTGCTGGAAGTGAGCACTGGCAAGCCTTCGAGAATCCCTTCCCGAAACTGAGCGTCAGTGAGGAGGAGCCCTCCGAGGCGGCGGCCCAATGAGTCAGGCGCTCCAACACGGCGCCACTAACGTCGACGCGCAGTGTCTTGATGCGCGGTGTCCTGGCCTGGTTCATCGATCGCCTCCCGTAGAAGACTTCGGCGCCGAGCGAATGGTTTTCTCACTCTCCACTGCGGAGTGAGCAGGTCGCCGCATCAGCGTGGGATACACTCGGCGCACACACCACGCAGCTGTATCTCTGCGATCTTGTTGCGCGTCGCGTCGCCCCGCAGCGTGACCGACTTTGCGGAAAGACACGTCACCAGCCCACAGTCGGTGCAAATGAAGTGTGGGTGGTTGGCGTGTTTGGACGAAACAGTTCGTGGCAACTCGAAGCGCCAAACGCTATCCCCCAGGTGTGTTCTGACGAGAAGTCCCGCTTTCGTCAGCGACAAGAGGTTTCGGTACACGGTTGCCCGATCGAGGCCGCCCCCAGACAGTCGGTCCGTAAGTTCGGCGTGGCTCGTCGGGTGACGTAGCTGTACGAGAGCGCGGAGCAACACCATACGCTGCTTGGTGACGCGAAGGCGGGCGCTCGCTAGGAGCTGCCGCAGATCTTCATCGTGGAGCGGGGATGTTTCTTGCGACATATTCAGAGCCACCTTCTCGTAGGAGCACGGCAATGATGGTCAGGGTACTTCGCGCGTGGTCTCGCGTCCGCTCGTCGAGCCCGATGACTGGTTCAAGAGTGCCTTCAGGCTTGCGCGCAGACGATCGACGAGTGACTCTTGCATGCCACGGGTGATCACCATCATTCGGGATGACTGGTCTGCGCAGGGCCAGCGTTCGAGCACCTGGTTCGGGTACACGACGTGCTGCACCGCCTGGACCACGACAGGGCCCGCTTCATCCTTCACGCGTACCAGGCCCTTGACGCGCAGCAAGCGATCGCCGTGAAGCTCGCTCATCATCCAGAGCCACGACGATAGTGTTCGCAGATCGACCACTCGATTCGACTGGGCGGCAAACGCCCGGACCTCGTTGCCCGCGGGGGAGTGAGTGGTTGCCATCGCGCCGAGGCGTAGATTCACGGTAGACGGAGCACGCTCGAGAATTGGCCGCCAGTCGAGTGCACCACGTTCGGCGACGAAACAACGTGCCTGTGGGTTGAGGTTCTCCACGAGATTGCGCACTCGAACTCGGGCGTCAGGACTCGCTGCGTCCGTCTTGGTCAGAATGACATCATCTGCGAGAAGTAGCTGTTTCCTCGCTTCTTCGTGGCGGAGCAGTGTCGCCGGGCCATGTTCACTGTCCACGGCTGTGACGATGGAATCGAGATGATAGAACCGCGCTAACTCGGGGTGACGAACCAACGTCGAAACGATGGGAGTCGGGTCTGCCAGTCCCGTCGTTTCGACGACGACACGGTCGAAGTGGCGCGGCTCATGGGCAGAGGCCGCTCCAATGAGCGTGTCGACCAAGTCGCCTCGAATCGAACAACAGACGCATCCCGAGTCGAGCAGGAGCACGTCTTCGCGGACCTCTTTCACCAGCAAGTGATCGAGAGGAACTGCCCCAAACTCGTTGACCACGACCAGTGCACGTGACCACTTGGGCTCACGCAACGCGTGGCTCAGGAGAGTGGTCTTACCCGAACCCAAGAACCCAGTGAGGATGGTGACTGGTATCGTCATGACGGCGGTTGGTCGTCAAATGAACTGCATCCGACTACCGGATGCTCCAGACGCAATTAGATTGCATCTGTGTGCTTGTTGCAAGAGCGGATTGGGCAAATCGACCCCTGCGAGAACGCCCGTAAGCGCGTCCTCGTGGCGCAAGCGAAGGCGGACGCGACGATCGAAAGGGAACGGAGCGTCGTGGCGTACTTCGCTCAGACCGTGCAACAGCCGTCGTCGACGCAGCGGCAGGTGACGCAGTCTCGCGCGTTCTGCACGCCGCAGTGCGCACTCATGGTATCGCGCAAAGCCCTGCGGGCTCGGTGAAGACGGACAGTGGCGTTGTTGATGGATATACCAAGAGCTCGTGCGGCTTCTGAGAGCGAGGCGTCCTGCACGTCGACCAAGTCGAGCACCGCCGAGTAAGCGGGACGAAGGCTTTGCATCTGAGCGAGGCTGCACGAACAGGCGTCGCGGTCCACGGGCTGGGTGGGCTCCTGTGCATTACTCACGTTGTCCAACAGTCGTTCGTGGCTGCCTCGCTGGCGCACAGTGTCGACGATGACGTTTCTGTGGACTCGGTAGAGCCAAGGCAGCACACGCTCCGGATCTTTCAGAGATCCGGAGCGCTCTACCGCTCGCACTGCAGCGACTTGCACGACGTCATCGACCTCCGCCGCTGGCACGCGAGCAGCCACGAACGCGCGAAGCGCACGCGCGGATGTGCGCAGCGTTTCGGCGACGAGCGCGCCGCAAGTCTCGTCGTTCGTCGGTCATGCTCGCGAAATTTAGCTCACTTGCTCGCACCTGGACAGCCGCACGCTGGGTCGCAGGGGCAGCTGCCCCCGCAGGTGCAGGTTTCGCCGCAACAACAGCTTCCGTTTCGCGCTCTTGCGCATTTGCACGAGCACTCGCTGGGGCACTGAGCGCATGCGCATCGACAGGTATTTTTCATGGGAACCTCCGTGGTTGGGGACGTCCCGCTCTGGGCCGTCATGCCCGTGATGACGAAGCTGCCCGCGTGATCCTTACAACCGCGGGCGCACACAGAAGGAGTCCGTGATGACGCGGTAGCAACGGAAGCGCAGTGGAAACGCCCGCAGGCGCCGAGAGCGGCGGGCGTCCTCACAGAACGAAACGAGACCAACGCTCAGCCAAGGAGCCATCGCCACCGTCGTGATCGAGTCAGCGCCGTCGGAATGAGCGCGGGGTGAATTCGCCTCAGTCTCCAAACAGTGGCGTCATCCACGTTTCGTCGGGGATTTGGTCGCGCGCGGGTTGGCGGTCGACGAGTTCCGTCCAGGCTTCGTCGTCGAGGCGGATCAGGCCGTCGGTGCGGTGTTCCTTGTAGGTGTACACTGGGCCCGCGTACGCACGAGGACCATCACAGGTTTCGATGGCGACGACCATCAGACGCGGGTAGCTGGTGCCGACGTGCAGCACGCTCGGGTCGCGCGGGATGGGTAGGGCTCCGCCGGGGTCGGTGTGTACGTCGGCGATCGTCAGGTCCACGTCGCTGAAGCTCGAGGGATTGTAGAGCAAGCGATGGTACCAGCCCTCGATGGTGGGCGGGCCGCTGCCACCGCTGTAGATCAACACGGCTTGGTTGATGAACTCGAGGTGCTCGGCGCTGTGGGGCAGGCCCGTCAGTTGTTCTTCGCTCATGGCGTGGAGCACACCGACGATCTCCGCGAAGCGCGCGAAGTAGTCGCTGGCATTGCGGGCGACCTCGGAGTCGGGCAAGTCGAGCGAATCGAGCAGGGCGGCGCCCGAATCGGCAAACTGCAGCAACTGCGCCCAGAACGCGGGGTAGGGATCGACGTAGGCGTCGGGGAACTCACAATCTCCGAATCCCGTGTAGGACTGCTTGGCGTAGAGCAGCGTGTCGTGGCGTAACTGTGCCCACGACGCCAGTTGGGTGTTGAGCAGCCGCCGTGCCCAGGGTTCGGACCTGGCTACCGCGGGCAGATCGGTCGAAGTTTCGCTGGCGGTCGCTTCGGCGCCGCCTGCAGGCTGTTCGCTTGCCGAAAGCGTGCGCAGCGCGCTGAGCCACGACGTGTAGAGCGAACTCTGCCAGCTCTGAGCGGGATGCGCGTCCACCAAGCGGCGCATGGCGGCCAGGTTGCTAGCGTACTCGTGTTCGGCCATTTCGTCCGTGAGCAGCGTGAGCGCGTGGTTGTTGCCGAGTGCGGCGAACGCGGCGTCGAGTGGGTGCGGCATCACCCGCGTCTTCACGCGATCGAACACGACCTGCGAAAACACGTGGCTGTCGACGACGTAACGCTGGCCGAATAACGCGAAGCTGACGTTGAGCGGAAGCGTCGGACCAAAGACGTCTGCCTTTCGTATCACGTGGCTCGCGATGCGCTGCTCGCCGTAGCTGCCATCGATGATGGTCTGGGCGAGTTCATCATCCGAAATGGCGCCCAGCCCGGCGACGTCGTCGATCTCGAGATCGGCTTGCAGCGCGTCGACCTCACCCGCATGCATGTAGTCGTGCTCGCCCACGAAGGCGCTGACGGTGCGGTCGACCAGTGACCACTGTTCGAACAGTGATTCGTCCATCAACCCGCGGAGCAACAGCGTCATCTCCACTTGACTACGCCGCAAGACTTGCGTGCCGTCCTCCTGGGTTTCGATCATGCGCAGATCGATCCGCCCCAGCCACATCATGGCGCGGAAGTAACGCGACAGTTCCTCGCTGTCGGTGTAGTGGCCGCGCGGCTTGAACTGACTGAAGTCCATGCGGCGCTCGAAGCCGAAAATCTCGCGTATCCTGATCCCCTCGGCGGTGGTCGCAGCATCGTAGAAGCTCGAAAGCTCCGCCGGATCGAAGGAGGTGTCGAAACTCGGCGCCACTACCTCACCGCGCAGCAAGCTCTCGGCCATGGCGAGGAAGAAGTCCGTGTCGCGTTTGGCGACTTCCGAGGCTTGGGCTACGGCGAGTCGCGCGCGCATGCCCGAGAGATACGTTTCCAACGTGGGGATCAGCAGCTCCAGCTCCAGATCCTTCAGGATGTCGTCGTACGAGCGGTGCAGTGCATCCAACACGGAGTCGGCAGTCACGTAAACGGGCAGATTTTGCACGTAGACCGAGTGATAGCCGTAGGAGAACGTGGCGAAGGCTTGCTGTGGCGAAATCACGAAGCCATGCTCGGCGAACGCCGCCTCTTCGCTCGGGCTCAGCGCCAAATCGGAAGCCTGGATCAGATCGTACGCGAGGGCCGTGGTCGGGTCGAAGGTGAGCGCCGAGTCGAAGGCAACGGGGTACTCGGTCATCAACTCGTCCGAGTTCCAGTCCTGCACCTCTTCGATCTCGGAGTTGATGAGCGTGAGCGCTTCCGCATTCACCCCCACCTCGACGGGGTTCCCCGGGTCGACGGGCACGCTCGACGAACCGTCGGAGCCCGAGCCGTTGCCGTCGGAGCCGTTGCTAGACCCACTGCCGTCGGAGCTAGACCCACTGGCGTCGGAGCTCGAGCTGTAATCGCCGCAACTCGTCGTCAGTAGGCAAGCGAGCGCCGCGAAGTGAGGGGCGCGGGACAAGAGGGTGAACGTGCGTGTCATGCCGCGCTGAGCAGCAAGATGTGGACCACGGCGCCGTCTCCCGCCTTGGGATCGCAGCAGGTCGAATAGCCCTGCCAGACAGGCGTATCTGCAGCAAGCCGAGATGTAACGTGTCCAAGCGGGACAGCCTCCAGCAAGTGCTGAGCTGACGCGTCTGTCGGGAGTGGCACGATCTGGCACGTGGCCGTGGCCGCCAAGTTTTCGTCAGCGCTCGAGCGCAGTCGCGTCGACTTCGCTCCCGCCCGCAACTGGTTGCGCAAATAGTTCGTCTTTCGTTGTGAGTGTCCTGCCCAGGCCCGAGCCGGAACGAAGCCGCTCCGCGGCGGTAGTCGTGGAGCGGTGAGGGAGAGGCGTGCGGC
>CBFGUG010000192.1:0-5779 GCA_965651905.1 uncultured bacterium | reverse complement strand
TGGGCAACGGCAACGTGCTGTCGGTTTGGGGTCAACAGAGCGGCACGGAGGCGTCTCGGATCGTCGAGGTGGACTCAGACGCCACGCCCGTCTGGGAGCTCACAACCCCGATCGATTGGGGCATCTATCGCGCAAGTCGCATCGCCCTGGGCGATATGCCCAACGGGTATCTGCTCGAGCCGTGACGGTGCGCACCATGGTGCGCGAGGTCGCTGGGGTCGCTGGGGTCGCTGTCTGTCCAGATTTTCCGCTTGTCCATTAGTAATGGACAGTCTACATTTCTGGACAGTGACGTCAGCCCAACAACACTCGACCGTCGCACTCGAGCCCTACCTCAGCCACTTGCGGGCCCTGCCGTTCGTGAAGAAGCTGCGCGTGCTGGCGACTCAGACCGCTGCGCCGCACGGGGACGCGACCCTAGAGGTCGTCACTCCTTCGGGGAAACGGACGGTGTTGATCGAGTGGAAGAAGAGCCATCTGAGCCGGGATATCGTCGAGCACCTTGCAGAGAGGCTCGCCCGTGTGAAGGGGGACGTGCTGTTGTTGGCGCCCGCGGTGGGGCCTATGATTGGTGCTCGATTAGCGCAGGCCGGAGTTGGCTACCTCGACCTGGCGGGCAACTGCGACATTCGTTGGGGGAAAGAGTACATCGCACATGTCGAGGGGCATCGGACCCCAGAGCGTGCCCCGCAGGCCAGAGCCTTACGCGTGCCGTCGTTGTTGGTCTTGTTCAGCTTGTTGGCGAGGCCAAGCTACGTGGGAGCTTCGACTCGACAGTTGGCTCTGGCGGCAGGAGGTGTGAGCCCTCAGACCGCCACAGATCTGCGAAAGAGGCTGATCGCCGACGGGTGCATCATTCGCAATGGGCGAGATCACTTCTGGGCGCCTGGCGGTAAGGAGCAAGCTCTGGAGCTATTGGTAGGGGCGTACGAACAACTGGCAGCGAGCCTGCGCATTGGGCGCTTTCGAGCGCAACCCGGTCCGATCGAGCAAGTGGAACAGCAGCTCGCTGATAACCTGAAGCGTGGCCCTACTTGGTCGTGGGGCGGCGGCGCGGCGCTCTACCGAAGAAACGGCTTCTACCGAGGAACGCGCACGCTCGTATACATTGACGGTCCCTTGCCGTCTTCCATGCGCGGCCTGGTCCCCGCCGAGGACGGCGAGGTAGTCTTCTCTCGACCACCAGGGCAGTGCGCGTACGACACTGACGGAGAGCTCAGCCCATTGTTAATCTATCTCGACCTATTGGCGGAAGGCGAACCGCGAGCACGCGAAGCCGCCGAGCAGTTGCTGCCAACCCTACTGCAGGAAGCGAACGAATGACCTTCGAGCTGGACGACGATCAGGCACGCGAGATCGCAAAATTGCGCGAGCACGCAAGCCACGTGCGCTGTGCGATCGTGGGTGCCGTCGCGCTGAGACACCATGTGCCGCTACCGCGCCACACGGCGGATGTCGATCTCGTGGTCGACGTGGGCGTCGAGGAGCTGTGGGCGCTGCTCGGGAGGCTCGGCTGGAAGCAGCACAGGCGAATAGAACATCGCTGGACGGGGCCCGGCAGCTTCGTCACCGATGTCCTACCCGCCTCGTCGGAACTGATCAAAGCGGGCAAGGTGCGCCTCGAAGGGGATGCGAAGGAAATGAGCCTGGCCGGGTTCGATGTGCTCTTCGAGCACGCACCAGAGTTACCGATTCCAGGCTATGAGCAAACGGTTCAGGTCGCGAGCCTGGCAACCCTCGTGATTCTGAAGGTAGCAGCCTGGCTCGACCGTCCCTACGAACGGACCAAGGACCTCAACGACCTGGGGTGCATCCTCAGCTGCGCTCTGCCCGACGACGACGAGCGTCGGTGGGACGGCACGGTCCCGGGCGACTTCGAGCAACAGAGCGCGCGGTTCGTAGCGCAGCAGGTCAAGCAAGTCGCCACTCGGGAGCACCTCGACTTGATTGACCGCTTTCTGAACGCCGTCCTTGCAGAAAGTTCACCCTGGGTCCCGGACCTCGCCAAGGGAATGGGACTGCCCCGCTTCGATTCCGCTGATCGGGTGAACGCAGCGCTGGAGACCTTCAGACTAGGGCTGACAACGGGCGGCGGAGCACCGCAGAGCTGAATGCCTTCGACGGATAGGCGGGTAGCGGGGGGCTCCTCCTCGTTCGAGGCCCACCCTCAATCCCAATACCGGGCCTTTACGCGGTCGAGATAACCCATCCACCGAGCACTCGACGTCACCGTATCTTTGACCACCCCAGGCAACGGGCAGGCGCGGGCGTTTTCGAGGGTGCCGTAGACGATGGCGTCGGTCACGCCTGGAGTTCCGAAGAAGAACTCGTCGTCTCCGAGGATTTGTTCGAGGGCTTCGAGATCGGCCCTGGCCTCTGCATCAACTTGGGCCTGCGGGCGACGGCCGATGCCGTGGCCGTGGGCTTGCGCCAACGCGCGGCGGCGGATGGTGGGAGCAACCAGGGCGAGTATTGGTCTTGGGATACTGCCACCGAAGTACGCGTCTCTGGTTTGGGGCCAGTGGTCGCGCCAGCGATGGAGGAGTGTGACGAAGTAGAGGTGACTTTCGACGGTTCGTTGCACGAGCACCATCAGCGCGCGTTGTTCGGGACTGCGCTCAGCGTCGAGGGTGACTCCGCGTTCGTGCGTCAGGGTGTCGACGATGACGCTGCTGTCATCGAGCAAACTTCCATCCGCGCGGATCAAATACGGCGCCTTGCCGGTCTTCGAGCGCGGCGGGCCTTTGAGGATCTCGAGCTCATACGGGATGCCTGCCATGCGCAGCCACGTCATCAGCTTGAGACACGCGGGGCTCTCGCTCGGCACGGGCCACTTGCCTGAGAGAATCGCGATCCGTACGGGGTCACTCATGGCGCGAGTGTGTACCACTGGGGACGGGGGGTTTCTACGTTTGAAGGTTGCGCATTCAGAAACGGCCGCGGTAAGACGCACACGGGGAGCAGGCATGAGCGACCTCGCCCGTGATAACAATCTCAGGAACGCAAGGAACACGATGAAGTTCATCACCTCACGAGAGCAGCTGAACGATGTGTTCGAGCAAACACACGACGTCGCGGTTCACAAGGAATTGCGCGCCATCGACGCGCACGCTCGTCGCTTCATCGAACGCTCCCCGTTCGTCTTCATTGGCTCTCAAGACGGTTCGGGCAATGCCGATGTATCACCCAAGGGAGACCAGCCCGGCTTCGTTCGAGTGCTCGACGACACCACGCTGGCCGTGCCCGATCGGCCCGGTAACAATCGCCTCGATACGTGGAGAAACATCGTCGAGAATCCGGCAGTCGGCTTGATCTTTCTCATCCCGGGGATGAACGAGACGCTGAGGATTAACGGCCAGGCCAGGCTGACCAACGACGCAGAGCTCTGCGCCCAAATGCACGTCAACGATCGACCAGCGCTGGCCGTGATGATCCTCAAAGTGCAAGAGGTCTACATGCACTGCGCCAAAGCCTTCATTCGCTCGAACCTCTGGAAGCCCGACACCTGGCCAGACCGCAAGGAGATGCCGACGCTGGGCCAAATGCTCAAAGACCACGCCAAGCTTGCCGCCACCGCGGAAGAGTTCGACGCGGTGCTCGACGACGCCTACAAGACCACGCTTTGGTGAAAAGGCCGTGATGGGAACAGGCGGCTGTGCGGGCTCAAAGCTAGTGCGAGCCGGCCCGGACCACTCCTCTCGACGGGGAACGTAGACGCAATTTCGAGCACTTGTCGCGATCTTCGCACGGCCACGATGGTTCGGGCGCGCTCGTGCATGAAGCGAACATGGTTGTTCGCTGCCGCAGCTTTTCGACTCTCGGGGCGCTCATCGCGGTCTGCGCTGGAGCGGGCGCGTTGCTCTCTTGTTCGTCGGAGGGCTCTGGAGAAGTCCCGGCTGACGGTAGTAATTTGGGGGCCGCATCCGGCCAGGGGGATCCGTCAGGCGCCGACAGCTCGGGAGTTACCTCGACGGCTGACGACCAGGCGGGCGGTAACAACTCGGCTGGTGTTGGTGCGGCTGGTGTTGGCGCGATGGGCGGCGCCCCGACGGACAGTGCCGAGGTTGACGGGACCACGGCTCCCACGAGTGACGACGCGTCGGACCTCGACGCTCCAGCGGCGGACACTGGAGTTTCTACCGATGGCTTGGACGACGCGAGCGCGGCCGATGAATCGGATCAAGTGAACTACCCTGACCAGGGTGGCCCGGCTGACGACGACGCGACTGACGACACTGCTGACGACACTGCGCAAACGGACGCAGCGAATGACTCGAACCAAGACGCGTCTGGTGAAGAAACGGACGCGCCCACCGACGACGCGACGGACTCACCTGACGTACCTTCAAACGATGACTCCACGGACAGTGACTCAGCTGACGACGACGCCTCCCCGAACATCGAACCTCCTTCAAACCCCAGTGGCGCAACCCTGGCGTTCCCTGGTGCAGAAGGCTTCGGTCGTTACACCACGGGGGGCCGTGGGGGTGAAGTCGTTCACGTCACCAACTTGGACGACTCGGGGCCAGGGTCGTTTCGCGATGCCGTGAGTCAGCCGAACCGTATCGTGGTGTTCGAGGTGGGCGGAGTCATCAACATCTCGACGCGTATCGTCGTGCAGCGCAACGTCACCGTGGCGGGGCAAACGGCACCTGGCGGGGGGATAACGATCTACGGTAACGGCATCGCGTTCAATGGCGACTCGGGCAACAACGTGATTCGTTACATTCGCGTGCGCATGGGCCAAAACGGCGACAGCCAGAAGGACGCGGTCGCGATCTCCGAAGGCCAAGACTACATGTTCGACAACGTTTCGATCTCGTGGGGACGCGACGGAACGCTCGACGTCAACGGTAGCGGCGTCGACAACTTGACCTTTCAAGACACGATCATCGCCCAGGGCATCAACAGCGACAACCACTCCACGGGCGGGCTGATGCAGAGCGGCAAGTGGTCGGTGATCCGTTCACTCTACATCGACAACAAGACACGCAACCCCAAGGCGCGCGGCACCCACGAGTTCATCAACAACGTGCTCTACAACTGGGCGTCGGACGGCTACATCATGGGCGACACCAGCGGGGTTTCGGAGTGCAACCTGGTCGGCAACACTTTCATCTACGGCCCGTCGAGCAGCTCCAACTCACACATCACCAACACCACGCCGACCTTTTACGTGTACGGTGACGACAACTGGGTCGACGACAACAAGAACGGCACGCTCGACGCCAGGTTGATGACCGACTACAAGACGGCCACGCTCGTCGATGCGCCGTTCGATCACCCCGCGGGCGTAGCGAACAAGTTATCGGGCCCCGACGCGCTGAACTACGTGCTGTCCAACGCAGGCGCATCCATCGTGCGCGACGCGGTCGACGAGTACTTGATAGACCAGGTGCGCTCCTACGGCACTGAAGGACAAATCATCAACACCGAAGCCGACAACGGCATCCCCGGCAACGTGGGCACCGTCGAAAGCGGCACGCCCCCCACCGACACCGACCGCGACGGCATGCCCGACGATTGGGAACTCAACCGCGGCCTCGACCCAAACGCCCCCGACGACCGCGGCGATGACGACGCCGACGGCTACACCAACATCGAAGAATACCTGAGTTGCCTGGTCGGCGAGGGCGACTGCTGACGAACGGCGCGCGCAACGACCGACCTCTCCCGGTCGTTGCGCGCGTGTACTTCATTGCGACTCTTGCGACCGCCCAGATTCGGACGCTGGTCGCTCTTCTTTTGCTGCCTTCGGTGAACGATTATCTGACGCGTT
>CBFGUG010000191.1:0-5782 GCA_965651905.1 uncultured bacterium | reverse complement strand
TGGGGCCCCTCGCACGAAACGCGTCAGATGGAAAAGTTTCTGGCAGTAGTGCTAATGGGCTACTGTGGGTTGGTGCCGTCAGAACACTCGAGTGGAGCGTGTCAGTCGAAGGGGCAGATCACGCGAACGGGGAACGCGCGACTAGCGGTCGCCGCGTACATTCGCCAGAACCGATTGACCAGCGAAAGGAGCATGGAGCGAGCGTTCGAGTCGAGCACGGAAGGAGGACTTTCGAAAAACGTTATGCAACCCGCGCTGCCTAGTCCGAGGTCAACTCCCGACGCATGAAAGACTCTGAGGTATCCAGTCCTCGTATATCAGCTTGATCACCGTCGAAAGCATCGTCCTCGAACGCTCGCGCTTTGCTCCTTCCGATCAAACCAGAAGGGCGAAAACGCCGAAAGGCGCACATCCGAACAACGACCTGCGAAAAAGGTCTGTTGACGGGTCATTCCATATCAACGTTTTGGGGTTCTGCTGCAGGGGGCAATCGCCACGACACAGCAAGGACGGAAGGCTACCAGCAAAGGGGGCGGCGATCAGCCGCCACCTTCACGAGGCGCAACGGCAGAGCAAGGCGCTTCCAGCCCCCTGCCAGCAGCAAGCCCGTGAAAGCCCGTGTTAGCCAGCGCCCAACGCCCCAAGGAGGCGGACGAAGTTGCGGAGTTCCGTCAGGTCTTCAGGTGCCGTGCCATCCGGGTCGAAGTGCATCACGTTGTTTCGGATTCGACGAACGCGATCGAGTTGATTGACGAACGTCGTACGGTCGATTCGTAGACCTGTGGCTACCCACCGGTCAGGCTTCTCAAGAAGACGCACGTGTTCGCCGAAGGTGAGGTCAGAGAGGTCCACGACATTGCGATTGGGGTCATTCGGGTCCCGGACACTTGCAATTTCGGCAGCGGAAAACTTTCCGTCACTTAGGCGTCGTAGGTGGTTCTCGATCTCCCCCAGGAGAAGAAAAGGCTCGGCGAGCTGACGGAACTGCAGACTCAAGTCCGTCGTGGTGACGATTCCAACGATGGAATGTTGCTTGTCTCGAACGAGGACATAGCTGTGCTCGACGATGCGCGGGATGGCGGCAAACAGTGACGTGTCGGAACTGATGACTGGTGCTTCCTCGAGGCAATCCTGGACGGTCGCACAGGTACGACCTAGCGCCAAAGTACTTCCGATCGACTGCCAAGAGACCGCTCCCTTCAACGAACGCTCGCCCTGCATTACCGGAATCTGAGAAAAGTCGTGCAGCAACATCTGCGTCACGGCTTCCTCTATCGTTGCATTGGGGTTCACGCACGTGGGGCGAGTATTGGCCGATACCAACTTGCCGATTCTGTAGGTGGGGTCACCGACTGCGGTGCTTACAAGTGCGTCGACTGTAGGTTCTTCGACCTCGGGAACATCGTCCGTCGACTCACCGTCGGCGACGCGAAATTCGAGCCTCGCGTCGATATAGGCCGAGTAGAAGTCAGGGTCGGTGCGAAGGCTGAGTTCGGTCAGCGCCCGACGTATCATCTGAACGATTACGTGACCGCGACGTTCCGCGCCGAACCATCGAAGCAAGTCACGGGTCGTGTAGGGGCCGGGAGCATGTCCTTCGCTGAGCTCTTCGGCCACTTTCTTTAGCTCATCTGGAACCCAAGGCATTGACGGGCGAGCATAGCACGCGGTGAGGGTTGCGTCTGGCTAGCGAGATATTAAGCAGCAAGATACTCAGCGACAGGCTTGAGTCGACACGTGGTCCGCTCCCACGGCGTCGCTCGACGCGTCCACCCCCGACGTGTCGCCGAGCGAGCCGAGTGCGCCCGAACAGAACCTCGCTCCAGCCCCTCAAGCTCCCCCTGACTCAGAACCCGACGAGCCATCAAACGAAACAAGGTCTGCGGACGGAGCCGCCGCCCCACCCGCTGAGCCACCGGGCACCTATCCTACCAAGGCAGAGGCATGGGATTTTGGAAGAGGAAAAGCGCGGAACGTCTTCTCGGGCCCGTCATGTACGGAAGACGGCAGTGCCCCATGTCGCCCCAGTTGTGGAAAGCTGCAATACGAGCGGGCGCGAAGACGTTGGACTCTGCCGGTCCGGACATACGCGGTTGGCCACCAGCGTGCAAGAGCGATGCCGACTGCTTCCAGTTCACGATGGATCGCATCTGCGCCCATCGGGATACCCATGGTCCGTTGCGGCCACCACAGTACCTTGACGCCCGTGCGATTAGGAGATTTGAACCACGGCCTCGGCACGCCTGCTGCGGCTGCGTCTCAGGTAAGTGTGCCTGGTTTACGCAGTAGCTCTACGGCCTTTCACAATAGGGAGACGAGCAAAGTGACTCAAGTCACCGCTGCCACAGCGCGCCGAGTTCGAGCTCGATGGCATCGAAGGGCTCTGCGCGTACGAGTGCGTCGCCGCGAAAGGTGACGAGCAGGCGGTAAGTTTCGCCATCAAGTCGGAAGATTTCGAGGGTCTGCGTCGAAGGGCGTACCAGCCAAACGTGGCTACACCGTTCGCGCGCGAAGATGGGTAGTTTGTCCGCACGGTCCCGGGCTTCCGTGGCCGGAGAGAGCACCTCGCACACCCAATCGGGCGACAGCTCGAAGGCCGCCGCCTCGGGCAGCTCTGGCATTCGCTCGCGGCGCCAGCCCGCCAAGTCCGGCACCAAGACGTCCCCGTGCAGGTGAAGCTCGGGCTCGTCCAAGATGAGCCAACCCCCAGGTCCCCCCCGACCACGATGGAACGGAGAAAACAGCGCGCCGCCGAGGGCTGATGCTGCCAATGCGTGGGGCGCCGCCGGCCTCGGCTGAGTTACCAACTCGCCGTCGATGATTTCCGCGACCAGGTGTTCGGGAACTCCGAGCAAGTCCTCGTACGTCGCGCGGCGCTGTGCGGGGTTGGCCATGGACGTTCAGTCTAGCGGCACGAGGTCGTGCTAGCCAGCGCGGCCAGGATCCGACTGGCACGTAGCGGTGCGCGCGACGCAGCGTCAGGTATGCTGGGGGGCGATGACGCGATCCTCCCAACCCGACTCTGCCGCCGCGGAGTTTTGGGCCATTCCGGACAGCGTTCGCTTTCACGAGCTGATCGCGGGAGAGCTGATCCCCAAACCCGCTCCCAGTGGAGAGCACGGCCATGCACAGGCTGGTGTGGTGGGAGCCATCGTGCCGTCCTTTCAGCGCAAAGGCGGAGGCAACGACGGACCCGGCGGCTGGTGGATCGCGACGGAGGTCGAGGTGCTCCTGAACACGGTAGATGTCGTGCGACCGGACGTGGTCGGTTGGCGTCGTGAACGGTGCAGCGCGCGGCCAACGGGCAACCCGGTCGAGTTGCGACCCGATTGGACATGCGAGGTCGTCTCGACCAGCAACGCGAACGACGACACCGTCAAGAAGCTGCGACTATATCACCGGGTACAGATCCCCCACTACTGGATCGTTGATCCGCGCGACGAAACGCTGACTGTCTTACGCTACAGCGACGCAGGCTACATCGCGGTCATGCCTGCGGAGCGTGGAGAAGTCATTCACCCAGAACCGTTCGAGGCCGTCGCGTTCGCGGTGGGCACGTTGTTTGGGGACGATCCGGACTGAGATTCGGAAGGGAGCCCCGATGAGGGGCGAGGTGCTGAGCGACAGCCCTCGGCGGCTCCCGGTCGCACTCCCCGTTTTGAGCAGCCAGCTGCTCCCCGCCGGGGAGGGTTCCAAAAAGCAGCTAGCTGCTCCCGGCAGGGAGGGGTCGAAAAAAGCAGCCAGCTGCTCCTGAGACGCCCACCCCCCCTGTTTTGAGCAGCCAGCTGCTCCTGAGACGCCTAGACCCCCTGTTTTGAGCAGCCAGCTGCTCCCACGACGCCCATGTATCGCATTTGATGCAGGTTTGTTATCATTTATTGCGTTCGTGACGCTTGGAGGAGCAGCCAGCTGCTCGAAAATCGCTCAGGGGGGCTGTTTTGAGCAGCCAGCTGCTCCCGAGACGCCTACCCCCCCTGTTTCGAGCAGCCAGCTGCTCCCCGCGGGTTGCGGGTCGAAAAAGCAGCCAGCTGCTCCCGGCAGGGTGGGGGTCGAAAAAAGCAGCCAGCTGCTCCCCGCGGGGTGCGGGTCGAAAAAGCAGCCAGCTGCTCCCAGAAGGGAGGGGTCGAGAAAAGCAGCCAGCTGCTTCGAGACTGCGCAGCACTGTTTCACTGGCGACAGCATCGAGACGACGGAGTGCCGTGTAGTGGGCAGCGAGTGCGCGGGGGAGGAGCAGGTCTCGCTCAGCGCCCGTAGTAGGAAAAACAGACTGGACGACCGTTGTCTCACGGCGCGCAGTGCGTGATCGAGATCGCGCCGCGAGTCGAGCTGTTTGTGCAGTGCGCCGGCGCAACGCGTTAGGTGTGGAGTTGCCGCGGTGCGCCAGTATGCAGTTCACACTGTTATTCACGACGTGTGGCCGTGATGGGTGCGTTGGTTGTAGCGGGTGGTCCGGACTGTTTACTCGTCGCGACGTGGGAGGTGCGACGGGTGTTTCTCATATTGCTGGGGTCTACGCAGGTTCTCGTTTCAGTTTCCTGTTTTCTGTTTCGTTGAATAAGTTAACGCAAACGCATGTTGGTGTTGGGTGACAGGTGTGCCGTGGGTTGACGGACGTGTGAGTGCGTGCGAGTTGTTCGCTGCGGCGGGGGAGCGATTGGCTCGGCCCCATTTCGAAAGCAGGCGTAACATCATGGAATCAGCACACGGTACGATGGAAGTGGTCGATCACGTCACTGAGGCAGCTGAAGAGCTGTTGGATCCGCACCCCAGTGAAGCGGCGTTTCGTGAAACGTTGCCTGAGATCAACGCGCTGCGGATGGACCAGCTGCAGCGTCTCAATTTGGACGTGATGAGCTCAATCACCACGGCGCTCGGCGCGCTACCGCAAATCATGGCACTGCGCCGCGAGATTGAAGAAGAGCTGAAGCGGTTCGACTTCCACCAGTTCGACAGCTTGAAACGTTACGCACTGGCGCTCAATCACGCGCACGCCAGGCATCGCAGCGCGTCAGTGATGAAGACGGAGCTGACGGAGCTTGCCGCCCGGGTCGAGCGTTTGCGTGATCAACTGCTGGCTGACGCGCAGTCACTCGCGGGTCACGGGTTGATCCCGGGCGACCGTTTGCGCGAGTGTAAGTCTGAGCCCGGCTACAAGCCGATGGCGAGCGACGTGTTGATGCTCGTCAACCTGATCAAACATCATTGGAGCAAGGTGCGTGACAATACGCCAGCCACCCTCGAGTCGTTGAACCAAGCCGCGACTGATGCGCTGGAACTACTCGCAGCCATCGGCGAGAAGAACGAGGCGCCAACGACTCCGAGCGAAGCAGCACTCACGCGCCAAAAAGCTTACACGTTGTTCAAGAACGCCTATGACGCTGCCCGTCGAGCGGTGATCTTCGTCAGAGATGAACACGGCGACGCTGACGACATCGCGCCGTCACTCTACGCCGGGCGCGGTGGTCGCGGCAGTGACAGCGACGGTCGCGCACGCGAGCCCGCTGTCCCGAGCGACGAGACCGAGCAAGCGCCCGGCGCCAGCAATGGCGGTCAGTCCGCGCGCCTCGTCGTAGATAACGCTGCTGGCCTTCCCATCACCAGTCCCGTTCAGAACTGAGCGAGAGTGACATGACTGCAGCGCGGCCGTTGTTCCTGGGTGCTGGGTTACCGCCCCTTGGAGGCAAGAGTAGCCACTATCACCTTCCGCCAGACCACCTCGTCACTCACGGGGTGGTGCTGGGGATGACGGGGTCCGGCAAATCGGGACTGCTCACCGTTGCGG
>CBFGUG010000190.1:0-5909 GCA_965651905.1 uncultured bacterium | reverse complement strand
CGAACGAGGCGGCACACACAACGGGAGCCACGGGCGACGGATCAACGCTGCTCTACCCGCCGGCTGTCGGCAAGGACCTTGGCGCGATCTGCTGCCTGCATGGGCACTGTTCGGGACTGACCGCAAAGGACTGGCTATCGTTGTTTTCCGCCGCCGAGCGCGAGAGGGCCGCCGCATGAGCATCGTGAATCGACCCAAGAAGGGCGCGACTAGGTTGCCGTTTACACGTGGCGATCATGTCGAGGTCGCGCAGCGGCTCAGGGCACACCTCGAAGCCGTCGGCCCGATCGTACACAGCGACGGCGCCACCTACCAATACACCGAGCCCGTATTCAGTCAGCTAGACCGCGCGGCCTCAAGCCGCATCGTTCAGGGCTTTGCGGGGGCGAGTATCGGCCAAAAGGGCAAGTGCCTCGAGCTCAAGGCCAGCGACGTCAAGGGCGCGATCCAGTTGCTCGAAGATCTGATCGCGGACCCCACGTTCTTCGCAGATGCGCCGCCAGGGATCGCGTTCGAAGACTGCTTCGTCCAGGTCGAGCCGACTGCCATTCGACAGCTCGAGCACTCACCCGAGAACCGAGCACGCTTCGCTTATCCATTCGAATACGTCGAAGATCCGTGTCCAGCGCGGCTGCTGCAGTTCTTCGGTGAGGTGTGGCACGACGACCCCGACGCCCAAGAAAAGATCCAGTTCGTGCAGGAGTTTCTTGGCGCGTGCCTGCTGGGGATCGCAACACGTTACCAGCGCGCACTCGTGCAGGTTGGTCAGGGGGCGAACGGAAAGTCCGTCTTGGGCGCGATCGCCGATGCCGCGATGCCCCCTGGGTCCGTGGCCAACATCCCGCCCCAAGACTTTGGCCAAGAGTACCGACGCGCGATGCTCGCTGGGCGGCTACTCAACGTTGTGAACGAGCTGCCAGAGTCCGACATTCTCGACTCGGAGTCCTTCAAGGCGATCGTTGCTGGAGATCCCGTCACTGGGCGCCACATCCGCCAAGCCCCGTTCTCCTACCGGCCGAAGGCGGGTCACATGTTTTCCGCGAATCGCCTTCCGGGCACCACAGACCAAACACACGGCTTTTGGCGCCGCATGGTGGTCATCACATTCAACCGCGTGTTCGCCAGTCACGAGCAGGACAGTGGACTCGCGGATCGCATCATCGAGATGGAGATGCCGCATGTGGTGTCGTGGTGCGTCCAAGGCGGTCAGCGCGTGCTTCGAAAGGGGCGCTACACAGAGCCCAACAGCTCAGCCGACGCCAAAGCGGAATGGAAGCGCATGGCAGATCAGGTTGCGAGTTTCGTTGACGAGCGTTGCCTCCCTCTGGCACTCGACAACGACATTCGCTCGGGCGAGGGAGCTTCGAGCTTGTACAAGGCGTATCGACGATGGGCCATGGAGAACGGGCACCGGACGCTGGCCAGCAACAAGTTTGGCCGCAGGATGGCTGACCTGGGTTACCCGGCGCAGCACACGAGGGATGGCAATCTGTACGCTGTTCGCCTGCAGCTCGGTGCGGAGTCCCACGTCGAGTAGTTTCGACGGGTTCGCTCAGTCGCCCACCACCGAGACAAGGGGACCAGGATGGACACGTGCCTACAGTAAGCCCAGTACGCTGCGAAGTTTTGAGTCGAGAGCATTCATGATGTTGGCTGGCATCGTGCCCTTTATGCCCGTCACACGCTCCCAGCTAATCGAGCGAACATGATCCGGGCATGCGTTGGAGTCGTCTCCGATCCCTGCCGTGCCCCGTGGCACCAAGACCTGATGCACCCACGTCTTGCCGTTCTTGACTCTTGACAACGGCACGATGATCAACATCGCCCGCCTCTCGTTGCCGTTCACAGTGTCCGCGCCGACGACGATCGCCGGGCGGTCGTCCTTTGGCATCTCTTTACCGATGACCGGGTCGAAGTTGACGTACACCAGCTGACCGCGGCGGACCGCCTTCAGATCCTCAACAGTGGGTGGCGTCCCCGAGCCCATCCCCGACGCTTCCATCCAGTGTGTCGTACAGTTCTCGGCTTTCGTCGGCGCTGGCATCCAGATCACGGCGCCACTTGTCTAGCTCGCTGGCTAGCACCCGCTCCAGTCTCGCAAGGAGCGGCGGAAAGGTACGCGCAAAAACGCGTAATCGGTCAAGCGTTCCATCCGCCAGTTCCCCTGGACACTCGCGGTCGAATCGCTCCGCGAACTCGATGATCTGCGAGACCTTGAGGGGCTCCAGAGCGCGATGAATGGCCTGTAGCTCCCAAAGTTCTATCGAAGCGAAGGCTCCGTCTTTGGGCTCGACAGGCATCTCAGCTGTCACCCTTGCGAACGCAGATAGCAAACTGCCGAACGCTGCGTTGCGTTTGAGCTGATCGTCGAAACGCCGCTGCACGCGTGCCATGGCAGACGCATGGGCATTCGCCAGGTCCGCACATGCGAGCCAATCTTACACATGGTGTTAGGCTGTTGAAACCGTTGAACATGGTTGGTTGTTGTGGGTGGCGGCGGCTCCCCGCCGCGCTCTAGATACAGTTTGGTGATCTATTCGGCAAAGTTCAATGATGTGCGATGGTTACCGGGTGGGTAGGGTCAGACCCAGGGGGTGGTGTCCACCGTGCTTTTTGTGACTGATTTCCACGTTGAACCAACGCCGGATGTGACATTGTTCGTCACGGCAAATAAAATCACGCGTTGGTGGACGGCTCGATGCTGGCAAGCGGCCAGGAGCCTACTCGCGCCGAGCTGATGTGAAGGACTGTGAAGCAGGCGTGAAGCGCTTTGGGAACGTAGTGCCCCGCCAAAGCGGCCGCTAAGGCACGGAAAACACGGCGGTTCCCCGACAGGCGTGAAGGGTGTGAAGCGAGTGAAGGGTTTTTCGGGGATAACCACACACGCGCGCGCGCGTAAGGAGTTGATCCAAATACCCTTCACCTTCTTCACGTCCTTCACCCCAAATCCGATTTCGCAGTGATTGCCGCGATTTAGCTTGCCCGAAGATCAGGCAAATCCGCCCCCAAGTCCTTCACGCCCGCTTCACATCCTTCACGGGGGGCGACACGAAACGGTTTTCTAGTTCTGATTTCGCGGTCGAGTGCTTGGCGACGCCGCTAGACGGTCGATGGCTGACCCGCGACTTCGACCAATTCCGTCCCAAATCCTGGACTGGGCGCGCGGTGTTCGCGACCGCCGCGGCACGAAGGGCGCCGCCAAAGTCCTCGGCATAGCTCCTACGACCGTGATGTCGATCCTGGCAATCGGCGAGGCGATGCCGGGGACGCTGGCGCTACTGGAGCGCGCCTGGGCGCGGAAGCAGGCAGCTGGCTCGACAGTCCCGCCGTGCAGTCAGTGTGGTGAGCCCGCTCTGTTCAGCCATGGCCGCCAGCACTTTTGCCGAGAGCATGGGCGAGTGCTGCTGGAGCGGCTTGCTGGCGGTCATGATCTTCGTTTGCTGGGAGGGCCGCACTGATGCGCCGCCTCGCCCGCACCCTCCGCCTAGTCGCTCGCATCTGCAGCGCCGCAGCGGCCGAGCTGGATCCCCCAGAGCCCGTGGCGACGCCCGCCAGCGACGAGCCGAGCGAATCGCTCGCGATCGCCCGGCGAATGGCAACCGACATGCAGGTGCGACGAGTGATGGAAGCAGCTTTTGGCCCGCCCGATGTTGGGCAGGCCTGACCGTGAAAGGATAACATGACCACCGAACAACGATTGCAACAGGCCAAAGCCGCCGAGACCGCAGCCGTGGAGCGCGTAGCGGCCGCCAGAGCCGCTCACGTCGAGGCCTTGCGCGCCGACAAGCCGACAGCGAAGGCGGAGCAGGCACTCTTGCAGGCACAGCAGGACGCGTCGCGAGCGACGATGCTCGTCGAGAGCCTCCAGCAGCTCGCCGAGATCGAGGAGCAGGAGCGCGCCGAGCAGGCTCGTCGCGATGACGAGGCCTTGGCTCAGCAGGAGGAATTAACCCTGCAGACTCAACGCGACGCTGCGAAGTCGCTCGAGTCCGACGCCACGAGGTGTCTCGGCGATCTCGCCGCAGTGCTGTGTCAGCAAGTGGAGACGTGGCGCGCGATTAACGCAACCAGGCATCGAGTTGGGGTCGTAAGGTCACGACTTGGAGAGCCCGTGGAGCCGTACTCTCCGTTCGGCGACCGCGACCGCCCCACACACGTACGCCTCGCCGCCCTAGCAGAGCAGCTCTGCGACAGTCTCCCCGCCGACGACCCGCGCCGCCACGTCCTGCGCGCCATCACGCTCCCCGACGTCTACGAGGGCGCAATCCGATTCATCGTCAACCGCTAACCCAGTGTTTCGGAATAACACCCAAAAGGATCCTCAAAAAATGAAACCCACAACGAAGCAAGCCGAGCTCTTCAAGCTTTGCCCCGCAGCGTTCGAAGCAGGCGCCGAATTTCAACGCAACCTCACAGAGGCCACCCAGAGCGGGCACAGCGGCCAGTTCCTGGCCGAGGCCACGACCTTGGGCCTCCCCACCACCAGTGCCCCCGAAACCCAGACCGAGTTGGCTAAGCGCCTCGTCGCCTCTTGGGGCAAGCCAGAGGCAGAGGGCGACTTCGGCGATCGAGTTGTCGCGGCCCTCGAAGCCGAAATGGCTGAGGTGATGGAATGAATCTCGAAGAGCTCAAGGCCCAGCACCCCAAGCTCTATGCCGCCGTGCTGGCGCTCGGTGTTCAGCAGGAGCGCGACCGGGTCGTCTCCCACCTCGACATGGGGGACGCAGCCAAAGACGTCGATGCAGCCCTCCGAGCCATCCGCGACGGCGACGAAATGACGGCCGGGCACGTTGCCAACTACTCAGCCGCAGCGATGCGACGTCGCGACCTCACGCTCGCCATCGAGGATGACGCCACGACAGCCGACGCCACTGCAGGCGTGCGCCAGGGCCAGCAAGATGCGGACTTTGGCGATCAGGTCGTTGCTGCGCTCAGAGCTGACACCGTGGAGGTGGCCCAATGAGCCCCCGTCATCAGACCGCCCAGCTGCGTCGTAGCTACCCAATCGTGTTCGGAGATCCCGACAACCACGAGGCGTACGCCGCCGAGGTAGCCGAGGCCATCGCATCTCAGGTTGTGCGCTTCGCTGTAGCACCGAGAGTTCGCTTGTCTGTTGGCGGTGGACGCGTGTTGGAGCCGGGCGACGAGGTGAGGCCAGCTGATGTGGTGGGGCTGGGTGTCGAGATGCGTGACCTCGTCTCTGCTGGTCGAGTGTTGGAGTGGGATGGGCCGCCGCAGGTGAACGGGCAGTGAGAACGGGAACCGGAAAGGGCAATGATATCGACGGGTCCTGTGAGAGGGTGTGCACCGGCCCGCGGTTCCTTTTGCCGACGCCCCGGCTCGCTCGAAATCTGATCCACAGCCCAGTTTTAACCAGCGGTTAAGTCAGCATTCACCCGTAACAAGCACCATTTAACCATGTCCCTGCTACTCTCACGCTCGGAATTCGCCCGCCTCGCTGGGGTGTCCCCGGCCGCCATCACCAAGGCCTGCAGGGGCCCCCTGAGCGCCGCTTCGGTCGGACCGCGCCTAGACGCCGCTCACCCTTCGGCCGTCGAATACCTCGCCCAACGCGACCGCGTGACGTCCCCCGAGCCCCGAGCGCTCAGTAGCGCAGAGCTAGACGCAATAGCCGATCGCGTTGCTGAGCGACTCATCGCGCGGCTGGGAGGTCGCGCTCAATGATTTCCCGTCGACCGCAGGGTTTCTTACTTTCTCCCTGCACTCGCCACCGTCGCGGCGAGTCGGCGCCACTGGCCTTCGCGTTTCTAGGACTAGCTGCGCCGCGACAAGCGCGCCCGCACCCCCCGCCCGGTCACACTCATCCCGGGCGGGGAGTTGCTGGCTCCAGATTTACCCCTGAAAAGGAATTGCAAATGAACCACGTTTCCAGCCCTGCGCCGCAGGAG
>CBFGUG010000189.1:0-6184 GCA_965651905.1 uncultured bacterium | reverse complement strand
ACTGATGGCAGCATGACCCACTAAACAACTGTCCACCAAACCGGGGAAACTTCACACCAGCGACGGCAACGCACTGGGGTGCTCAGGCGCTCTCTCAGCGGTGGGTCGCTGCAAACGCCTTGGCCGATCGGTCCCAGTGAACCTCTGCGACGACTTCCCACTAGTCAGACCTGTGTAATTGCGAGACTCTCGGGATCAGGGAGCGGATGACGGATCGAGCAGAGCATCAACGAAGGCCAAGTCACCCTTATAGTAGGCAGAGAACACTGGTGAGCATCGGCCTGGCGGCAGCAATGCTGACCGGCTGCGGCGGGTCGAAGAGCGCCGGAGAACGCGCTCAGAGCCCTTCGTCGCCAACACCTGCAGAACACGCCGGAGCCAGCATTGATCAATTGGAAGGCCTCCAAGCTCAGCTTAGCGCTGCCGTCACCGAGGTGACGAGGCCGCTCGATCAGTCCCATGCCGTGTTCGATCAGCTCGAGCGTGTTCTGACTAAGCACGCCGAGACGCTTGATCGAGACACCTTGATTCGGGCCATCCTGTCCGTGGTGAACACGGGAGCGATTGACCCCCAGGTCAAAGCTGCATTGCTCGCACCGCCGCAGCCACCTGTTGCGCCAGTCCCCGCCGAAGAGTCGTCGCAGCCATCGGCGCCCGGGACAGGAGTGCCACCTACAGCTCCGACGACGGCGGCCAACCCTACACCCGTTGACGGGCCCGCACCACTCCCTCAGGCGCCTCTGCCTCCGTCGACCATGTTGGGACCTTCTCCCGAGGAAGCAATCGCGGACCTCCTCGAGGTTGGGCTACAACTCCGGGAGCTGATTTCGTCGTTGAAGGCGACGCCACAACGCGCGGCCGCAGTGGGCGCGGCGGCCACGAACCTGATTGCCGAATTGCCCGTGCTGGCAGCCGATGCGACCGTGAGCGCGCAACTAGAACTGAACAATCCTCTCGCGAGCGCGGAGGCACAAGCAGAGGCCCAGCGAACAATTGAGCGTATCCAAGTCATGGTGCAGGCGCTGATGGCCCAGGCTTCGGAGATACAAAAGCAGGTCGTCACCCTGCCCGGGCGTTCCCAACAGCTCATCGCCAAAGCACAGCAGCTGTTGAAGGGAGCAGCGTTGACGCCTCCCAAAGACAAGGGGCCCAGCCCGGTCATCACTGCGCTGGCTGCGACGTTACCGCAGAAGAAAAGGACCCCACTCGCTTCAGCCTCAGTGGACAAGCCAGCAGCGCGACCGGAAGCGGAATCGTACCAATGGGGTTGGTGGGTGGCCTCGGGCGCCTCCGCAGCAGTCATGGGTGCAGGCATCGTCGTCTTCGTCACGGCTGACAGCAACGCGAGTAATTGCGAGGTCGCCGCTTCGGGCTGCAGCAACTACTACGATCTGAAACGCGACGAGCGGACGGGGGTTGCGCTGGTCGCAGCGGGGGCTACGGGGACGGTCGCGATGGGTGTGACTGCATTGATCGTCAACAGTGGCCCCTCCAGAGAAACTGCCAGCGTCGCGTGCTCACCTTCGCTCGGAGGCATCGCTTGCAGCGGACGTTTCTGATGGCACACGCCCACACAAGACACTGGGCGCCCGCATGTCTTGCCGTCGGCTGGACCTGCTTGTCGTGCGGCGAGGCTGAGTACTGCACTGCGGAACAGCTGTGCCCACCATACTACGTCGATCGGAACATCCAGGTCGAACCGCAGGGATCTGACAGCAGTTCGAACGAACCTAGTCCGGTCGAGAGCGGCTACGCCGCGGTCATCGAGGCCGTGTGCGAGAACGTCTGCGCACAACTCGAGGAATGCTCATTGACCCTGTTCACCGGAGAGGCGAGTTCGTGTGAAGCCTCGTGCGTTTCGGTTGCGGAGGACGAGGACTACTGGAGCTGCGAACCGCTATACCGTTCATTGATAGACTGCTACACCACGATGACAGACTGCGACGCCAGCAAGTGCGAGGGGATCACGACCAGCTACATCACCTGTCGGGATCCGGAGGCAGAGGTGACCGCTGCCGACAGTTGCATTCTGGCGTTCAACGGCGAGTGCGACGAGCCAGAACGCTGTCTCGCTGGCAGCGACACGACGGACTGTGCTTCCATGCGTTGATCGTCGGGACGGTTACACCGAGAGCTGTCCGCTCTTTGATCCATCTTTGCAAGCACCGCTTGTGTTCATCCTCGCCACACCACAGAGCAAGCGTTTCTTCGAGGGAAATACCCCAATGGCTGGACCGATGATGTCGAACTCATCCAACAGGACGACGCGCTGACGAAGCTCGCCGCCAACGGCTCGAAGTAAGCTCAGCATCATCCGAGAAGCGAGCTGACGGCGAACGTCGGCGGCGAGGTGCACGCCGCATCCCACCCTCACTCGTCGAAGTAGTCGCTGTCTACTTTGGGGATTTTGACGGCGCGGTGGCTGACGCCTACGCCGTGTTCGGCCATGAGTGCGGTGAGGCGGTCGCCGTCGACGAGGACGATGCGCTCGACGGAGCGGGCGAACTCGACGGCTTGGGACGTGAAGGTCGACGTGGTGATGAAGACGCCCTTGTTGGCGCGTTGGCCTGCGAGGGCGCCGTAGAAGCCTTGGATTTCGGGGCGGCCGACGCTGTTTTGCCAACGCTTGGCCTGAACGTACACCTTCTCCAGCCCCAGACGATCGAGCGAGATGATGCCGTCGATGCCGCCGTCACCCGAGCCGCCCACGCGTTGCAGATCCGTGCGATTGGTGCCGTAACCCATGGCATGCAGCAAATCCAAGACCAGCACCTCGAAGAACTTCGGCGACGACTGCAGGATACTTTCGAGCAACTCCGAGCGAACGGCCGCATTGATCTCTTCGAGCGCGCTGTCGAGACGGTCGTCGGGGCTCTCGACGCTGGTCGCGTCGGGCTCGGTCACCGGGGCGGCGCTATCTTCTCGAGGCTCGGGGGTGAGGCGTGAGTCCTTGGCCACCACCGCAAGCGCACTGAGCTGCTCTGCACTGAGCCCCTTGGCGTTGGCGGCCGCGTACTTCACCCCGTCCTCAGTCAGCTTCCAGAAGCCGAACTTGGGTGAGCTCGAGAGTTTCGCACGCTTCAAACGGTCATGCGCCCAACCCGCGCGGTTCTTGTAAACGTATTGGACGCCACTCGGGAGACGTTCCGTGCGCTGCTCGTCCGTCAGTCCCAAGGTATCCGCCGCAGCGTCATGAACGTCCGCCGCGCGAGCCCCGCCTGGGTGCGCCACCAAGTACTGCAGTATGGGATCGATGAACTTTTCGTAGGTCGGGAGGGTCATGACTCGGCGATCTCCTACTGCACGCACCAGGCGTTTCTTGTCGACTGTTAGTTGGACCGGGGCCTAACGCACTAGGTCCCCGCCCCGGTTTCGCTGCCTCACGTCGCTGCAGCCTTGCTCTTCCTCGTCGCGCGCTTTCTCGCGGCGGGTTGCTTCTTCGTCTTCTTGGCGGAGCCAGCGGCTTCACGCTCCGCACGGATACGTTCGAGCAACACCGACGCGGGCTCGTCGTTCGGATCTTGCGGAACGAGTTCGCCGCGGAAGGCTTTGGCAAGCGTGGATGAGTCGAGAGTGTCTAGCAACAGCTCTATGCCCTCGCGAGCGCCTTGCAAAGCTTCGAGTTGCAGAATGCTTTCCTGCAGTCGCCGAACCAGTTGAGCCTGCTCAGCGAGTGGTGGCAACGGCACCACAGCTGCTCGCACTTGTCCCGTGTTCACTCGCGGGCGGGTTGCACCATGAATACTCTTGGTTAGTCGAGCATGCGTCTGCGGTGAGCCTAGGGCGGCCGCCAGGAACTCTACAGAAACGATGCCAGGCCAAGGCCGTACGCAGAAACAGTCCGCCTTCGCAACGGCAGGACCAGCGAGTGGAGGAAGGACACAGACTCGCGTGGTCTCGTCCACAAACGAGCCGAAAATAATGTCGCCCTCGCGGACCGTGTGACGCAGGAGCGTTTGGTACTTCTGTTCGGAGATGTACGTCTTCTTCGCGTCCACGAACCGCAGCTGAGCCACGTTTTCAAGACGAATCACCCGGACACCGGCCTCACAATAGTCACTCGTCTTCAAGGCGGAACCGAATGGGCCGTCGAACACGTCAGCTTGACTAACCAACAGCTGCTCCACACTCGCCCAAGCCCACCCCTCCGGCAATTCGGGCAACCCCTCGGTGTCGACGGGTTCGGGCTCTTTGTACTTGGACTTCCAGGTGTCGTTTTTGGGGGGCTTGCCTTTGGCCTGCATTTTGGCGAGTTCGGCTTGTTCCCAGCGGTCGCGACGTTCTTTGCGGATGCGCTCTAGGAGCACTGAGGCGGGTTCTACGTCGGGGTGGGCGGCGCGCCAGTCTGCCGTGAGATCGCCGCGGAAGGCGGCAGCCAGGATGGACTGCCGCAGCTTATCCAACAACGCCGGCACCGCATCGAGCGCCTCCTTCGCCCGCCGACTCCGCGCCGTCAACGCCTCAATCTTGTCCACAATCCGCCGCTGCTCGTTGAGCGGCGGAAGGGGAAGCGGTGTCTCCTTCAGGTCCCCGCCCGCCAGGCCCACCTGACCGGACGTAGTCTTGAGGTTGCTCTCTATCGCTGCACGTGACACACCACAAGCCGCGCTCTTCTCCACAAACCCGGGAAGCGCTATTCGGTCGTCAATGCGGACACGAATAAGCTTATCAGGATAGACTAAGTCCTCCCGAACTTCTGGAACTACGCCGCAAACACCAACGAACGCTGGAGTGCCACTGTACCGGGTAAACAGCAAGTCTCCAGCCTTGAGCACCGCTCGCTCCCACTGTGGTGGTGGTGGGTCAAAGTAGCGGCGATCCGCAACATCAACGTTGAGGGCTCGAACCGCACTGATGCGTAGGACGGGCAAGCCGCAGTCAGCATTCGGTTTTGGTGACAGACCGTTCCGAACCTCGAGCGCCAACTCGCCGATAGTGGACCAAGCCCACCCGCATGGCAGCGCTTCGGCATCGTCTGGCAATTCGCTCACGCCTCTCCCTCCAACAGCGCCTGCAGCTCTTCCATCTCGCCCATCGCGAGCTTCAGTTTCTCGACTATCTCCGCCGCGATCTCGTCAGGCTCGGGTAGCTCTTCGTTGCCGCCGTTGCTGTCGTCTTTGAGCCAGCTGATGTCCAGGTTGTCGCCGCGTTTGGAGATGTCTTCGCGGGTGAACTTGCGGAAGCGGCCTGTTTCGCCTTGGTCTTTGCGTTTGGACTTGCCGTAGGGATCTTTGCCGAAGGCTTTGGCGAAGTCGGCGAAGTGGTCTTCTTTCAGCGGCGTGCGCTTGCCGATCGCCTCGTGATTGGTGCGCATGTCGTAGATCCAGACGGCTTTGGTGTTACCCTTGTCCGTCGCGCCGCGCGTGAAGAACAGCACATTGGTTTTGACACCGCCCGCGTAGAAGATGCCCGTCGGCAAACGCAGGATGGTGTGCAGATCGCACTTGTCCATCAAGTCTTTGCGGATTTGGGTGCCCGTGTTCTCCTCGAACAGTACGTTGTCGGGCAACACCACCGCGGCGCGGCCTCCAGGCGCCTTACCCTTGGGCGGCTTCAACGTGCGATAACAATGTTGCAAGAAAGCCAGCTGCTTGTTGCTGGTGGGATAGGTGAAGTCGTCCCGCGTCGGCCCGCCGCCGCCCTTTTTGGTACCAAAGGGCGGGTTGGTCAGCACCACGTCTGCCTGCGGCAGGTCTTGCCCCGTGCTGCTCAGCGTATCGGCGATGTGCAGCTCGGAGCGAATGTCGTGCAGCAGCATGTTCATCAGGCCCAGGCGCGCGGTGTCGTGCACCAGCTCCATCCCCACGAAGGCTTTTTCTTTCTGGAACCGCTGCTCTGGAGTGCCCAAGTCGAACAACTCGTCGGTGTTCCCTTTGACGTAGGCGTCCGCGGCGATCAAAAACCCGCCCGTGCCTGCGGCGGGGTCTTGCACGACTTCCCCAGGCTGGGGCGAAACCAACCGCACGATGGTGTTGATCAGCGGGCGCGGCGTGAAGTACTGCCCCGCACCCGATTTCTTTTCACCCGCGTTACGCTCGAGCAATCCCTCGTACAAGTCGCCCAAGCCCTCTTCTTTGGCGCTGAACCAATCCAGCTTGTCGATGTCGTCGACCAGCTTCTTCAGGTTCCTGTGCACGATCACGCGATCCGATGCTGAGCGGGGCGCCCACGGATCAGCAAGGGT
>CBFGUG010000188.1:0-6208 GCA_965651905.1 uncultured bacterium | reverse complement strand
GGAGACGGTAGCGCCCCTTTGCTGAGTGATTGTTGTGTTCGATTAACGGACGCGAAGGATGCGACAGGAGGGGCAGCCGGGGCCGCCGCCGGGGCCTTTGTCGCAGTCTTCCGTGCCGTTGACGATGCCGTCGCCGCAGAACTCGCCGAGGCGACAACCTTCGCCACACTCGCCGTAGCCGCCATCGTTGACGCCGTCGTCACACTCTTCGCCGAAGCTGAGGATGCCGTCGCCGCACACGGCCGAACAATCGCTGGGTGTAGCTTCGAAACCCGACAGCGTGAGCTTGAAGGACGAGCCCTGCATTTGGCGCTCGGCGTGGAAGACCGTGATCTTGTAGACGTTGCCCGGCTCGAGGCCGAAGTCGCCTGCGGTCTGCGCGTTGACGGTGATGGAGCCTTCTTCGGGGATGTGAATGCCGCCCAGATCGACGGCCAGCTTGCCGTTGATGAACACCCACACGTCGTCATCGCCCAAGAAGTCGAGGGTGGCGTTGGTGTCGGCTTCGTAGCGGAACCAGTATTGTACTTCGCTGGTGAAGAAGAAGTTGTGGTCGACGGGCGTGCCGCCGGTCACCTCGTGCTCCAAGGGCCAGCCCGAGTGGCCGTATTCGTCGGGCAGCTGGGCGATGCCGGGGTCGTAGGTCGGACCTGTGACCTCGTCGACAGGGAAGAACGCTGGCGTGCCGTCGTAGGCGATGCGCGTGCCGCCGTGACACCACGACTGCGGGTCCCAGCTACACGGCGCGCACGTGTCGGCGCAAGCAGCGGCGTCGGCGTCCTCGGCGGCTGCACAATCCGTCGCGCAGTCGGCGGCTGCTTGGCTTGCCTCTTCTGCTGCAAGCTCTAGCGCTTCGAGCTCTTCCTCGTCGAGATCTTCGTTCATTCCCTGAGCGAGCTCCCGCTCGGCGGTGTCTGCAATTTGGCGTTCCGTGTTGCAGGCGTTGCCGCACTGGGCATCGTTCTGGGCGAACATGCGGCACTCGGCTTCGCAGCCCTCCACGGTAGCGCTGCTGCCGCCCTCCTCCGTGCCTTGTTCCGTCGTCACGTAGGGTTCGCCATTGGCGCCGTAGCGGTTGACGTAACCGCCGTCGCCGTTGTCGTAGAGCACGATTGACCCAACCACCGTGACGGCGTGATCGCCGTCGCGGTACCACTCCGAAAACGTGTCTTGGGATTCGATGTGCGTCTGGTACGGATCGGCGCCAGGCGTGAGCAGCGGCTTGCCATCCTCGTCTAGGTCGTCCTGGACGCTGCCCGTGAGTAACACGCCGCCCGTGATCGCTTGGGTGTGAAAGTCAGGGTGGTCGCCCGAGAAGTCGCGGAAGATGGCGGGCACGCGCAATATGCACTCGCCGTTGACTCGCTCGCAGGTCGCTTCGCTGGTGCAGGTGAACCCTGCTTCGGTCTTGCAGTCGGCGGAGCAGCCGTCACCACTGGTGGTGTTGCCGTCGTCACACTCTTCGTTGATCAGTAGGCCATCGCCGCAATCGGACGTGCAGGACGTGCCCTCGCAGTTGGGCTCGCGCAAGCACACGGACGAACAACCATCGAACGGGTCCGTGTTGCCGTCGTCGCAACTCTCTGCTCCTTCTTGGATGCCGTCGCCGCAGGTGGCGTCAGTGCAGCTACTGGGCTCACCTTCGCACTTCTTGCCGAACTCGACGCGGCAGCGCGCTGAACAGCCGTCGCCATCCTCGACGTTTTGGTCGTCACATTGTTCCGAGTCAGCCACGATGCCGTCGCCGCAGCGCGCAATCGCACGGCAGAGTTCACCAGGCGCCGCGCAGCTGAAGCCGGGATTGACCGTGAGGCAATCGCCGTTGCAGCCGTCGCCCGAAACCTGATTGCCGTCGTCGCAGGCTTCGTCATCCGTGAGCACGCCGTCACCGCAGCCTGGGGGAGCGGTGCCGTTGCCTTCGAGGATGATGTCTCCGTCTTGTTCGACGACCACGCTATCGCTGCCGTTGCCAACCGTCGTCGAGCCCCCGCCCGTGGTGGGGACGGTGACTTCTTCCCCTGTGGCGGGATCGATGACGGTCATGGTGCCCGAGCCGTCGTCGGAGCCGCCGCTACCGCTGCCGTCGGAGCCACCGCTGTTGCTACCGTCGCCATCGTCTCCACCCGAACCATTGCCGTCTGCGCCTGAGCTGACGCCCTGTCCAGGAGCCGCGCCGGGCTCTTCCGCGGCGCTGCACGCCACGACACCGAACGACAGGGAGAGGAGACCAAGAACCAAGAAGGGAGAAGTTGCGCGAAGTCGCATGTCGGGCGCATCATAGCCGCCCGACATCGGCGCGGCAGTGATCGCGAAGGACGCTCGCTACTGGAAATGCGCTGCAGCGGAAAAAAACCGCAGCCACGCTCGATGCTTGGGCGACGCTCCAGTCGAGGGCTCGGTCGCAGCCTCGAACGGTTGCGCTGGTGCACCTCGATGGTGATTTCTGCGCCTCGGATGCGTCTGTTTGGATCGCGCGCGCCGTGGTCAGCGACACCCAGCCGTTGACCACGAGTTGCGCTCCGCGCGTACCATCGACCCTCGCAACGCTACGCTGAAGGTCGGAGCGTTGGCGCTGTGCGGAGCTCACGCGATGGTGGTCCCTTTCCGCGCGCGTCAGCGAAACGTTTCCAGGTGTTCGGGGGCGACACGTCGTTGCAGTGCCGCGAGCTGTTCGTCGCTCAGCAACTGCTGGCCAACGAGATACGATGCGTTCATCCAGCCGAAGCCTTCGTCGGCGATGTACGCAAATTCGGTGTTGACGTTGCCGTACTCCTCGAAGACTTGATGGGTGCGCCGCACGACGTCGAACTTTTCGGGCACCGTGCCGTGGTAGTTCGCTGCGCTGCTGACGATCATGTAGAGCCAGCGATAAGCGAGGCGCTGCGCCTCCGCGGGCTGTCCCCACTGTTTCAGACCCTGCCACGCGAGCATCTGGTGCGGCGCCCAGCCGTTGGGGGCTTCCCATTGCCGACCGACGGAACGTTCTGCGATCGAGCCGTCGGTCGCTTCACTCAGTACGAACGCGGGTTCGTGCAGCTGTTGCGAGCGCGGCGCCGTCGCCATCAATCCACCCAACGACTCCAGTTCTCGCAGCGCTGCCGCGCTTAGTTGGCTAGCCCGCGTCGGATCGACGAGGGCTGCGTCACACGGATTCGGTGCCGACGCCCACAGTGGATAGAGCGTCGTCGCCGACAGATAGCTGGACTGGCGCGCGTTTTTCGTGTCGTAGTCGAAGAATAACGCTGCGCCTTCGTTGTACAGATATTTCTCGACCAGGCGCGCTCTGGCACGAGCTCGTTCGCAAAACTGCGTTGCGGTGTGCTCGCGCAAACCGCCGTCGAAATGCTCGGCGAGCAAACGCGCGATGTCGATCTCGTATTTGAACAGCAGTGAGTTGAGGTCCACTGTGGCGAAGTCTGCACAGCGTTCCTTGCCGTCGAACCAGCGGTACGTCGTGTCGTGACCCGACTCGCGCACGCAGCGGTCGTGGGTGAAGAAGTCGTCGATCTGCGGGTCTGAGTAACGGCCTGCGCGGTAATCTTCTCCGAGTTGACGCGCGCAGTGGATGAACAGCCGTTGGCTTCCTGGATCGTCACCCGGCGGGGCACAACGCTGGTTGCGCAGCGCAGCGCGCTGATACAGCCACGCGAAGTGCTCGGGTTCGACTTCAGGGGGCTGACCCCTCCCTTCGCCGTAGTAGCGAGACAGGCACGTGCCTGCGTCGCACAGTTGGGTGAGTCGTGGCGAGCTGGACCACACGGACAAATACTCGTCGATTGCCGCGGCGAGTGAGCGCTCGAGCCAGGCCTTGCTCGATTCGGTGCGCGGTGACCCGTCCCACACGAGAGACAACATCGACGTGAGCAGCGGCGGCTGCGAGCGCGTCAGATAGTAAGAGCGGTTTGCGTTGAGAATCTTGCCGTAGTGGCGGATCTCGTACACGTGATTGTCTACCATTGCGCGCGCGAGTTCCAGATTGCGCGAGTCTTGCGTCGAACCTTGCATCAGGCCCCAGACGATGAAGAAGCTGTCCCAGCCGTACATCTCGTTGAAGCGTCCGCCGGGCACGACGTATGGACGACCGCGGAGCTGTTCGTCCAGAGCCAGCACGAGCAGACCGTGATCTTTGGCTGCGGTTGTCTTCGAAACCCAGTCTGCACCCGCGTTGGTGGGTAAAGGGCGCACGACGATGGACTGCGGGAGCTTTGCCTCAGTGAACGCCTTCACGCCTCGCGGGTCGCTTTCGGGAACATACACGAACTGCTGCGCTGCCTGTGCGGAGCTCGAGGCATTCGTCGTGTGTTCACTCGTTGCCGTGGAGCTGTTTCGCAGTGCGGCTTTCTGGCGGTCGCAGCGAGGGATTCTTCCTTGACACCATCGCCCGCCGCTCGCGTCCGACGTCACCCCGATCTTACTGTCGTCGAGTGCGCGGCCGAGTGAGTTCGGGTCGGGTTCGATGCGGCGTGTCAGTGCCGACCAATAGTGCTCTTCGATACGCCGCTTCAAGAAGCTGCTCGGGTTTTCGGTGATCCGCTCGCGCTCGACGGTCACGATAGTTGCCTCATCGTTCAGGCCCGCGGCGAGTTCGGTCACGAGCTGGGCTGCGTGATGCGTCTGCTCCAGTGGCAATCGCTCGGAGCCGAGGTCGACGGCGTATGGCCAGCTCACCGCACGCCTGGTCTCGCAGCGCTGCCCCATGGCGCAGCTGGGCAGCGATCCATCTTCGATCGTGATGCGGTAGTCGCAGTCCGTGTCCTTGTCGCTCAGTACTTGGCACAGTGCCGCCTGAGCCTGTTCTCTCGTCAGGGAAATGGAACTGGATAGCGACCTGGGCCGAGGCTTCGGGCTGGGCGCGGCACTCGTCAGAGGCAATGAATCAGGGCTGCGAAGAGCGGGTGGGTAGGGCTGTGCGTGAGGCACCTCGCGCGGGCCACATGCGAGTAGAGCCCATGCGACCAGGCTCCAAGAGCTCTTCGGTGTGAACAGATCTGGCTGCGGCATGTGGCCAGTCTATCCAGCTCTGCGTCGCGCGGGCGGCCAGCAACCAACGTTTTTCGACACGCGCTTCGCACGCTCCGCTACACTCCATCGGGCGCGGCACCAAGTGCCCGAGATTCGAGGAGCAATCATGTCGATGGACGCAGTAGTCGAGTGGCCGAACTTCACTCAAATCCCTCAGGAAGACACGCTCTTGGTGTCGCGTCCGAAGGGACAGGCGCTCTCGCCGTACATCTGGTGGAATGGTGAGATCAAGACCGCTCAAGAGCAGAGCATCCACTACTACTCCAACGCGCTCCACTACGGCACCGCCGTGTTCGAAGGGATTCGGTGTTATCCCGCCGAAAACGGTCCCGGGTTGTTTCGCTTGCGCGACCACATGCAGCGACTGCTGGGGTCGGCAAAACTGTATGGGATGAACGTGCCGTACACGCTCGATCAGTTGTGTCAGGGCGCCCTCGACGTGGCGCGCGAGAACGGCGTTTCCAACGCCTACATCCGTCCGCTGGCGTTTTTCGGGTATGGGCCGATCGACATCACGCCGAAGAAAGAATGTAGTGTCAACGTGTTCATCGCCACGCGAGAGCTCGGGTACTTCCTCGGTGAGAAAGCACTGCGCAACGGCATTCGTTTGATGGTCTCGTCGTGGCGCAAGTTTCCCCACGCCTGCATGCCCACCATGGCCAAAGCCAGCGGGCACTACGCCAACAGCGTGCTCGCGGCCCACGAAGCGCTGGACCACGGCTTCGATGACGCGATCTTGCTAAACCAGGACGGCTCCGTGTCGAGTACTACGGGTAGCAACCTGTTCTTCGTGCGCGACCACACGTTGTTCACCAACGACGAGCGCTCGGCGATCGTGCCTGGTATCACCCGCGACTCGGTACTGACGCTAGCGCAAGACGCAGGCGTCGACATTTCCATTCGCGCGTTCACGCGGGAAGAGCTGCTGCGGGCTGACGAGGTGTTCATCACGGGCACGGCTGCGGAGATCACCCCAGTGCACGAGATTGACGGCATCGAGTTTCGCACCGACAAGAAAACGCTGTCGGCGCAGTTGCAGCGCGCTTACATGGCAGCCGCAACAGGCCGAAATACCAAACACGCTCAGTGGGTCACACCGCTGGGTCGCTGAGCTGCTGGTGGTGAGAGTCGCTGAGCTACTGGGTCGCTGAGCTACTGGGTCGCTGAGCTGCTGGGTCGCTGAGCT
>CBFGUG010000187.1:0-6367 GCA_965651905.1 uncultured bacterium | reverse complement strand
CAGACGTTTGCGATCGCCCTTGCGACAGACCGGCTTTTGCCACGGGCTGCTAGGGGAACGAAATCGAAGCAAATTCAAGGCAATACTCGCGCGGGGCAGGCTTCTCGGGCGAGCGCCCCAGGGCGCGGTGGCGCGGCGCGTTACACGCCGGCGGAGTCGTGCGGCTGACGGGGGTGCCGCAGCGGCGGCTGCGGAGTTGGGCGACAGCCGTGCAACTGGGCCCCGGCTTGATGCTACTAGTCAGCCCGACCACGAGCCCCGTCGCCGCCCGCGTGGCAGACGAGATCTATCGGCACTACGCGAGCGCCCCGAGTAGCTCGGGACGCGACGATCAACTCGATTTGGCGCAGAGGATCGAACCGGCGTTCGACTGGTGCGATCCCCCAAGCGGCTTTGCTGACCTGGAAGGCGTCGTAGCAAGTGGCCAGCGCGGTGTGCTCGAGCTGCACCTCGGTCGGCTCGGAGTTTGCTTCATCCGGATCGAGGCTGCGTCCGCGCTGGCTCAGAATCACCTCGACGTGATCAGCGATGCGGCCAGCGATCGCAGCCGCTTCCGTACGGTTGGCGTCGGCGGCTCATGAAGCTTTCCCCGGCGGTTTCGTCGACAGGGAGTTCGCCAAACGTCCCCCAGTCGGGCCAGGAATCGCTCGCAAGTGGCCCCAGCAATCGCGGTCGCGCACACCTCACTATTCCTTTCGTCTCCGCCCCTGCGTTCCCGTTGGCGCCTCGTGGGTTCTCGTCCTAGGGTTCCACACCAGGCGACACCCGGTCAGCTTCTCAACTTGGTCCACTGAAAGGTACATCCTGCCGCGTACCGAGCCTGGGCGGACTGGAACTATATCGCCAGATTCGATGCGCCGGCGCAAGGTACGCATGCTGAAGGAGAACGCTTGCGCGGCCTGTTTCAACGGGACGAGGGTCGGCGCGGAAAAGACGCCTGAGAGTTGGTCTCGCCGCCAGCGCTGTAGCTTCGCCCATGCTGTCGGGAAACGCCGTGCAAACGCCCCGTCTAGGTCGTTGTCGCGCAACCAGTCCAAGGGGTCACGATCCCACTTCTTTCGGTTGCACTCCGCGCACGCTATGACGATGTTCTCTAGAACGTCCGCACCACCAAGCTTCAGGGGAATCACGTGGTCGAGGTGACGGTCTCTTCCTTCGCCCATGGAACACCCGCAATAGGCGCAGCGGGTCCCATGCCGATGCAGCAGCTCGACATGAGCAGCCTCGCTGAGTTGGCTGCCCACAGCCAGCTTCCTCAGCTTGCGAACGCGGTTGTGCCGACGAAACCTCTCCTTGTTTCTATCGTAGTCTCGACGGCGGTGTTCGCGCACCCGTCCGCGGTTCTGCTCCTTCCAGACCCCCGTCCGCTCGTTCGCCTTGTCTCGGTGCTTCGCGCGGCTCTTCCTGCTGATCTCGCGCGTTCGCTCCGGGTTCTCGTCACGGCGTTTCGCTGCTTTCCGAAGGCACTCCTCCCGATTTTCCGCGTACCAATCCTCATGCCGGCGAACCCCGGCAGTAACCTTGCGCACCGTCTGATGGTACGCTCTGTTGCGCTCTCGGCGCGAAAGTCGGTCATGTGCCGCCTGGCACTTAGATGAACAGGTCTTGGAGCGACGGGGGCCCGTAATACCCCTGCCGCAACTCAAGCACTTGGCCGGTGGCCTGACGCCGTGCCTCCTCTCGCGCCTCTTCCTAGCAGAGCTGAATCGAGCGCACTCGTCTGAGCAACACCGTCGGCGAAATCCTGGGCAGCGACTGCCGCAGACCACGCAGTGATGAACCAGACGGGGTTCGGCCTGCTTCTTCGACCTTTGATTGGAGGCGTGCCGTTTGGACGCGCCACTGGAGGCGCGCGTCTGTTGATTGCTTGTCATGATGCTCCATCGTCTGCGGCGCCCCATCGGGTACCGCTGCCGGCTGGGCCACCGATGCACTGAGACCTCGTTGCTGGTTGGCCGCGCTTCAAAGGGCCGGGTCCCTCCGCGCATCTTGATGGTTTCGTGCGCGATTGTTTGCGCCCGTGTCGGTCCCTACGCGGGGGCGATGCCCTGACTTCCCCGGCCTGTCTGGACTCGTACCCAATCGGGACACCACCAGTCTGATCACCCGGGGCCACCGCTCCCGGTGAACAATCGCGGATTGCTTTCGGCTCTGGCACGTGTTGCGCATCGGTTGGTGAGCGGTGTCTGCGGGGGGGGCACTTTGTTCGAGGTTCCGTCCTTCCAACCGCTCGCCCACACGTCCTTCGCTGTATGTAGCTTCATGACCGAACTTGCCGCCTCCTGTTGAGTCCACGCTAGAGTGTGCAACGGTGTTTCGTCGGAAGGGGCGTAACCTTGGTTGTAGAGAAACCCAAATCGAACCGCACTCGGCTCCGGACTGAAGGAGCGATGATGTGGCTCGCTGCAGCGTCGCTAGCAGGGCTCGTCAACGCAGGATGTGCGGGAGGTTCGGGAACCGACGACACCGGTGCGAGCGCGGGCGGCGACATGGTGACGCCGGAAGCAATGGGCGCAGATCCAACACAGCCAGCAGGCGAACAGTCGTCCGTCGCACAGCTAGTCAACGACCTTGGACACTTTGAACTCGCACCAGTTGCCGCGCCCACGCCCGTTGGCGAGCCCCAAGTGCAGGGTGCGTGCACGGTCACAGAGAAGACAGCCACCGAGCACTACCGAGACATGCTGAGTTTTGACCCGACGGGACCGAACCTGTTCTTGGGGAATGTCGTGCAGGGCGAGCTAGCGGGAAGGGGTGTACTGCAACCGTTGAACGTTCCTCTGGCCTCTCTGGGTTTCTCCGTTGACGGCGGGACGCACTTCAGTGGCGTCGGCACCGTGAGCGCAGCATCAAAAGGCAACTACATCACGGAACTCACCAGAGTGCTGGAGGAGAACGCCGGGGCAGCAGTTTCCGCCGTACTCCACTACGACAAGGCGTTCGTTCACAGTGAGTCATTTTTGGGCTTGGCTGCCGGAGTGTCAGCAGACTATCTCGGCCTAGCAGAGGTCAGCGCCAACTTCGATTGGGCGAACGAGACCGTCCGATCCAGGCTGTTCGTCACCTTCGAGCAACCCTTTTTCACCGCGTCGGTGGACCAGAAGTCGAAGCAAGCCGCTTCAGACTTCTTCGGCTCGTCCGTGACGCCCGCTCAGCTTGCCGCAGAAGCAAGTGGGATACCTCCTGTCTATGTGCAAAGCATCACGTACGGGCGACGAGTGTACCTAATGATTGAAAGCACTGAGAGCACCGAAACACTCGACGCCGCACTAGAGGCCACAAGTAAACTACCCAGCCTCTCTGGCAGCATCGAGAGTAGCTACCAACAGGCTTTGAATTCAGCTGAAACACGAATGCGAGTCATCGTGCAGGGTGGAGGTGCCGCAGCCGGGGCTAGCGCCGTGGACGGCTACGAGGGGCTGAAGCAATTCGTCCACGCAGGCGCTGAGTTTACGGCGGAGAATCCGGGCGTTCCGATAAGCTACCAGCTCGCGTACCTGGACAACGCCGTCGCCGAGTACGCCTCATCGGCGACCTATGTTGAGCGCGACTGTGTTCCAGGGGCCTGTGAATCGGACGACGAAACGTCGGTTGGCACCGACAAGTCGGACTGCGACGAGGACCTGTCGTTCTTCGAAGGTTCGCTTGGACGAGGCGACGTGGACTCATTCGCCTACCACGGCGTCGATGACGGATTCTGCGTGCAACAGGCACAAGTCGCCTTAGAGCTCAGGGGCGCAGGCTCGGCGACTGATGTCGAGCTTTGTGTTCACCCGGTATGCGATGACGGCAGTGAAGGCAGGCTAGCATGCGAGGGGGACAGCGAGTTCTTTGCAGGCGCGTGTTGCAATCCCGCAGGCAGTGAACCAGTCGTTCCGTTCGACATCACTTGCGACTCCGGCAATCACAGCGCGACATTGGAGCTCGAAGTCACTGCTAGGGACGAGCTAATCGAATGCGTCGAGTACCAGATCCTCTACCGGTTCTAGGCATACGCTCCGTGTCCTGTGTCGGCACCGACGGACTAACAGCCCTCTGGAGCTGTCAGCGCTATTGGTGCGGCCATTTCAGACGTGGTGAGTCGGGCGTTGCGCCCGGACGCGCAGTCTCGGAACATTCGAAGTCCGAACCCGGTCAACGTCTGCAGCGATCTCGGAAAAGGCCGTTTGGATCGAGTTCTCGATGTCGCGGCATGCTGACTCGCAACGCTGGACAATCACAAGCACCGCCTTTGCCAGGGTTGGCTCGCCAGAAATCGCGCACGCAGCCTCGATGAGCGGCCAACGGTCAAACTCACGGGTTCCGTCGACGACCGTGGCGACACCGAGCGCAACCAGCGCTTCAAAGCATCTCTGTTGGCCCTTGTTGAGGGTCTGTCGCCATTCATCGCGATGTTTGATGTAATTCGCGAGTTGCCATGCGTGTTCGAACGCAGCGGGCGTGACCATCGCCTTCGGAGGAGCGATCGGCAACTGGTCGCTAGTCGTTGCGCTGCAGTACACGCGCTCTGCAGCTCGTTTGACAGCGTTCAGTCGCGGCTGAAGAGCCACGAAAAAGGCCCCGACCAGGTCGTCCATCTCGGCGCAAATGCGTTCAGTGAGCAGGTGGCGGTCGAGGTCCTCTTGTCGTCCCACGAAGGCGTAAGGACTCTCCATCTGCCTTGCGAGGTTCTCGTCAAATCCGCCGGCATCCCAGAGGGCGGTCTCAGGTGTGCCAAACCTGTCCGCGAACCACTGCCACGTACCACCGTCGCCCAACATGGCGGCCTTGTGCTGGAGAGTGTGAAAGGCCTCGTCCGCTGCACACACGCGCCCCGCCATGCGCTGTCCCAATGAGTATCGTAGGATCATTGGGTCACCGCTTCGGTTGGCCCAACGCGGTGACGTGGCGCTGGCACGTCGGTCGTCGGCTTGGGTTCGCGCTCGCTTTCGCCCGGCGATTCCGCCGTGGCAAGCGTGACCAGTCGATGTGTGAGGACCGCTTTCATCACATGGGGATCGCTCGACTCGATGGCAGCGATCGCAGCCTGGATCTGTTCAGTGGGTAGCATAGTCTTACCCTAGCGCAGTTTCCGACGTCGCTCCGAAATCGCGATAGTACGGCCGTTCTATACGCATTTTTCGTACGAGACGGCGCCTCCCGACTGCGTATTCCGGCACCACGTGAACGCCGAATCCGGACGGATTTGAACACCGATTCCGGAGCACTTGAACACCAATCTTCCGACGGACTTGAACACCGATTCCGGAGCACTTGAACGCTCTCGGAGCGGAGATTCGGAGCGCAGAGACAGCGGGTTTGGGGCGGCGACAGCGCCGACCTCGCGTCGTACCATTGCAGGTGCGACGCGGGGCGGATGGTGCATACTCGAACTGGTGAACGGCATGCTGCGAAGATGAACCCCTGACCCGGGAGTTCCGTTGGAGATGTCGTAGCGCAAGTTTCGGGCACTAGCGTGCCGTATCGCTCATCGACGAACCGTCCGCGGAAGCACGAGCACCGAGGAAGATGTACCACTGCACCCCCTCGAACCTGTCGAAAGACAAGTCAGCCTCAGCGAGAGCACCGTTTAGTGTTAGTTCCACGGAGTGGACCTTTCCACGGAGGTAGACAGTCGGGGACACCCCTGCGGCCCGAGGCGCCGAAGGCGGCCAGTGAACTCGAGCAGCAGCGTACCGTCAGGACGCTGAGTGAGTCGCTCCTGCGCGATGGTCCGGTCGTTCCGAGTCGCGCGGTGGCCGTGGCCGGGCGTCGCCAGTGGCGGCCAGCGTCCGGGAAGCTGTCGCGCGGTGCGACCGCAAACGCACTCCCCCAAGATCGTTTGATAAACCCCAGCGCGCAACGGTTGGCGTGGCGTTTGCTGGCGCTTGCGTGTGCCGACCTGGCTGAAGCCCGAAAGCCGAGGTATCTTCGATGTCGATGGCGTCTCGAGACACTGTGCGCGAGCAGCCCCGCTACCTGGAAGCGCGCGCTCCGATTCTCTTTCCGGAGTTCGCACAAGTGCCTGAGACGCAGCTGCACATGAACCTGCGCATGCTCTTGTACGCTCTGCTGCGCGAAGCGTTCGGCGACACGACGACGGTTTGTTCCGATCAGTTCGTGTACTTCGATGCGGAAGATCCCTCGCAGTGTCTGGCTCCCGACGCCTTCGTTCGGCAAGTTCCGCAAACGGAGCTCATCCGGACTTGGAAAGTGTGGGAGCGCGGCGCGCCTGAAGTGGCCGTCGAAATCGTGAGCGACAGTGACGCAGGTGAACCCTCGTGGGAGAGCAAACTTGACCGCTATCGTCGCGTCGGCGTCAGCGAACTGGTCAGGTTCGATCCCAGCGACGCGACGAGGCCGCTACGCGTTTGGGATCGCGTAGAAG
>CBFGUG010000186.1:0-6964 GCA_965651905.1 uncultured bacterium | reverse complement strand
TCGTCGAGGAGCGACACGGCAAGCCGGTGCTCGAGATTCCCGCCACGACGTCCCTCACGCACTCCCAGCCAACGGCTCCATGTTCGCTCCACTCCGTTCTTCGACAGTTCGATTGTCCTTGCTTCTGCGACCCTCGCTTTTTGGCGTGCTCGCACTCCCTCCCCATCGCCATGGCGAGTCGCCGCGACGCCAAGTGCTATTGATCGCCGTGGGGGGCCTGTGGCTCGGAGTCGTCCTGCAGGGCCGACAGCGCCGCGAGCGTCGCTCGCAGTTCCTCCGCTTCCACTGGCTTGACCAGATGCGCGGCGAAGCCGGCGCGAGACGACGCTTGGCGGTCGCGCTCCTGTCCGTAGCCGGTGACCGCGACCAGTCGTGTGCGTTTGAGCTGCGAGTGTTCGCGAAATCGCTGTGCCAGTGAAAAGCCGTCCATCACGGGCAGGCCGAGGTCGAATAGTGCGAGCTCAGGTCGATAGGTTTCCGCTTCGCGGAGCGCGGAAGGGCCGTCGTGGACGGTGCGAGCCTGGTAGCCCAGCTTCTCTACGAGCTCACCCAACAGCGTCGCAGCGTCTTGGTTGTCGTCCACTATGAGCACACGTGTGTCTCGCTTCGACGGAGCTCTCCGCTCCTGTGAACTAGTGGCGGGGATCTCGGCTGGTAGCTTGCTGCCGGGCGCTCCGTCGAGCGGCAGACAGACCGTAAACTGTGAGCCAGCACCCTTGCCCGAGCTGGCGGCAGCCACTGTTCCGCCATGCTGCTCGACGAGGCTGCGCACGATCGCAAGGCCGAGCCCAAGCCCACCTTCGGATCGCGCGAGCGTCTGCGGTTCCTGAACGAACAGCTCGAACACCCGGGGCAGCGTGGCGGCATCGATGCCGACTCCGCTGTCGGTCACACTCAGCACTGCATGCTCACCGTCGCGGTGGGCTGCGATCCCGACGCTGCCCTGGGGCTCCGTGTACTTCGCGGCATTGGTGAGTAGGTTCGTGACCACCTGGGCCAAGCGGCCCGGATCGCCGTTGAGCCACAGCCCGCGTGGAACTTCGACTCGCAGTTCGTGACGCTGCTGTTCGAGCAGCGGGCTCGCTAGCTCGACGGCCCGCACGACGACGTCGGCGAGGTCGACGCGCTGGCGTTTCAGCTCGATGCGCCCGCGGGTGATGCGCGAAACGTCGAGCAAGTCGTCGACGAGACCGACGAGGTGCTTGACCTGTCGCTCGATGACGGCGCGTTCCCGCTCGGCAGCGTCGATGCCTCGCAGTTCCAGCAGCTGCAGCGCGGTGAGGATCGGCGCCAGTGGATTGCGCAGCTCGTGGCCCAGCATGGCGAGGAACTCGTCCTTGGCGCGGTTGGCCGCCTCGGACGCTTCTTGCAGCGTCACCAGCTTCGTCACGTCCACGGTGATCCCATCGAAGCGCACCGGCTGGTCCCCTTCGTAGTGGGCGCGCCCAATGGCGCGGATCCAGCGCGTGCGCCCGTCCAGACCGATGGTGCGGTACTGAGTGTCGTAGGCGGTTTTCCTGGCGATCGACTGCTCGATGGCGGCGCGCGTCGACTCACGGTCGTCCGGGTGCATGCGCTCGTAGAACGTGTCGATGGTGACCACCGCATCTGGTGGCAGACCAAAGTGCTCCTTTACCTGCGTGTTCCACACCAGCACGTCGAACGGCAAGTCGCAGTACCACAGTCCGACCTCGCCCGAGTTCACCGCCAGTTCGAGCCGTTCCTCGGCCAGCTTGCGATCGTGAATGTCGATGACCGATCCGACGTAGCCTTCGAACGCGCCCTCAGCGTCCACGCGTGGTTGTCCCGCATCGATGACCCAGCGGTAGGTTCCGTCGGCTCGAAGCAGGCGATGCTCGAGCTCGAATGGCGTGCGTCGAGCGTTGGCCTCACTAAACTTGCGTCGGGCGTTTTCGCGGTCGTCGGGGTGCACCGCGTCGAGCCAGCCATAGCCGAGACCTTCGCTTTCCGTCTGACCCGTGTAGTCGTACCAACCCCGAGACAGATAGGAACAACTGCCGTCTGCCTCCGTCGCCCACAACATCGCTGGCGCGGCGTCGGCGAACAAACGAAAGCGATGCTCGGTGGCTCGCAACGCCGCTTCGGTCTGCGTCCGTTCCTCCTCGAGCCGATGCTGGATGGTGATGTCGTTGAAGGCCAGCGCGACGAACAGGCGTTCAGGAGGACCGACACGCGTTGCGTGAACGTCGAACCAGCGCCCCATCGCCTTCGAGCCCTGAACGAAGTGCTCTGACTCGCCCGTCAGTGCCACGCGCCCGTACCTCTCGATCCACTGCCGCTCCAGGTTGGGTACCAATTCCAAGGCCGTCTTGCCGACGGGGGAGCGGAGACCGGTGAGCTGTTCGAAGGTGTGATTGACTTCGAGGAACCGGTAATCCCGTGGCGTGCCACGCTCGTCGAGCAGCACCTCGAACACGCAGAAGCCTTGCGTGGACGCGTGGAAGAGCTCCGCGTAGAGCGAAGGGTCGAGGGCGCGTCCCGTTGGCGGAGGCGCCGTGGATGGTGGGCTGCTCTTGGTCATGCACGCGCTATCGGGCTGCGCCAAACTCGTCTGCCCGGCGCGGCCCGTGAGACAGGATGCTACCAGGTTGGACGGCGGCTCGTGGACGTTTGCGTTCCACGTGTCCTCGGGCCGTAGCGTGGTCGGCTTTACGGCCCGTGGGCGCTTGGCAGATACCTGAGCCCGCGGGGGGCGCGGCGGGCGCAGGCTCACCCGACAGGGCGTCGTACAATGCCACCGCATCAGCCGTCTCGTCGTGCACCAGCACTTTCTGGCTCAACAGGCTGCGAACAGCGTTGGTGACGTCTCGAGCAAATTCTGAGCTCTGAGCAGATTCGTGTTTCCGTGAGGACTCCATGTTCTGAGTGAGTTCCGCTACGTAGGAGCCGGCCGCGGCCTCGAGACCGCTCTTGCTCAGCTGCAGCTGTTTGACACCGAGAGTAGGCCCGTCACGCCGAACTCGACGTTCATCGCCAGGCTGCCATCCAACGCCTTGTTGACGCGGTGTGGGCGGCCCAGCAGGTCACGCGCCTGTCCAATCCGACGGATCCGAACCGTACGGCAAACTGATTCCGATCGATCCCGACACCCAGGGCGCCGTGTGCCCCGAATCAGTAGGGATCACGTTGTTAAGCGCCATCCTCGACCTGAAGATCGAACTCGCTGGGGATCCGACACCCGGACTCGAGCGCCCCGGCGCCATCGAGCTGGGCGAAGAGCTGGTCGATCAATTGGAACACATGTCGACGAGTTCGTCGCGTGTATCGTTCCGCGCGCGTGTCGTGCCTGAGTCGCTCGAAGATACGACGGCGCACCGACCCTCTCCAACGCAAGGTGATCAACTCGAGCTACTAGGGCCGTGAGCACTTCCAGCATGACCAATGGAGTTTGGGCGTGGTGTGTTCGGCGATTGACTTGATACCCTGTCAGCGGAGGAACGACTTGGCATTCGTAAAACTCAGATCCACGCTGGCCCTGCTCTGCGCGTTGGTGGCAGGGTGTTCCGGTCCAGCCGCCGCGCCAGTGTCGACTCCCGCGACCGAGAACTCGTCGCCACCTGCTGCGACGTCGACAGGACCCGCAGCGGTGGCTTCAGTGCCGCTGCCCTACGCGCAGATCGCCGGGCGTTGGTTCGAGAGCTGCGTTCTGTACCACGATGGTTCCGTGCGCTGTTGGGGGGCGATCGACGCAGCGCGGCCGCACGAACCCACGCCGGTTCAGCTGATCGGCGTTCGTCAGATAGCGGTCGCCGAGAACACGGTGTGTGGCGTTCATGACGACGGTCGCGTCAGCTGTGCGCTCATCGATCCGCTCCGTCAGTACGGCGAGTGGGTTCACGCGAACCTGCGAGGGCTCGGCGACGTCGCCCAGGTTGCCATTTCGCAGGAGCGAGGCTGCGCCGTTCACACCGATCGCTCGCTGTCGTGTTGGGGCAGTGACGTGCCGTTTCGTCGTCGCGGCTTCGACGGACCCCACGCGCCGGCCGTCGTGGAGGGAGTTTCCGGCGTCGTTCAGGTCGCCCACACCATGGGCGAAACTTACGTGCTCAGGGACAACGGCGACCTGTTGCGCTTCGACAGCGATCCCGCAAGTCTCAAACACTCGCCGGTCCAACGGGAAGTTGCGGCGGTCGCCTCGAGCTACGGCACTGTTTGTGCGCTTTCGTCACAGGGTGTCGTCACTTGCTGGGAAGACGATGAACCGGAGTCGCCCGAGCCGGTCTCCGGACTGCCCGTGGTGACGAGCATCACTGTGGGCCCGAGTCACGCGTGCGCGGCCACTGCATCCGGCGAAGTGTACTGCTGGGGACAGTGGCGCTCGCTGCGAAACGAGCGGTGGATGAAGACCGCCGAACGGGTCGAGAACGCTCGCGGCATTCAGCAACTCGCCGCCGGCATCGAGCACACCTGCGGCCTGGGCGGCGACGGGGTCGTGTGTTGGGGGGAGAATGCAAACGGTGCACTCGGCAGTGACTCCGACCACGAACCTTTCTCAGCCCGCCCCATGCAGGGCGTGCCGCCTGCGGAAAGCGTGTTCCGAGCCGATTACGCGACGATCGTCGTCACCACGACGGGAGACGTGTACTGCGCGGGCGATTGGCGCGTGTGCGATCGTGGGGTCAGGGGCGCGCCGCGCGGCGTCGGGCCCCGCAAGATGACGGGCCTCTCGGGTGCGCGTCAGGTCCGCGGCTTCGGTTCACTCTACGGCGAGCTGATGGTCGTGCTCCTGCAGGACGGTACCCTCAAAGACTGGTACGGCAAGACCCCCGATGATCGCTCACGGCACTGGGTGGATGTCGCCGTGGGAGAACACTTCATGTGCGCAGTCGAACGGGGAGGGGCCGTCTACTGCAAGGGCAACAACGGTCATGGACAGCTGGGCAACGGCACCACCGACGCGTCAGACGCCTGGCTGCGCGTCGACAAGCTGGGACCCGCGAACGCTCTGAGCGCAGATCGGCACGTCGTCTGTGCGCTGTTGGCTGATTCCCGCGTCGCGTGTTGGGGCAAGGGTTTCCGCTCGAATGCGGCGGCGGGCAGAGAGTCCAGCGAAGGGCCGTCGCGCCCCGTCTTGCTTCCCGATTCCGCCGGCAGCATCCGTGTGTTGGCTTATGACGATCAGGGATGCGCGCTGTCGGATGCCGGCGAGGTTCGGTGCTGGGACTACCAGGCGCCCGAGAACTGGCGACCCGATCAACCTCCGGTGCTGGTTCCCAGAGCAGCCGTCTACGAGACCTGGACACCCGCACTCGACTTCGCTGGGACGCAACCTGGGATTCGCTCGACGATCCGAGCCGATGGGACGGTCGCTTCGCACACCGCGGTCATCGGCATTCGGGATGCGGCCGCACTCGCGCGTGGAGGTGGCTCTTGCGCGATCACGAAAGACCGCTCCGTGTGGTGTTGGGGCAGCAACGAGAAGGGCGAGCGTGGCCTCGGCCCACTCCCGGACCGGGCTATCCCCGTCGAAGGCCTGGATCGGGCGTCCAGCTCAGCCAAAGCGCAGGCCCCGCTTGTGAGCGAGCGCAGTGACCGGGCGCTTGGGCGTGGGCTGGGCAGAGATGAACTGTTGACGCTCGTGAGCGATCACCTTCAGAAGCTGCAGAGTTCCGCCGCGTTCGAGCACAGGAGTTCGCAAGATAGACCCACCCTCGCGATCTTGCCCATTCGGAATCGCACTGGGGCGGACATGAGCGGCGCTCTCTCCGCGCTGGTGCCGGACATCGAGACCCACCTCGTGAACAGCGGAAAGGTCGCCGTCATCGACCGTAGCCCCGGCCGCGACCGAGCCACAGACACAGACACAGATACGATGGAGTTGCCGCAGCTCGCCGCATGGGCCCGAAAACTCGGCGCTCGCACCTTCCTCGACGGCGCACTCATTTCCAAGAGCACGTTCTCCGACGGGAAGCGGGCGGTCGCCTACACCTTGTTCCTGCGCGTCGTCGAATCGGAGAGCGGCGTGATCCTGTTTCAGAACTGGTCGTCGCTGACGAAGACCGAGCCGTGAGCCACGCGAAGCGACGCTGTTGCTGAATCCTTGTCGTGGCACGAAGTTCCACCCGCAGTGGTCCAAGAGGCGAGCAGGTCGATCGGTTCGTCATCGAAGGCGTGAGGGGACTCAGCGTGCTGCGTGAGGGCTTCGCATGTGGATGCCGTGCTCTCCGGCACCCAGCTATCCAGCTGAGGCTGAGCCCCAATCCGGGCCGCGGGTGGGCGCGGTGGGGTTGGAGCGGAACTGATGTTCACTTGCGGCCCGCTTCCCCCTTACCGTCCTCGCCCGTGCGGGCTGCGGGCGCCGGGGGAAGAGCGCACGTGGCGTCGGGTCACGTCGAGGAATCGTCGGAGTGACTTCCTCCGCGCTGAGCAGAGCCATTGAGGTACCTGCCCTCCCGGGCCCCGCCCGCCACTGATCGCGGCGCAACCACCGCGCCTGCCAGGCACGGGAGACCACGACCGATTGTGTCGGTCGCGCGTCACGCTGCTTGCTCCTGGTGAATGTGTCGGGCGGAGCCCTGGAGGTCAGTATGGTTCATCGGTCACGGTCAGTGAGTTCACATCAGCGCAAGCTGCTTCGGCAGCGGGCACTGCGCATGCGGCATGAGCCATCGCGGGGAGAGTGGGTGTTGTGGCAAGCACTTCGTGGTTCGCAGCTGGGTGTTGTCTTTCGGCGGCAAGTGGTGCTGCAGGGATACATCGCGGATTTCTATGCGTGTTCGGTGCGGTTGGTTGTAGAGGTCGATGGCGGCTGGCACGCCGGGCGCAGCCGCGCTGACGCGCGGCGCGACCGCGCGCTTAGCGCCGCAGGCTACCGTGTGCTGCGGGCGGGTGAGCAGGATGTGCTCACGGCGCTTCCGCAAGTCATGGCGCGTATCCGTGCGGCCATCGAGCAGCCGCGCCCCCAAATCCCCGCGCCGTCCGCGCACTCGCCCGCGCGCTGCGC
>CBFGUG010000185.1:0-7006 GCA_965651905.1 uncultured bacterium | reverse complement strand
CTGGGTCGCTGAGCTGCTGGGTCGCTGAGCTACTGGGTCGCTGAGCTGCTGGGTCGCTGAGCTGCTGGGTTGGTGAGAGTCGGACGGGAGTCGCGTGTCAGTTGCCAGCGTCGAGTTGGAGTTGAGCGGCGCGTTCGGGGTCGAGTTGTTCGACGTTCACGCTCTGTTCCTCGTCGGTCATTCGTTCGAGCAGCAGTCGTGAGAGCGCGGGCAGGTTGGTGGCCGCCGCCGATGCGCCGATGGCCGTGGCCCAGCCGATCGGGCCAAGCGGGCGACAGCCGAAGAAATGGCTCACCCCGGGGGTTTGAATCATCAGCGCCAGGAGTGCGGCAGAGCCCAACGCGGTCGTCCAGACCGTTTGGCTGCCTTCTCCCGAACGAATGGTTTGCCCCAGCTGAGTGCCGACGAGAGCCGCCAAACCGACGGTCCTCGCCCGAGCTCGGCTGCCAGTAACTCGAGCCACGGCCCAAGCTGAGCCCGCGCCGAACGCCGTGAGCGCAGCGCGCATGGCGATCTCACGATTCAGCGGCTCGCCGAGCGTCGCTTCGGGACCCGCCAACGCCAAGTCGTCCAACGCTTCTTTGGTGGGCGGACGCAAGGCGATCGCCATGGCTGGCGCCACGTCCGTCAACAAGTTCACCAGCAGGAGCTGCCTAGCGCTGAGTGGCGGTCGCCCAGAGACAAGACCCACCGCCGTCGTGAAACCTATTTCTCCCAGATTACCACCGAGCAGAATTGATACCGCGTCGCGCACCGAGGCCCACATCGCACGGCCCTCGGCGATGGCAGGCACCAACGTCTCTATGCGCCCATCACTCAAGATGATGTCGGCGGCAGCTCGGGCTGCGGCCGTACTCTGCTGCCCGACAGCGACTCCGACGTCCGACAGGCGAATCGCGGGCGCGTCGTTCGCACCATCGCCGACCATCGCTACGACATTGCCCGAGCGTTGCAGCGCACGCACGATACGCACTTTCTGTGCGGGAGTGATGCGGGCGAACACGGCGATGTTCGGCAAGATCTCGTCGAGCTGCGCATCGTCGATGTCTGCGAGTTGACCGCCTGACATGATCTCTCGCGTTTCCAATAGCTCGAGCTCGGAGGCGATCGACTCGGCCGTGCTCGGGTGATCGCCTGTCAACATCAGTGTCCGCACTCCAGCGCGGTGCAGTCCAACGATGGCATCGACCGCCGTGGCGCGAACGGGGTCCGTGAACGCCAGCAAGCCCACGAAGTCCAGGTCGCACACGTCATCCGTGTCCAGGCTTTGCAGTGCTTGCTCCTGTCTGCGTTCAGCTACTGCAAGCACACGCAAGCCGCGCCGACCCAGCTTGGACACCTCCGCGGCGAGCTCGACCACGTGTTCATCGGACAGAGCGAACGTGGAGTTGCCGCGACGCCAGCGCGCGCAGAGCGGCAGCACGGCTTCGGGTGCGCCTTTGACGGCAAGTAAATAGCCGCTGCTCACGGGGCCGAAGCTGGCGTGGAAGCTGCGTCCAGATTCGAACGCTAATTCCAAGCTGGGTTGCCATGCAGCTCGACGTTGACCGCTTGTGGAGAGCTTCGTTGCGGCTTGGTGCAATGCTTCGTCGGTGGGGTCGTGCTCGGACACCGCGTCGGGCATTTCGCTGGCGCACAGGGCCGTTTCCAAGACGTACGACTGCGCTTCGCCGAGTTGGTCCAGGCTCGCTGGAGTTTGGCCATCACTCACCGAGACCAACGAGATACGCCCTTCCGTGAGCGTTCCCGTCTTGTCGAGGCAGATCACGTTGATGCGACCCAGCGCTTCGATGGAGCGACCGTTTCGCACCAGCGCGCCCTGGGTACCCAGACGTTGTGCGGCTGCGAGTTGGGCAGCCGTGGCCAGCAGGGGCAAGCCTTCGGGAACTGAGGCGACGGCCAGGCTCACGCCTGACCCGACGAGTTCTTCCATCTTGCGACCACGCAACAGACCACCGCCCACGACCCCGATACCCGCAGCTAGCGCCACTGGACCGGTCAAGTCCATCAAGTGGCGCAGTCGTTGTTCGACTCCACCACGCGCTTTGCCGCGTTTGACGCTGGTCGCGCCGCGCCGCGCCTCGGTCGCGTTGCCTGTGGTGACCACGACCGCCAAGCTGCGACCCGAAGCGATGGACGTGCCCTCGTAGAGCATCGAGCCGCGGTCGGCGATGGCGGTCTCGAATGATGGCGTGTCGTGTTTGGCGACGGGCAGCGATTCCCCAGTCAGAGACGATGCGTCGACTTCCAGCGAATGCGCTTCGATGATGCGGCAGTCGGCGGGGACCACGTCACCCGCGGCGAGTACGACCAAGTCGCCGCGCACGAGATCGCCAGCTTCGACGATGAACTCGTGGCCGCCACGGCGCACGCGCGCACGAATCGGCGCGATCGCCGCTAGGCTGCGGATCTTGCGTTCGGTTCGAAAGCGTTGGCCACCGCCGATCAGGGCGTTTACCACGACCACACCCGCGACCATGCCTGCGTCGGCGATCGAGCCCGCTACCGCGGACAGTCCTGCGCCAGCGGCCAAGAGCGGCGCTAGGGGATTGAACAGTTCGTCGGACACGGCTTCGCCGAACTCTTCCAGCGCCGTGAAGCGGACTGCAGGCTCGGGGGCACGACGCCCGACTTCGATCAAGTTGAGCCCCGTGCGCTTCGAGTCCAAGCGTGCCATCACCCCGCGCGCGTCGAGGGCGTGCCACGGCGTCGGGTCGCGGGGCGGCGGTAGCTCCAGACGCTGTAAGCCCACGGAGTGGCGATAGCCGTTCGCCATCGAAATCAGGCTGGCCATGTTCACCACGAACACCACGCGGCGGGTGGTCAAGCGCAACAGACCGCCTGCGGACACCAACGCGCCGAAACTGGCCGCACCCAGCACGATGTTGACGGCTTGTTTGCTCAGGCGGCGAGCTCGACGGCTGGCATCGATCAGAAATTGCACGTCGTCGAATGACGAGTGACAGATTAACGCTGCGCCCCAGGGCGTCGGATCCGTGTCGCGAGTGAGCCCGATTCCGATGTCCGCGACGGGGAGTCCATCCGAATTGCCCGTCGCCACGAGTGCCACGCAATTGCCCTCGCGCTGCAAACGACGGATCCCCGCGCGAAGTCCCTCTTGATCTGGGATCACGTCATCGACGTGAAGGCGGTCGAGCACCCCGTCGTCGGAGGTCGAGATGACGACGCGCATGTGCGCGTCTTGGGCCGCAGCGATCAGCTCCTCGACGCCAGTGCGCGCGATGATCTCGACTTCGATGATCGCGACGACACGCTCGGCACGTTCTAGCGAAAGCAACAGGGCACCTTCGACCAGGCGTTCGCGACCGCGTTGCTCCAGCTCGATGTCGATCGATGCGCGACTCAGCGACCAAGGTTGCAGCACCCACAAGCCGTCCACCTTACGATCGAGCGGGTGTTCACTGTCGAACATCACGTTCGCTCGGGTGCGGGCTGGATCGGCTTCCTCCGGATCTTCCGCCATCACGCCGCTGATCACGAACTGTTCACCCCCAACCAAATCTCCCTGAAGCACCAAACAATCGATTCGATCGAGCTTTCGCAGTGCTTCTTGATCGAGCACCATCACGCCGCGTGCAGAGAGCAAGCGCCCAAGCTCTGCGCTATAGACTTCGCGACCAATGCGCGCTGGGCGAGGCAGGCCGCCGAATAGTGCCGCGACGGCACGCTGGATGCTGCGCGTGGTCAAGAAGCTCAGGCCGAAGCCGCTCAGGGATACCGCCCATGCGCGGTCCGAGTATTCTTCGATGGGGCCGTTGGGGATGGGACAGGGGCGCTCTTGTTTCTGGCCCAGCCCGATGCTGCCACCCGTGGAGCGTTCGCACAGCTCTGCTTCGCGTTGTAGCCACACGCCGCGCATGGCTTGGGCTTCGCGAAGTAGACTGTACTTGTGAACGCTGTCGACGAGTGAGCTCATCGGACGATGGGCCATCGTCTGTGTGGCGGCGTTGAGCGCGTTGAAGAGCAGCTCCGCGCGATCGTGACCCAACTTGCCGTCGACTTTCGCGCGCACGCGCTGCGAGCCACGCAACAAGGATAGGATGGCTACGGCATTGCCGCTGAATGGCACAGCGGGCAGGGGCGAGAAACGTAACCCTGTGCCCACCAGTACGGCTACCGCGTCCACGCCCAGTTCCAAGAGCAACTGCATGGCTCTCTCGACGTCGGCTGGGTGACTGTGAAGCTCGTCGAAGGTAGCGTTGCCGACGCCAGCGATCTGTTCGGCCTTCGTCACCAAGTCTTCCAAATCATCCTGGCTGAAGGCGTTTTCTTCATAGGCGAACACCGCTCGGCGAGTGTGGGCGTTGACTTCTACCCAGCTCATCCCTTCCAGCGGTCTGGTGAGGGAGTCGAGGGCGTCGGCCACCGCCTGTATCTCGTCCTCCGCAAGCGCTCTCAGCTCCACATGGCCGCGGCGCGCCCCGACGCTGAGCCGTCGCTCACGTTTCTTGAGCAGTCTTCCGATCCGACGGGCGACGTTGAGCGCTTTCATCGACAGGTGTTGCTCGTAGCACAACCGACGGATTCTTGGCGCCCTTGCTCGGGGCCCGCGAGGCGCGCGCGCCGTGCGTACCGAGCCGTTCGAAGCTTTGGGCCCAGTGGCCAGCGTTCACTGGGTGTGGCGAAAAGCGCTGACCGGGACTACTTCGAAATCGCCGCGCCCCGCGGCAGAGCATGATAGCACCGCGACGTGTCGAACGACGCGAAGACGAATGGGTCGAGCAACGGCGCCAACGGGCGTTCGAGCAATGGGTCTAGCGGCGCCAGTGACGACGAGCGCGAGCCCACCGAGCTCGAGTGCCTCACCGAGCCCGTGATCCGCGCGCGGCGCGGCCTGCGTCGCGAAGTGGCGCCGTTGGTCGCCGCGTTGGATGCTGGCGCGCTGCTCGTGCCGCTGGCGAAGTCACCCGAGGACCTGCCGATCGGCGAGCCAATCGCAGCTGAAGGAGAGATTACCCTGGTGCCGCACTTGATGCCGCACCCTGACGGATCGGTGTTCGTCCCGCTGTTCACCGAAGCCGACATGCTGCTGACCGTCGGCAAGTACGTCGAGTGGCTGACCGACGAAGGGGAGCTCGAGTACTGCACGCTACCAGCCAAGGCCGCTCTCGACTTGGCGTTGCAGTTGGTCGATGGCGACGAGGTGCTGGGCGTCGTGGTCAACCCCGGCGACGATTCGGAGTTGCTGCTTCAGCGTCACGAAATTGGAGCGTTCGCTCAAGGTCAGGCGATTCCGCTCGTCGGCTACGTCGCGGAGTTGGGTCACGACCCCAGAGAGAAGGTACTGATTGCAGAGCTCGATCAGCCTCCTAGTGCCGAAATGACCGCGGCCATCGAGGGCTGTATCGACGGTGTTGCGGGTATCAAAGGGTACCGCCTAGAGCAGACATTCAACGCCGAACGCGATTTGGAACCGCACCCGACGTTGACCATCGAGCTGTCCGTAGGCGCAGACGTCGATCGAGATCAGGTGGCGTCCAGGTTGTTCGAGAGTTTGGAGGGCAAGCTTCCCGAGCCTGGCTACATCGACGTACTCTTCGAGGAAGTATGAAGCGCCCCCCCTTGGTCGAAGAAGCGACGTCCCAGATTTCACGTCGCGAGCTGATGGCACTCAAGTTCGTGCGCCGCACGTTCGAACCAGGACGACTATCAGACACGATTCGCTTGCTGCAGCGACAGGTCGGTACGCGCTGGATTGACTGGTCCACCTACAACCTGCGGCATACCCACCACTTCGAAAGATTTCCGAAGCTCGCTCCCGAGGACAGCTGCATCCTGGTGTGCAATCATCGCAGCTTCTTCGATCTCTACGTGATCATCGCGGAGATGCTCCAGCGCGGGGTGAGTCAACGCATCGTTTTTCCCGTGCGCTCGGGCTTTTTTTACGACCAGCCGTTGGGCTTGTTCGTCAACGGGGTGATGAGCTTTTTCGCCATGTACCCGCCGATGTTCCGAGAACGCTCGAAGACGTCACTCAACATGACTGGGCTCGATGAACTCGCGTGGCTATTACGCGCGGGGGGCACACTGGTGGGCTTCCATCCCGAAGGTACCCGTAATCAGGGGGACCCCTACGAGTTGTTGCCCGCGCGTACGGGGATCGGGCGGCTGGTGCACAAGGCGCGCGTCCCCGTCGTGCCCGTCTTCACCAACGGCTTGTTGCCCGACGATCTACCACGACAAATTCGTAGCAACTTCGACGGCACGGGGGTCCACATCCACACCGTGTTCGGCGAGCCCATCGATTTCGGCGAGCTGCTGGACGCACCCGCCTCACAGGGCACCTTCAAACGCATCGCCAATCAGACCCGCGAAGCCCTGCACGCGCTCGGGCAAGAAGAGAAGCGCATCCGCGCCGAGTTTGGGCACTGAAAGGGCTTCAGTATCCAGCCTGCCCGCGCTATGGCGGTAGGCGCCGATGAACCTCTCAGGCTTGGCTCAGATTGAAGTGCTGACCCCTCAGGGGAAGCCCGTCTTTTTCGGCGACTTGTGGCGCGATAGACCCGCGGTGTTGGCTTTCGTTCGGCATTTCGGTTGCCTGTTCTGCTTCGAGCAGGTTGCGGACATGGTGTCGGTCGCGCCCGCCATCGAGGAGGCTGGCGCGCGACTGTGCTTCATCGGGAATGGTAATCCTCTCCACGCCCAGGTATTCATGGAAGAAACCGGGCTCACCAAGGACGTTTACACGGACCCAGCACGGCTGCTGTACAAGCGGCTGTCGATGAAACACGGCGTATTCAGCACCCTCAATCGATCGAGCCGACGCAACGCGCGCCGCGCCAGTTCGCGGGGGTTTCAGCAGGTTGGCGTGCGCGGTGACGCTTGGCAACAAGGGGGCGTGCTCGCGGTCACTCGTGAAGGCGTGGTGGCGTACCTCCAGCGCTTCAGCGTCGCGGGGGAACGCGTCGACCTGGCTGACGTGAAGCAGGCCGCGCAGCGACTGACGTCCGCGTGAGTGGCGTCCGCGTGAGTGGCGTCCGCGTGA
>CBFGUG010000184.1:0-7027 GCA_965651905.1 uncultured bacterium | reverse complement strand
TCGGCATGAGCACGAAACAGCAGCTGCCCATCGTCGACAAGTTGCCCTACGTGCGCGACTTCGTCACTACCGGCCAGCTCAGCGCCAGCGTCGCTACGACTGCGCTCGCGCTCAGCGCCGACGGTGCACCAAGGTGGCCAAGCCGACGACAAGCCATCCCCACGCACGCGACGGACGAGTTGGGCCTGTGAGTGTGCACCCGCCGGAGTTCGAGCCCGACTCCGAATCAGCGTTACTCTGACGGACGGTCTCAGAATCGTCGTGCGCCTGCTTGCCAGCCGAACCGCCGTCGATCGCCGAGTCGTCGGCATTCTTGCTGTTGGGTGGGTCAGACTTTGCAGCCTGCGCGCCAGCGTCGATCATGCTTGGGCTGCCGTCGTCTGCCTTTTGCGCAGGCTCGTCGTCGAGCGTTTGCTTTCCCCCGTCAGCGTCGGCAGAGACATTGGGAGTATCATCTTCATCGCCACTACTCGAGTCGTCCGAAAGCGATACGCCAGCGTCGGTGTTGCTGGGCGATCCGTCGTCAGACGCTGGTGGCTCCGGATCCCCCTCTTCGCCGCCAGGTGCGTTCGCTCCGCCGGAAAAGTCGCACACCCCCTCAGCCGCACGGCAGCGCGGGGTATCGCAATACACGTCGTCCAGAATCTCCTCCCGATGTGTCTCACACCACAGCTGTTCGAACTCGGGGGGCGGAGAGTCGCAGCTGTCGATGACCGTCGTGCGTCGATCGATGTTGACCGCGTCTGGATCAGGCACGTCGACGTCGGTGCTCGCAACGCAGTGCTGAGCGACCTCGGTCTCGACCCCAGTCGTCAAGTGGCGTGCGCGCAGCTCCACGCAGTACTGACCGCTGACCGCAGCCTGCGGCGCGAACTCGTGGTCGAGCGAATAACCCAGCTGCCACGTCGTGGTGTGTTCCCCGCTTGCCGCGAAAAAGCGAGCTTGGTAGGCGAACTGGAGCCACTGCTTGTCTTCGCTCTGAAACCAGTTGGCTACCACGCGCATTGCGACCTCGGCGCTCTCCATGTTGGTGAAGCAATACTCTGCCTCGCAAGAACCAGGTTCATCGTTGAAGCAGCAATGCTGCGTTCCTTCGAGATAGGTTTCGACTGACGCGCCGACGGACAATGCCGCCGCGGGGACGACGTCGGGATTGGCAGGCCCCGCGCCAAATGTCCATTCAGACTGCTCCTGCTCGCCCAGTCCTCCCAAGGATAGCGTGTACTGTTCACCCTCGGCGAGCGGCGCTTCGGGTTTCCAGGCCCGCCACTGTTCACCAGACTCCGGAGCGATGAGCAGGCCCGCCACTTCCGCTCCACTGGAGTCCATGACCACGACGGTCACGCCGAAGTCGTCGCAGCCCTCGTCGCAACCAAATTGCAGGGGGAGCACACCGTCGGCTGGGATTTCTTCTGGAGGATCCAACATCCAGTAACCTTGCGGGAGCATGCCGCAGGCCTCCGCACGAGCGGCCAAGCCGAAAGTCGTAGCCAGGCAAGCTCCCGCTAAGACGATGGCGGACGAGTTGCGCCTGGAGAGCGCCACGGAGAGAGAGACGTTGTGAAAGAGCACGGTCCGACGAGCGTAGCAGGTCTGCGCCGTTCAGACCGCCGTTGACCCATTTCTATACGACCTCACCAAATCATAAGACGTGTTCGCACGGTGATACGCAGCGCCCGGCGCGTGAAGTCGGTGAAACGCGAAAGCAGCACACACGGTTTTCAATCCGCGGCGGCATCACTCAACGGGCGCCGTCGATGACCCGTCGTGCGACCTCGGTTATCGTCGAGTCGGACGTATCGATGAACGCGCCCAGTTCGTCTCGATGTGCCCACAGCTCCGACCAGACCTCCTCGACGCGTTCACCCATACGCTCACGACCCGCACGTTGGCTTTCGCGGTGCATCACCACGTCGAGCCGCGCCCACAAGGTAAACACTGAGACGACGACTGGCGGCGACGCGCCGAGTGCAACCAGCGCGTCGCCGTGTGAACGACGGCTGAAGACGTAGTCCACAATCACGAGCGGCGCGCCCATCTCGAGATACTCCCGAACGAGGGCGGCAGCCGCACGACACGTCGAGCCGGACCCCAGGTATTGTTTGGCGTCATCAGGTGCGAACCCACGCAGCGCGTCTCCGCTCACGACAACCGTCCCTGTGACACGTGACGCTACCTCTCGCGCAATGGTCGTCTTGCCCACCGACGTGGGTCTGGCTCACTCGGTCTCGGGTCCGACGATGGGTTGCATCCAAGGCACCTCTGGCGGAGGCGCGTCGCGTAACAGGTCTTGCCACTCTTCGTCGTTCAAGCGTCGGATCTCGTCGAGCTCGAGCTCCTTGTAGTCGAAGACGGGGCCAGCATACGCCCTGGGTCCCGAGCAGGTTTCCACAGCGACGACCATCAGTCGGGGGTAGGCCGTGCCGACGTGCAGCACGCTGGGACCACGAGGAGGAATGTCGCCTCCTGGGTCCGTGTGAACATCTGCGATCACGTTGTCGACTTCGTGGAAAGAGTGAGGGTCGAACAGCAGTTGATGAAACCAGCCTTCTGCGGTTGGTGGGCCACTGCCGCCTCCAGAGATGCGCACGACGTCGTTGACGAAGGCGATGTCTTCGGCCGAGTGCGCCTGCCCCGACAACTGATGCAGCGACATCGAGTGCAGCACGCTCACGATTGACGAAAGACGTTGGAAGTAGTCCGTCGCGCGCTGCAAAGTGGACGACTCGACTTGCAAGCCGTCGATGATCTGCGTGCCCCGCTCTGCCAGCTGAATGATCCGCGCCCAAAACTCAGGGTATGGATCGACGTAGGCGTCCGGGAACTCGCACTCGCCGCCCACGGTGTACGACTGCTTGGCGTAGAGCAGGGTATCGTGACGCAACTGCGCCCAGGAGCCCAGCTGGGTGTTGAGCAGGCGACGTCCCCAGGCTTCCGTTTTGGTGACGCTGGGGAGACCACTGCCGATATCGGACATTGCTTCGGTCGTTTCGGCCACAGCCGTGCCGGCTGGAGTCTCACGAGCCGACAGCTCTCGCAACGACGAGAGCCACAAGGTGTAGAGCGAGTCGCTCCAGTTTTCTTCGGGTTGCTCGTCGGCGAGGGTGCGCATGGCGCCGAGGTTGGCCGCAAACGTCAACTGTTCGAGCTCGGGACGCAGCAGGTGTGCTGCGTGGTTGTTGCCCAATGCCGCAAACGCCGCGTCCAGCGGGTTCGGCACCGCGCGGTCGGGGACGCGGTCATAGACGACTTGGGAGAACACATGGCTGTCGAGCACGTAGCGCTGTCCGAACAACGCGAAGCTGACGTTGAGCGGCAAGGTCGGGCCAAACACGTCCTCCTTCATGATGTAGTGGCTGTGAATCCGCTGCTCGCCGTAGTTGCCCTCGATCAACGTCGCGGTCAGGGTTTGGTCATCAACCAAGGCGAGTTGCTCCAATGTTACGGCGCCCAAGTCGGCTTGAAGCGCGGGGACCTGAGCCGCGTGCATGTAGTCGTGCTGTCCGACGAACGCGGTCACGATGCGGTCGATGGTGTCCCACTGCGCACGTTCGGCGTCCGTCATCAGGCCGTGGAGTGCGAACATCGCTTCGACCTGACGGCGATGCAGCAGGACCTCGCCGTTTTCTTGGGTCTCAATCATCCGCAGGTCGATGCGCCCCATCCACATCATCGCGCGGAAGTAGCGCGCTAGCTCTTCGGTGTCCGTGTAATGTCCGCGTGGAGTGAACTGCGAGAAATCGATCGTGCGTTTGACGCCGAACAGTTCTTTTTCCACGAAGCCAGCCGCTGCCATTGCCGCGTCGAACAGTTCCGTGAGTTCCACGGGCTCGAACGACGCCTCTGCGGGGGTGACGGGAGAGCCCGTGAGCAGACTCTGTGCGACAGCCAAGAACAGATCGACGTCTCTTCGCGTTTGCGCAGGTAGGTTCGATGTTGCGGCGTTCGCGCGCATCGCTGGCAGGTATTCGTCGAAGGTGGGGATCAGGAGCTCGACTTCCAGCTCTTTCAAGATGTTGTCGTAGGAGCGATGCAGCGCATCCAGCACCGAGTCGGCCGTGATGTATACAGGCAGGTCCTCGCCGTAGATGTTGTGGTAGCCATAGGTAAACGTGGCGAAGCGGACTGGCGCGGTGATCACGAAACCACGTTCAGCGAACAACGCCTCCTCGGCTGGCGTCAAGGCGAGCGTCGACGCTTGAATCACGTCGTAGTTGATCGCCTCGAGCGGGTCGAACCCGAGTTCGTCTTCGAACCCAACGGGGTACTCGTCGAGCAGGTCGGCAGCGTCCCATTCTTGGATTACCGTCAGTTGCTGCGCTATCTGCGCGATGCCGTCTGATTGCGGGGCGTACTCGACGGGCACCCCTGGTTCGAGGGGTGCGTCCTGAGGCACATCCGCTGGAACCTCGGTGTCGGGACTCTCTTTCGAGTCCGAGGAGCAGCTGAGTCCCGCAGACGTTGCGGTAGCCAAAATCATCCATGCCGCTGACACTTGGCCGCGGCGCTTCCCCCACCGTTCGAGCGCGTCCATGAACCGAGCGTAGTCCGGATGGACATCGCTGGCCACCGAGGCACGGAATACCCGAATGCGCTGGCTGTTTCACGCTGCTTCGCCGTTTGCGAGATGATGTGCGGTGAGGCTGCGAATGGAGGGTAGTGGCTGCCCAAAGCCCCTTGAATTCATTGTTGGAGCGCGCCCGAACCATGTAGGCTGCGCCGCCAAACCCGCAGCCCCTCGGGGCGGTTTCTTGAATGAGCGACTCACCACTTCGACGACGAATCGATACCGCGCTGACGGCGGTCGACGAGCTAGCTAGCTGGGGTGCCCGGTCGGCTGTCACCTGGGGCGCGCTGAGCGTGCTGATCGGGCTCGCGCTCGGCGGCTCCGTTCGTGGCTTCTTGACCAAGACGGGGGTGCCTACGGACGGCGTCTTCACCCAAGCCGTGTGGACGACTGGCGGGGTGTTCGTCGTGTTTGCGGCACTGCTGCTCACTGCGAGGTTGCGCTTGGGCAGCGTGCGATTGTCGGCGATCGCCGAAGCTGCAGCATGGTTCAATCCGCGGCTCAGCTGGGTGATCGCCGTTTACCTGTTTCAGGGGATCGCGGGTTCACTCGAGCGTTCGCAGCCGCTCCTGGTTCTGACTTACGTCTCCCTAGCGGCGCTGGCGGTGGGGTACGGCGTCTTTCAGATCAAGCGCCAACGCCTGTCGCGGACAGCAGAGGCGCTTGTCACGGAGCCGAGTTCGGAAGCTCCCGAGCAGGGCGGTACCTCGCCGTGGTCGAAATGGTGGCCCTCGGCGGTCTTGGGAGCGATGTTCGTCGCCTACGCCATCGCGATGACCGTGCTCTCATGGAACAACCTGTGGGGGTTCAACATGGGTCGCTCGGACATGGGCTACTACGTGAGCATCTTCCGCCACAGCAGCCTGGGCGACCCGCTCGGCATGTCGCTGGCGGCCAGCGGTAATCATCTTGGTGGACACTTCGATCCGATTCTGGTCGTGCTCTCGCCGCTGTATCTGATTTATCCCCACGCCGAGACGCTCTTGCTGCTGCAGGCATTGTGGCTCAGCTCTGGGATCTTCCCGCTGTACCGCTTGGCGCGGCACTATGGTTGCGATGCGGTTGGCGCGGTGATTCTGGCGGCGTGTTACGCGATGTACCCCGCGCTGCACGGCATCAACCTGTTCGACTTTCACTCGTTGGCGTTGGCAGTGCCCGTCATCATGTGGGTGCTGTTGTTCTTCGAACAGGGGCGTCGCGTGCCGTTCTTCGTGGCCTTCGCCATTCTGCTTTCGGTGCGCGAAGACATGGCGCTGATCTCGTGCTTCATCGGCTTGTATGCGCTGATCAGCGGCAAAGATCACGGCAAGCGCTGGGGTTGGGTCGTGATCGTGACGTCGCTGGCGTACTTGTTCGTGGTCAAGGGTTTCATCATGTCGCGTGGTGATCTCTTGATGGCCTCCGAACACAGCACGGTGGGTGGCGGAGGCAAGGCCGCTCGCGCCAAACCCTCGGGCTACACGCGCTTTTTCGCGGAGTTGATCCCTGCCGGGGGCAACGTCAAGTCACTCATCGCAACCATCATCGGGCAGCCGCTGCACACGCTCAGCGTGATGCTCAAGGAAAACAAGCTCACCTACGTGCTATTGATTTTGGCGCCGCTGAGCTTCTTGCCGTTGTTCGCCAAGCGTAGGCGCGTGCTGTTGGTTTACGGGTTCCTGTTCACGCTGCTGGCGTCGCGGCCCCATTTGCATTCCGTGCACTTTCAATACAGCTCCGTGCTGGTGCCGTTCACTTTGCCCCTAACAGCCGCAGTGCTCGGTGGTTTGCGAACCCACGGCGTGTCGTGGATCCCGTTCGACAGGCGCAAGCTGTACGCGGCGCTCGTCGGAATCACGCTGGTGATGAGCGCAGGCGCGTCGTGGAAGTTTGGTGGCTTGATCCCCAACCGCAGCTTCAAAGGTGGTTTTCGCGGCTTGGATCGCAGTCCCTCGACCAAGCAGAAGGAAACTGCTGCATGGCTCAAGACGATCTGTCCCAAGTTGCCCGAAGACGTCGTGGTAGCGGCAAACAGCCGCATTTTGCCGCACCTGGGCAACTGCTCGAAGATCATCCTGGCTGAACAGCGCAAGAAGGCGGATTACCTGGTGTTCGGACCCACCACTGAGCCACTGCGCTCCAGAGTTCGTCGTGACATCGATCGGGGTTACTTGACGAAGGTGGACGAGTTTCACGACCTGCGCCTGTTCGAAGTCGACTACGACAAGCCAGCCAAACGCCCCACTGCGAAGCGCAAGGCGTCCAAGAGCAACAAGTCCAAGAAGAGCACCAAGTCCGACAAGAACAAGAGGAAGAAGCCTCCCAAGAAACCAAAGACCGCTCCGCGAGACAAATCGCCCAAAGAGTCCGAGCAGAAAGCCGAGTGAGCGGCACCTGCTTCGCCTGCTTCGCCACGCCTAGATGGGGTGGCTGCAAACTCGAGCCACTCAGCCGCGGGAGCGAACGTTCATCATCGTCGAG
>CBFGUG010000183.1:0-7381 GCA_965651905.1 uncultured bacterium | reverse complement strand
GGGCGGAATTGTTCCGTCGGGCAGCCTAGGGCGATGTCGACGGTTTGATCGGCGGCGGCGGCCTTGAAGGTGTCGCAGGTGGTCGAACACACGATGATGCGCGTGGGATCGGTGGGGTTGTCGTAATACCAGCCGCCGCCCGCCGCTTCGGCACACTCGGCGTCGCCGGACACGCGCGCTAGCGTGTTACCTCCGAACGTCAAGTTGACGAGATTGGGATCGTTACTGGCTGCGTATTCCGCGGGCAGATTGTACTCGCAGGGCAGGCCCGCGAGCTCCTGGTTGCGGATCTCGCCGAACAGTTCGGTGATCGCTGCCGGGTCGGCGTTGATGGCTTGGTCGGTGCCGCCCGCGATCGCGATGCTGTGCAAGCGCTCGGTCAGTTCATCACCGCCGGCCACCGCCAGCACATAGGTGGGAATCGACACCTCGCCGTCGAAGCCTTCGGCAGCGGTCATCGCCACCGCCTCGATGTCGTTTTGCATCTCGGGCACGTCGCGACAGTCCGACTCGTCTGGCCGCCCGTCGGTGACCAACAACATCACGATGCGCGAGTTGGCGCCCGCCTCCAGCCGATTGCGCGCGAACGCGATGCCGCCCTGTAACGCGGGCTGGGTTACCGTCTCGCCGTTCATGTCCTTGTCGTCGAGCACTTGCGAGAGCTCGGCGCGATGGGCGGGCAACATGTCCATGTCGACCTGCGGCGTGACGAACAAATCAGCGTTACACTCGTCGCCGAAGAAGCTCAGCGCGATACCGATGCCGTCCGACGCGTCGTCCGTCACGAAGCCCTTCACGGCATCTTTGACGACCACCCAGTTTTCCCGACTCCACGACCCCGAGTCGTCGAACAGCACGTACATCTCGAGCGTCTTGGGCTCCGCGCCGTACGACGTCGCGCCGCAGTCGTCGTTGGTGCTCGGGTCGGCCTGGCTCGGCGTCCCGTCAGGGTCGGGGATGAACGTGTCCCCGCCGACCTCACTACCGCCCGCGGGCGCAGCAACGCTGGCCGTTCCATCCTCGTTCGTGACCGCAGCGGTGGCTCCCGGCGACGCGGCCGCACTGCCTTCGTCGCTGCCGTCGCCCCCCGAATCGCCACACGCCATGCACAGCGCGGCCACGGAGACCATCGCGCGCAGCCGGTTGGAAGTGCGCGTGCCCGAAGTGGTCGCGCTCCAAGCGTGGGCTCGCGCTGTGCGGCGGGTCGCCGAGTGGAGGGGGCTAAAACTAGCGGATGTGGTTCGCTTGCAAAACGTTGCCATGAGCTTTGCAGTGTGCTCGCGTCCTCCACGCAGGCAACTGCAAATCTCTCTGGAAACGTTTCGCCTTCACCACACGCGGCTACATCGTCACGCGCGCGGTGCGCACGGCGCCCCCTGAGTCCTCACTTGTGCCGCCGTGTGGTCGTGCGCGCGCTCGACTAGTACTCCATCAAGCGAAAGCCTACGCGCAACTGGGTGTTGCGAATCAGCGAGCGCGCGAGCGTTTCGCCGTAGCCGTAGAACGCCTGAACGTAGGCGGCAGGCATGAACTTGATTGGCGGGTCGTAGGCAAACCCACCTTCCAGAAAGCCGCGGTCGAAGGATGTCCCGACGCCCGCCGAAACGTCCAGCGCCCAGCCGTTCTGCTCGCCGGCGTTCGCACCACGCCGCCGCTGCGCGATCTCGAACGTTACCTTCCCCGCGCCCAGCGCGCGCATGATGCCGTCGCTGTCTTCTGGGTATTGCAGCGGCGTCACCCACCAGAGCTTCGGGATCAGACGAATGTCGTTGAACCACGTGTCGAAGAACCAATTGAACGTGGGCTGCACGTACAAGCGATTCCACGAACGTGAAGTCTCGCCCCCTTCCCCGTTCGACTCGTGCTCGAACCCCACTTGGTACTCGCGGAGCCCCGCCCAACGTCGCCTCAACTGCCGGCTCCAGAACAACTCCGGGTTGTGGTTGATCTCCTGAAAAGGCGCGCTCACGTCGTACAGCGCCCACAGCGACTTCATAGTGTAACCGAAGAAAAAGTGGTTCGACCCCGGCACTGGATTGCACCCCGACGAACGACCATTACAAAAGCTCGCCAGCGAATGCCGCACCGACACCTGAAATCGCGTGGTCGGCAGCGCATCCGCCGCATCCGACTCACTTCCGAACACACCAAAGACGAAGTAGTTCGGCTTGTACTTGCAGAACAACGCCCCCGCGACCGTCACCTCCTTCTGCGGAGTCTGCCGCTCCTCTTCGACCACCTCCGCCAACTGCTCATCGGGCGTCGGCGGCACGTCAGCTGCGCTCGCCTGCTGCGCAGTCTGTCCCGTCTCGCTCGCGTGCACGCTCGTGGTAAACGCGGTGACCACGAGCAGCGTTGCTGCTCGAGCCAGGGTGCCCACGCTCGCCACGAGAAGCCGAGTAGTACGCGTTCGAATGTCGATTGACGCCATACGCATAGGAGTAGGACGGGCGATCGCAGAAACTCCCACGGCCCCCGACATCGTGCCCTACATTAACATCTAAAAGGACGACCGTGTAAACCGAAACCCGCTTCGCGCGAGGCTTCCCAATCGCACGGCAATGCGGCTGGCGACGTGCGAGGCGCGCCGATCCATCCGCGCAACGCACGAGGTATGTTGGCGACGCAATGCCGCTCACCTGCAGCGCAAAGCTCCTCACCCGCAACGTCTCAGTGCTCACCGTGCAAAGCCACGGTCAGAGACTGCGACATCGGAGTGCATGGCTGCAGAGCGATGCCCCAGTTCTGCAACGCCTACCCCACATTGTGCCAATACACCCTTCGACACTGCAAAAGTCACACAAACGAAGCGCGAAACGAGGTCGCACCAGCTGCACAGCAGCTTCGAACCTCTGCGCGGTCGCTGCCGAATCCCGCAACACGGCTCACCCGGGCTGCGCATCCACCCTCCCGACGTGCACATTCAATCTCACGACGTGCAACCGCGACAGCAACGAAACGTGCAACGCTACGCGCGCCTTGCACATTCAGCCGTGCGACATGCAAACGCCCCATGTCCTACTGCGCAGCGATTCGCCAGCCGTGCGCATCGGGGCACGCGACGTGCAAGTTGTCTCCAGTGAGGTGCGTACCCGATCACGCGAACTGCAAACAGGCTCCAACGAGCTGCGCAGCCGATGACGAGAAGTGCAAACGCCTCCCGACGAGTTGCGAATCACTTTCCGGCAACTGCAAACGCCCCCCGCAACCAAGTGGAATGGTGTAAATTCCAACGGTTACAGATCCGGCCTGCCGCCGACGCCCGTGCTAGCTGCGGCACAGTTACACTGTCAATCTGGTGATGCGGCATCTCCAGCTTCAACGACGGAAACGCCAGCGTCCAACGGCCCTGCGTCTGCGAGGCCACCTTCTGACGATCCGGCGTCGATGGCTCCTGCGTCCGCTGCTGCTGGGTCGTCGGTGTCGCAAGCGAGTCGTGCGGTTGTGCCGTTCGAGGGGGCGCAGACGCCGAGCGCGTCGGTGAGTGCTTCGAGCGTGGAGGATGCGAAAGGTTCACACAGCATCTCGGCGTGGCCGCAGTCTGTGTCGCAGTCGCACAACAACGAGCAGAAGCCGACGTCGCCCACCGCACCGTGTTCGCGTTCGGGGAGGGGAAGATTTTTGCGTGAGTCGATGGCTGACGGTTTCGCGACGGGTGCTCGCGATCACCTCAGCTTCCTCACCCCCGCTCGTTCGTACTGCTCGAAGCTAGCGAATCGGCGGCGGCTTGCCTCGCACCGCTCCCCAGACGGCGTGAATCACTATCTCCTGCTGCGCCTCATCCACCGTGTAGTAGACGTGGTAGCGCGTCTTGCGCATCTGGATGCGCCGCACCTCTTTGCCTCCGACGATGTGCGGCTGACGAATCGTTGGGTGCAGAGCAATTCGCTCCAGCGCTGCGTTCAGCTCCTCTTCAAACAGATCTACGGCAGAGCGGTGCTTTCGCCACCACGCGTCTGCCTCACTCGCCTGTGCCCTTGCCTTTGGCGTAAACCGGAGCTGCACGCCGCGATCGTAACTCAGCCATCACCACCTCTGCATCAACCAGTTGACCAGCTTTGGCTTGAGCGATGGATTCTTCCAAGGCACGATCCAACTCCGCTCGTTCCTCTTCGCTCATCTCCCCCCAATCGTCGGCAACGACCAGGTTCACTTCCTCGCCTTCCGGCAAGTCCGTGGGCTCGTTCATCACTAGGCGACCGTTCACGACGCGGGCTTTCAAAGCGTCCATGACGCTGACTCTACCACACCCCGTTGCCGACGGCGACGAGCCGCGTCTCGGCTTCTCGACGGGATTTCAGTGCCCCAGCTAGGGGCCCGCCTGCTCGCGATATCGGTTTGGTTCGGCAGGGGCTTCACTCGATCGACGCGGCGTCGCCTGCCTCGTCGATTGGACCACCTGCGTCTAGTGGAGGCGAGTCTGCGAGGCCACCTTCCGGCGATCCGGCGTCGATAGCTCCCGCGTCCGCGGCTGCCGGGTCGTCGGGGTTGCAAGCGACTCGTGCGGTAGTGCCGTTCGAGGGGGTGCAGACGCCGAGCGCGCCTGTGAGTGCTTCGAGGGTGGAGGAGGCGAAAGGTTCACACTGCATTTCGGCGTGGCCGCAGTCCGTGTCGCAGTCGCACAACAACGAGCAGAAGCCGACGTCGCCCACCGCGCCGTGTTCGCGTTCGGGGAAACGACACAGCCCGCGCGCGTCCGATCCGCCCGAAGCGCCGCAATCCCCCAAGCTCCCCAACCGGCAGCGCTGAGAGCAAAACCCCACGCCATCCACTTCGACGCACACGCCCGCGCACTGGGTCGTGGCGTCTTCGTCTGGGTCGCACTCTCCGCCGAACAGAAACTCGTTCACCGAAGACACACAGGCTCCAGTTCGCGGATCACATTCACCCGAACCACACTGCGCGTCAGCGCTACACAGCGGACGGCACACGGCAAGTGACCCGTCGCCCACGTCGGCAGCGCGTCGCAAGCTCGAGGTCGTCGCGTCGTCGGCGTCGGCCGACACCTCGGCGCACGCCATGTTCTCACGGCCGTAACACTTGTCGCCGTCCGCTTCACCCAACTCACACTGTGGCAAGCAGTGTGCTTCAGCGTCGCCCCCATCGCGCCCCGCACCTTCCTCGGCGGTCACGACGCACACGCTCGGCGGGTCCCGCCGTTCACACGCCGCAGGATCCTCGTCACAGCGCAACGTACAGATACCCCCGGGCAGCTCGCCCCCCAAATAGTCCGCGTCGAAACACACCTCGTCGCGCTCACAATCCGCCGCGCGTTCACACGCACGCCCCACCGCCGAGGACACACATTCACAATCCCCCCAACTTCCACCGTCACAGCGCTGCAGCCCCCCACAACCCTCCAACGAACAAGCGCGGCGCTCATCCCCCTCACACTCCGCCGGCTGCGTCCCCCCATCTACCGTCGAAGATGAACACCCCCAAGCGAGCGCAAAGAAAAGCAACGCGCCGGCGCACCAAAGGCGCGGCGCGGAGACGGCTCGTGCAAAGGCATGAATGCTTCGCAGTGCTCGTTGCTTTTGCTCGCTCGTCATGGGAGCAGCGGAGGATAGCTGCTCGGTGGGGTGGGGAGCAAACGGTGTTCGGGACGGATTGGGGTGTCTCGCCGGGAGCCTGCGCGTTGCCGCGTGGCGCGCAAGGGCCTTCACGTCCTCGCGACGAGTTCGGCCATCACGTCGCTGGCGTCGTACGTCGGCGCTCCGGCTCGACGTCCCTGAATCGAAGCGATCACTCGCTCGTGCACATACGCCCGCCCTTCGTCGGTCATGTCGTCGTCCCGATCAAGGACTTCGTCCACCTCGTTCGCCGCGGTCGTGCTGTCCAGCAGTTGCTGGGCAAGACGTTTAAGTGGATCTCCGTCATCGACGAGAGCGGAGTCTACTCATGACTTCAGAGGCAGGGATAGGTTTTCCTGCCTTCGCCTGAGCAACACTTCACTCGAGCGACGCGTGCAGTCGCGCGCGTTCCTCGTCGTCGAGTTCGTCGCCTTCGTCCGCAATCTGAAGCTGCACATCTTCGCCTTCCGGCAAATCCGTGGGCTCCTTCAGGACGAGCTGGCCGCCTTCGACTCGGGCTTTGGACTGCGTGGCGTTCACTCTACCACCCCCCTTTGCCCGCGGCGACGAGCCGCTTCTCGACGGGGCGGGCGGAGACCGCCCACGCGACGACCGCCAGTTCGACCGCGGCTCCTCCGAGTTGCGGACTTTCGATCGCGTAGTCAGACAGGGTGAAGTGACTTCGAAACTTCGAGTCGGTCGCGACGTTCCCAACGCCTCGAAGTCAAAAAACTCCGGCCCGGTGTTTGAAGTTTTGACCCCGTAGGCCAGGCCGAGCTCGAAACGACCTTTGGGAGGCCTACGGGAGCCCCGACAAGTTCGTTACGAGTTCGCGTGAGGGGTCAGACCCCCAACAAAGTTCAAATCGAGCTCACGCCGGGGGTCAGAGGGCCTCGCAAAGTTCAAATCGAGCTTGTGGAGGCTGCCGGCAGCCCGCCGAAGCTCAGATCGAGAATTTCGCCCCGGTCCGATGGCGGGCGAGAGCTCAGATCGAGTTTAGGCGGCAAGACCGGCCCAGATTCACATCAGTGCTCTTTGTTGAACTCCGCCCTCTGGTCGTAGTTCTGATCGCTCCATCGCCGAACTGACATCGGACGCACCGTGCGAGAGTGCTTTCTGACCCGACAGCTCGACCTGTCCAGCCTCGATGCACTCAACCGCGCCTTCACCGCCTGGGTCGAAGACGAGTACCACCAACGCGAGCACAGCTCGCTCGGTACGACTAGGTACGGCCGTTGCGATTGATTTCGTCTTCGGCTGTCCCCGAGCCGTTGTTGTTTGCGGACAGCAACTGGTACGGCTTCGTGGCGTCGCCGTTATCGACGTCGCCGAGGCTTCGATCGTAGAACCCGTGCGTGTCGTCGTCTGTCTTGACGTTATTCCCCAACCAGGATTGGCCCTCACCCGGGCGCCAAAGGCGCCCGCCTCTCCCTCGTTCTGTCCTCGGGCAGCCCGACCTCGGCGTCAGGCGCGTTCACTCACTGCGGGCAGCCCTGCGGGCAGCCGGGAGAGGAGCCAGGCGACCTGATGCCTTGGGTGAATCCTGCTGCGCCTTGCCGAGAATGCGACCCGTCGGGCCGCAACCTGTCAACCCGTCATAACCAGTACTCGGGAACCGGCGACTGATGCGGTCTCAGCCGACGGTCGCTTCGGTTGTCAGAGAGCGGCGAGGACAAAGCCTCGAAAGCGGGGCGAGCTTAACCTTTCGAGAGCTCCTTGGGCAGCACGATGGCGTGCTGCACTCGCGTCTCCTCGTCTCCTCGAACCCGCAGCGGCCGGGCCTGCGCTGACGCGCACCCTCCGTGCCA
>CBFGUG010000182.1:0-7387 GCA_965651905.1 uncultured bacterium | reverse complement strand
TGGAGGCGTCCGTCGTCGAGGGTTCGGCACTGCTGGTGCCTGCGGCGTCGCTCGTTGCCGTGGCGCTGGGAGCGGACGAGTCCACCGGACTTTCGCCGCCCGTTGCAGTAGGCGCCTCAGCGCCAGAGCTGCCGTCATGAACGGCGCTGCTGCCGTCGGCGTCCAGACTCGAGTCGGGCGTTTCGTCACCGCCCGCAGCGCCCATGTCACGCGCACCCGTGTCGCGTGCGCCGCCTCCCGTGCTTGCAGCGTCGCGTTCGGAGCCCCCGCCTGGCGACGCTTTGCACGCGCCGAAGAAGAGTGTGCTCGCAGTGACCAGCGTTGCGAGCTGAAGCGCGCGGTTCGGAAGGCGCGTTGGGCTCGCTCCGTGATATGTCACTCGCCGACGATGCATGCTTGCAGTGTAGAGGCGAGGGTGTTGCTCTGCAACTCGGAACCGAGCTTGCGTCGTCGGAGCCTCGCCCACGCAGCGTGTCCGATCGGGCTTCTTGGGAGTTTCTGCAGAAGGTGTTCGCCCTGCGTTCTTTGTTCTTTCGACCGGAACGCGATGCACCGCGTCTAGGACATGCGCCGATGCTTGCACGTTTGCGCTTGTGCTGGTGGCGCGAGGGACTGTACACTCGCGCCCCATACTCGAATCAGGGGGAGCATCGGACCAATGGGACGAACAACACACGACTCTGCCTCGGGGGCGCGAGTCCCGGGTGCTGCATCACCTAGCTGTATCAGGAGAACGACCCGCGTGGGAGCTGTCTCCGTCTTGCTCACCGCGCTAGCAGCACCCGCGTCTGCCGGTCGCGTCACGCCAGGCATCATCGTCGACCTAGACGATCCTTCGCAAGACAGCTGCGACGACCCGCGCACGCCGGCGACCGAAGTCTGCGCGCCGCCGACCGCGCCTAGTGGGCTGCCCGAGCGCCCCGGGGACATTCACATCGATTTTCACTTTCGAGCGCCGCCCCTGCAAGCGCAGGTGGACCAGGCTGTCGAGCAGTTGCGCAGAGCGAACCGCATCTTGTGCGACGCGAGCGAGGGCTACTTCCGCTTGCGCCGCGTCGACTTCACCGTGGGGGACGAGCAGCAAGATAGCGGCGACATCTGGTGGTTCCCGCAACCCGGGCGGGCCTTCTCCGCTTCCGGCTTTCCGATCGGATCGGGGGGCCACATCGCCGTCTTCGACTACATCTGGGACCCGGACAACGCACTGCCCGATCCGAACGACCCCGACAATACCCTGACGCGCACGGGCACCAGCGTGGCCGGGGACACGCTGGCGCACGAACTCGGACACATGGTGTTCGGGCTCGGTGATTTGTACGCGGAGGCGGAGAACTTCCAGGGCCCCGCCTTCGATGGGCAAGGCGTCGGTGGGCGTTTCCGCAGCACCCGCGGGCACGATCTAGCAGCTCGGCAGTTGCCCTTCTTCGACCCGCTGGATCCCGACAGTGATTCCGAGCGGCGGCATTCGATCATGCAGCAGGCGAGCAGTCAAGTCTGCACCGACCCCGCGACGGGCCTGACGATGCGGCAGACCAACCCGCTCGATTGGACCGACAGGAATTGCCTCACGGACGCCGACTGCGATCCGGCGCTGTACCCCGTGGGGCCGTTCACCAGCTGCCCGGAGATCCCGACGCTGATGTCCGAGCTTTCGACTGTGGCCTCAGGGTTCGACGAGCGCAAGGGGTCGTTGTTGAGCGCTTGCCCTGATCCTATCCCAGGTCTCGAGCTCGTCATCAGCGGCTACTACAATCGGCTGGACACGTGTCACCGCGACGCTGACGGCGCGGACGGCGATCTCGACCTCTTTGCGGGCGAAGAGTGTGAGGCATCGGTCGCCGCGAGCGCACCTTGCGACGCAGGCGATCTGACCCAGGCCATGACGTGCAACGACTGCATCTGGGATCGCAGCGCTTGTGTCTTGGCCACGCCCGCGTGCGGGGACGCGCTGGTTTCGGGCTCCGAAGAATGTGACGACGCCGATCCGGCGAGTGCTGTGATCGATTGCGCCGACCTGGGGCTCTCGGGTGGTCAGGCGCTGTGCGTCGGTTGCGTGTACGAGCGCTCCGCGTGCACCTTGCCCGGCGACTTACGGCTCGGGACCGATCTCGAAGGCGTTCCGGGCTCCAAGCACTACACCGCACAGGTACGGGACCGCAGCCTCGACGACACTGGGGCTTACCACACCCTGGTCATCGATTTTCTTCGCCGCAGCGCAACCGAGGCGACGCTGCTCATCGGCGTGGACGCAGGGGACTTCCAAGGGGGCAGCGCGGGGACTTACCACCAGCTCGCGGTTTGGGATCTCGAGTGGGCTCCCGCAGCAGGTGGCGTACCGGGGGCGATCCTGAGCGTCAATGGCGAGCCCTACGATCCGGCGCAGCCCGACGAGTTCCCCGTGCTCGTGCTCGGCAGCGAGACGGAGGTGGCGACGCACATGGATCCGGCCTCGACCGACCCGCGACGGCTAGCTGTGCCCACAGGCCTGTTCAACAGCGGGGCGCCGGCTCAGACCGTGCGCTTGCACATCGACAACCTAGTGCAGGGGACATACGTGGCGCCGGACGGCAGCACTCTGGCGGTCATCAACGCCGGCGCCCGCCACGGAGTCGGCCTGAACGGGGCTGACATTCCACAGCTGGGCCCCGTGAACAAGACCTTCACCTGCACTAGCACCCCCGGTGACACGGACGCCTACTGCCGCATTGCGTTCAACTGGGACACTGAGCGCTTCGAGCTGACGGCGGACAGTTTCCAGCAGCTCAAAGACGAGTGCAGGCGGCGGCGAAACGGCTCCGGCGATCCGAACGAGGTGTTGACCGACCCGTTCCTCTTCGTGCAGCCCGAGTGGACGCAGCTGTTTGCGAATGCCGTAGCCGAGTACGGCTTGGCGGTGCGTCCCGACGGCGTGGATGAACTTCCGTCCCCGAATCCCATCACCGATCCCACGATCTGCCCCGACCCGGAGTTCCCCTCGAGCTTCACGGTGGATCGCCCCGTCGAGATCGTACTGGTGCTGGACCACTCGGGTAGCATGGCGGCGGGGGTGCCGAAGATTGCGCCGCGCACACGTCTCGATTTTGCCAAGTCTGCGGCGCGTGCCGTGTTGCAGATGCACGCGACGGACACGGATCCGAGCAAGGTCGGCATCGTTTGGTTCAACCACGCTGCCGAGGTTGCAGAGCCCGCCAGTGGTAGCACCTTGCGCAGCCTGGTTCAGACCGTCACGGATCCCAGCGCGGAGGTGACGCCCGCCGAGCTGAACGCCGTCGTGGGCGATCCGGATCCCGACGGCGCTACAGCGATCGGCGAGGCGCTCGAAGCGGCACACGGCTTGTTCACGCCCGACGCTCAAGGCAAGCTGCAGTCCATCATCTTGCTCAGCGACGGCGAAGAAACGGCGTTTCAGCTTGGGTTGAGCTCCATCGATCCGGAAGTGAAGGCAAGAGAGATCATGGACGACCCCGCGACGGACATCCGCGTCTACACGGTTCCCGCGGGGCAGGACGCCGATCGCGTGCAGCTGGCCAAGCTGGCGGAAGACACGGGAGGCGCGTTGCTCGACGCACAAGACCCCGTGGACTTGCCGCCCCTGTTCTTCGAAGCGGCGGTGCGGCAGCAAGGTCAAGCCCTGGCTCATCATCACACGGACGACTACGAGCTGGAGGAGTGGTTGGACGGTGACCAGACCTACTATTCCTTCTCCCACGACATCCAAGTCGAGGCGGGCTCCGACGAGCTCGTGGTGCTGGCGTCAGCGACGGCGCTGACCCCTGACGTCGGGTGGCTAGCTGCGATAGAGTTGTACGACGAGCAGGGAGGGTTGGTCGATCTGCAGGATCCAACACGAGTCACCGTCGTTCAGGATCCGCATTTTTGGGCGCTGCTGCGGGTGAAGACCCCAGCGGCGGGTCCGTGGAGGCTGGTGTCGTACCAGTATTCACCCGAGCCAGACACCGCCGTGTCCGCGTTCGTCGACAATCCCGGAATCACCTGTCAAGTCGGGGTGGACCGCCGTTTCGCGAACCCCGGGGACTCGGTTACCATCGTCGGAACCGCCAGCGATGATCTGACGATCGCAACGGGGATGCAGATGACGGCCCGTGTGCTGCGCCCCGATCACACGGACGTGATCGTTCCGCTCGAATACGATGAAAGCGCACGGGGTTACCGCGGAACATTCCCAGCGTCCGAGCTGCGTGGTCGTGGCCTGTACCGCGTCGTCGCGACGTGCGAAGTCGGGGAGGAGGCCACGTTCGACCCCGGCGAGGGTATTTTCGACCAAGCGCCGCGCAACGACACGATTGCGCCCCGATCTTTCGTCCGCAAGGCATCTAGCCACTTTTACATGAACTTGGCGGAGGCGCCGCCGTTGCCCCCAGTTGGGTCACGCTTCGGCGACGACGCGGACGGTGACGGCATTCCGAATGAACTAGAGCCCGACGTCGACACCGATGGAGATGGGTTGCCCGCCGTATGGGACGCCGACGACGATACCGACGATCTGATCGATGGACTCGATCCTGATCCAACGGATCCGAACGTCCCCGTGGTGATCGATCCGGACGGCGATGGTGTGGCGTCGTCAAGCGACAACTGCCCGAACGATGCGAACGCCGATCAAGCCGACTTCGACGATGACGGCATCGGCGACGTCTGCGATGACAACTCGCTCGTCGCTGACGCGGGGCCAGATCAGATCGCTGAGTGCGATGGGGACGGCAAAGCGCTCGTCATGCTCGACGGCTCGAACTCGGGCACTCCGTCTCCACCGCTCGACGGGTACGAGTGGACGTCGAGTGTAACACTGAGCGACCCCGACGAGGCGGCAACTTTCGGCAACTTCCCGCTCGGCACGCACACCGCGACACTGACCATCACGCAAGGGACTGCATCTGATTCAGACGAGACGCAGGTCACCGTGGTAGACACCACAGATCCGTTGATTGTCCCTCCGACGACGGCCTTTGCAGCCACGTGTGGAGCGGTCGCGCTCGGACAACCGACCGTGTCGGACTCGTGCGGAGGCACGCTCAGCGTGACGAACGACGCCCCCGCTACCTTCAAGGCCGGCATCAACGTGGTCACGTGGCGCGTCGAAGACACCTCAGGCAACTACGCGGAAGCTGAGCAGCGTGTGGTCGTCGACCTCGGCGACAATCCCGCGTGTTGTCCAACGGGAGCCAATGTGATCCTGGGCACACCGAACAACGACGTCCTCAACGGTACGCCAGGTACGGACTGTATCCTTGGGCTCGGCGCGCAAGATACCATCAATGGCAACGGAGGGGACGACATCCTCAGTGGGGGCCACGGCAACGATACGATCGACGGGGGTAGTGGGAACGACTTTGTTTCCGGCGGAAGCGGACAGGACACGTTGCGGGGTGACGTCGGTGACGATGTGCTGCACGGCAACGATGGTGACGACAACATTTGGGGTGGAGATGGCAACGATGTTCTGTCAGGTGGCCAGGGGCAAGACACGCTGCGCGGGGACAACCACGACGACGCGCTATATGGGGACAGCGGAGACGACCTGTTGTACGGCGGTGCGGGAGACGACTCACTGAATGGGGGTGGCCTTCACGACCAGTGTGACGGCGGAACGGGCAACAACACGTTCCTAATGTGTGAGAACGTTCCAGACTCTGTCTGTGCTGCTGCGACGTACGAAGCTGAAGCCATGACAGCATCTGCTGGAGGAAGCACGACGGGCGGCTGGAACCTGTGGTCCAACGGCTACATCAAGACGTATCATGACTTCACTGCGGGCCCAGGTACGCTGTGGGTTACTGCCAAAGGCGAACAGGGTGGCGGCATTTGGCCTCACATGCGAGTCCTCGTTGACGGTGTGCTTGTCGACGACTTCTTCGTCGACTCACCAAATTGGGACACGTATCCCGTGCCGGTCGTGGCGTCCGGCGCAGACGTGGAAATCCGACTAGAGTTTGACAATGACTTCAACGGAGGCAGCGGAAACGATCGCAATCTGTTGCTCGACAAGGTGGCGGTGGACTGCACGACCAGCGGTCATTGTTCCGACCTGACACAGAACGAGTCTGAAACTGACGTCGACTGTGGTGGCGGAAGTTGCGCACCCTGCGTCAACGGGAAGAGCTGTGAAGTGGCAAGTGACTGCGCAAGCGGTTCGTGCGTCGGGAACGTGTGCCAAAGTCCTCCGGTGTACAGCTTCGAGATGAACACCATGGGCTGGACGAACATCAGCGCTCCTGGCACCACAGCCGCGGCAAGCCCGGCGAAAGCGTATGATGGCACGAAATCCCTCGCGCTGACGATTAACGGATCTGGTGATCCCGCGATTTCGGTAGCGCCTGCAAACTCACCGCCCGCGGGCTCGACCATTACCCTACGTGTCTTCGTACCGACGAGCGCGCCGATATTCGCCGTGTCCCCCTACGTGCTCGATGGGAACTGGACCTGGGCGGACGGCTACGTCGCGGGCGTCCCAAAGGGCAGCTGGCAGACGTTGACGGTCACGGTTCCCCCGGGAGCTGCACTCCCTCTCAATCGATTAGGCGTGAAGTTCTACTTGAGTGGGTCATACTCCGGTCCAGTGTACGTCGACGCGGTGGGCTGGTGATTGCGGTATCAGATGACAAGGATGCAGCTGGAGTATCCTGTAGACGCCTGCCCTGCGAACCCCCCAGCGAACCCTTTCTCGAAGGATTTAGTTCATTGCCTTAGAGGGACAGACCTAAACAACCGGCTTGACGCTAGCGCTCGGCCGCCAGGGTACGGGGCTGTAGCTAGCTGGAGACGTCAACGTGCCGCCTCGGCATCGACTCATCTCACGTCCAAGCTGGCGAAGACGAGCAGGAGCTGTTCCCCGCAGCTCCTCCAACCCGCGTCTGGGTCATTCGGGGCGCTTTCAACTGCGCCAGTGATTCGCTGTCCCGGCGTCGACAAATTCGCAAGTGCGGCTCGCCATAGGAACAACCACCGCAGCTTCTCCCGACCCAAACCCTCCCCGCCCCCTAGCCCACACTTTTCTGTCGAGTTCCGAACGCTCCCACCGTTGCCTTCCCGACGTTTTAGGCGAGATGGAACGGTACCCAGCGTTCGATAGAGAACGATTTAGTCGCGAATGAACGGTAAGTAGGGTTGCTATCGAGACGATTTTGGCGAGTAGTGACCCAATAAGCCGTTAGGTTCCGTACAAACTGTCGCGAAACGAACGCTGGTACCGTTCCTTCTCGACTAAAACGTCTAGATCTGAACCCTGGTTAGGGTCGTTTCACGCCTAAATCGTCGAGAAGATCACCCTGCATACCGTCGTATCTCGCCTGTTTTGTCTCATTGATGCCGTTTCGTCGCCGAGTGTTGTCTAGTTGCGTTTGGGAGGCTGCGCTCGGGGCGTGCCTAG
>CBFGUG010000181.1:0-8101 GCA_965651905.1 uncultured bacterium | reverse complement strand
AAAGCTCAGCAGACGGACTCCGCACACCTACGCGCGCAAGATCTTCTCCATCGTCTTGCCCTTCGCAAGCTCGTCGATCAACTTGTCCAGGTAACGGATCTCGCGCATCGTCTCTTCCTCGATCTCTTCGACCCGCACGCCGCACACCACGCCCTTGATCAGCGCACGCGACGGGTTCATCGCGGGGGCTTGCGCGAAGAACGTCTCGACGTCCACTTGCTTGCGCAGCTGCGCATCGAGTTTGCGCTGCGTGTACCCCGTCAACCAACGAATGATCTCGTCCACCTCGGCCTTCGTTCGGCCCTTCTTCTCGGCTTTCGCGACGTAGTGCGGGTAAACGCTACTGAAGCTCATCGTGTAGATGCGGTGTTTTTTCATGGCTGAGTCTGGGTGTTGGGGCGAGGTACGCGGGCACGCGGTGTCACCTCGCGTCGAGCACAGCTAGATGCTATCCGTTGGCCAACGATGGGTAGGTCGCTTACGGGGCTCGTGATCGTGTGCTCGCTTTGCACGGCTTTGCATTGTCGAACGGTTGGCGGCAAAAAGCCAAGCTTCGCCACGAATGACGACCCTACAGCAGCCGAAAGTGAGCGGAGGCCCACCCGACGGTCAGTGGCGGAGGCGTCGCGGGCAACTCCGCACGAAGGAGCCAGCCATTGCATCACCGACCCGGTCCACGACTTTTCAGCGCGTCTTGACGGAGAACGTCGAGTTCACGCAGACGAAGTTCAGAGTGAATCGCTTGCCGACGTCGATGGCGACGGACAACCCGAGACGCTGCTTGGGGTCGACTGTGGCAGCAACTGCGAATTCACGCTCTATCTATCAGGAGACTCATGCCCGCACTACGCCGGGACCATGTTCGCAAACTACGTCTGGGTAGAGCCAACCGGCAATCTAGGCGTCAGCGACGTCGGCGCGTGGTCGCGAGGTGGATGTGGCGGGCTCGCCGGCACGATGACGGTCTACCGCTGGAACGGTGCTCGCTTCGAGTCTCAGCGCAGCATCAACTGCGAGTGTCCAGAGGAGGCTTCGCCCGCCCCCCGAGATCCATGGTGCCCTAACCCTGACGATCGCTGACTTGCAACATGGGTGCCGCTCTGCGAGCCGGCACCCAGCACCTGCACATGGCTGCCGCCGCCCTGCGCAGCGAACCCAAACACGTGCAACCGCTACCCCTCGACTTGCGCGTCGATTCCGCCGCCCTGCGCTGCGACATCACCCAACTGCGCAGTGACTTCACGCAATCGCAAGAGGACACCCCCGAACTACGCAGCGACACCAGTGAACTGTGCAGGGACTCGAAGGTCCCGCAGAAGGCATGCTGACCAACTGCACATCGACTCGAAGCGACCGCACAAGGCACGCTCACCAACTGCGCAGCGACTCCACACAAACGCAAGAGGCACTCCGCCCGACTGCACAGCGACACCACCGAACTGCGCAGAGACTCGACGGGCGCGCGCAACGCACGCCGACCCACTGCAAGATGACTCGGCCCAGGTGAACATCGGCCCTCACGCCGTGTGACGGCGATCTTCGTCACTGCAACCCCAACCGCCACACCTGCAAAGGGGGCACGTCTCTCCTGCGCAGTGAACGGAGTCAACTGCGAACGGTCTCCGAGCTGCTGCGCATGATCTCTCCGCAAGTGCAACACCACCCACGTCAGCTGCGCATTCAATCAAGCCAGGTGCAAACGCCCGTCGGCGAACTGCAAACGCCTTTCCGACAACTGCAAACGCCCGTCGGCGAAGTGCAAACGCCCGCGGAACAGCGGTGGAATCGAGTGTATTCAGGCGGTTACGCGTATCGTTCGAAGTCGCAGGCAGGAAAGCCGCTGGCTCCGCGCAGGTTCGGCTCGTGCTGATTCGGTTTGCGCTGGTTCGGTCCGCAGTGGGCGCGGTTCGAGCTGGTTCGGTCTGGTTCGCACTCGGCGGCGGTCCCCAGGCACCCGTCAACGCGAAAGTGAGCACCCACGCCGCTCGAACGGCGCTCTCGCACGAGGTGCGCGGGGTAGGGCGCAGCCGTTGGCACGCTAGCTGCTCCAAGGCCGTGCAAGCGCCTCACTGTGGTTCGAAGATTGGTTCGAAGGTTCGAGCTCGGTGAGCACTGGAAAAAGTAAACACCGTCCAAGTTGGACGCTACTCAGAAAGAAGGCCGCCCAATGGCAATCTCAGAAGACCGACCCCGAACTCCCCTGTACGTGCTCCGCACGATGACCGAATCCATCGCTCGCATCGTGGCGAGGCACGCCGAGCGCAGCCCACAGGTTACCGTCCCCGGTACACGTCTGCTCGACGTGGCCCGTCGTTTCGCCGCCAGTCACGATCAAGTGTTACATCTCGACCGCATCAACGAAGGTCGCAAGCTAGACAGTCGCGAGCGCTGCAACGAACTGTCCGCCAGCGCCGCCGACTGGGGCGTGGTGTTCGCCTACGACATCACCGGCTACGATCCGGAAGATTGGAAGCCCCTGCGCACCACCGACGACGAAGTCATCCGCGCCGCCCGCCAAATGCACCACGACATCAGCGTGGCGCACGCCGCAAACCCCATAGAGGGCGCCGACGCTGCACTGGCCGATCTCGATGCTCACATCCAAGCCGCCAGCGCCGCCCTCGAGCTGCTCAAAGACGGCCTCGCCGAAGAACAAGAGCAACGCAGCAAGACTCGCGAGCTCGGCATCGAACTCGCCGCCAAAGCCGTCGCCTACCGCCGCGCCCTGGGTCGCATCGTCGGTCGCCGTCACCGCGACTACCGCGCCCTCCTGCTCACCCGCCGCACGGCAGACGCCACCACCACCCCCGACGACAGCGTCGAAATCCCCGAACCCGATCTTCAAGACTCCGCCGACAGCTCGAACGTCGATGATCCGAGTTCGAACACCGATGTGTCGAGCGACAACCTTCCGGCGACTGACGAGGAGGTGCAAGCCACAGCCTGATTCGAGATTAGTTCCTTGTTGTTGTGTTTTTGGGTTTTGAAACGAACGGCGGTCGCACCAAACGGTGCGGCCGCCGTTTCCTATTTGTCCATGCGTAGCGACCTGTGGCGTCGGCCCACCGTAGATTGCTGCTGACTCGCGCGCAGATAGTCGTGGCCAGGGGCTGGCCTCGCAAGTCGTCCGTGGTATGTCCGCGAACGTTCCAACTGGCGACGGATGATGCGATGGTTCGTTTTGATTTCACTACTTGTGGCTGCCCTCAGCGTTGTGGCTTTCCTCAGCGTCGTACCGAATGCAAGTGCAGGTGCGGAATCGATTGAAGCTTTCATCGATAGGGAGATGCCCGCGGCAGGCGTGCCTGGCCTGGCCTACGCCGTCGTCTCCGATGGCGAGATCGAGCTCGTGGGCGCGCGCGGCGTTCTCGAACTCGGCGGCGACGAGGCAGTCACGCCAGACACCGCGTTCGTGACTGGCTCGATCTCGAAGAGCTTTACGGCGCTGGCCGTCGTGCAGCTGGTGGAGGCTGGCAAGATCGGCCTGGATACTGAGCTTTCGCGCTACCTCGCCGTTTTCTCGGACCGCCGCGCCGGCACGACGACAATCCGGCAACTGCTCAGCCACACGAGCGGCTTTTCAACGCTGCAGGGAAACGCCTCGCAATGGGACGTCAGCAGCGAGCACGATGACCTTGCAAGCCGAGTCGATCGACTCGCGCACGTGGTCCCCGCCTACCAGCGTGGCAAAAAGTGGGAGTACTCGAACGCAAACTATCAGATCCTCGGCCGCGTCATCGAAGTCGTCAGCGGGCAGAAGTACGGCACCTATGTCGAAAGCCACATCCTCGAGCCAGCCGGTATGGATCACAGCTACGTCGCTGACGGCAAGCAGCACGACGCCATGGCAACGGGACACAGATCATGGTTCGGCACGCACCAAGCGCTCACCGACAGCCCGACGAGTCCCGGCACGGCTCCGCAAGGCGGTATCATCGCTAGCGCCAGTGATCTGGCTCGCTACATGCGTTTGATGATGAACGGCGAGGACGACATCGTCAGCGCCGAGAGCAAAGCTGAAATGATGCGTCCCGCGAGCCACGTGTCTCCATCGTATGGCTTTGGCTGGTTCATCGATTCGGACAACGGCAGCGTGTGGCACGCGGGGGCCAGTCCCGGCTTCGAAACACTCGCCACGCTGGTCCCGGCGGAGAAGAAGGGAGTAGTGTGCTGGTCAACGGCGGCAGCGGAGTTGGCTTTGGGGAAACGACGCAGCTCCGCACGGGCATCGCCGCCAAGGCCATGGGCCTCGACTACAGCGGTGAGGGGTCCCGATTTTCACAGAAAGCCCTGTTCATCAGTATGACCCTACTGCCAGTCGTTTACCTGCTCAGCGTAGTTTGGGCGTGGCATCGCCGCGACAGCATACGAGCCAAATCGGGCGCCTTCGGTTTGTTCAGCCTGTGGTTCCCACTGCTCACCACGCTCGGCGCAGCGTGGCTCATACTAAGGCTCGTCCCCACAGTCCTCGGTGCACCCCTCAGCACGATATGCCTCTTCCAGCCCGACTTCGGCCTAGCGATGGTCGCAAGCGCAGCGACCGGAGTGCTGTGGGCCGTGTTCCGGCTAGCCGTAGCTTACAGCGGCAAGTCTGCTGCTTCCCACTGATCGGCCACCATCACGCAACGCCGCATGCACCGGCCAGGGGTGCAGCCGGCAGCATCGCACTGCTGTCATTGATGGCGCTATGGTGGGGCAGGCGCCGAAGGTGACTGGCGCTCAACGCACTTCTTCGAAGGCGCACTCCGTAACGTCGAACGAGGTCGGGGCTTCGAGGCGCGCGGTCGTGCCTCGTCCACGCCAGCTCGACGCAGTTCCCTACAAGTCCGCGACGGCAACCCACTGACCGACGACCACGCGCGGATCAAACCCGCCCGGCCAAACGACACCCTATCTCGCGGTTGACAAACACAACCCCCCGATCGCGGGCAACCCGTTCGGGCAGTACGGTACACAACGGCCAGTGAAGATGTCTGGCCCCTGTCCCGAAGGACAGCGCGCGTTGGAAGGCGGTGGTGGTGCGGGTTGGTTTCCAGGCGTTGGCGGTGGGCCGAAGCCCGGCACAGTCGGTAGACAGAATCCTGCCGCCGGAGCAGAGCCGCTTGGACACGCAGGACTGCAGTTGCCGTAAACTCGATCCCGCACCTGGCCAGTGGGACACCCCGTCGGTTCTGGAGTTGGTGGCGGCACTGGCGCTACTGACGCATCACGCACCTCGATGCGATACGCGTAGATCATATGCCGACGCACCATGTTCTCGCTGATCCAAGCGTACCCGTTCTCACCCCACCGAGGTCCCCAGCTATTGTGGATGAGGAAGTATCGCACGCCGTTGACCGTGCGGTATCCGCTCAACGCAACTGCATGTCCCGAAGCTTCGACCGCCGTGTAGTCGTCCACAACGTTGTCGCCGTCACGAAGTTGCCATGCTCTCGCGTCGATTTCGAAAGCTACCCAGAGACTGTCGCCGCCGGCGATGACAGCAGCTACCTCTTCCGGATTACCAGGCTTCGACTGCAGCTCTTCGACGGTGGCGAGGACGTAGCGGCCTCTGTTGTCCGCCGCAGTGACCTCAGCTTCGAGTGTCGCGTCAGCGCTGTTTGAGCGGACACCGTAGCCCTCTTCGCACGACCGGTCGCGACGCTGCGTTAAGCGACACGCTTTGGCGGGATCATACGGCCACGACTCTTCCACGGTGACGCCCCTGTTTATGTTCGCGTCTCCGGCCTCGCCCATGCGGGGCACCCGATAGCGTGACCAAACGTGAAGCGGCGAGATCACGTCTTGCTTGCCTAGCCTGCGAAGGGCTGCATCCATCGTTGATGACAGCGAGAATGCGGTGCACGTTCCCGCCAGTCCTTGGTCTTTGATTGGCCCCACCATGCGGTTGGCACGATGGTCAACGCTGAGAGGCAGCACTCCCTCCCGCAACCCTCGCGGTGCAACGAATCGCCTGGCATTACGCACCGGCGGTTGAGGATCGCAATCCAACGAAACCCAAACGCCCGGAGCAGCCTCGAATGGAGGACACGAGCCTGGCGCTGGGGTCGACGCCAACCCAAACACCGCGCCGACGTTCACGGGACGCTGCACGCCTAGCGCGAATTGGGGCAGCGGGATTGCAGGTGGAGGCAGAAACACGGGCTGAAAGCCAGCCACCGGATACGCGCCAGGTGCCGAAGTGTATCCTGCTGAGGGGGATGTCAGTGGCGCGCTCGTGTCACTCGCAGTCGTCGACGGCGGTTGAGGGGTAGCGTGGGGCTGACGCTTCGAGCCCCAAGTACAGGAACAGATCACGACGGTAAGCGCGATCAGCAGAAGACTGGTCGGCAGCCCCTGCGCGCCAACAGGAAGACTCAATCGCCTTGTGCTCCCCATGCTTCCCCAAGCCTAGCAACTCGCGATGAGATGCAATAGAGTTTGAGTTAACTCAGTGCGCGCTGGTGCGATGGAAGCCGACAGGGTGCCCCCTGTGCCACTACATGTTGTCATGTGCGTTCCGTGGGCTACCGGTCACTTGCGAACGCCGTCCTTATCCCGCAGACTTGGCTGGCTTTGCGCCACTCCTCAGTACTGACACCTTGGTTCGCAGCAGCTGCGATTGCTGCGTCGTGCTCCGCAGATTGGATGTCCGCTCCGCCACCGGCGCCGCCGGTGGCGAAGGCAGAACTTGCGCCGGGGTGCTCGAACTTGGGAGCAGACGATGAACCAGACTTGATGGGTTGGGAAGCAGAGTCACGCGCCCTGCTCAGCTCAATGCGTAAGGACGGCGCCGTGGTCGTTCGGTATCAAGTCGACGGATGTAACGTGGAGCTCGAACTGTTGGATTGTGCTGCTGAAGGTAGCTACGACTTCACGCCGCATCCTCGAACGGAAACGAAATTTGCTCGCAACCAAGGAGAGCTCTTCGCAGAATTGCCAGTGGGCGCAGCGAACCTCGCCGGAAACGTCAGTGACGACCAAGCCTTGCGCACAGACTACATGCTGGCGGGTATTGCGCGGCTCCCGCCCGTCCGGGTCTATCGGCCGTCGGATCTCAAGGGAGTGGACTGCCAAAGAGCGACCCACGTCGTAAGTCGCGTGTTTTTGGGCGGGTTCGCCATGGTCTCTGGATCTGAGTCGACGCTAGAGGCTTCTGCGAGCTTCTTCGACGCGGGCGGTGGGGCTAAGCACAGCTCGTCGGTGAAGACCATTGCGCGCGAAGGAGATCCTGCCCAGTGCCAGGCTGCGTTGCAGAACGGATCACAACAGCCCCTCTGCAACATACCGTTGCGCGTTGGTCTAAGAGCGATTGAGGGCGTCGGCGAAGCGATCTGCCCGGCGGGAACTGAACTAAATGACGACGCTCAGTGTGTGACCACCGCGGTAGGTTGTCCCGCAGGCACTCAGTGGGACGGCCAGCACTGCAAGGGCAAGGTCGAAACATCGTGCCCAGAGGGACACACCTACCAAGCGGAACTGGGGTGCGTCGCAAAGGTGGTTCGTACCCAGCCGCGGCCACGTACTGCAAGCACAGGTCGCGGCCCCAGACTCGTTCTCGTCCCCGCGGGGACGTTTGAGATGGGCTCCTTGGAAGGGGGGCCCGATGAACGACTCAGCACCGGGCGGCTGGGCACCTATGAGATGGAGAAGTTCTGGCTCGACCAGACCGAGGTGAGTGTCAGCCACTACGCGTCGTGTGTTAGCGACGGAGCTTGTGACGCACCCGCAACGGGAGTCGGATGCACTTGGGGCAGCGGTTCATATGGCGACTACCCCATCAATTGTCTGACCGTCAACGATGCGCACAAGTTCTGTCGCTGGGCGGGGAAGCGGTTGCCAACGGAGTACGAATGGGAGTTCGCCACGCGCGGGAAGCGAAGCTACCTCTACGCGTGGGGAGGCGAAACTCCAACGGATCAGTTGTGTTGGAGCGGATTCAAAGGGAAACGTGCCGCGCCCTGCAAGGTCGCAAGCTATCAGCAGTCTGAAGGCGGGCACTATGACCTGGCCGGCAACGTCTGGGAGTGGACATCCTCCCGATACTGCGGCAGCGCCGACATCAACTGTAACCGCTGCACGGCCCCCATCTATACGCAGCGCGTAGGCGTGTGCTAGCGGC
>CBFGUG010000180.1:0-8585 GCA_965651905.1 uncultured bacterium | reverse complement strand
TCGTCGCGTCCCGGCCGCAGACCGCGATTCAACCATCCATGCTTGCGATAGTAGGCGAGGGCACGTGCGTTGGTCGGGCTCACGTTGAGCTGGGCTGTGCTCCATGGGCGCTCGTGAATCGTATGGCGTAGCGTTGGAGGTCATCAGTCCTCGACCAGCCCGCCCCCACCCGCTACGCTCGGTGTGTGGGGCGACACAGGCTTGGGCTGTCTATCCTATTTGTGGTGTCCACGTGCGGATGTTCGCAAGCGAACTCGACGACTGAATGCAACATCGAGGAGCTAGCGCAACTACTTCCGAGCAAGGAGTCTGAGTGCGCGAAGGGCGACGCCGACAGCTGCGCCTGGCTCGGGGCCACGGCGCACGGGCCACCCTGGTGCGGGCCCGTGCCAGAAACCAACGACATCACACGCGCGTGGAAGTACTGGGAGCGCAGCTGTCGGTTGGGACACGACAAGGCGTGTGGGTATCTCGCGCTATCGACCAACGTCCGGCCTGGCGACGAGAATGGCGCACGCACTCTGACTGCAGCGTGCAGCGATGGCTTTGCCTATGCCTGCTACAAGAAAGCAAACCTAGTCGAGACATCGTCCGTTATGAACGCGAGCCCGAACCTGAGCTCACAAGCTCAATTTCGCCTAGCGACGAACGAGGCGTTCCCCGTCTACAGGCACGCCTGTGACCTTGCCGTACCCGAGGCTTGTTACCACGTAGGGCTCGCGCTGCTCTTCGGCCTCGTGGACTCCGCTGAACCTGAGGAGGGCGCCCGACTGCTCATGGCTGAGTGCGACAGACATCGCCAACGACCCCAGGCGTTCTCGACGTTCAGTGCCGCATGCACGGCCGTCGCGGAAGCCTACGACAGTGGCCTCGGAGTAACCCAGGACCGCCAGAGGGCCCGTCAACTGCGTCAGGAGCTGTGTTGGTTGGATGGCTACGCTTGCGAAACGCTCGACCTGGCCGCGTACCTAGGACCTCGACTCGGATGGTCCGCTCGAGGTGTCCATGCCTTGATCTTGGTCAGCGTGTACGTGCTGTCATTCTTGCTGAAGAAGCAACCCGTTCACCCGGGTTGGCGATCACATGTCACCGCGGCGCTGGCGGTAGTGGCTTCCGCGCTGCTTGCCGTTCAGCTGTGGTACTTCTTCACGGATGGCCCCTACGAGTCCCATCTCTGGTGGCTTGCGGGTCTTGCCGTTGTCGCGCTTCCCCTCTGGTGGCTTCGCCAACATCTGCGCCGTGGTATCCGACTAGGTCGAAGTGAAAGTAACCTTGCGAGCTAGGACGTGCTTGTGGGTCTTAGCACTCGCAGTACTGCTCGCTTGGGCGGGGTGGTGGCTACGCAGGTTCGTTGCAATTGATGCGTGCTTGGATGGCGGCGGGTGCTGGAATTACGAAACGGACACGTGTGAGGTTGAAGACGGCGCCGATTGCCCCCGCTGAGCGTTTCGGTTTGGGGCAGTTCCAACTCCGTCGAGCGGCGAAGGAAATCGGAATCGCTCGACAGGGCTGCGCGTTGTGGCGAGCGGCGGTCACAGCATGGCAAGCATCGGACACATCGCGATCGGCATGGCGGCATCGCGATTCTATCGTCGAGGACAGCTGACGCGTTGGTCGTTCTTTGGTTCAATGGTGATGTGGTCGTTCCTGTCGATGCTGCCTGATGGGGATGTGCTGGGTTTCCGATTCGGGATTCAATACGCCGATACTTGGGGACACCGCGGCGCCACCCATTCGATCGCCTTTTCCCTCTTCCTCGGCGCACTGACCGGCGTCGTCGCAAAACTGCTGGGGCTAAACGCGAAACGTACCGCTTGGATCGCAGGCGCCGTGTTCGTCAGTCATCCGTTGCTCGATATGCTCACCGATGGCGGTCTGGGCTGTGCCCTGTTTTGGCCCTTCAGCGCTCAGCGTTACTTCGCCCCATGGAGTCCCATCCCCGTCGCACCGATCGGGCCGCAATTCTTCTCGAACGCTGGGCTTTGGGTTGCACTGACCGAACTCGTACTGTTCGCCCCTGTGTTCGCTTACGCGCTCTGGCCGCGACGCGAAAAAGCGAAGCATACGACGCGGTCCCCCAACGCTTCCCCGTAGGCAGCGGTCGTGCGTTGACGACCACGCTTCGGCTACACTTTCTCGGAGAGATTGATCGTGGAGCTACCGGGAATCGTATCTACCGGATACTTCCTCGCCTTGTGACAGCGCGCACACTCGGAATCACGAAGTGCGATACTCGTGAGGCAACCTTCTGGTAATCTAGCGACCTGCTGCGGACTGGCGATTGCCCTACGCGGCCGAGCCCGAATTCGCTATGCGGACGGGAGCATTGCTCGCATACAGGAGACCTCTCATGAACAAAGTGACACCGTTTCTCATGTTCAACGACCAGCTCGAAGCAGCGATCGAGTTCTACACCGCGACGTTCCCGAACTCAGAGGTACGCAACGTGGCCCGCTCGGGCAAGGACGGTCCGATCAACTCCGCCGAGTTCATCGTTGGCGGTCAATTCTTCATGGGCTACAACGGGGGTTCCTACTTCAGCTTCTCCGAGGGGATCTCACTTTACGTAGACTGTGCGGATCAAGCCGAAGTCGACGAATACTGGGACAAGCTCGTGAAAGCGGGCGCGCCCCCCACGCAATGCGGTTGGATCAAGGACCCCTTCGGCCTCTCCTGGCAAATTGTCCCACGACGATTCACCGAGCTGATCCGCGACGAAGATCCAAAGAAGGTGAACGCTGTGATGGAAGCCATGATGACGATGGTGAAGCTCGACGTGGCGGAACTCGAGCGAGCTTACGACGAAGCTTAGTCGCGACCGTACGCGCGGCTGAGCGTTCGGTTCGACTTCGCGCTCTCGCAATCCAGCGGGTCACGTGGCGCATACGGAGCGTTCTCGGGCGGTCGTGCTGCGACGCAGCGCGAGCGCAGAGTGTGCCAGACTTAGCGTGATGCCCGTCGAACTTCCGTTTCGGTTTGAGGATCAACCGCTCGTGTGGACAATCCCCAACGTGTACTCGAGGTCTGAATGCGCTGAAATCATCCAGATGATCGAGCGGTCGGCTCCTACGCCAGCCACGAACAACCCGCTGCACCGTTGTCGAAGTCTCTTGCGCACCCAGGTCATGACTCGGAGCGGCGGACCATCGTCGTACGAGCGTCGCGCCATTGCGGCTGACTTCGTCCGCAATGGCTCGCCCGTACTTCGCCGCTCGCACCAAACCAGTATACCTTGCAGCGTTGCCGAAGTTCTACGCCTGCTCGGGAACGATCGCTGGACCGTCCACACGAGCGAGGCTCGCTGCTCCTCTAGCGACACTAGTCGGTCCCCTGCGCGCGATGATGACCTCCGCGATCACGATATTGATCACCCACGACAGTGTCATGAGCAAGTCTCTGACTATTCCACCCGATTGGCCGCTGACCAGCATCCATGGCAATAGGACGAGCACTTGGGTACCAGCGCCTTGGCCCAGTGCGTACGCTCGGATCATGTAAGCCTCGTGTCGGGTGACGTCGCGACGTAGGATGCTTCGCCAGGCGATCACGATCGAGGCTATCATTGCCGTGCCCACTAGGACGCGGACGCCGTAGAGCAGTGGCCCCTGGTGGTGAACAGGGATATCGAACACCACTGTCATCCACAGACCAGTTGCTCCCGCTACTATTCCGCACGCAGCAAGCCATCTCCCGGCGTGGCGATGCAGACCGGGCCACCGAAGGCGAAACACCTTTGAGAATAGGAACGCTCCTAAGATGGAGTACAGGGAGGCACTGGCGATGTGGAGGACGATGGGGATGGGTGAATTGATGAATCTGGCGTTTTCGACGGTGACGGCGGCGCCGGGCGACATGCTCGAGAAGCGGGCGATTCCTCCCAGCAGCGGAACGATACTGAGCAGGACGAGCAGCGCAGGAATCTTGAAATCTGCTTTGGAGAGCGGACGGCTGGCTGTGTTTCTAGTCTTCATGACAGTTCCTTTGTGGCTCGTCAGTTGATGAAAGAGGCGAGCAACGCCGTGGCGCGCGCGGAGAGGAAAAGGCCGAAGCCGAACACGGTGTGTGAGACAAGGCTCTTGAGAGCGTTAAACACGGGCGCATTCGTTTTGGAGGAAGCGATGCCGGCACCCAACCCGGGTTGCAACAAGAACCACGGAGCGAGCACAGTGATGGTTCCGATGAACAGGGCCTCACCCACCGTGGGCGAATGCGCCCAGCGCAACCCGAACATGCCCAGCAGGAGCGCAGCGAAGAGAACTCCGATCGAGTAGTGCGCCCCCCATCCGATCCAGCGTTCACCGCTAACGCGAGTAGTGCTCGCGATGCTTCTGTGAATGAACTGCCCTCGTGGCAAGTGTGCTAGCCAGCGTCCAAGATAGGCAAAGTTGAGCGAAGGGATGCCAAGGCGCTTGAGCGCGCCGTTCCACACGTCCATCGTCAATGTCGCACCTGCACCGATCAGCAGGCTGCGAACGAGAAACTCTGATGTTGCGTTCATGGTTATCTCCTTTGAGCATTGAGCAAACATCAGAGGTCGAAGGAGGCCATCGAACCCACCGACGGAAAGCTGAAGTCCGAGTTGTCGATCTTCTGGAACGTGCCTTCCAATCCCAGGGCGAACCTCTGGCTGAAGTGGTAGACGAATCCGACGCGAGACATCGACGCCAGGTCCGAATGTTTGACGTCCGGCAGCCAGCCGTAGCCCATGCCGAACGCAACATACGGCTCCAGATTACCGCTCGGCATCGCTATGCGGAGCGTCGGCATCGCGGTCACCCCGAACAGGTTCTTCGCGTAGTAGACGCCTGCGCGTGCACCTGCGCTCAACCGCACCCGTCCCAGGTCCGCGGTGTACTTCAGCTCGGGATCGCCACCTCCGCCGAAGCGGTAGTCGCCGTGCGCGAGCAGCAGGACGGGCGTCAGGTTCAGACTCCAGCCGGACTCGTAGTGGTAGTCATTCGAGGACGCTGTTTGCTGCGCCGAGTCCTGAACGGCCAGGTGCGTGGTCTGCCGAGCTGCGCTCGGCACGGGCTCCTGTGCTGCCTCTCCGGTCTCCTGCGCCGTGGCGACAGTGGGCAGAGCAAGACACGCAGCCGCGAGCGCTGCGCGAAGCGTTTGGCGGGTCATGGGCTTCATCGATACGTTGGAGTTACAGTTCTTCATGGTCAGGTTCCTTTTCTTTTGATTGAGGTTCGGCTTCATGCGCCTCGCTATCGAGGCGATTGAGATCACTGTTCACAGTCAGCACTGGTGCGGTCAGCACCGGGCACGGTCAGCACTGGGCGACTGGCAGAGCGCAGGAGGTGCTCGGCAACCGAACCCAGCGCGGCACTTCGTTCACCCGCACCACGGCTCCCCACGACGATCAGACTAGCGCCCACATCCGCGGCGACGTTGTCGAGCTTCTCCCAGGGCGTCCCGCTACGCAGCACCCCAGTCACGTCGATATGATGCTGGCGATGCTTCTGAACGACGGTGGTCAGAGCTTCCTGGCAATGCGCCAGTCGAAGCTCGTCCGCGCTCGCGACGTCGAGCTGGCACACGTGCACCACGACGACCCGAGCTTGCGCCAGGAGCGCGAAACTAACGGCGAGTCGAAGCGCCTGTTCGGCGTCTTCACTGAAGTCGGTGCCACAGACGAAGGGGCGAAGGGGTTGCATGGCACTTACCTTGCCGAGCGCACTCGTCCAGTGCCGTTGGATCACCGTTGGATCTGGGCGGAGGTGTCCAATCCGCGTTGGATGGGAGCTCCCAACGCCCATCTCGCTTTGCTTTGGGCCCCGGAGTAGAACGCCGGACGTGCTGTTCTTCCCCCCGTTTCGCCTGGATCGCGACCAAGAGCGGCTGTGGAACGGCAACCAGCAACTCACCTTGCGGCGAAAGCCCTTCGCAATTCTGCGCTACCTCGCTTCCCACCCGAAGAAGCTCGTCACCCGCGAGGAACTGCTCGAGCAAGTCTGGCGAGGTGCCGTGGTCAGTGACAGCTCGATGCGGAGTCACCTACACGAGCTGCGACAGGTACTCGGGGACGGCGTGATAGAAACCGTAATTGGACGGGGTTATCGCTTCATCGCCGAGCTACGCGAGGACTGGCCGATACCGGATGACCCTGAAGTGCCTGTTGGGGACCCACTGGTGGTAGGCCGCGACGAACAAATCGCGATGTTGCGTACGGCGTTCGACCGCGCGCGCTCTGGGCGGCGACAGGTGTGTTTCGTAACGGGCAAGCCTGGCATCGGCAAGACCACGCTCGTACGCAAGTTCCTAGCGGGTCTCGATGCGCGCGCCGCGTACGTCGCGCAAGGTTGCTGCTTCGAGCAGCATGGAACTCCAGAACCTTTCCTCGCCATCATCGAAGCGCTCACTGGACTAGTACGCTCACACCGTGGAGCGACGGTACTGGCGACATTAATCCGTCACGCGCCGACGTTTGTCGCTCAGGTGCCGCACCTCGCCACCGACGAGCAACTCGCAGAGGTCACGCGCCGTGCGGCGGGAAGCAATGAAACGCGACAGCTTCGTGAGCTCAGTGAAGCCATCGAAGCACTGTGCGCCCAAGAGCCGCTGGTGCTCGTGCTGGAGGACCTGCAGTGGTCGGATGTCGCCACCATCGATCTGTTGTCTCGCCTCGGGCAGCGGCAGGAGCACGCCAAGCTGCTAGTCGTCGTCACCACACGCCACGCGGAAGTCCAGAGTCAGGAGCACCCACTGAACCCGGTGTTACGCTCGCTCGTCGCCCGTAACGGCGCTGCGTTGATTCAGGTCCCGAAGATCGATCTCGCTTCTGTGCAAAGCTTCGTGGATCAGCGTTTCCCAGGGCACGCTCTGCCCACTGAATGGACCGAGTTGGTGCTCGAGATCACGGGGGGCACGCCCTTGTTCATGGTCGCTCTTCTCGATGAACTCTGCGATCGCGGCATGCTCGCGTTGCACGATGGTCGTTGGACGCTGACGGTCACGCTCGCTGAAGTCCAAGCTCACCGACCTGCGAGCGTGAAGCAGCTCATCGACATGCAGCTCGACCGTTTCTCGGCTAGAGAACAACGGGTGCTCGAAACTGCTAGTATCGTCGGGATGGAGTTCTCGACTCACCTCGTGGCCGCCGCGCTGGAGCTACCTGTGGAAGAAGTCGATGATACCTGTGACTCCCTGGCGCGTCGCTCGTTGTTCATCCACCCGGAGCCGAACGATCGCTATGCGCTCAATCACGCGCTAGTTCAGGAGGTGTGTTTCGAACGCACGAGTCCCGCTCGCCGCCAGCGCTGGCACCGCTTGGTTGCCGAGGCATTGCTCCGAGACCCTCGAGCAAATGAACTGGCACCCCTTCTCGCCAAACACTTCGACGCCGCGGGAGATGCGGAGCGTGCAGTCCCGGCGTACCTCGCTGCAGGCCAGCACGCGGCAGAACGTTATGCCTCGTCCGACGCCATCAGTCTCTGCAACCGCGCACTGGACCTAGTACCGCGACTGCCTACGGGACGTGAGCGCGACGAACTGGAGTTTCGACTTCTCGTGACCATGTGCAAACAGTTGAGCTCCAACTCTTTCCGCACCACCTTTGCTGGTCGTGAGCCACTTGCGGCCTACGCGCGAGCCGTCGAGCTGGCTCGTGCTCTAGATGATGCGTCTCTGCTGTACGCGGCGATCACGCAGCTGTGCAACTACCACATGATCATCGCGGAGTACGACGCGTGCCCCGCCCTGTTCGCCGAGCTGGAGCAGATCGAGTCTACGCAGGCGATCGACCCCATACTGCTTCACGCTGGCATCTTCTCTCGAGGCTACACAGCGTTCTTCGTCGGTAACCTGAGTAGCGCCGTACAGCTGCTCGAAAGGCTCGCTCCCAAAGAAGGCGAGGAGTCTATCTTCCAGCCCAACCTCCTGGGTCGAACCCTGGCCCTGGGTCATCTCGCCTGCGCGCGCTGGGCAAGCGGCGAACCCGACCGCGCACTCGATGAAGCCATCGAAACCTTGCGGCTCGCGGACGAGATCAAAATCCCAATCCTGCAGGCTCTCGCGCACGTCGTTCGCGCCCGACTACGCTATTTGAGGCGCGATCCTCTTCCGGTCGTCGAGGAAGAGGCTATCCATGCGGTACGTGCGGCCGCCCTCGACTTGGGATTGATGATGGAGGCAAACGCATTCGCGCTACTCGCGGAGGCGCAGCGTACCCCGTTGACACTCGACGCATTGAAGCCAGCGCTGGATGCCTTGCGCCGGCGTATGACCGAGGTAGCGACCTGCTCGACGCTCGTTGGACTGGTATTGATTGACGCGTTGCGTGCTTCCGAGCACACGGCTGAAGCGCGAGCGTTGGCAGACGAGATCATCTCCTTCGCCCGGGAGCACAACGAGAGTGTTTATCTGCCGGAACTTCTCGTGATGCGTGGGGATCTGCTCGCAGCCACGCAGCCAGACGCAGCACAGCTAGACTACCGCGCAGCGCATGCACTCGCGCTGTCCATCGGGGCGCGATGTTCGGAGCGGCGAGCGACAGAGCGGATGATGACGCACTGAAGGCTTGCAGATCGCGTCAGAGCACTTCGACGTCAATGACCGTTCGCTTACCGTTCCTGGTGAGCCGA
>CBFGUG010000179.1:0-8593 GCA_965651905.1 uncultured bacterium | reverse complement strand
CAAGGCAACTTCTTGTATCCGGATGTTATAGACCGGTCGAGTTCGACGCCCCTCAACCTACCGCGTACTCGGCCTTGCCGATTACCAAGTCGATAACCGCGCAGATCCACAGCATGTGGGTGCACTCGATGATGTTGTACGCCTTGCTGTGGACGCAAAACTTGAGATCTGCTGTTTGGTTGAGTGGATTTTCCTCACCAAATCCGCTGAAGCCGACGAGCTGGTGGCCCTCCTGCTTGGCGTAGTTCGCGGCCGCGACGATGTTCGGTGAGCGACCGCTGCTGCTGATCAGGACGACCACGTCGTCAGGATCGGCGTAGAACTCCAAGGCTCGCGCGATGTATTGTTCGTAGCCGTAATCGTTTGCAAAGGCAGTGATCAACGCGCTGTCGCTGAAACAGATTGAACGCACCTTGCCTTGCTTGGTGAAGTCCAACGCAGAATGGCTGGCGATCGCGGCACTGGCACCGTTGCCTGCGAAAATCAGCTTCGCGCCTTTTTCACGCGTAGCGATCGCCAGGTCACGCGTTTCGATCAATCGCCCGCGGATGTCGTCGCGAAAGATCTGTTCGCGGTAGGTGTTGAAATAGTCGTCGAGCCAATCAACTGACATGGAGCTTTCCTCTCGAACCTCGTCTACTCACCCTCTGTCCATTGCAAGCGACTGAAGCGATTCTCGGAGCGGTGCATGTCGTGTTCGTAGATCGTGTCGATCAGACGCATGACGTCGAGTGCGTCCTTCGAGTTTCCGGACGTGATTGGTTCGCCGCGAAGGATCGCGGAGCAGAATTGCGAGACCTCACTAGTCCACGACGAATCGACGTCCCAGATTCGTCGTTCTTCGTCATCCCACGTCGCAGCGGGGGCCTTCGTGCGGTTCTTGGCAATCGCTAGCTCTTCCTGACCGTACGTCCCGGACGATGTCTTCAAGCCATTGAGCACCATGTACCCTGAGTCTAGGAACACTTCGATCGAGAATAGGTGTCGCCACTGGGTCATCGTGGAATGAAGTGACGCGACCACGCCCGTCTTCGTGTTGCGCAAGATGGCGAAGACGTTGTCCTCGATGTCTTCCAGCCGCCAATAGAGGTTCGACACCATCGCAGAGATTTCGTCGAAGTTGCCGCCCAGGTGCAGGAACAGATCGAGCATGTGGATGCCCTGGTCGATCAAGATACCGCCGCCCGAAAGCTTGCGGTCTGAACGCCAGTCGTTGAAAAACGTGTGGTCCACGCTCTTTCCGTAGCGACCTCGCATCCACAGAATCTTGCCGTACACACCCGAGTCGACCAGTCGCTTCATTTCCTTGATGCTGGAGTGATGGCGATGGTTGAAGCCGTACATCAGTTTCTTGCCGGACGCTGTCTCCACCGCGCGAATCTCTTCCACCTCTTTGGCAGTGAACGCGGGTGGCTTCTCGCAGAACACGTGCTTGCCCGCCTCTAGCGACGCGATCGTCAGCTCCTTGTTGCGATAGTTGGGTGTGCAGATGAAAACCGCATCCACGTCTGGATGCGCGATGATCTTCTCGGGGTCGTCTACCGTCTCGTAGGCGGTTTCGGGAGGGGTGGGATCGTAAACCGCAACCACCGTCGCCGTGCCCGTTTCCTCGACAGCCTTGGCTCGAATTTGGCCCATCTTGCCAAAGCCGATGATTCCGACGTTAAGCATCGTCAATCTCCGAGACCAGTTGCTTGAGCGAGCGAGCACAACCTTCGAGAAAGGTCACGGACGTGCTCGCCACGTGAGGCGTCATGTAGAAGCGACTGGGATGAAACTCTCGCAGACGACCCGAGTACGGCTCTTGCCAGTAGACATCGAACGCGGCGCGGATTTTTCCCGCTTCAATCGCGTTCAGGAGTGCGGACTCGTCAACCACGGAACCGCGCGCGGCGTTCACCAAGATCCCACCAGGTTTCATCGCGTCGATTTCCTTCGCAGCGAACCACCCACGGGTTTCGGGCGAACCCGGAATGTGCAGGGAGATACAATCTGCCACCGCGATCTTGCCGTGGAGAGATTCGGGTTCGTCATCTTTCAAATCGAAGGTGTCGATCTGCATGAACGACGACATCTTGCGCACGACGCGCGCTCCGATGTTCCCCGTTCCAACCACCAACAAGCGCAGCGTACTGGTGGCTCGCCGTGATCGCTTGAACCACGGCTCGAGCGTTCCACAGTCGTCGTAGATCATGCGGAGGATCAGACCGCAGGTGAAACTGGCTGTTTCGTCGAACAGCACCTCCGTCGTTTCCGAGTCAGGAAACGCAACCTTGATTCCGCGTGCAGCAGCGGCCGCTTCTGGGACGTTCTCACGACCCACCCCCGCGCGAAAGATACCGCGCAGCTTCGGAAACGAGTCTAGGTCGATGCCCTTGCTGCCAAGCAGAGCGACGTCCGCGTCCTCGGGCGAGTCAGTCGTAGGAAGCTCGTCGATCAGGCCGTCTAGCGTGTTCGTGTTCTTCCAGAGTTTGACGGTCATTCACGTGCAGTCGCAGATTTGGGGTGGCGGGCAGAACGAATGAGTCTCGGCTCATGCGGCAAGGGATGACCCTGCCAGTCTGCCAGCTGGGAGTGGGAGTGTTGCAGAAAAAGCCGCCGTTCGCTCAAAACACACGCGCGACCGAACGTGGCGGGAGGAGTGCCCCCCGGTCTCCGCCGTCGTTCCTGCAACGTGATCACCGACGCCTTCGGCCGGAAACCCAACGTAGGCCGTATTTGATGCAGGCCAGTCAACCCGACGCACTGCGACCTTGTACGCGGATGTCGTCTGCACCAGTCAGCCGCCGTCCCGTCTGGCGAGCATACAAGCGTACGCCATTCGACTCCGCTCTGCTTGCGTAGGACTGAAGCGCAGGGAGTTCTTCGGCACAGCTTCGGCGCCTAGCCCCACCGCGCAGAGAACTGGATTACGATGTGTACGCCGTTCGTCGTTTGCGCAGCTTGGGTAGTCGACCCACAACCGATATGCTGACGACCGCGACGTCCAAAGACGCTACGCGGCGCGAACTAACCATAGTGATGCAAATAGGAGCGTGGAATACAACCCGAGTCGTCAACGGCCTGCGTCGTCGAAAGGACGATCTCATGCTCAGGTGGCACTGGCGCACACATCCAGACCTGGCCGCCGAACATCGACGACGCATGTTGGAATTTCGCGATTGCCACGCGGGACGCCGCTGTTTCGTGATCGGAAACGGTCCGAGCCTCACGAAAACGGATCTGAGCAAGCTCGCGGGCGAGATCACCCTGGGCGCCAATCGAATTCATCTGATCGAAGCAGACACTCGGTTCCGTCCGACCTACCTGGCAGCGATCGACGACGAGCTGCTGCGCCAATTTGGCGACGAAATTGTCAGCCAGCCCGGCCCCAAATTCATCTCGTGGCAGTACGCCCGGCGTTTCGGCATGACGCCGGATGTCACGCTGTTGCGCTTGAACTACGCACGAAAATTCGAGACGGACCTCACACGCCCGATCTGGGGTGGGCACACGGTGACGTTCGTGAACCTGCAGCTCGCGTTCTACATGGGTTGCACCGAGGTTTACCTGATCGGCGTCGACCACAGGTACTCCGCAACAGGAGTTCCCAACACCGAAGTGGTCGCCGGCGACAACGACGGCAACCACTTCGCGCGCAACTACTACGCACCTGGACACCGCTACCGAGTGCCAGACTACGTCAACATGGAACGCGCCTATGGACTCGCCAAGTCACGCTTCGAACGCGCGGGTAGGCTAATCCACGACGCCACGATCGGCGGGCGGCTTCAGGTGTTCGACAAGGTCGACTACGAGATGCTCTTCTGACGCCGAGGGTCGGTGCACACCTTTCACCAGGAGCTCGACGCGGGAGCATCGGTCGACTGGGCGAAGCTGAGGCGGGGAGCCGACAGGCTGAAATATAGGGCTGGAACCCCATTTGGCGTACCGTCTCGATGGACGTTCGCGATCTTGCCTACACTCGTCTAGACTGAAGCAATGCCCACCCCGGAATCCATGGATCCAATGACCTTGGCAGTGTTCTGCGACTACGAAAACGTCGCGATCGGCGCTCGTGACATCGCCAAGACCGTGGGTGGAGGCGACTTTCGGGTGCAGCCGCTGCTGCAGCGACTGCTCGACAAAGGGGACATCGTGGTCAAAAAGGCTTACGCCGACTGGACTCGCTACCAAACCGCACGCCGACCGCTGCACGAGTCAGCGTTCGAGCTCGTCGAGATCCCCCACGTCTCCTACTCGGGCAAGAACTCCGCTGACATTCGCATGGTCGTCGACGCGCTCGACCTCTGTTACACGAAGCCTCACATCGAGGGCTTCGTCATCGTCTCGGGGGACAGCGATTTCTCGCCGTTGGTCAGCAAGCTGCGCGAAAACGCGAAACACGTGATCGGCGTCGGGGTAAAGAGCGCCACCAGCGATCTGCTCGTCGACGCATGTAACGAGTTCATTTACTACGATGACCTAATCAAACCCAGTGGGCGCAAATCCAAAGCAGCAAGAACGAACGCTCCCGCCCCCGTGAAAGCAGACGGCACGGAAAGCAAGGACACGGCACTCGACCTGGTGCTGGACACGGTCGAAGCGCTCTTTCACGAACGTGAGGGCTCGGTTTGGGGCTCGATGGTCAAGCAGACCCTCAAACGCAAGCGTCCCAATTTCTCCGAGGCACACTACGGCTACCGCAGTTTCAGTGAGCTGCTGCAGGACGCGGGGGACCGCGGTCTGCTCAACATCGAGAAAGACGTGCGCTCAGGCGGCTACCAGATTAACGGATTTGGCAAGAACGCATAGCCGATCGGGCCGGTCGAGCGTGAAAAACCGCAACTACGGGCATCCTGCGCTGGAACGGCTGACGATACGTTTACTCAGGCAGAGGTTGGCTAGCGCGTTCATCGCGGCCGCCATCGTGGTAACTCGGCGGCTCGCTAGCGTGATTGAACGTTGGACCGTGGCTGGGTTTGGGGCGTTCGTCGAGCGTTTGCCCTCGTGCGGACGCACCCCCGGGCAAAGAATCCAGATCGCTGGTCGGTGAGTCCGTGGCGTCGTCGTCCGTGAGATCGCCGCCAGCGTCGTCGGCTGACACGAGGTTCACGGCCAGGTGGGGACCAAGCGCGCCCGCGGATACCAACGTTTGCGGGGGCTGCGCGCCGCTTGCACCATCATCGCCGTCTCGAGTGCACGCGCTCGCCACCAGACCTACGAAGCCCAGGGCGGCAACGAACGACGGCAGCTGCACGCGACGCGGCATGACGAAACTCTAGCTCTGCCCCGTAGACTCGGCCAGCCCCCCCAACGTGCGACCACGGCTGACTCAACGAGCTGCACTCGACGAAGTACGCTATCTGGTGAACACTGCTTCGGATCTTTCAACCCTGGTGTCCCAGTCGCACGTCGATCTCGGGGTGCGCTTCCACGAACATGCGCAGCTTCGCCAAACTGCGCGCGCTCTCTTCCAGATCCGTCGAGAACTCACCCGGCTCCACACCGTGTTCCCATCCCCAACAGGTGTGCGAAGCGTCCCCCGTCATCAGTACGGGCCCGTCAGGTGTGCGTGCCAAGTACGCAACACTGCCCGGGGAATGTCCTGGAACCCAAAGCGCCCAAAGTGAGCCGTCGCCAAACACGTCGAGTACGCCGTCGAAGCTCGAGTTTGGGTTGGGGTCGAACTGGAACTCGAGTAGTGCACCTTTGCCCAGTAGATTGCCGTCGATGGCCGAACGCGAGAACATGTTCTCCCAACGTGTGTCGTGAGTTTCGCCGGGCCCGACGTAAATGGGCACGCCTACAGGCACGTCGCGCAGCCCCATCACGTGATCGAGGTGCAGGTGCGTGAGCAACACGCCGCGCAGTGGCTCGTCTCGTTTCGCCAGGTAGTCGCCCAGCGGCTCCTTCACGTCGAGGGACTCGAGATCCACCGCAGCACGCACGATCCACGAGAGGGACGTTTTCTCGGGCGCGTCGCGGAAGCGACGCTCTACCCCCGTGTCCACGACGAACAAGCCGCGGGTCGGGTGTTTCAAGGCGTGAAAGTAGATGGCGATCGGTTCGGGTCCCGATTCGAGGTGAGCGTGACGTGCGCGCGGATGGTCGAGATTGATCATGCCCTCGCGCGGCACCTGCCAGGTCGCCGACTCCACGGTGGTGACTTCGATCGGGCCAGGTTCGCTGACCAAGTCGTGCAGGGTGCGGGCGGGACGCGATTGACCCAGGTGGGCAGCAGACGTCGGGTGGGAGCTCGCATGGCAAGCAACCAGCAGAACGGAACCGATCAGAGTGATGAGGTGTTTCATGGGGCCAAAAACTGAGGCATCCAGATTCGGATTGAAATTGACCAATTTTGGATGTTGATATCCGAATGTGGATACTCAGGACTTGAGCTGGGATGACGTTCGGCTATTCCTCGCGGTGGCGGAAAGCGGCAGTGTGAGCGCGGGCGCGCGTCAGTTGCAGCTCGGGCAACCCACGGTCAGTCGGCGCTTGGTCGAGCTGGAAGGGCGCGTCGGCTCGAGTCTGTTCGAGCGCGGGCGAAGCGGCACGAACCTCACGCAAGCGGGCGAGCGCATGTTACCCGCCGCTCGGCAGATGGCCCGCTGGGCAGGCGAAGTGAGTCGCGCAGCCGCGGCCACGGACGAAGCGCTGTCTGGCGTGGTGCGAATCACCGCTCCCCCGTTCATGTGCGCAACGCTGATCACCCGATGCGCGGCGGCCCTCGCCAAGCGCCACCCGCAGTTGCGCCTGGAAGTACTAGCAGGGATCCGCATGCTCGACCTGCAACGTGGTGATGCGGATCTTGCCGTGCGCTCCAACCCCGAGCGCGCCGGCGACACCTCGACCGTGATCAGCGTCGCTCACATCGAACACGGACAACACGTTTACGTTTCGCGCACACTCGCAAAACGCCTAGGCAAGTCCCCCCAACTGAGTGACCTGCCATGGATAGCTTGGGCCGATCCACTGACTGATCTGGCGCCAAACCCGCAGCTGCGGCGCCTCATCCCCAACTTTCGCCCCGCGTTCACCACTGACGACTTCATCGTGATGGTGGCCGCCGCCGAACAGGGTGTGGGTGCCGTGGTGTTGGCGGATGCGCTGGTTCGAGTGATCGCGCACACGCGCCTCGTTCCTTTGAACTTCGACCTGGGAGTCCACTCCAGGGGTGAAACGCACCTGCTTGCCACGCGCAGTGCTTTGGGCATTCCACGGGTACGCGCGGTTGCCGACGTCGTCACTGAAGTGCTGACCGCAGCCGCCAGCTGACGGGAAAACTCGAACGCTGAAGCACGTTGGTCTGCTCGATTTCCGTCACGGAGAGATCGGAGGGTGGCCTTTGATCAACGACAGCGGCACACTTTTTCCCGGCGTCACTGCTCGTTGTTTGGCCTGTGCACTCGCCACCGCAAATAGATCGTCACAGCTGCTCGGATCCGCCTGGCAAGCGCTGTGCAGGAGCGCGCCCTGACCGTCGGTGCTCGGCGTCAGCATCGCCAGGCGCACGAACAACCGCGCACGAGTCGCGCCGTCACCTTGCGGAACCCGCGCCAGCGCCGTTTGAACGGAATGACGCACTTGGTCCGCGTTACCCAGCAGCCAAGTGACGTCCGCGAAGGTCGTCGCGGCCACGCCCTCCAGGCGTTGGTTTTCTGCAGATGCGATCGTTCGAGGAACGCCAAACGGACCCGCTTCGGGGGAACGAAAGTGGCCAATCAGCGCTGCTATGGCGGCTATGCCCATGAGCAACCCGGTTCGCGCGACGACGCGCACCACGGCACTCATGGGTGCGTCCTCTGTTCGAGCGCTTCCAACGCTTCGCGATCGCAGCGCGGCCATTCGAGTCGCTCGCACAAACGCCCTGCCTGCTCCCAATCTGGACGCCCCTGATCGAGCAGGCCGCGGAGCGCGACTACGAGATCAAACGCCGTTTGCTGATCGCCGTCGACCATCTCGCGAAGTTGTCGAACGTCGTGCGCGAGCGACGCCCATTCGCGCGAGGAACCATGCAACGTCGGCTGCTCGAACACGAAGCCCACCCGAGCGAGTGATGACGACGAAAGCGTTGGTCTGAATGTGCCGCGTTCTCCAAGCCAATACGAAAGCCCGGCGATCAATACTGCTGTCACGATCAAAGAGTTGACGCGCTTTGGGCGAGGCTCTGCGCCCGCCGCAGAAGGCTTCGTCGCGCCAGCATGCGCGATCGCAGCTGCAGACTTGGATGTCTCATTCGCTCGATGTGTCGAATTCACGAGTGCTGCGCACCCGTTTATCACGACGTGCTTGCGCAGTGCAGTGCGATCAGACGGGTTCGAACGTCGGCAGCCTCGCGAGGTCGACTCAGAAAAAAGCTTCCCGCGCGTAACCGCCTGCGCTCGACGGGATAGAGGCCGCTAGACGTACCCCGGCGAAGTTCTGGGGCCCGGTTGGAGGATTGTGCATGAAACGATATAGATTAACGCTAATTTGCGCCTTGATGGGAAGTTTTGCCTGGGGTTGCGGAGACGACGACGGCAGCGCTGACGACACGTCCAGCGACGATGGCGCGATGGACGACGCGGACGCAGGCGACGACGACATGGATGATGACATGTCCGACGAT
>CBFGUG010000178.1:0-8674 GCA_965651905.1 uncultured bacterium | reverse complement strand
CGGGCTCCATGTTCGCTCCACTCCGTTTTCGACAGTTCGATTGTCCTTGCCTCATTCGATCGCGGTTACCTTTCGCAGTACTTCGTCACGGACACGCGACGGCAGGAGGCAGTGCTGCAAGATGCCTACATTCTAATGGACGCAAGGACGGCACCGGAGCTGGCGAACTTGCTTCCGATGCTGGAGCTGATCGTGCTCAGCCAACGTCCGTTGCTGATCATCGGCGACCTGGGGCCCTCGATGGTGGCAGCTTTGGTGGCGAACAAACTGCGCGGACGCCTAGCCGTGTGTGTCGTGCAATCACCCGGGGTTGCTCGGCGCCGGCAAGAGATGTGCGAAGACATCGCCGCGCTGACCGGTGGACGGGTGATCACCGACGCCAATGACTGCAAGCTGGAGAACCTCACCTCGGGCTGCCTGGGGCGCGCCAGGAGCGTGATCGTTGGGGAGGACTCGACCGTGCTGATTGGCACGGGCGGCGGTTCTCGAGAGCTTCAAACCCGCCTGAAGCAGCTCCGCGAACAGCTGGCGGCCGCCTCCACTACGAGTGAACGGGCGCGCCTGGACGAGCGCATCGCCAAGTTGGTGGACGGCGTCGCGGTGATTGGTGTTGGCGGCCGCACGCAAAGTGAACGAACCGAGAAGCGCCGTCGGGTGGAAGGTGCCGTGCGTGCTACTGCGGCCGCTGCCGAGGAAGGCGTCGTCGCCGGGGGAGGAGTGGCGCTCTTGCGCACACTCCCTGCCCTGGCGAACCTCGAACTACCCGGAGCTCAACAGCTCGGGGTCAATCTCGTGAAGCACGCGCTGGCGCAACCCCTGCGCCAGATCGCACGCAATAGCGGCGTTTCCGGGCGTAGTGTGGTGACTGCGGTGAGCGACGGCGTCGGGGGGTTCGGCTACGACGTCGTCTCTGCTCGATACCGGGACCTGCTCGAAGCTGGCGTTGTCGATGCAGCCAAGGTCGTTCGCCTGGCGCTGCAGAACGCGGCTTCGACCGCTTCGCTGAGTTTGACTACGCGCGCACGTTCCGGGCCCCACGGCCACAGGCCGCGACGGCAAGCCCACGAATTCGGTTCAGGCGAGTACAGATTGAACATCTAGTGGGAGATAGCAAACATGAACTGGGCACAAATCGAAGGACGATGGCACCAACTGACGGGGCAACTGAAATCGCAGTGGACGAAGCTCACCGACGATGACCTCGCGGCGGTTGCCGGCAAACGCGAGCAGCTGGTAGGCAAGCTGCAGGAGCGGTACGGCGTCATGAAGGAGGACGCGGAGCGGCAACTCGACAAGTGGATGGCCAAGCTGTCGCCTCGGCGATCCGAGCGATCCGACGCGGGAGACGAGAAGCGCAGCGAGTCGCAACAGGCCGAGGCAAATCCCCCAGGAAGCAGCCGATAATCGAATGGATGCATTGCTGTTCCTGGGGCTAGGATTGGCTGTCGGTGTAATCGCGCGTTGGGTCGTGCCAGGATTCAGACGCGGCGGTCTCGTTGGGTCCCTTGGTTTCGGCTTGTTGGGCGGGCTCGCGGGCGGCTTCTTTGGGCGCGCCTTCGGTCTGCACGACCTGGGACCCAGCATGGGGCTCGTCATGTCCGTCTTGGGGGCAGTGGTCCTGCTCCTTGCCTATGCGCAGTTGGCGCCGTGGAAGTCACCGTAGTTCGTGGCATCTCGAGCGCCAAGAGGCATTGGCTCATGCTGGGGTCTGCCACTCGAACGTCTGGACAGTCTCGAGGGACACTTGTTCCCCGAGTGCGGGCAGCCCGCTACCTTGCACCTCGGCCAACACGACTGTGATGTTGTCCGCGCCGCCGTGCAGGTTGGCAAGCTCGATCAGTCGTTTGCAGCCCGCATCGACACTGGTGTGCGTAACCAACACCTGGCGTATCTGCTCGTCGGTTACTTCGTTGGACAATCCGTCAGAGCAGAGCAGTAAAAGATCGCCCTGGCGCAATGTGAACCGACTGAGCGCCACAACGACAGTCGGCCCAACGCCCATGGCTTGCAAGATGATATTCTTGTGTTCGAACTTCTCCGCCGCCTCGTGCGTGAGAGCTCCCTGATCGAGCAAGACTTGAACGTAGCTCTGATCGCAAGTCAGTCGAACCAAGCGAGCCCCGCGCAATGCGTAGGCCCGCGAGTCTCCGATCTGGGCGACGAAGGCGCGGCCACCGTGGACGAGGACCGCCGTGAGCGTTGCGCCCATCCCGTGACGTTCGGTCCCGATCGCCGCTGCTTGATAGACGCGCCGATTGGCGCTTTCGACGCCGGCGATGAGGGCCGTCTCGGCCGTTCCTCCGACGCCCGCGGGTAGCTCGGTGCGTAGCGCGTGGAGCGTCAGAGCGCTTGCGACCTCTCCCGCACGAGCACCACCCATGCCGTCGGATACGGCAAGCAAGACACCGAAGTCATCGACATGGAGCTCAATCGGCCGCAGCATGGAATGGACCGCCGGAGACTTTCTCAGGTTGACGATGACGAAGCCATCCTCGTTGAGGTCCCGTACGGTGCCGACATCAGTGCGACCGAAGACCGTGAGATGTACGTTGCGATCTGTCATTCTTGTACCTCGTATCGGTAGTACTGGTAAGCAAGGGGCGTGCCACGCGGCTTGCTTGAACACCGATCGGCTAGCGATGAACCGCTGTGCCGGCCGGCGGTCACTGACGCGACACGAGCCCCTCGAGGTTTCGCCCGGTTCAGCCCAGAGGTACCTCGTACACGACGCTCGCGGCGTATTCGTCTTGGGATCGGGACCACGCAATCTGGATGATTCGTCCGTCGCGCTCACCGAGTGCGCGGCGCAACGTGCCGAGTCGTCTCAGGAGTTCCATTTCGTTCTTGGCGTGGACTTCGAAGCTTTTCGTGACCTTGCTCATTGGGTTTCCCCTGGGGTTGGCGGGCGGCTCGCCGAGCGGGCCCGTGGCTTGGGCTCGCCACGATGAGCAAGTGCTGTACCAGCGAACGCTGCCCGGCTGGGGGCCGTTCACGTGCAACCAAGTCCCTGGGCCCGCGCCCGGTTCGTCAGTTTGGAGATCCGATCGGATCATTCCGATGGCGGCCGTGGTGAGAACCGGACCGAGCTCATTGCACACGGGCCGTTGGACGTTTTTGCGCTTGGCGCGCCTCGTGCATCGCTACGGACTACGCTGCGCTTGCCGTGAGGTGACATCTTGGGCGCATTCCGAGGAAAGGACAGATGAGCATGGTCAAGACGATCGCAGAAGTACTGAACGAAACGCCTGGCAGGAATTTCATCGACGCGAGCGCCACATTGGAGGCGGTCCTGCGCTACATGCAGGCGGAGAACGCGCGGGCGGTCGCGATCCGCGAAGGGACACGCGTGGTTGGAGTGTTCACCGTTGCGGACATGTTGAACCGAGTGGTGCTCCTGGCGCTCGAGCTCGATCAAATCACCGCCAGAGACGTCATGAGCACCCCCGTTTACTGGATTGCGGCCGAGGAGCGCTACGAAGTCGCCAAGGCGATCATGGTCGCAAAGGGAGTCCAACAGTTGGTCGTCCTCGACAAGAAGGGCGAGTTCTGCGGTTTCGTGACGGCGACCCACCTCCTCGAAGCGGACCTGTCGATATCCCGCGAGCTGGTGGAGAAGCTGAACGACAGCTACTACCAGCCTCGATTTCAGCCACAAGGGTGAGTGTGGTGAGTGTACATTCCGGTTTGGCTCGAGGGGCGAGCGCACCTCGGAGCGTGGTCACGCTGAACGCCGCGCACGGATGAGCAAGCCGAGAGCCAAGAGACCGGCAGAAGCGGAGAAAAGGGATCCGCCGAGGATCCCCACTTTTGCCGCATCGAGCACCGCGGGGGTGTAGGCGAGCCCGGCGATGAACAGCGACATCGTGAAGCCTATCCCCGTGAGGAGGGCTCCAGCAGCCAACAATGGCCAACCCAGCTCGGCTGGGCGTGTCGCGAGCCCCACTCGCTCCGCGAGCCAACTGAAGGTAACCACCCCGAGCGGCTTGCCTACGGCCAATCCAGCGAAGATCGCGACTGAAACGGGTTCAATCAACGCCGTGCCCGAGAGCGGGACGCCCGCGTTGGCAAGCGCGAACAGAGGCATGATCAAGAAGGCGGCCCACGGGTGGAGCCTCATCTCGAGTTGCTCCACCGGGGACAAGGTCTCGCGGGCTGCTCGACCGGCTTGCCGCAGGTGAGCGCGGTCCCTGGTATCGCCGCTCCAGTGGTCACCTTTCGGGTAGGCAACCACTCGGCTGAGGATCGAGCGCAGCCGAGCATCGCTCACCCAGCCGCGGGTTGGAGTCATCAGGCCGAGGACGACGCCGGCGACCGTCGGGTGAACGCCCGAGGCGTCGAATGCCAACCAGACGAGGGCGCCGAACAGGAAGTAGACGGGTATGCTTCTTATCCCGAGGCGCGCCACTCCAGAAATCAACCCGAGCCCGAGCGCGGCGGCAGCTAGGGCGGGCCAAGACAGGGTGCCGCCATAGCCGATCGCCACGACCAAGATTGCCCCCACGTCGTCGAAGACCGCTAGTGACAATAGGAAGAGGCGCAGGCTGGGCGGGACGCGCGAGCCGAGCACAGCGAGACATCCGATGACGAAGGCCGTGTCCGTGGCCATCACCGTGCCCCAACCGTGTATTGCCGCTTCGTCGACCATCAGCAGAGCGTAGATGCTAGCGGGTACGATCATCCCGCCAAGCGCTCCGGCAAACGACAGGGCCGCCGTCCGCCACCCACGAAGCTCGCCGAGGACGAGCTCACGCTTGAGCTCGAGCGCAACGACGAAGAAGAACAGCGTCATGAGCGCATCGTTAATCCAATGAAGCAGCGATCGAGTGAACTCGAACGTGCCAAAGGCGAAGCCTGCCGGGGTTCGCCAGAAGGCCGAGTACGAAGCCGACCAGGCAGAGTTCGAGAGCGCCAGCGCAGCGCATGTGGCGAGCAGCAGTGCGACACCGCTGGCCGCTCCGATCCTCAGGAAGCGACCGAACGGTATCGTGAAGTGATCGGCCAGCTCGAGAGGTAACCCAGTTTGACCGCCGTCAGCCCGCCAGAGTGGGGCCTCGACTTCGTTCCGCAGGCGAGATCTGGCGCAGGCGACACTCCCGCCGTCGTCCTCCCAAGCGCTCACCCCCTCCTCTCTAGTCTTCCTCGGCATGGGCAAACGTCGAGTGCAAGATTCGAGCCAGGCGAGCGAAAGCGTTGTCAGCGAGCGGGCCCGCGCATCGCGTTCGGTTCTGGGCGAGCCACGCCCCGCGTCAGAAGAGCCAGTCGGCGTGTTCGAGGCAGTTGACGAGTGTGGGGTCGGGGTCGCCTTTGAGAAACGACACCTTCTTGTCATGTGAAGCCACGACTGCCATGCCTCCTGGGCAGCGAGCAACGAACGCCGCCGCCGACTGGTGCCGAGTGCCGCCGAAGTCTGCTAGGTTTACAGTCTGGGCTTCGTAGTGTTTGATTGGGATCACCCGCCGGATCTGCAGCGCGCCCATACCCGACGCCGAACCACCGACGATGCTGGACCATCCGAGGATCTTCGCGCCAAAACCCAGCAGTCGACCGCTGGTTGTTACGACCGTCGCGCCGTCCACGGAGGCGGTGTGGGCGATGGCCGCGATGTACCTTTCTCGCCGCAGCAACGCCCAACGCCGAGTGGTCGCTGACCCGTCAGTTTGCTCCGCGTCGGTGTCCGCGAGAACCAGTCCATCGAACGCTGGCGAGAGCTGGAACTGAATGTCCAGGTCAAGCTCACGCAAACTGACGTCGTCTGGGATGATGAGGAGGGTGCTCCCGTGACCATTTCTGAACATGATGCGGACGATGGAAGACAGGCGCTCCTCGCGTGCTCTCGAGTCTTTCTCGCCGGGGAATTGTCGGTCTATGAATGAGTACCTCTCGTAGAGAGGTCGTTCGATCAACTCCGCGCGGTTCAGCGCAACGACGCCGACCGAGATGGCGGCAGACTTGATTATCAGGGTTGCAGGTCCTCGGACCTCGACCCGGACGGCGGCGGAAGTCCCAAGGAGCGTGTCGATCCCGAAGACGCGGAGGCCCTCGTGGGTTGGCCCCACGTGAATGGCCGACACGTTTGGGTCGGTGGCCATGCTCAGCTTCGCCAGCCGTCGGGCCTCGAATGGCTGGGGGGTGTCGAATCCGAACACGCGCGACTCACTGTCCCTTGGGCGAACGCTCATCGTGAAGACCGGGTCACGCCCCTCGTCACGCACCAGGCTTGCCCAGAAGCCAACCCGCAAGACTTCGTGCAGGGTCGGAGCGTCAGGGATGAATGCGCCATGCGACGCCGAGAGGTGGGAGCGGATGTCGCTGACGACCTGAGTCGCAAAGTCCGGAGGCAGCTGGAGCTCAGCGCTCACGGCGAACGCTCCTTTCGCGGTGTGCGTGGCATTCTGCTACTGCAGGATGCCACCCGTTCAGCGCGCGCGCCACTGGTCCGTCATCGACGCTTGCCGCCGGGCCTGCCGGCGACGCTTTGGAGAGCCAAGCGCCGCGATCCGCCGAGCGGCCCCAGCCTGAGACTCAATCGTACGACTTGCCCGCGCACGATACGACCGTGACGCTGTTCTTCACGGGCTTGCCGGCGCCGGAGTAACGCACGGTGCGGCGCGCGGTGTCGGGGCAACGGCCGAGCAGATGGGGGTTGCCGAGCTGCTTCGCCTCGTCGATGTAGCACCAGCCGTCGCCCACGGACACATCGTCGGTGAGGCAGCTGTCGAGCCCAGCCGGATCGATGGTTCTGCGCAACTGGTCGATTTCGCACAGGGTGAACTGGGCGCATTCGGCTTCGTTGTCGCAGTAGTGACCGGCGAGCAGCCGCTCGCGCACGGACTCGGCAAGCTGTGGGTCGACCGGGCTGCGGGCGGCGCGTTCACAACCGAGCGGTGCGTCGTCCGAGGGGCGCTGCGCTTCGACGATGCGGCAGCCGACCCGACCGTCGTCGAGCGTCGACAGCTCCCGCGAGTAGCAGGTGTTGGCCAATACGCTCTCGAGCCGGTCGACGATGGCCGCCATGGCGGGGCGGTAGCCGTAGTCGACGTCGCTCGTGTTGGTCGACTTGGGACAGATCGAGGCGACGATGGAGTTGCTGCCGACGCCCTGCAGGGCTTCGAGTTGGCGCAAGCTCGGGTACGCCTTGGCGTGGGTTTGCTCCAGGCCGTAGCTGCCGTCGTCTTGCTGGCACAGCGGGTTCTTGTAGGCGTCCGTGCCGTATTCCGTGCAGTCGCAGGACGTGTTGAGATCATTGGCCGGGCACAACGTCGGCTGTTCGAGCCGGAAGGTGCAGGCGTATTGGAGATCGCCCTCCGTGCCGACTTGCCACTCGTGGCCGTTGATCGCGTTGCCGCGCGCGTCGGCGTCGGGCGGGGCCAAGGCTTGTCCGGTGGCCGGGTTGACTCCGGTTCGCACGGACTGGGTTTCAATCATCAACGGATCGGCGGGAGGCGTGCGGCCGCCCGTACCATCGGGTGCGCCAATCAGCCACTCCCACTGCAAGGGGGGATCTTCGGAGCCGGGCACCGGCACGCTGCTGCGGTACACGAGCGGCTGGGTAGGATCGCTCGACAGCGCGAGATCTTGCCAGGGCACGCCCACGATGCCGGCCAAGAACACCAGGTTGCTCTGGCGTGGTGGCTTCGCAGCCCTGCCGGGGGAGCTCGCCGCGCTCAGATCTTCGTACAGCGGGTTCGGCACCACACCCTGCCCGTCGGGACATTGCGGCGAGGCCGGGTCGAGGTCGTGAGCGAAGGGGCACAACGTGCGCGAAGTGAGCGCGTTGGAGTAGCGCTTCGTGGGGTACAACAGGTCGATGCCAAAGCGGCGTTTCTGATCGTAGCAACGCAGGTTGGGGTCGTCTTCTTCGGTGGACGCGTAGTAGCGGGTTTCTTTGCAGCCGACGCCGACCAGCTCGCCCTTGTCGTTGGTGACGTTGGGGCAATTGGCCGGAGGAGTGACGAGGCCGCAGCTGTGGCAGCACTCCGAGTTGGGTCCGTAGTTGGGATCGTCGCAGGCGGCGGTGGGACGGTGGGCGGCACGCCATTCGCCGTCGGCCTTCTTCGACTCGGCTAGCAGCCAACTTTGCCCGCTGGCTCGAAATGAACAGTCGTTTTCGTCGCTCAGCATCACGATGGCCACGAGCGAGTCTGGACGCAAGAACGCGCGGCGTTGTTCGAGCAGCGTGGTGTCCACCAACGCAGCGCCGTTCGCGTCCGTCTCGGGCCCGACGCAGCCGTTGGTGGTGGCCCCGGCGCTGCAGGGCTTGCGCACCAGTTGGGTATACGGCGCGGGGTCGATCAAAAAGCGCAGCCACGCTTCCAGCGGCGCTTCCCAGCCGCAGCCGTGTTCACCGGCAGCGGTGACCAGACCGCGCAGCTCGCCGAAGAAGCTGATCGGGTCGGTGTCATTGTCCCAGCGCAAGAAGCCGCTCTCCGAAGCGGACGGCGCGACCTCGGCGCCGCGTGGTAGCGAGCCGAGCAGGTGTGCCATGTCCACGCGCTCGGCCGAGTCGGGACCTTCGGGGTCGAGCACGCAGTCGCCCGCCGAGCCGTAGCCGCCGAGGCTGCTCGTGATGACCCCGACGTGAATGTCATTCACCGGGTCGAACTCGCGTTGTGATCCTTCTCCACTACACGCTCGACCCGAGGCGCACCAAAGACGTCGCAATTCGTCTGCTGGG
>CBFGUG010000177.1:0-8744 GCA_965651905.1 uncultured bacterium | reverse complement strand
CCGGGGCTCCATGTTCGCAGCGCGCGGTTCTTGCCAGTTCGATTGCCCTATGCGCGCTCGACTTGGTAGCCGCGGCTCTTGGCGAAGTCTTCCACCTGCTGCTCCCACTTGCCGACGTCTCGGTATGGACCTTCGAAGACCTTGCTGAGGAACTTTCCCGACAGGCTCTTCATCGTGGCGCCTTTCACTTCGCGATCCGTGGCCAGGTACACGTCGGCGCCCCACGGAGAAACCTCCTCCGTCAACCACAGCGGCTCTTCCGGATAGGCCTCGGCGTCTTCGACGATCTTGTGATCGCGACTGATGACGGAACCGAAGTTCAGCGGAACGTGCAGGAACGAACGAATGTGATCCTTCAAGAACGGCTTGTCCTTCCAGTCGAACTCGCGCTCGTCCCAGAGCTCTCTGTCGAGACGCGCGCAGCAGCCGGTTTCCGAATTGTCGTAGTGTGTATCTGCGAGTTTCATGAATCTTTCCTCCTGTTCGAGGAGTCCATTCATCCGAAGCGTTTCGGCAAGAGCACGAGTCATGCCAACCCTGGCGCCCCCGTTCGCGCCGTAATGCACGTCCGCGGGGGGCGCTTTCGACGCAGAGACTGCGCGTCGTGGTGTCTCGTCGCGCAAGCGATGCGAGTTCTCGCGGCTGCCAAGCCTCAGGGGCTCGAGCCTTGCCGTCCTTCCGCTCCCCCCGCGCATTCCGCGGGTGGCACGCGTCGTGCTTGAGTCGCCCCATGCAAGTCAGTCTGCCCGTCCACGTCATCGTCCTCGAGTCCGGGGCTGATTTTGACCCGTTGCAGAGTTGCGCGTGCGCCGGAGAGGAGGTCGAGGTGGTCATCTTGTCGAGACCCGCGTCCGAAAGTGCCCCACGATTCCAAGATCGAACACGGACTCGCTTGAACCAACTCGTGCGCGAAGGCCGTGACATCGTCTCGGCGGAGCTAGTGCTCACGGACGAACCCGAAAACGCGACCGCCCGCACCGAACTCGCGCGCCTGCTCCTCCGCCAATTCGCGGAAGACCAAGGGCAGAGCTCGCTCACGATTCGCGGAATCGGCGGGACGGAACGAGGTCGGTGCGAGTTGTGGCAGCTGGTCGAGATGCTCACCAGCGAGCGTCACCCCTGGGTCACGGTGCGCGCCATGCTGCAAGAACCGAAACGTCGCGAGTCTCGAGCGGCTTGAGCGTCGGCGTGGCCACGTCCCAGGTGCTCCGCCTCGCCGTGGTCGATGACCTCGGCAACTTGGTCGGCGTGCTCCGCTCCCGTGCTGCTCCCCCGAAGTCGAAGAAAGAGTCCACATGAAACTCAATGCCGCCTGGCACTTACAGCATCGAATGCCGAACAACCATGGCGCGCACCTACCCCGAACTCGAGCCGTGGGTTGAGAGACGCGCGGGGTGAATGAACCGGGTCGTGAGCACGAGGTTGACGACGCTGGCTTGGACCGAGCGCGATCGGATCGCTCAGTGCACGATCACCGGTGGCAGATCATAGCGAGGAGCCAGCTCCTCATAGACCGACTCGGGGAGTTGGACCAGTAGCGGTCGTCGCTCGACATCGAGCCAAGCGACGAGTGCGCGAGCGGTCTCGATGGGCATCGCCGTACACCCAGACGTACCAACGCCTTTGGCTCGCCAGACGTGAAGGAAGATACAAGAGCCACGCCCAACTCGAGTCGGGGTCGTATTGTGCTCGACGAAAACTCCCCAATCAAAGAGGCCGTCAGATCTGGCCAGGGCGCTCCAACGCTGCCAGCCGCGCGTGGCCACGTCGTTGGCGTCGATGAGCTGGTTGTAGTACTCGGAGCGAACGTCCTCGACGCAGTAGTTGGACGGCCCCGCCGCAAGGTAAGGGTACCCTTGTGCCCCTTCCGGCAACGTACGCTCTGCGCCAAAGGCGGTACCCAACGCAAAAATCCCAGCAGGGCTACGACCATCCCCCTCCTTCTTTCGAAGCCCTGACTTGCCGATTGGAGTGAGGCCTCGCCCCCAAGCAAGCCCACGTCTGCCGAGATTGACTTCCGCGACTTGGCCAACGGGCGCCCATTGGGTTCCCTGGAGCTCAAATCGACTGAGTCGCCCCGCGTGGTGATTCCAGCCCGGCGCGGTGACCACGATCAGCTGTCGATGTTCGGGTAGCTTCGCAACCCGTTCATCACCCGAGGCTGCAGGCGCGCTTGGCGGCGGCGAAGGGGAGACATCGGTGGCCAGACTCGACTGGGCCAGCAAGCAGATCGCAGCGACTAGGCTGCCAGCACGGACGTGGAAAGACCTCATCCTGCGCGGCCCTAGCACGTTACGGGTCAGGGAAAAACCCCTCAACCGGTAATGCCGCGTGGGGATCGAAGGCTCTCCCGACAGAAGCCATCGCTTGCGCTCTTGGTGCCTGGCCGTCCGCTCATCGAACCTTCTGCCAAAGCCTAAGCACACAGGGGGTCACTCGAACCACGTCGAGAACCTCGTAGCCGTCAGGCATGGTGCCTCCATACCCGTTGTACTTGACGACATAGCTTCCCAGAGGAAGCTGAGCCAAGAGTGCGTGCGTGGCCCGAACATCGCGTTCGTAGCGCTGCCGACCTATCTCCACATCGTCGTCGATTCGATCACCATCAAAGTGATCTGAGTTCTCTTCAAAGGGGTTGAACAGGTAATACGCATCGGCTTCGGGTACAGGTATTTCACCAATGACGCCAACCTGAAACTTCACCCGGTCCTCCACTCCAAATGACCCCGCGAGTTCTCGTGCTGCTGCCACGAGGCGCGGCCGCTGCTCGATTCCAACAAACTCTGCGCCCGTGGCTAACGCCGTGGCGACGCAGAATTTCCCAGCACCAGAACCGATGTCCACAACCTTACGGACGGGAAGGTCGTTCAACCACAGAGCTACGCGCTGAGTGACGACGAGCGGTGTCCAGAATTCGGAGGACAACGTTCGGAGTTCGTATGGCAGGAACCTGTCGAAATGTTCGTCGTCCAGGCGGTCATTCGCGCGGAGCGCTTGTGCAACGCGATGAATGCTCGGACCACCTGCGATCCCGTCAACCGGGGTTCTAGAGTCCGGGCACCAGGGATCAGACTTGTCAGTGGCACTCATGATTCACGAGTGCCCTTCAAAGGAGAACCGAAAGACTGACCCGTCATCGGCCCTTGCGTCGTAACATGCCGAGCAGCCGCTACGAGTGCCTCGTCTGTACTTCCACACAGGGCGATACCATCCCGCTCAGGAACGCGAGCTCGATGGAGCAACGCTAGAGGTTGAGCCTGGGCCCCCGCCAAGATGACGAGGCAACCATGCCGATGTAGCCGATCCAGTGCACTCTCCAAGGCAACCAGACCCGTTGCGTCCATGGCGTGTACCTCGGCCATGCTCAACACCACTACCTTCTCGTTGCCGGCCACGATTTCCAGAACCTTCATCGCCTTCTGGGCCGCGCCAAAGAACAGGGCCCCGGAGATGCGATAAATCACCACGCCATCTGGAATAGGCTCAGAAACAGCAGCTATCTCACGATCCACGAGGTGCGTGTTCGTCACGGCCGCCATTCTGCTCATGAACAGAAACGCAGCCAGAACCATTCCCACGGAGACGCCCACCACCATGTCGACCGTGACCGTGAGTAAATAGCAGGTCAACAACACCGCGACATCGCTGGTTGGTGCCACGCGGACCATGTGCATGAAGTGTTTTGCGTCCGACATGTTCCACGCGACCAACAACAACAAGGCGGCCAAGGAAGACATCGGCAAGTATCCGAGCGCGGGAGCCAGGACCAACATCGCGACCAGTACGGTGAGCGCGTGAACCATCGCTGCAACGGGTGAACGCGCTCCGGCCTTGACGTTGGTCGCAGTGCGAGCAATGGCACCCGTGGCAGGGATCCCCCCGAAAAATGGGACGACGAGATTGCCGATTCCGAGCGCCAGGAGTTCGACGTTGGGGTCATGTTTCGTTTGCGCCATCCCGTCGGCCACCACAGCGGATAACAGAGATTCGATCGCTCCAAGCATTGCGATCGCGAACGCCCCCATCAAGAGCGAACGAAACTCGTCGAAGCCAAGCACCAGTGGATCACCGTTTGGTCCCGCCGCGTGCCACGGGAGCATGGGTGTGGGGGGCAGTCGCGGAATGCCTCGTACGACCGCGCCGTCAATCGTGCTTTCGAATCGACTTGCGATCGTGGCCACTTCGAAATCGGGAAACAGGCTGGTGCACACGAACGCGAGCAGCGCTGCAGCGGGAAGGGCTATCAGCGGGGCGGGAATCCGCCTGGTGAGCTTCGGGACTGTGAGTAGTGCTCCAAAAGTAAACAAGCCAACGGCAAACTCGGCCAAGGACCCCGTCCGCCATGCCTGCCCGATCGCGAGCAGCCGCTCATGGTAGTGCTCTGGTGCGCTCGGGACACGCAAGCCGAATAGATCGGTGACTTGCATCGTAGCGATCACGGTGGCTATCCCAGCGGTGAATCCCGTCGTTACAGGGTACGGGATGAACTGAATGAAACGTCCTAGGCGCATCACGCCCATCGCGATCAGGATCAGCCCGCCCAACCCTCCGGCGATCAGAAGCCCTGCGAAGCCGAACTTCGTGAGAATGGGAGCCAGGACCACGACGAAGGCGGCGGTCGGTCCGGTAACCTGGGTTCGCGATCCCCCAAGCGCAGCAACGAGGAACCCAGCCAGTATCGCGGTGTAGAGTCCGCAATGCGGAGGCACCCCAACTGCGATGGCGAGTGCCATGGCCAACGGCAAAGCCACGACACCCACGACCAGTCCAGCGAAGGCATCACGTTTCAGATCCGTCGCCGAGTAACCCTCCCGCAGTACATCTCGCAGGGCGACGCCTAGCTGCAGTGCGGAGTCAGCCGACCCTCGATACCGTGTCGGCATCGGTTACTCACTCGTCTGCGCGGCGCAGCCGTAAGGAGGGTGCTGGCTCGCCCCGCCCCCAATCAACTCGAACGCGACGCTCACTCGCAAATCTCCAGAATCATACAAGAAAGTTTTTCCAGGCATGACGGGGCCATGGGAACACAGTGTCGTTCCGCGTAATTGGACGTAATCCTACGTAATGCGATTGAACTGTCAAGATGATTGCGCCCCAAGGGCCAGGTGAGTGAAATGGACGTAATGGACGACCGCCTGATGACGATCAAACAGCTTGCCAGCTACTTGAGCATCAACGAACGCACTGTACTCAAGCTCGTCCAGGACGGGACGCTGCCGGGCGTCAAGGTCGGCAACCAATGGCGCTTCCGAAAGGCAATGATCGACACCTGGCTCGACGATCAGGCCTTGGGGATTACCCCTCAGCACGTAGAGGTAACGGCGCCGGACAACCCGAGGCGAATGCTCAGCCTTTCGATGTGCTTCGAGCAGAGCCATATCCTCCCGGAGTTCCGGGAGAATACGAAGATGTCCGTCATTGCTGAGCTAGCAGCACACGCTCAGCGCGCGAATCTGGTTCGTGACGAGACTTGGTTCGTGGGAGCGTTGGTCCAACGTGAAAACATAATGCCCAGTGCTATTGGCAACGGGGTCGCGTTCCTCCACACGTTGCGCCGAAACCCGGGGCAAATCGTCAAACCGTTCATGGTCTTGGGTAGATCCCGCATTGGGGTCGACTTCGATGCGCTCGACGAGCGCCCAACCCATCTGTTCTTCGTGTTGGGACTGAAGTTCGATGAGCTACATCTTCCCTGGCTGTCCAAGCTCAGCCAGATGCTAGCTCAGCCCAACGTCGTTCAATCCTTGATCGACTCTCCCGACGCTCCAGCGCTGTACCAATCGTTGATGGCCGCAGAGCGCCAACTCATCACACCCCGGGCGTAAGCCATCAGGTCTGCGGAACGCGAGCAGGTTACCGAGGCAGTTCAGCGGGACGCATCGCTGCCCTCACGGTTGCGGTGGTCGCGACGTCCGACGAACGGGTTTTTCGAGTACCTCGCGGACGCGCCGGGCGAGCAGCTCGGGGACGAAGGGCTTCTGTAGGTACTGGAGCCCCGAATCGAGGATCCCGTGGTGAAGCACGGCGTTGTCCGTATACCCTGACATGTACAGGACGCGCATCGCGGGGCGCAGCACGACGAGGCGAGTTGCAAGCTCGTACCCACCCATCCGTGGCATCACGAGGTCGGTGAGCAACAGGTCGATTTTGCGCGGGTGCTTTTCGCAGATGAGCAGCGCCTCCCCAGCGTTGCTCGCCTCAAGCACGTGGTAGCCGTATCGGCGCAAACCCTTTTCAGCGACCGCCCGAACTTCGTCGTCATCTTCGACGAGCAGTACGGTTTCGGTGCCCTCGAGCGTTTGCGGCGTTTCGAAGATTTCGGCATCGGCGTGGGTCCGCTCGGTTGTTGGCAAGTAGACTTTGAACGTGGCCCCACCACCCGGTTCACTGTAAACCCATACGGATCCGTTGCTCTGTTGAACGATTCCGAAGACCGTCGACAAGCCGAGACCGGTACCTTTGCCGTCTTCCTTCGTCGTGAAGAAAGGTTCGAAAATGCGACGTTGGGTTTCGCGATCCATTCCGATGCCCGTGTCACTGATGGCCAACATTGCATGGGGACCCACCGCAACGCCGAAATGGTCACTCTCATACGATTCGTCGAGCACCACATTCTTCGTCTCGAACGTCAGCGTGCCCCCAGCCGTCATGGCGTCTCGTGCATTGACGACTAGGTTTACGATCACCTGATCAATTTGCCCAGGATCGGCCAACACTGGCGCCAAGGCATCATCGAGTCTGGTGATGACTCGCACATCTTCTCCGAGCACACGCCCCAGCAGACGTTGAGAGTCGCGGACAACGTCGTTGAGGTTCAACACACGAGGAGAAAGCACTTGGCGCCGACTGAGAGCGAGTAACTGTTTCGTCAGGCGTGCGGCACTGGCAGCCGCAGCGTCGATAGCATCGACGCTCTCTCTAGCCGGATCGACTGGTTTCAGATCCATCTGCAAGAAGGACGAGTGACTGAGGATCACCGACAGTAGGTTGTTGAAATCGTGCGCTACGCTGCCGGCGAGTCGTCCAACGGCCTCCATCTTCTGCGCGTGCCGGAGCTGTTCCTCGACGAGGCGTTCTTTCGTGACATCGATGGACAGCACGACGATGCCTGCATTACACGGCTCCACGCGTAACTCGAAGTGGCCCTTGGTCCCATCAGGATATGTGAACTGGTTCTCCAGGCGATGGGGCTCGCGCTGGTTCATCACCTGGCGCAACACGTCGAACATCCGCGTGGTTTCGATGCCAGGCTAGCATTCCATCATGGTGCGCCCGAGCAGTTCCTGCGGCGTCGAACGTCCATGTTTGGCGGCTGCCTCGTTCATGAACACGTAGCGCCACTCCCGGTCGATTACCTGCAGCCCTTCACGAAGTGAACCCACGATGCCGTGGAGTTCCTCCGCCGGAAGTCGGTGAGTGCTGGCTTGGTCCCCTATTCCGGCAAGCGTGCCGACTCCCCGCTGAGAGTCAAGGAATCGTTTTGCCCCTAATCTACCGCTGCAACTCGACCTCCAGGAACGTGCCCACTCAAGCAACTCCGCTACCACTCACGACTCGGGAAGCCGCGCCACCTGGCTCACCTCAGCGTTCGTCGAGTCTGCCCAAGCCGCTCCAGAGGTACTAACCGATCGAAAAAGCCCCCGAAAGCGAAGCATACAGCTTCGTCTTCGGGGGCTTCGCGATGCTCAGCAGTGTTGCAGCCGAGCTGCGCTCTCGAGCGCCGACTCAGGCGACCGCGGCGCTCGCGTCTGGCGTCGAGCTTACCGCGGGTTGTTCACCGCTCTGAGCCGAGTTGGTGGGGTTTTCGGATTCTTCGGCTTCGGCTGCCTCTTCGGCTTCTTCTTCGGGGGTGGGCGCGGGTGAACCCTTGGGGCGGAGGAAGCCGAGGCTGCGCAACACACGACGGTTTTTGATCACGGTGCGGGCGATGCCGCCCCACTCGAGGTACCAGGCCCAAAGCTTGTCGACTGCTTCCTCGTAGACTTCAGGATCGAAGGTCTCGACGGGCGTTTCGAATTGTTCGACGGATGCCAGTTGCTGGTCGATGTCGGCGAGTACGTCGTCGGTCAGGCCACGCTCTTGTAAGAGCGCGAAGGCCTCTTTGCCCTCTTCGCCGAAGGGCGAGCTGCCGTCGGCCAGTTGACGCACGCGGCTGAACAACGTGCCCAGGGAGACCACCAAGTCTGCGCCCTCGCTTTGCGACAAGTTGAGGAAGACCCACTCGGCGATCGGGGAAAAGTGACGAACGAGCGCGAACTTGATGATCGGGAACCAGTGGTTGTCTATCGCGTCGAGCCGTTCGAGCAGCGCGGGGCTGACGGCGGCCCCAGGGCGATGCGCTAGCCGCGGCTCGGTGGCGGCCCGCACCAACTGGTGGGCGATGCTCAACTCGCGCTGCGATAGCCCGTAGGGCACCAGCGCTTGGTTCACACGTGGGTCGCGCAACCCCAGTAGGAACTCGATCACGCGGTAGACTTTCTGATTGGAGGTAACTCTGGCCATTGTCTTTTCTTTCTCTTGGGTTGGGGAAGCCGGGGCTTCGCTGGTGAAGCAAGAGCGCTTCGGGGGATCGTGGGTTGCGGCTGGGGAGTTACGCCGCGGAGCTGGTGGGTTGAGGTGAACAGTTGGGGCAGCTCAATGGTGAGCAGGGGAAGCAGGCGCTGGAGCTGAGGATTGGGACGGGCGAGGCGGGGACTCACGGCTCCGAGCTGGGGACTCACGGCTCCGAGCTGGGGACTCACGGC
>CBFGUG010000176.1:0-8910 GCA_965651905.1 uncultured bacterium | reverse complement strand
AGTTGGTGCCGAAGAGTGGACTTGAACCACCGACACAAGGCTTATGAAGCCTCTGAGACGTGATCCACTGTGTCATGCTGTGTCGCTGAAAGTGACGTAAAAACGGGTGGTTGTTGCCGATTCGGCCCGGCCGTTGTATGACTCGTTGTGCCTCAGTAGGCGCGCAATAAGTACCAGCAAAAGTACCAGCGCCAGGGCTGAGGCTTCGAAAACTCGGAAAGCCTCGTGTCGGTCGTCAGCGGCGATCGGCCGAGTACCAGCAGGTCAGGACACCCCAATGCAGACGACAACCAAGACCAGGAAGCGACGAGGCCCGAAGCATCCGGGCGTCGTCCTGATCCGACCAGACGCCGACGCGCGCACGTGGTGGCGCGCCAGGTACGTCGACCCCGACTCGGGCAAGACGAAGAAGGTAACACTCGACGCGAGTTTGACGACTGCGGAACTCCGCGCCGATTGGGCCGTTCGCAAATCGAAGGCCCTGGCGCGTAGGCGGCTCGAACTGGAGGAAGGCGCCCCGCGGGCGACGGGCACGGCTCTGACTGCCGCGGTGTCGCGATACTACGAAGATCACCCCCAACTGAGGGAGCGGACCACCAAGGCGTACAAGGCGGCGACGTTGAAGCTCGAAGCGTGGTGCGCTGCTGCGTCGGTCGCGTCTGCCGATGACCTCACAGGGCCGAAGCTGGTCGCGTTCCGCGCTGCGCTCGTGAAAGAACCGAAGCGCGCCCACGTCGTCGGGGGGAAACGGGGTGAACGCGTCGAGACTCCAGCGTCACGCTCGCCCCACACAGTCAATCGGGAGCTGCGGTCGATCGGGACAGTGTTGAGCTACGTTCGGCGCCTGGGTTTGCTACCGCGCTTGTCGTCCGATGAACTCCGCGACGCGCTGCGGAAGCTATCTGTCTCCACGGAGCAAACGGAGTACCTTCGCCCGAAGGATCTGCAGAGATTGTTCGAGGCTGCTCTGCGCCACGACGCCACGACGTTCACGGCGACGCGCGCCGAGCACGCGGGCAGGCGCCCTCGTGGGTCGACGCTCCGCTACCGTCCGATAGCGCCGTTCGTCGCGGTCGTGCTGCTCACGGGAATGCGATTCGGTGAAGCTGCCGATCTGGAGTGGGGGCAGGTGGACGTTGACGCCCTCGACAACGACGGCAAGCCAGTCGGCGAGATCTACCTGACGTCCGCCACCAAGACCCGGCAAGCGCGAACCGTTGGGCTCGAGGTGAGTCCGGCACTGCGGAAGCTACTGGCTGCGATGAAGCTCAAGAGCGGCGGTGAGGGGAGGGTGTTCGCTTCGAGCCAGCAAGAGCTACGCGCGGCGGAGCGTCGCCTGAAAGCGGAGTACGGCGCGCCCGAGTCGTTCGGGTGGCAGATGCTTCGCCGGACGTGTGGGACGTACCTGGTGAACAGCGGCGGGATCTTCGGCGCGTCCAGCGCGTATCGGAGCGCCAAGCAGTTGGGGCACAGTGTCGAAGTCGCTGAACGGCACTACGTCGGCGTGGTGCGAGGGATCCCGCGTGACGTTCGGAACCTCGAAGCGGCGATGCAGATCGAAACGCAGCTGCAGAGCGTGATCGACGCTGTGAACGCGCGACAGGACAAGCTGCGGCGAGCCGGGTAGACTCCCAACAACAAGGAACCCCCGCGCTGCGCAAACAGCCGGGGGTGTGGGTCAGGGTGATGACCGAGATTGAAGATACAGCAGAAAACGACGAAAGCAACGAAGACGAGATGCCCGAAAGCGAGCGTCACGTGCTCGCTGCGGTTGTGGCGCTGGACGAACTATCCGACTCCGACCTTGCCGGTGTGATCGTCGGGGAGCTTTGGGCGCGCCGCGCGAAAGCTCAGCCCGGACTACTGGACGCGGCCTACACGGCGATCAACGCCGTGCTCGGCGCAGAACTCACCAAGCACCAAGAGGCTATGTTGCCTCGACTGACGGCCATCGGGCGCGGTGTGGTGAGCCTACCTGTGAAGAAGAAAGAAGAGCGTGCAGCGCTGATTCGGGAGATCGCACAGTGGGTAAGAAAGGCTCAGGCGCTGAGGTTCTCTAAGCCATCCAGGAAGGCACGGCTGTTGAGCGAAGCTCTGAAAGATCGTTTCGGAGCGCCGGTGGATGCCGCGGAGCTTGAGGAGGCCTTTGCCAATCCCAGCATTAGATTCGCCGGGCTGGTAGCGAAGGCCGTGTTGGCGTCGGCGCTGCTGGATGAGACAGCGACATACGCTGAAGCGAAGGGGGCGGTAAAGTCAGCACTGAAGGTCGACAAGATCGACGACGCGTAGCCCGCCTCAGGGGGAACGCCGGGCGTCCCTCCCGACCGACGTAAGTCGGTGTGACGCTGTCGGTCATGGCAAGTCACACGGATGATTGGGCAGCGGCCGCGGTAGCCGATCTGCCCGCAATGGTAACCACCGACGAAGCGCTCGGCGTCTTGCGCATGAGCCGTCGCAATCTCTACCGGCTCGTACGCGCTGGGCGAATCCATGCGGTTCGCGGGCGCGACACCGGGTCCGCTCGCCTACTGATTCCTCGAACGGTTCTAGAGGGTTACCTCCGCAGCCTCGAGGTGGCGGCCTGAAACGCGTGAGCCCCGACGGCTCCTGTTCCGGCGGGGCTCTGATCGCTGAGCAGAGCGACCATGAGCACGAATAGCACAACGGGCAGCGCCGTCAACGGTGTAAGCCTAAGACCCTACCAAACCGCAGCCGTTGAGCGTGTCAGGCTCCAGCTGCGAAATACTCGCCGCGTCTTGTTGGTCGCCCCTACCGGTGCGGGCAAGACGGTGATCGCCAGTCACATCATCGAGCGGGCCAACGCGAAGGGGCGGCGTGTTGTTTTCTTCGCGCACCGACGCGAGCTGATCCGACAGACACGTTCGAAGCTGATTGCCGCAGGTGTCGAGGGAACCGCGATCGGCGTGATGATGGCCGACGATCCGCTAACGAACGCCGTCGCGCCTATCCAGGTCGCCAGCATCGACACGTTCCGGCATCGCGAACCACCGGATGCAGACTTGGTGATCGTCGACGAGGCGCACCGCTCGCTAGCCCCCACGTACACGAACGCGATCGACCACTACGCCGGAGCTGGAGCCGCTGTGCTGGGTATGACGGCGACGCCCTACCGCGCTGACGGCGGTGGGCTCGGGGGCGTGTACGAGGCTCTCGAGGTCGTGGCGTCTCCCGCGGAGTTGGTCGCTGCGGGTTATCTCGTGGCGCCTCGGGTATTCTCGGCACCTGTCGACGCTCGGCCAGACCTGAGCGGCGTTCGGGTTCGAGGGGGCGACTACGTGGAGTCCGATTTGTCGGATGCGGTGAACACCGGAAAGCTCGTCGGTGGCATCGTCGATCACTGGAGAAAGCACGCGGAAGGTCGGCGCACCGTCGCGTTTGCGGCAAGCGTGGCGCACTCCCAATCGATCGCCGCGGCATTCGTCGAGGCCGGGATCGCTGCCGAGCATCTCGATGGCACAACGCCAACCAAAGAACGAGACGCGATCCTTGCTCGACTGGACTCCGGCGAAACCCAGGTCGTTAGCAACTGTGGTGTGCTCTGCGAGGGCTGGGACCAACCGTCCGTCAAGGTTGCGATCCTGGCCCGTCCGACGAAGAGCACCGGGCTCTACCTGCAGCAGGCTGGGCGAATCCTGAGACCATGGGACGGGATCGGGGCTCTCATCCTCGATCACGCGGGCAATGCGCTTGAGCATGGTCTCCCACAAGACGATCGGGAGTTCACCCTCGACGCAACGTCGAAACACTCGACGGGTGAAGCACCGACGAAGGAATGCCCGGAGTGCTGCGCTGTTGTGCCGATGGCGGCGACACAATGCCTCGAGTGTGGGTTTGGGTTTCCGGCGCGCGCTGCGCAGCCGACCGAGGAGATCGACGCCGAACTCGTCGAAGTGAAAGAGACATCCACGGAAGAACTACGTGCCGGCTGGGATGACCTACTAGGGCGATGGCACCAGATCAACGAACGCAGAGTCGCGAGAGGCGACCGCCCCATCAAGCCGGGCTGGATCTGGCATAAGTTTATCGAGCAATTCGGCCGCAAGCCGCCAGCTAACTGCAAACTGCCAACTGAACCGGCGACGGAGTCTGAAAAAGCCGAAGCCCTCGAACAGCTCCGCGTTGAGTGTGAACAGCGGGGCTACAAGCCGGGTTGGGTGCGGCATCGTTTCAGTGCTCGCTTTGGCCACGAGCCGGGGGCGACGCTGTGACCGCGATAACCGTATTTAGAACCAAGTTCGCCAAGGGCTGGCCCCGACACGAAGAAGGCGAACGTGGATACGTCGTGTCGCTCGGGGACGCTCTGGAACGCTCCTACACCACCGACGCGCACTTTGCCGCGTACTCATCACCGAACCGCAGACGCCTGACGTCGGAGATCCTCGACGGCAGTCGGCGCGTCGTGATGACGGCGATCGTCTTCGACCTCGACTGTCCAGCGACGCACGGAACGTCGACGCCCGCCCCAGAAGACTGGCGCCTGGACATTCGGGATCGCGTGGTCGCTGCGGCGGAAGAACACCCGGGCGTCTACGCCTACGAGACGCGTGGCGGCTCTCGCCTCGTGTGGCGACTACCACGTCCGATAGGCATCCGCAGCGCCGCTCACGCCCAAACGTGGGCGCAAGACTACGCGTTGTGCGTGGCGTACTTCCAGCGACGCTGGGGGCTCGAGTTTGACGCGGCGTGCTCCGACTGGCAACGGCTCTACCGACTAACGCGCGCGACGCGAGACAAGAGCAAGCGTCCCGAAAACTGGCCCGTGTGGGGCGATCCCTCGCGAATTGGCGAGCTGAAGATCACGCCGACCGCCGCAGATATGCGAGCGGCAGCCGAGCTTTCAAAAGCGTTCGAGCGAAGGCGTGAACTCACGTTCGAGCCGTACACCGGCAGCGGTGAGGGGCTGTTCTTCTACTTGCTTCGGGCTCGCGGGTGCATCCCAGCCAATGCCAGACAAGCCGGCGGCGGTGTCGTCACCAAGTGCCCGAACGAACACGAGCATTCCAGCGGCACGACGATGGACGGATCGACCGTCTACTACGCACCCGCAGCAGGTGAACAGTTGGGACTGGTTCATTGCAAGCACGCACACTGTTCGGACAAGCGAGCCCGCGACTGGCTCCGCCTGTTCACCGACGACGAGATTCAACGAGCCCGCGAAGCAGCAGGCATACCCGAAAGGAAAGCGGCATGAGCCATGTCGATCGCAGTCACCTCGCAGAGGTGCCGCCACCCGACGAAGACTGGAACCCGACAGACGACGACGCGCCTGATGCCCCTCCGAGGGACGACGCGAAGAAAGAACCCTCACCACTCGAAACGCGGTGGATTCAGTTGGGAGAGGCGTCTCAACTGCTCATCGACGACCCGCCGCCACAGGATTGGCTGCTCACGCGCTGGGCTGATCGGCGGGATCAGGGTGTCTTTCCGCGCGGGCGAACCGGTTTGGTTGCTGCAACGGGCGGCACGGGTAAGACGATGGCGCTCATTCAGTTGGCCATCGCCGTGGCGACGGGCGGGCACTGGCTTGGCAGGTTCCGCGCGGCGCAAGGTAACGTCTTGCTTGCCTTGGCCGAAGAGGACCTCGACGAAGCGCACCGGCGATTGTGGCGCGCTTGCAACGCGCTGGAGCTTTCCAGGGACGAACGCGAAGCGGTAGCGGAGCGGATCGACTTGCTGCCCCTAGCTGGCGTCCCCGTGGCCCTGACGGCCTCGCCAGCACCCGGCATCGTGACACCCACGCAGCTGGCCGTTGAGCTTCACCAACGGCTGGAGGCCCGTGACGTCGACTGGGCGGTCGTTATCCTCGATCCGTTGAGTCGTTGGGCTGGCGGTGGTGTCGAGGCAAACAACGACGTCGCCACACGCTTCGTTCAGATCGTCGAAACACTCACGACCGTTCGAGGAGCGCCGTCCGTTCTGGTCGCACATCACAGCAGCAAGACGAGCGCAAAGGACGGTGAAAGCGACGCTCGCGGCGTTACGGGCATCCGTGACGGCTTTCGGTGGATGGTGAGCCTCGACGCCGTGGAAGCCCCAGACGGCTCCCGTGCGGTGCGACTGCGCAACGGCAAATCCAACTACTCGATGACGTTCGATGACGTGCTGTTGATGCGCAACGACGAGCCAGGGGCTGAGGGAACCTTGCGCCCTGCCGCGGACGATGAAGCAGACCGATTCGCACTCACCCCCGGCGATGCCCGCGCTCAGCTGCAGCAGGAACGCGAGGAGTATCAGCGCGAACGTGCCACCGCGAAGGTGATCGGAGCTGCGGCAAACGTTGCCGTAGTCCTCGCGACCAACCCGGGGATCGTGACACGAGAGCTCGAGTCGACCGTGATGGCGCTCACACCTGGCATTGGACGAGACGCCGTTCGAACGGGTCTCAGCAAGCTGGGGGCATCGCTCATCAGGGTCGATGGTGAACGCCGGGCGCTCAAACACTACCTCGACGGGTCAAAGCTACCCGGCGATATTCTGACCTGGCTGGAAGAACACCGAGCTTCGGACGTTCCCAGAGTGCTCGCTTCGAGGTCTCCGCAATGACTGTGCCGAGTGTGCGGGACTGTGCCCGGCACACTGCCGCACGCTCAGTTGAGTGTGTGTGCGCGGGCACCCCCTTTAGGGGGGCCGGCACACTCAAACCCGGCACACTCGCGAAGACACACGAAACGTTCGATACGGGACGGGTGATCGGTGAGGCTGATCCAGATTGCGGCTCTCGGGGGTACACCGGGCGTACCTGTTCGCAGCGGAGCACACCGGCAATAGTTGGCTCATGGCCGACCGATCACACGACGCCCGCCTCGTTCCCATTCCGCCTGAGCACCTCGAGTACCTGCGCGACATTCTTGCCCGCCGTGGCGGTCGCCGCGCCGAGGACATCCTGCAGGTCTCCCGTCACACGATGTATCGGGTGCTGGCAGTGGGCGCTGGGATGCCCGGCACTGCCGCACTGATTCGCGAGGCCATTCGTCGGAGAGACCAGGCGTGAGCCGCGTAGCCCGCACCCTCCGACTGCTCGCCCGTGCCTGCAACGCCGCGGCCGCGGAGCTCGAGCGCCCCGAGCCCGTGGCGCGTTCTGTCAGCGACCCGCCGAGCGAATCGCTCGCAATGGCCCGACAGATGGCCACGGAGATGAGAGCACGTCGCGCTCTCGAACAAGCTTTCGGCCCGCCCGATGTTGGGCAGGCGTAAACCTGAAAGAACAATATGACAACCACCGAAGAACGATTGACCCAGGCCAAAGCCGACGAAACCGCAGCCGCGGAGCGCGTAGCCGCCGCCAGGGCCGCACACGTCGAGGCGTTGCGCGCAGACAAGCCGACAGCGAAGGCGGAGCAAGCACTCTTGCAAGCACAGCAGGACGCAGCGCGAGCGACGATGCTCGTCGAAAGCCTCCAGCAGCTCGCCGAACTCGAAGAGCAAGAGCGCGCCGAGCAGGCCCGTCGTGCTGACGAAGAGCTTGCTCAGCAAGAAGAGTCGACGTTGCAGACCCAACGTGACGCTGCGAAGTCGCTCGAGGCAGACGCCACGAGGTGTCTCTGCGATCTCGCCGCAGTGCTGTGTCAGCAAGTGGAGACGTGGCGCGCGATTAACGCGACCAAACACCGCGTCGGGGTCGTTAGGTCACGACTTGGAGAGCCGGTGGAGCCGTACTCTCCGTTTGGCGACCGCGACCGTCCCACACACGTACGCTTGTCTGCCCTAGCAGAGCAGCTCCGCGAGAGCCTTCCCGAGGACGACCCGCGCCGCTTCGCGCTTCGCTCGCTCAAGTTCGACGACGTCTATGAGGGCGCGATCCGATTCATGGTCAGCCGCTAACCCAGAGGACTCCAGATGACACCAAAGCAAAAAGAGCTTTCAGAAATGCACCCCGACGCCTTCGGCGCCGGAGCCCAGTTTGCCACCGAGGCAGCCGTAACCCACCTTCGCCTGGCCCATGCCGCGGGCAGCCCCCTGATGGCGCTAACTGCCATCCAGCTCGGTATTCCAGTCGCCGCACGATTCTCGCGCTACGCCGACAACGCTACCGAGGCCGGCCACCACCGTGACTTTTGGGCCGCGGTTGACTCGCTCGGCCTGGCCCCCGACGTCACCGGCGAAAGCCAGACCGAGCGAGCTACCCGACTTGCAGACGCCATCAAGGCGCGTCGTTCTGCACCTGGGGTCCCCTCGGGTGACTTTGGTGACCAAGTCGTGGCGGTCCTCGAAGGTGAGCGTCAGGGAGCCAGCCCCGACCTTGGCGACCAGGTCGCTGCACTCCGAAACCAGCGCCGCGACGGTGACTTCGGCGATCGAGTTGTCGCGGCTCTTGAGGCCGAAATCGAGGCGCAAGGATGACTCGCGACGAACTTCAGTCCGAGCACCCCAAGCTCTACGAGGCAGTGTTGGCCCTCGGCGTTCAGCAAGAGCGCGACCGGGTCATCGCTCATTTGGACATGGGTGATGCTGCCCGGGACGTCGATGCTTCCATCCGAGCCATCCGCGACGGTGACGAAATGACGGCCGGGCACATCGCCCACTACTCAGCTGCGGCCATGCGACGTCGCGACCTCACGCTCGCCATCGAGGATGACGCCACGACCGCCGACGCCACCGGCGGGGTGAGACCGCAGCAGCAGGATGCCGACTTTGGCGATCAGGTCGTTGCTGCGCTCAAGGCCGACGCGGTGGAGGTGGCCCAATGAGCCCCCGTCATCAGACCGCCGAGCTGCGTCGTGGGTGTCCGATCGTGTTCGGAGATCCCGACAGCCAAGAGGCGTACACCGCCGAGGTAGCCCAGGCCATCGCCTCTCAGCTTGTGCGCTTCGCTGTAGCGCCGAGAGTTCGGCTTCCTGTTGGCGGTGGACGCGTGTTGGAGCCGGGCGACGAGGTGAGGCCAGCTGATGT
>CBFGUG010000175.1:0-9121 GCA_965651905.1 uncultured bacterium | reverse complement strand
CCTAACCATCAATTCGCGCGATCACGCGACCATCAAATTGCGTGATCGCGCTCATTCCTGGGCTGGCGAAGGCTGGTCTGCGCGTCCGCAAAGATCGCCTTCACGCGGCTACTGCGCGCCTTGGTGCCCAAGTGCAACAGCAACTCACGATAGAAGGTGAGCAGCTCGGTGCCGTCGAGCGCGTTGAGGTCTTGCCACTGGTACCCCTTCGGCAGTTGCTCAATCTTCTCCCCCTGCTCGTCCGCCATCTTCAAGAACAGCAGATAGGTGAGCTCCGTGACGTACTGGTGATAGGTGATGCCGTCGTCGCGCAGGACGTGACACAGGTTCCAAAGGCGTTGGACGATTGCTTGGGTATTCATGAGATCTGGCTGGGCCCCACTGGGCAACACTAGGCAGCAGACAGACGTCGTAGCAGACCGCCGGGTGCGCCCAAACCGCCACGGGTGGCGGCTACCCGCCGCCCCCGTCGGTCGGCTCGGCAGCGCGAAAGCAGCCAAAAACCCGGAGTTCGGGCCTGTGCTGGTCAGGCTTTAACACTGGCTCCGGTAGCCCCCATAGTGAAGCCAGGCTTTACCAAGGCGTGCGCTGGCCCCCATGCTAAAGTCTGGCTTCACTATGGAACGCGCGCGTGCCGGCAGTTATGTAAGACAAACCCAGGGGTACTCCGCGTTCATACCGAAGGGATTGCCGCCGGATCCACCGCTGCGCGTCGCGGACCGGCTGCAGGTTTTGCTCTCGCAAGCGGACCGTGCCGTGGGTCGTTTGGACGGGTCGATCGAAACGGTGCCGAACCCCGATCTCATCGTCTACATGTGGGTGCGCAAAGAGGCCGTGCTGTCGAGCCAGATTGAAGGCACCCAAAGCTCGCTGCACGACGTCTTGATCGCCGAGGCGGGCGCGCAGCCTACCACGAACGACGTGGGCGAGGTTACCAACTACATCTCCGCCATGAACTACGGTTTGGAGCGGCTGGAGACGCTTCCCGTCTCACTGCGCTTGATTCGTGAGATCCACGAAAAGCTCCTGCACGACGTTCGCGGCTCGCACCTGACCCCTGGGGAGCTACGCCGTACGCAAAACTGGGTGGGACCTGCCGGGTGTACACTTGCCGAAGCGCTCTACGTGCCGCCGCCCCCTCACGAAGTGGCCAATCATTTGAGCGAGTGGGAAAAGTTTCTGCACGCGGACTCAGGCTTACCGCTGCTGCTCAAGATCGGTTTGGCCCACGCGCAATTCGAAACCATCCACCCGTTCCTCGATGGGAACGGTCGCGTGGGTCGCTTGTTGATCACGTTCTTGTTGTGCGAAGCGGGGGTGCTCAGCAAGCCGGTCTTGTACTTGTCGCACCACTTCAAGGTTCACCGCACCGAGTACTACGAGCGACTGCAGCGCGTGAGGGACGAAGGCGCTTGGGAAGACTGGCTCGAGTTCTTTCTGCAGGGCGTCGTCGAGGTCAGCAAACAAGCCACCGACACCTCGCGTGCCGTACTGCGGCTACGCGAACAACACCGTACTACGATTACGGAACAGCTCGGGCGCTCCGCGGGCAATGGCCACCGCGTGCTGGAGCGGCTCTACAAGTCGCCGTTCGTCACCGTTAACGAGATCGCCGAAGTGATCGGCACGACGTATCCCGCCGCGAACGATTTGGTCTCGCGCCTGGTCGACGCTGGAATCATCTCAGAGTTTACGGGACAGCAACGCAACCGCCGCTACTGGTATCGGGACTACGTGAGCTTGTTCACTCAAGACGACAGATAGCTGCGGGGCGGTGGGTGTCAGCGAACGGCCGCAGAGACCTAGCGACGCAGGCGGCCTTTTCTCGAGGAAGCGCCAGTACCGTTACTTGGGGGTGACGCTAGCCGGATTGAGTGGAAGTCTAGCCGGCTTGGGTCCAAATGCCTTCGCCAAGCTGAAGCAAGATGTCTTCGAGCTTGCCGTCGAAGACTTTGTTCAAACGTTGGAAGCCGCCTTTGGCGGCGAACTGTCCTTCGTCTAGTGCGGCGCGGTCGACAATTTTTTCTTTCTTGAGTTGCTTGCCGATGCGCTCGAGCCAATCGCGCTGCGGTTTGGTCCAGCTTTGACTGGCGAGCAGGCGCTGCAGGGCTGAATCTACTCGCTGTTCGTAGGGGATGAGCGCGTCGCCGAGGGCGGCTTGCCGGATGAAGCCGAGGATGGTGGCGGCGATGTCTTGGTTGGTCTTTTCCCGCCAAGCGGTTTGCAGGTTGCGTTCGGAAAAGCCGTTTTGATCGAGCAAGAGCGCCACCTCTTTGAGCTGGGCGCGGGTGAGCTCTTTGGGGCGCTGGGCAACGACTATCAATGCGGGCAGCTGGTTGATGTTGTCTTGCACGAAACGTTTGAACGCGTCGAGGTAGTCTTCGGGTTTCTTGCCCTTGCCGTAGCCGCGCTCGATACGCCGCAGCTCATCGTGATGCTCGGAGACCATGAGCATGGGCGATTCGGCTACACGCTGCAAAGCCGCTACGACGTACTTGTTTTCGTGAAACCAGGCGGCGGCTTGTGCTGGAGTGCAGTGCTTGAGGTGTTTGGCGAGATCTTCGGGGCCCATCTTGGCGGCCACCTGAAATCGCTCCAAAGCCTCGAGGTCTAAGCGCGACTTCTTGCGCTGCAGCTTGGCGATCAATTGATCTAGAGCAGCCTGGCGTGCTGATTCGTCGTCTACCTCTTGCAACTCGCGCACGAGCTCAGCGAAGCCAATTTGCGGTCTGGTGACCACGGGCTTCATGTTGGTGACGTCTTGTAGCGCTTCGTAGAGTGCCACCGCATCGTAGATGACGAATGTCTCCTTGCCGATCTCGTCGCAGAGACGCGTGGCGCGGCCGAGCATCTGCTCGTAGAGCACGCGGCTGCGCACGCGTCGCAAGAACACGAGATTGCAGATGGGTTTGATGTCGACGCCAGTGGTGAGCAGATCAACCGTCACCACCACGTTGGGGTAACGTTCGTTTCGGTAGCGACGGATGAGTTCCAGGGGTTTGTCGGCCGTGCCCGTTATCTTCTTGACGGCATCTTCGTCCACTTCGCCGTACTGCTCTTCAAACGCCTCGAGCAGCAGTCTGACGACCATATCGGCGTGGGCGTCCGTGGCCGCAAAGATGAGCGTCTTTTCGTCGGCGGTGGGGTCGATGTGCTTGGCTAGCTCTGCGCACACCACACGGTTGAAGTTCTCTGTCACGACGCGCTTGTTGAAGCTGTCGATTTCGAGGCTCACCTCGTCTTCGAGCTCCGCCAGCTTATCTTCCGAGAGCACTGGGTCGAACATTCGCACCTGCTGCCCCTTCTCGAAGCGGATGCCTTCTTCAGCCAGCTTGGTGATCAGGCTGACAGGCGGCTCGTGATCGATGAGCCAGCCGTCGATCACGGCCTCGCGGTAGCCGTATTGGAACGTGGGCTTGCCGAAAATTTCCGTGGTGTGGGCGGCGGGTGTAGCGGTGAGGCCGATCTTGACCGCGTCGAAGTGTTCGAGCACGCGGCGGTAACGGCTGATGTAGTCCTCTTGGGTGCGGATGCCGTATTCGGCGAGCTTGAACTCGGCGTCCGTCAACTCTTGGTCGAGGCCGTAGCCGCGGTGGCATTCGTCGACGACGATGCAGTCGTAGGTGTCGACGGTAGGTGCGTTGCTGCGTTCTCCAGGGTTGGGCTCAGTCGGGTCGAGCAGGCGACGCACCATGCCTTGCACGGTGGCGATGTGCAGTTTGGTGTCCGTGTCGACCTGAACGTCTTTCAATAACTTCAGATCGTAAATCTCGGGGAAGCTCTGGAGGTTCTCCAACTTGGTTTCGTTGAGCGCTTCTGCGGTCTGCACGCCGAGCGCACTCCGATCGACCAGAAACAACACGCGACGAAAGCGGCCGCTCTTGATCAGGCGGTACACCAAACCGATCGCCGTGCGCGTCTTGCCGGTGCCCGTCGCCATCGCCACGAGACAGGTGGCGGCGCCCCCTGCTACCGCGGTCTCGACGGCGCGAATGGCTTTGGCCTGGTAGTCCCGTAATCCCAGGGCGTCTATGGGGTCCGCTTCGAGTTTGGCGTTGGCCGCGTCGATGTCCTGTTTGAGGATCTCTTTGAGCCCCTCGGGGCTGTGCCAACCGCCGAGCGGCTTGGCGAGGTTTTGCGGACGCCGCACATCGACGTGCCAAATGCCGCTCTTCGTTTCCAGCTGTTTGAGGTAGGGACGGCCATTGGTCGCGAACAAGAACGGGATGCGATACTCACCCCACGGACCTCCACACAGCTCGACGCCATCTGCGGTTTCGAAGTCGCGGCTGTAACGCTTGGCTTGCTCGAGCGACGCGGAAACGTCTTTGCTCTTCTTCTTCGCTTCCACGACTCCAACCGCCTGTAGCCCGATGAACAGCACGTAGTCGGCCGGACCACTCTTGGTGGGCCACTCGGCAATCGCCATGAACTTGTTCTTCTGGGGGCGAACACCTTTGGCGTAGCGGAGTTCTTGGGAATCGACTGTCCAACCCGCGTCGCGCAATTGTTGGTCGATGAGGATGCGAGTGGTGGGTTCGTCGGGTTGAATCTGTGCGGCGGCTTGAGCAGCGGCTTCTTGGCGCTGTTGCTCTTGTTCGGAGGTGGCTTGTTCGGCGGCGAGCTGCTGCTCGAGCAGCATCGTTTCGAACTTGTCCTGCAGCGCGGCGAACTTGGCCTGCATGTCGCGCAGCGCTTGCTGATCGTTGGTGCGCTCGGCTTCAACCTCCGCGGCATAACTTTCCCAGACTTCAGCGTCTTCCTTAGCTTTCTTGGCGGCCTCTTCGGCGCCGAGTGCACGGGCTGCTTCTGCGTCGACAGCCGCCTTGAGTGCGACGCGGGCGGCCTCCGTCTCCTCGCGACTCGCGTCGGCAGCAGCCTTGAGCGTTTCGAGTTCGTCCCTAAGTCGTGAGACGTCGCCCTCGGCCTCTTGGGGAGAGTACGGGCCCGGGTTGAACTTGCGGTTGTTGCCGTAGGTTTGCTGAAACCAGACTGCGAGCTGAAAGGCTATCTTGATGTGATTGAAAGCGAGCTGCTGGTCGCCCAGCCCTTCATGGGTCGCGCGGTTGCCCGCTTCGCGCAACGCCCGAAAGCGCTGATTGACGTCGGTGGGTAGCCCACGCCGCGATATCTCTCGAGTGAGCTCGGCTGTCGTATACCCCTCGCCATACACGCCCTCGCGCGCCGCGATGTTCTGCACCATGAGCTCAGCGAAGAGCCGTAGGTGTCGCAGCGAGCCCACCGGGTCGATGCCGAGCACGCGCTCGGCCATCGTCGCGGCCTGGACGAGGCGGAGGTCGTGATGCCCGAGGTAGTCGAAATTAGGGGACGGCGTGAAAGCGGGAGACTTTCCAGCGCTTGTTGTTCCTCGAGTCCCCATGGTCACGGCGTCAGGCGCGTCAGGTTAGCTCCATCTGTCAGGGGATGCTTCATTTGCGCCCCGTTTGGTTGCTCAGAGAGATGGTTACTGAAGTTGCGCCGGTGGGCGTACCTACATCGGTACCCGGGGGCACTCATAGGTTACCGCGTCAATTCGCAGCACCCGCACTCGGTGCGCCGCAGCAGCGTTTGTGCTTCTTGCCCGAACCACACGGACATGGGTCGTTTCGACCAACCTTGTGTGCAGCTTCGGAGCCGGTCGCGGCGGGCGGAGCTTTGCGCAGCTTCATGAACGAATCTTTCGTCGAGAAAAGCAGCGCGGCGAGGTCGTCACGAATGTTCTGCTCGACGATGGGGTCGGCTTCCATCTTCTTCAGCAGGTCACTCGGAATGAGCTCGCGCCGGCCTGCGAGAAACGCTAGCGGAGTGACGAAACTCCAGCGATCGTCGTAGCCAATCCACTCGTCGTCGAGGGCGGCGCCGAGCGTGTAGCCGATGGCAAACGACGCGCAACCATCTGCATCGTCTGACTCGGGCACCAGGAGTTCTCGGCGCGCTACCGCGTTCATCACATCGTTGTATTGGCGCATGATGAGACCGAGCATCACGCTCGTGTCTTCTTGATTCATGCCATCAAACCCGTGCGGCAAGAGCAACTCGAGCCACGACGAAGGCGGGATGACACCCGGAGCAAGCGCGATGGCGTGCAACAAGCCAATGAACCCTCCGTAGTCGAGCTCGGCAAACGCATCGAGGCAATCACACAACTCGTTGAACTCAGCTTCGTCGAGCGGGCCAACCGCACCGTTGAACATGCGCGGTAGTGTCGAACACAAGGGCCGCGCAGAGCAACGGCGAGGCCGCTAGTCCCCCTGGCCCCGTCGGCTCCCAGCCAAAAAACACGACAAAATCGCTCCTCGGTCCGAGAAATCCCCGATCCGCCGCCGAAAATCCCGGATCCGCCACAAAAGATCCCCGATCTGCCCTCGAAAATCCCGGATCCGCCACCGGAGATCCCCGATCCGCCACGCGGGCACGCCCTCCGGGCGGGCGGTTACGCCGTCCCGGACACTGCGGGGACGCCCGGAGAGCGAGCCTTTCGCGCGCAGTCTGCGTGCGAGCCGGCTATGCCCACGCTGTGCAGATGATCAAATCGGCGGCCGACAAGTACAAGCCCGGACCGTGCGGTCGAGCCTCGTCGTGCCGCTGAGGGGAGCTGGAGCCGGCATCTACTGCTCCAAGTCGGGGTCATACTTCAGATACCCCCGCGAAAAGAGGGATAGCTGCTTGAGCCCTCCGGAAAGGCGGAGCAGAGTTCTTGCTACTGGGCGGAGCTGCCGAGGAGAAAAAGTCATGATTCGCAAGCGTCGTGTAGAGCGCCTATTGTTGGGGGGCACCCTTGCTGCCTCTTTGACCATGTGCTGTCTCGCGTGTGACTACTCCGCCGCGTCGGACTCGGTCGGCATTCGCCAGTCGGACAACCCGCCTGTGGGGTCAACAGAGCAGGCTGAGGGCAGCGCGAACGAGGTCGAAGGTAATGACGCCGCGCCGCCTGTTGGTTCGCTCGGCGAATCTGTGGGACCGCAGGACGGCAGCGGCGCGGATGCTGTCACTGAAGCTGTCGGGGGAGCCACGACGGAAGGGGTGAGCATGGGCACCGGCCAGATCGAAGAAGAGAAGTGTGCACCTGAAGGGCCGTTTCAGTGTTTCTGCGAAGAAAACGAGCCGAGCGAATACGATCTGCCCCACTACGACGGTGACGCTACCGGACTCTGCCCACCAGCAGAAGCCGTTCAATGCAGGTGCCGCGGAGACATTGCGGCAGCCGTGGTAACTATGTGCACTCCAGACGGCAGAGCTTGCGTCCTGCTTGGAGGCTTTTGCACGAGCGATCCATCCGAGTGCGGTTGGGGAGCGGTACGAGCCGTCTGTCCGGAGCTGGAGGCGGTCTTCGATGCGGCGACTGATGACACCGCTGACTTTTGCGCTTCGGACCTGGACTGCAAAGAAGGCCACTACTGCAATCAGCGAGTAGCAAACCGCATGTTCTGCGACGATGCGACAGTTGCACGAGCAGAAGAAGTGTGTCCGACAGGCGCGGTTGATGCGGGCACGCCTGATGGCGGGAAGTAGCTTTCGGCCTCGATACGACGAATGAGCCGATCTGGGGCAGCCAGGTGGGGCTGGTGGGGTACAGGTCCACTTGGGCCGGGCCTCGTGGTGGGATTTTTGGCATGAGTTGTAACCTCCAGCATGCGAGTCGACACCAAGCCAAGCATGGTTCAGAGACCAGCCGAACCCAGCCTTCGTGTCTCGCTCGTCCGCGGCGGCGACGAGGAAGAGCTGGTAGCGAGTTGCAAGGCTGGGGATCCGAGGGCGCAACGGCGGTTGTTCGAACTCGAACGAGCGCGGGTGCATCGGCTGCTGTATCGCTTGGTGGGTTCGAACATGCACATGGACGATTTGATTCAGGACACGTTTCTCGAAGTGTTCCGGTCGCTGCACGGTTTTCGGGGCGACTCGTCGCTGCGTACGTGGATTCACCGCTGCGCCATGCGCGTCGCCTACGCGCACTTCAAGCGCAAGGCGCGTCAGCCGCAACTCGAGCCGGTGCGGGACTTCGGCCCCGACTCTCAAAGCCCGGAGGAACGAACCTCGCACCGCGAAGCCGTGCGGCGCCTGTACGCGGAACTCGATCGGCTCGAGCCCCGGCAGCGCATGGCGTTCACGCTGTTCACGATCGATGGCTGTTCGCTGCGCGAAGTGTCGGAAGTGATGGAATCGACGCTCACGACGGCCAAAGTCAGGGTTTGGCGTGCGCGCGTCGCTCTGCAAAGTAGAGCGCGCAAGGACCCGCTGCTGGCGGAGTTTCTGAGCATGCGGGCCTCACGAGAGGAGGACCTGGAGCGATGAAGAATCGTCTTCACATCGAAGTGGAGCCGCTGAGTGAACAGCGCTGGGCAAGAATCGAGCGCTCGCTGATGGAGCGCGCCGAACTCGAACGCTTTCATCCGAGGTCCCAACCAGTGGAAGCGCCCGCGGTGCGACGCTCGTCAACGTGGGGCGTTCGGTCTCTGCTCGCCGCCGCCGCTCTGCTCGCGACGCTGGCTCTCGTCGTGTTCGCTGGTCGTTGGTTGCCTGACCGAGCCTCGGCCGATCATCCTTCGCGCATCACGACGGGTCTGAGCGCCTCACACTTGGCGCTTCCTGGGCTCAACCTGGACGTGGCGCCCGAATCGGCCGTCGTCGTGGGGACCGAAACAGCCGAGGGCATGCTGCTGGTGCTCGATCACGGCAGCATCGTCTGCGAGGTTGCACCCCGCGACGAGCATGCGCCATTGATTGTGCTGGCTGGAGCCACGCGCGTTCGCGTGATCGGCACGCGCTTCAGCGTGACGCGCCTGGACGAGCGAGCCCAGGTGAAGGTATTCGAAGGCACAGTCGAAGTCAGCGCGGGTGGGCAGTCGTCGAGGGTGGGCGCGGGAGAGCAGTGGCCGACACCACTGGCACAGGACGTCACCCAAGATCCCGAGGCTGAGTCAGGCGAGGACGAGCCGGGCCAGAGCGCCAAGCCGACGACCATTTCGCAACCCGAGCCCCGACGAGAACCGCCCTCGCTCGCGCAGGCCGCACGAGAACGGCTGGGGCCCATACAAGAGTCGCCCAAGAGCGACGGGGACACGACGAAGGATCGACCGCGTGCGTCACCAGCGCCTCAGCCGCGTTCATCACCAACAGACAC
>CBFGUG010000174.1:0-9185 GCA_965651905.1 uncultured bacterium | reverse complement strand
CCAGACGACGCAGATGATCCAGACGACGCAGATGATCCAGACGACGCAGATGATCCAGACGACGCAGATGATCAAGACGACGCAGATGATCAAGACGACGCAGATGATCAAGACGACTCAGATGATCCAGACGACGCAGATGATCCAGACGACGCCGACGATCCAGACGACGCCGACGATCCAGACGACGCAGATGATCCAGACGACACCGACGATTCGCCCGTTTCGGACGACGCGGGTCCGTCCGATCCGACACTCGACGGCGGCGTGCCCGAAGCGGGCGTTCCTGACGACGCCAGCGTGCCCGATACGCCGGAAGGCGGTCCTGCGACGGAAGAAGCCGGGCTCGACTCTGGTATGACTGAGACGGCCTTTGCGCTGTGTGCGTCCCTCGACGGAGCGGAGTTGGAAGAGTGTGGTGAATACCTGGTGCACACCGTCGCGCGTTGCAGCAGTTGTCACGGTGCTGAGTTAGCGGGTCAAGACGCTCGCGGTACCTGGGCGCCGAATCTCACGAGTGACGACGTCAGCGGTCTCGGTCAGTGGACGGACGAAGAGATCAAGGCGGCGTTCCTCGACGGCATTCGCCCCGACGGCGAACCGCTCGCTCCGTCCATGCCGTACGCGTTTCTGCATAACATGGCCGAAGCAGACGCCGACGCGATCGTCGCCTACCTGCGTTCGCTCGCTCCTGCGGAGTCGTCGATTGGGACACCGAACCCTGACGGCGGAGCGCCGCTGCCGCGTGTCCCGGTCGAGGAGGTTGCGCCGTACTTCGACAGCTCGATGTTGCCCATGACCACGTTGCCCGAGGACGACGCGGATTACGCCGCAGCCGTTCGAGGCCGCTACTTGGCGGGTGAGATCGGCGCGTGTGTGGATTGTCACACGCGTTTGGTCGACGGCCAACCAGACATGGCCAACCTGTTCACTGGCGGCCGTGGCTTCGGTCCTCCGCCGACGCCACCGACGGCCGCTAACCTGACGCCGCATGCGGACGGTATCTTGGGCTGGACGCCCGAGATGATCCGCATTGCGCTCCACGATGGCTTGGACGACGAAGGTGAGGAAATCTGCGGCCCGATGCCGTCAGGCCCCGCCGGCGCCTTCGGCGATCTAACCGACGAGGACGCACTTGCGATCGGCGTTTACCTGACGACGATCGAAGGCATGCCCAATAGCACGGGCGCCGCCTACCCCGAATGCCCGTTGCCCGAAGTAGAAGAAGCCGGCGCTCCCTGAGCCCAGCTGCGCTACGAAACGCAGGCCGCCCAGTCGTGAGACTTGGGCGGCCTTGGTTTTTTCTGAGGGGCAACTTCGCCAGCGTCTCCATCGTTTCCCGCGTCGATGCCCGCGTCTGCGCCGAGCGTCAATCGAGCGGCTTGGACCTGGGAAGTCTAGGTGCGGCCCGTGCGCGGCTCCCTCTACGGAAAACGCGGAGAGGTGCGGGCGGGTGTTGGTAATGGGGTAACAGCGCGCTGGCTGCCTCGGCGGCCTTCATTACGGGGCTTGCAGAGAGTTAGCGCAGTAGTGTGTCACGAGGTCGCGTGTCGAGTGTGCTTCAGGTTCGGATACAATGCTGCGCGGTCGTCACATTGACGCGTCATATCAAAGTCGGTCGTCTTGCCAGGCCGTGCGTGACGCTTGACTTTGATCTCCCCGTGAGGTTGCTTGCGTTCCCCAGTTGGGACCAACACTGAGCGAGCTGCGGCCGCTCACTACATGGGAGATTATAAGGATGACTGTCCAATCGAGGAGCGTTTCGCGTCTTCGCGTAAAGCTCGCAGCATCTGCCCTGGTGGGCGCTATTTGGCCGGGTTTGGCGCACGCCGACTGTCTAGATAACTACTTCGTCTACGGGCGGGATGCGTTGGTGCTCGCTGACCGAACTCATGTCGGCGCCAAGTACATCGGCTCAGAACACTACCTCGAAGTCGGGGCCGACTCGCAGATTCATGCTCGGGCCGTCGCGCCGGAAATGTTTCTTCGAAGTTACGCGCTGGTGAATGGAGCAGCCTACACAGTTGGTCCGATCGCCGCGCAGCAGGGCGCCATGCTCACGGGCGCGCTGCGCACCGTGGGGGAGGCTCCGAGCTGTGCACCTCCTGCGACCATTACCGTCACGCCCAGTGCAAACGATGTGGTCGTCGAACTGGACCAAACCTTGCCACCGGGCAGCTATGGTAACGTCAGTGTGGCCTGGGGCGCGACGTTGCAGGTGTCTGGAGGGGACTATCACTTTGCTTCGTTGACGTTCGAGCCCGACACGCGGCTCGTTACACGTTGGAGCGGACAGCCCGCGAGGTTGCTCGTGCGTGACTGGGTCCAGATCGGCGACCGACACGAGCAAACTGTTTCGCGACCGAGGGGCATAGCGCTCAGCGTTTCGCCGCTCGAGATTTACACCCAGCAATCACACGAGCTGCGACTCGGTACAGACTCCGTGTTCGAAGCGAGGATCGTCGCGCCTGCGGCTGAAGTCATCGTGTCGTCGCGTACGGATTTTCGAGATCGACTGTACGCGGGCTACGTTCAGGTCGAGCCTGACGTGACGTTGGGGCGCTACGTCAACATCACTACAACCATGTGCTCGGAGTAAGACGATGAACAAACCTTTGAAGTGGACATTGCTCTCGCTTGCTCTCTTTGCCGCGCCGTCGAATGTCGGCGCAGGCACGCTGATCGTTGACGGCCGTTCATCAGCGCCGCAGACCATTTTGGTCATTCCCGTCGTCGGGGGAGACTCGTCTTACGACGTCAACAACCGCGACATCGACAGCACGTTCCCCGCAGGAACTTGGGCAGGGCTCGACGACGACTACAACGGCGCCACGAGCGTCGCCGAGTTTTGGCGAGAAAACTCGTACGGACTCTTGAACCTGGGGGCAGAGGTCGCGAGCTGCTACTATCAGATCCCACCACCATTTCCTGATCTCAACCAACCGGAGTTTGCGCCTGCCGAGCTTCGCGGTGGCGTTGGGGCTCCGCTATATGTTCCGCCGGGACACCTGGAGATCAACTATGTGGCTGACCCTGCGGCGGGAGTGAAGTCGTTGGGCTTCGAGTTGCCGGGCGGTTCGCTCGACGACGCGCTCGAGTTGTTTCAGACGCAGCTCGTGGCCCAGGGGGCAGATCACGAGATCGAGATCGAGTTGGTCCCGATGGACGACTTCAGTGTGATCTCCGCTGACGTCCTGAGCATTCACGTCACGGACGCGAATACCTATGCGGGGTCGTACGTGGAGGTGGATCGAGCACTGACGGATCGTGAGTTGCGTTTGGACCTGGGGTTCATTCAACCGACGATTGAGCACTTGTCGCCGACGGAGGTGGCTATCACCAGTGATGGTGCGTTCATTCCCACCTCTACGGTCGCGGCCCCACTTTTGGGTCTTGGGACATCTTTTTCCTTCGAGCTGTCGGGTGACACGACGTACACGTCGTACTGGACGCGCAACACGACGTGCTCGTTTGCTGACTGTTCGGGGTGGAGCAACGAAGCTGAGTTGCAAGAGTTGCTCGTGCCGAGCGCGGGCCCGAGCGCTGGTAGCGTCGAGCTGGTGACGGTCGATGGCTTTGAGGAAGTCCGTTTCATCATCGACGTGTCGAGTTCACCTGGTACGTACGATGCCTACTCGCTGGATAGTACGACGCGCACCTCGGCGTTCGCCGTTTATATCGGACTGTTGCAGCAGCAGGCTTCTGTCGCGAACGGGCGCAACGATATCGACCGCAGTTCACCTGGCCTGACTGCCAGCGCGCTGGGGGCCATGCTGAGCGCAGAGTTGACGAGTGACGCAGGGTGTTTGCCTGTGGAACTCGGCGACCTCGCCATTCCCGTGCTGGACCCAATGGACGTACCCGCCTATGAGGCGGCGGTTGCCGCGGTGACCACTGCGCTCGATACGTATCTGTCGCGATACAACATGGTGCACACCATGCTGTTGGGAGCTGGTCGCATCATTCGCCCAAACGCGAGCGGCGACACACTCGAGATACAGCTCAGCGATCCGACGACCGGCGGCAGCATGACGTATTACCTGAACACCAGGGTTGCGGCCGTGCAGACCGACGACACGTGGCGCACGTACGCTCACGAAACCGGGCATAACTTGGGTTTCCCCGACCTGTACAACTACTCGAACGACGAGAGCGACGAGCCGAGCGACTTCCATCCTAGTTTGGTTTTCCCCGGCGAGTACGACATCATGGGGACCGGTGACGCTCACGGTAGCACGTACACCAAACAAGACCTTCACGGTTGGATCGAGAGCCCCGGTATCGACAACGGCGACGTGATCGTCTTGGCTCAAGGGTCGTCGGGCGACTTCGTGCTCACGCCTCAGGAGCAGAAAGGGTCGGAGTACGATTACGACAGTACGTGGCCCGGAGGAACACCGCCGAACCTCGCCAAGATGATCATCTTGAGTCTGGATCCGACAGGGGCACTCGACCCGGCAACCGACGACTTCAACCCCGGCAACATGGTTCCCGACTACACGCCAGAGCACTACTTGGCGGTAGAGTGGCGGAAGACGACCCCGGCGTTTCCATCACCCGGAATTGGCGACATCGACGATAGCGTCTACGTTTCGGACAACCTCGGTGGCTTGCTGCACCGAGGAGCGGTGAACAAACCCATCAGTCGTAACTACAGTCACAGGTTGGGCACGACCTCCGACGTGGGGACGTTCATGGGTGAATCGGGGTTCCCTGCGTATCCTGGTCTGGTGGTGGACGCCATCGGTAGTCAGATGGGCCCGGGCGGCATCGAGAGCGTGTTGGTTCACGTCGAGTTTCCCGTGCAACCGATGATGGACCTGTCGATTGAACCGTGGCAAACGCCGCCATACGCCACGCGCGCCATCTGGTTCGAGCACGCTACGACGGTCGACCCGCCTACGGGTGTCGTGCAGCCGGACGACGTCGGCAACGTCGTGAGGCCCAAGTACCAAGAGGGGTACGACGGCGAGATCCCGCTCAATTGGATTCACGTCAAGGTCGACAACGTCGGCGCGCTCGACGCAACCGACGTGCGCTTGAAGGTCTCTTACAACTCGCCGGGCGCAGCAGGAAGCGCGATCGATTGGACGACCTTGGCGATCACTCCTGGAGTGAACATCGCGGCGGGCACGTCGCAGATCGTCACCGTCCCTTGGAGCCCGGGGTCGGAAACTGCTCTCGACCCTCACACTTGTATCTCGGCGGAAGTTTACGGGTGGAAGGATTCGGCGAGCGGCGTTCAACTGGCGGACATCAACCAGCAGAACAACATCGCGCAGGAGAACATCTTCGACATGGAAGTGGTGTCGGGCAGTCCCTGGCACGATCGCCCCTTCCAGTTCGAGGTGAGGAACAGCTACGATCGTCCCATTCAGGCGCACGTGGTGGCTGAAGGTCTCTTACCGGGTCAACGGGTCGAGTTCGACAATCCCATGCCTCGCTTGTTGGCGCGGGGTTCACAGATCGTCAACGGCGTGCTGCGTTGGGACCCCGACGTGATTCCTTACCCGCCCACCCAAGATCCCAACGACCCTTTCTGGACAGCGTGTCAGAACGAGGGAGGCGGCAGCACGGTTTACGAAGCAGAACACGACATGGATCCGAGTACGGGTTACCCAGGGGAAGGCACATGGATTCTCGACGAGAACGGAACCCTGTCCGTGTCGCACGCGTTCGATGGGCCAAGCACCGTCACGGTCGTTGCGCGGGGCGACTTTTCGAATGGTTGGCCAGAGCTGGAGCTGTTCGCAGGCGAAAGCTTGATCGGGACGGTGCTCGTCAGTTCCTCCAGCTACACCGAGTACACGTTTCAGGTAAATGGGTTCATCGGAAACACTACGCTTACCCTGCGTTACAACAACGACGAAGGCGACGCCTATCGCCGTTTGATCCTCGACCGCATGATCGTCAGCTCGGAGAAGCCTGCCCACTGTGGAAGTCTGTTCCACGTCGTCGGTTACGCTCTCGTTGGTGACTACCGCGTGCCACTGGGCGGGATCTCGTACAACGGCGTCGGTATGCCGTCGGCAACGCTGACGACCAACGTCGAGATCGACGGCAACGGCGACATCCACGTCACGGGTGACGTCGATCCACCCGTCGGCGATCAGCCGATTCGAATCGTGATTCGTTACCCTGGTGGCGACGTGGACGTGATTGACGTGCCGACCGAACCCGATGGTACGATCGACACCACCATCACACCTGAGCAGCGGGGTCCGATCGTCGTCGTCACGAAACTTCCCCCGGGCGGACCCTTTGCTCCGACGCCAGGCGGCGAAGAGACGGAAGTCAGCGTCGAGGCCTGCATTCCGAGTGAGCTTCCGGGACCAGGGCCCGGGCCTGGTCCGGGGTGCACGACAGTAACCTATCAGGCGGAGTCGATGTTCCACTCGACGGGTGGTGCCATCACTGGCGGCTGGAACGTTTGGACTAACGGCTACGTCAGCACCAACCACGACTTCACCGCGACCCAAACGCGCGTCGAGGTGACGGCCAAGGGCCAGTTCGCGGGCGGGGCGTGGCCGCACATGGTGGTTCGCGTCGGGGGAGTGCCCATCGGCGACGTCTACGTCACGAGCTCGAGTTGGCAAACCTACAGCTTCGACTTTCCGGGCACGCTCGGAAACAAAGAGGTGCGGGTGACGTTCGACAACGACTACTACGCGTACGGCCAAGATCGAAACCTGCTGCTCGACGCAGTCAGCGTTTCATGCCCTTGACTTGTACATAGGCCGTAAGCGACGGGCGGCGAACGGGCGACGTGGAATATCCGCGTCGCCCGTTTGCGTTGCGCGGCAACGAACCGTGACGTTGACGCGACCGACCAGGCAGTGAACACTCGGAGCGGTATGCGCGTGCACCGATCCCCGTTCGACACCGCGCCGACTAGGCGAGCTGCATACGTCGCTGCTGGCGCATTGCTGACGTTCGGTTGTGGTCTCGCGGCCTGCGGGTCCAGTGCGACGAGTACAACCAGCAGTGCCCACGGTGATCCACGCCCGGACGCGGGGCGACACGTTTCAGAGGATTCCGCGAACGGAGATGGAGGGCTCGCGCGCGTCGACGCGTCCTCGGCCAACGGCACCTCGTCGACCGCCGACGCAAACGGAGGCGACTCAGAAACCGCGACTGAGCAAACGTGCGCTGCGTGTGTGATCATCGAACGCATGCCCGAGTTGGGCGACGAAGAATGGATCGATGCGGACCACGTCGCAGCAAGTGTGCTCGACTTCCGGGATCCGAACGACCCCCACCAGAACCCTCTGACCCCACCCGGGCACGCGCTGCGCGACATCGTTTGGTCTCCGGATCGCGAGTGGATCGTCGCAACGCACGAGGAGCGGCCAGCGAGTGGTGAGCCGGGTGCGATGCACATCAGCGCGTACTCCGCTGCGGCAGACTTCGAACGGGTCGAGCTGGAGCCTCCGGCAGCGGCGGGCACCTTTGGGGTCGTACGTGTCGCAGGCCTAGATGATGAATGGCCGTCTGTCCTCTCACACACATCCGACGCGGGGCTCACGACGCACTACGCCTACGACCTCGATCCCGAGGGAGGAGAAGAGCGAAACCTCGGCGCGATCACGGATGCCGTCGAACAACAATACGCGTATCTGATGCCCGGTGGTCATGGCGTGATCTTTCGCAGCCCATTGCCAGGCGGCACGAACTTCGACTGCCAATGGCATCATTGGGACAACACCTTGCCAGCGAATTTGCAGCACCTCGTCGACGCGCGGTGTACTGAAGCCGTCCCGCGCTTCGGCGCAGGAGGCGACGTCTTCGCCATGCGCCTGGAAGACGAGGCAAATTCACAACGCGAACGAGTCGTGATCTACGACAGCACCACGCTGGAGCCCGTCATGAGCTTGCCGAGCGCCGACCAAGCGCGCTTGAGCTTCGGCCCAGAAGGTTCACGGTTCGTCTACCACGTCGGCTACTTTTCGCTCGTTGGTGACGTCGGGACGTCGGACTACGACATTTTCATTGGCGACGCCGAGCGCGGGTGGTTGCAAAATATCGAGGAGTGGGGGCGGGAGCCGTTGGGCGGCGTCCCCAGTGATCCTCCCGCAGAGCTGTGGCCGCTGGTGTTCACGGATCCGGACACGCTCATGGTCCGCTACGATGAGCCGTATCTGGTGTCCTTCGACGGCGGGGCTTGGCGCGGCTTGGGTAACCCCACGGCCGCATATGAGCCGTTTGTCGTCGATGGGCAGCTCGGTTACATCACCGACCAAGGGATCTACTTCGTGAGCGATGACTTCCTCACCGACAGCGGCCGCATCAGCCACGCTTTCGAAGACGAGCAGGCGTTTCTCGCTCCCATGCGTATAGCTGGCGGTTTCGCGTACCAGACGTACTGGTGGGTCGACGACACGACACGCAAGTATCGACTCCGCGTACTCGTGGATGGGCAGGCGCCGATGCCCATCGAGGGTCTCGATGAACGACCTTCGTACTTTGCCGTGACTCCGCTCCAAGCGTTGTCCCTGGACGGGCTGCCAGGTAGCCTGGTGCACGCACCTGGTGGCGCGGACATGGGCCAGCTCTACTACCTCTCGGAGACCCTCACGCCGACGCTGCTAGCGACGGACGTTTCTGGGTTTCGTTGACTGGACTCAGTTGCCGGGAAGCATGGATGCGTCGCGGGCCGTTCCCGCTTCGCTAGCGTCTCCAGCGTCTCCAGCGTTTCCAGCGTCATTGCCCGCGTCTGCACCCGAGTCCACGGGCGTTGCTGCGTCGCCCGTGTCGGTGAACAGCGGGCCACATGCCATCTGGGTGTGGCCGTACACGCCGTCGTCGCAGCTGCAGAAGTTGCAGCCGTCTGCGCAGGTCCAGCGCATGCCATCGCGATAAGTCTTGCCGTCGACCACGCAGCCGCGCCCCTCACAGCCGAGTAGGCCAAAGGCTGCGAGCGCCAGCGCGGTAAGACGAATGGTCGTGGTAATCCCTCGCGGTGAGGGTGCCGAGTGACGCTGCCGACGTGTCATGCGCAGGGAAGTAGCACAGCTCGCTCGCTCGGACTACCACGGGTGTTTCCACCGAGAAGTCTGGTGAAACAAGCGAGCGGATCAATTCGCGCCGCAGCAGCGCTTGTACTTCTTGCCACTGCTACACGGGCACGGGTCGTTGCGTGCGGGGCGAGCCTCTTTGACGGCAGGAAGTCGTTTCGGGCGAAGTAC
>CBFGUG010000173.1:0-9791 GCA_965651905.1 uncultured bacterium | reverse complement strand
CCCATCAGTCGGCAGGGCGCTTCCAGCCTCGCCGCCCGACTCATCCCATCTCTAGTTTCTCCCCCCTTCGAGCCCGAGTAGCGCACCTCGCGGCGTTCAAACGAACGGCCAGCGCCTGCTACCCTCCAAGCCGATGACGCACGTTGGTCCGCCCCATCGCTACACCTACGCGGACTACGTCGCGTTGGAGCAGTCCAGCCCGACCAAACACGAGTTCCTCGACGGCGAAATTTACGCCATGGCGGGCCGCTCTGAGGAGCACTCGGCGCTCGCCGCCGAGGTGCTGCGATTGCTCGGAAACGCCGTCGGCGAAAGGCCGTGCCGAGTGCACACGTCGGATCTGCGAATTTACGTGGAGGCGACGGGCCTGGCGACGTTCCCCGACGGCGCAGTGATCTGCGGTCCGCTCCAGCAGCACCCTCCCAGCCCCAAAGCGACCGCGCTCAATCCGAGCGTGCTGCTGGAGGTCACCAGCGATTCCTCCGAGCACTACGATCAGAACACCAAGCTAGAGAGCTACCGCACCATCGACTCGCTACGAGACTACGTGATCGTGTCGCACCGAGAGCGCCGCATCACCGTCCACTCGCGCGACGCGGACGGCAACTGGATCACCCGCGTGGCCGTCAGCGCGGGCGCCGTGCAAGTTCGTAGCCTGGCAGCGTCGCTCCGCGTCGACGAGGTCTATCGAGCTAGCGCCATTTGACGGCGTTCACCTGAGTCGTGAATGTCGCTGCCGAGTGCACGCTCGGCGCACTGGCGCACGCGTGCTGACGTCACCCGCCGGGCCAGCGTGCGCTGCAGGCGCGCTCCATGCCCAGCTCGCAGGCTTTCTTGGTGTTGGCCTCGAACTCGGCGCGCTTGCCCATGAAGTAATAGGTGCCGGCGCGTTCGTTGTACGCGCGCGGATCGTCGGGGTTGTTGGCGATGTAGTCGTCCCACATCTGCACGATCTCGGGCCAGCGCTTCTGGCTGGCGAGCACGTGGTCGATGCGCAAACGCGTCGCGAAGTCTCGCTTGTCCGCTTGGGCTTTGGCCTGCAACTGCGGTAATCGGCCGCTATCCGCTTTCGCCAAGCGGTCGGCGATCTGGCGATTGGGCACGAGTTTCAGCGCGAGCTCCAGGTACTCGGCCGCCTTTTCGTCGTTGCCCGCCGCCATCAAGTCATCGCCTTGGCCCATCAACTTGCGCGCGAGCCAAACGGTGTGGTCCATGAACCGCTTTTGCGTCGGCTCGAGATGCCGAAACACCATCAGATCCGTAGCCGCACCGAAGTAGTCCTCGGCTTTCATGCGCGCGTCCACACCGCTGGCGCGCAGCTCGGCATAGTGCGGCGAGAGGCGCTGCCCACGCTCGATGAAAGGTAACATCTCGGTGTATCGCTGCTCGAGCTGGAAGATGCGCACTTTGGTGTAGAGCACGTCCGCTTCATCGCCGTGGCTGAGCGCTTCATCACACGCTTGGTGCGCCGCCGCGTACTCTTTCTTTTCGCCCAGGGTCTTGCACACGTCGGCGGCTCGCGCGCCGCGCAGCAGGGCCAGCTTGGGGTTCTTGGCCACGAGCTTGGACGTGCTCTTGGCGAAGGCGTCCATGGCTTCGTGCGAGCCGCCCCAGCGCGGCAATAACCCGCCCATGTACGTGTCGCGGATGAACCAACACAGCGGGCACTGCCGCACGCCGGCGTTCATCAGATCCAGTTGACGCTTCTTGCCCGCGCTCATGCTCATGCTCAGCGCTACCAGTTGCACGTACCCCGCGACGAACTTGGGCCTCAACTCGACGGCTTTCTCGAAGTCCGCGACGGCAGCAGCGTGGTACTCCTGCTGCGTCGCGAACTGCATGGCGGAAGTCTCCTTAGCGAAGCCGCCGCCGCGAAAGTGCCAGCCCAGACCGTTACGATAGGACCCGCGCACCGCCCAAGGCACGAACGACTCGGGCGACTTCTTCACCCAATCGTCGAGCAGCTTTTCGAACTCGGGCTCGGGCGTGCGGAACGCCACGACCGCATCACGTGGCCACAGTTCCTTCTTGTAGTCCTTCTCGAACTCGTCCTGGTAATGGGTGACGTAACGTTCGAGCAAGTCGAAGCGACGCAACCTGAGTAAACCCACCAGCGTTACCTGGTCGGGGCGTCGCAGCGGGTAACCGAACTGATCTACCCCGTCCTCTCCCACGAACGGCGGTGCATCCACGATCTCGGGCGGCTGCAGCGGAAGTCCCTGCTTCTCGGGCGGCGCCGGCAAGTAGGTCGGTGCAGGCGGCGCTTTTTCTGCTTGGTCCGCCTTGGCTACTTCGGAAACGGCCTGGGGCAGCGAATCGCACGAGGCTAGCGTCAAAAACGCACCGCCAATGACGGCAAGCCCGCTAACTCGACGCCACGACAACCCCGTCCTGAAATCACGACCTGATAGTCTCCACCCCATAGCGCGCCATGTTAACATGCCCGCCCCCACCTGAGGCCACGTTTGCACTACGCCAGGACAATCAGCTCCTTCACGCCCCCACGTGTGTCAGCCTTGCCACCCTTCCCCCCACCTTCGAAAGGGTTGCGGCCGCCTATGACGCGAGTATCAGCTGAGCTCAGCCTCGATCGGAGCCCAGCGCTCACCTAGGAGCGGTTTGGCCATACTGCACATCCTGTCGAACACCTCGGGCGGCGCGCTGGCTTTCATGCCGCCGAGCATGCCCACGAGCTCTTGGTGATTCAAACTGGGCACCATGATGGCGAGCCACTCGGCCATGCGCGGGGGCGCGATGGAAGCTTGCAGAGTGGTGCGGATCTGAACTAGCTCGGCGTCGCTCTTCGCCTCCCACAGCGCCGTGTTGGCGTCACGCTCCTCCAAGTTCATGTGTTCGCTCTGATCGGCAACCATCACGTTGAACAGCTTGCACAGCTCGAAGCCCAAGCCCAAGACCTCCGCGCCTTCGGCCTGTTCCAACTCTTCGAACAGTTCACGCATGGCTTCCGACAGCTCTTCGTGATCGGCGTGTTGCCCCATCAACTCTTCGGCCAGATCTGGCTCAGCCGCCGCCTTGACGTGCGGCGCGATGAACTCGTTCTCCAGTTCCAGGTGTTCATCGAAGAACGCTAACGTGCGCTTGGCCGAGCTCAGCGCGGCCGCTCGCTCCGCACGGTCGGCGAAGTTCGTGCGTTCGAGCAAACAGCCCGTCTCGTACATGACGCTGCGCAGGCTCTTGTGAATGGCGGTATACAGATCGACACGGGGTTGATTCATGGTGTTCCTCGAGTGGCGCGCATCATGGCGCAGGTAGCGCCGCTTGGAAAGCGCGCCGAGCAGCGGACATCATTCGTTCATCGAGCTGACACTCGCAGAAACGCGTCGCTGTTCGCTGCCGTTTCGGCGGAGCCCAAGTCGATCTCGCGCGCTATGCGGATCGAAGCCAAAAAGTGCGCGTCATGGCTCACCACCACCAACCCGCCTTGCCACGCACAGAGCACCCGTGAAAGCGCGTCGACCGCGACGAAATCCAGGTCGTCGGTGGGCTCGTCGAGCACGAGCAACCGTGGCGTCGGCGATTTGGCGAAACTGCAGATGAGCGCCGCCCGCACGCGTTCGCCAGGGCTGAGCGAAGCCAGCGGTCGGGCCGCGAGCGCGAGCGGAAACTCGTGCGCCGCGAGCAGCTGTGCGGCCGCATCTTCGCTCGCCAGCGCGCCTGTGAACTGCAGCTCCTCCAGCAAACTGCTCGGTAGCGCCCAGTTGCTGGCGTTCTGCGCCACGTACGAAAGACGCGTCGGGTCGACCAGCGCTCGTCCCTGGGTAGGCGGCTTTCGCCCGGCAATGATTTCCACCAGTGTCGTCTTGCCCGAAGCGTTGGGCCCGACGATCGCCAAGCGTTCACCACTGAGCGACAGCTCGACGTCCGCAAACAGCGTTCGTCCCTGGGCCTCCGCACCAACACCCTGCAAACTGACGACGGGGGACGTACCTGCGCTCGGCGCAGGCACGATCTCCGACAGCGGTAGCTGCACGGCCAGCGCGCGTCGTGTGGCTTTGGCCAACTCGCGCAGGTGGGCGATGCGCTGCTGTTGCAGCAGCGAACGTTTGGCTTGGCTCTCTTGCGCGTAACTGCGCTTGGAGTTGAGCACCGCGCGCGCTGAACGCCGCTTGAGCTCCCGCACGCGCCCACCGTTTTTCTTGCGCAGACGACGCCGCGCATCCTTGGCGTTGTTTTCTTCCTCGTCGTTCAGCTTTGCCAGACCACTGAGATAGCGTCGTTCTCGCGCGCTCGCCTCGTCGCGCTGCTGCTCGATCAACTGCCCGAAGCTGCCCTCGAAGCCCTGACAGCCAACCTCAGCGACCACGAAAAACTGTTCGAACACATCCAGCAGCCGGCGGTCGTGTGACACGACCAACAGCGCGTCCTGCCACGATTTCACTCGATCGACGAGCCACTGTACACCCGTGGCATCCAGATCGCGCGTCGGTTCGTCGAGCAGCAAGAGACTCGGTGTTTGCCCGAACGCACGTTCCAACGCTTGCCGCCGCGCCTCACCTGGGCTCAATTGCGCGGGCATTTCGTCTTCAGTCAGGCGCTGAGGAACGAGCACGACGCTCCCCGCCGAGCGCACTTGCCCCCGCGCGGGCGCGTCGAGCCCTGCGAGCACACGCAGCAGCGTCGACTTGCCGACGCCGTTACGCCCAACCATCGCCACTTTTTCGCGCCCCAAGCTGACGCTGAGGGAACGCAGCAGCGGACGCCCGCCAGGCGCGTCCAAGTCCAGTCCGCGCACTTCTAGAGTCGGTCCAGTCATGCGTCCTCCTTTCGCGGCTCGTCCTCCTCCAGCTCTTTTTCATCGCTACCCAACTCTGCCTCGTCGAGGGGCGGGCAGCGCTCGGCCAGTTTTTCGACGATGTGCGGCTCTCCTTCGATCACGAACCGCATCCCGCCATCGTGCGCCGCCGAGTCGATGACGCGGCAGCTGGCGTAAATGCGTTTCATCGACTCGGAGTCGGCGTACGGCACGAACAAGTTGCGACGCACTTGCCGAGCGCGCACCGCCGAGAGCAGCGCCTCTTTCAAACGCGCCACATCGTCGGGGTTTTTGGCACTGACCACCATATGCGGCGCGTCGCCACACGCCGCGCGAAGTTCGTCGGGGTGCGGTGGTTGCTCCGCGCGATCGAGCTTGTTGAACACGACGAATCGCGGGATCTGCTCCGCGCCGAGCTTCTGGAGCACTCCGCGCGTCGTCTCCAAGTGCATCGGCCACTCGGGATCAGACGCGTCGAGCACGAGTAGCAAGAGCGATGCCTCGGAGACTTCAGCCAGCGTCGACTCGAAGCTCGCCAGCAAGCGTTCGGGTAGCTTGCGGATGAACCCCACGGTGTCGCTGAGCAGCACGTCCCCTCCGTGCCGCGTCAAGCAGCGCGAGGTGGCATCCAAAGTCTCGAACGGCCGATTTTTTGCCGAGAGCTCCGCGCCCGTGAGTGCGTTCATGAGCGTCGTCTTGCCTGCGTTGGTGTAACCCACGACGGCTACTCGTTGAGCGCTGCTTCGATGCTTGCGCGCCGAGGCCGCCGCTTCCGTGAGCTGCCGGGCTTGGCGTTTCAGATCGGAGAGCCGCGTGTCGATACGCCGTGCCAAGATCTCCGAGGCCGTTTCACCCGGGCCACGCCCGCCCATGATGCCGCCCGCTTGCTGATCCATGTTCAGACCGATGCCGCGAATGCGCGGACGCAGGTACTCCAAGTGCGCGATCGCCACCTGCAGTCGGGCGCGACGTGTCTTGGCGTGGCGTTCGAATACGTCGAGGATCACCGCTTCACGATCGCACACCGAAAGACCGATGCTGTCCTCCAGGTTGCGCGTCTGAGACGGCGACAGATCCGCGTCCAGCACCAGCAAATTGGCTCCCAACTCCCGCGCCTCGTCCGCGATGCGTTGCGCTACGCCACTTCGCAGCAGTGTTTTCGGATCGGGCTTGCTGAGCTCGTACGTCGACTGCCCGACGACGGAGTCGCCGCGCGTCTGCACCAGGCTGACAATCTCGGCGAGCTGCGAGTCGGCACTGTCGCGCTCTTCTCGACCGTGCACGGACACCACGTAACAGGCGTTAGCCCCAGCGGGCGTCTCCGTGCCCTCGTCGAACCGCGTCCAGTGGGTGACCAGTGCTTCGTAACGCCCTTGATCGCCGAGCGGCACTTCGGCGTGTTCGTCGATGGGACTAGAATGAACTTTCATGAGGTTCCTTTGCGGGGCGTCCGCCGCGCTCGGCCGCGCGGTGTATCAGACGCCATGGCTCGCCGGCCCGACTTTCGAGCCCCAGCGAACGTTCACCAACGCCAATTGGCGTCAGTCGTCTTCGTTTCCGTCGTGGGCGGCGAGGCTGAGGTCCTGAAGGACTCGGGAACCTGGTGCCCGCCGCTCTAGTGATCGTGCCCACGCGTTGCGTGGAAGCCCCGAAACGAAACGCCGCTCACTCGATGAACCCCACGTTGGGAGCTACTGCTGGCGGGTAACCTAGGTCAGCCCCGGGACGCGTTGCCCCGCGGGGGAAACCCGCCTTCATGGAGTGCGTACGGCAGTCATCACGCTGGCTGAAAGACTGCTCACTGAATCGATCTGGCTAGCTTCGCGTCTAGCGAAGCGCGCTCGCTCCGCATGGCTTGGCTGATGCCCCCGTAGGATGCTCCTGTAGGATGCTCCTGTAGGGTTCACCGCGTCGCGTGACGCCGCTGAAGCTTGCCTGGATTCGAATCAGATGAAGTACGCGCTCAACATAGTTCGCGAACTATACGCGAAGCGAAGCTGGGCGCAAGGGCCTTTGACCAACCCATCCACCTTGCAAACTCATCGCCTGCGACCGGGGCCGCTTCCAATGCGATGTTCGCGTTTTGAATGTTTTGAATGGAGCCAAGCCGCAGCCAGCGCGCCGCTCGTCAGAGCACGCCCTTTGGCGCTCGAGATGGCCCCCTCCCCCACACCACCACCGCGCCTGGGCCACGCCCCACCTCAACCAGGTCACCGCGCCTGACGAATCGCTCCCCAGGCCACACGGCAGTTGTTGTAGATTGCTCGCTTGCGCCTCAGTGCTCGTGCGGCTCTCACGCTGGTCCGAACGTGATTTCAGAAGACACCATCAACGCCATCAAAGACCGAACCAGCATCGTCAAGCTGATCGGTGAGCGTGTGAAACTCGAACGCGCGGGCCGCAGCTACAAAGGTTTGTGCCCGTTTCACAAGGAGAAGTCGCCCAGCTTTCACGTCAACGAGGAACGCAACTTCTACCACTGCTTCGGCTGCCAAGCGCACGGCGACAGCATCCGCTTCTTACAAGAGACCGAAGGCCTGAGCTTCGTCGAGGCCATCCGTGAACTCGCCGGGCGCCTCGGCATGGAGGTCGAAGAAAACCGCAGCGACCAGGAACGCCGCCAAGAGCAGGAGCAAAAGCGCCGTCGCGAAGAGCTTTTTTCGGTGACCGAAGCCGCCGCGCGCTATTTCGAGCAGTGCTTGCGCAAACACCCACTCAAAGAGTTGGCCTGGCAAGAGCTCGAACGCCGCGCGCTGATCCCGACCTCTGACGAAGATGCGATCGCCACGACGCTGGCGGCGTTTCGAGTCGGTTACGCACCTTACGGCTGGGACGGGCTCGCCAAACACCTCACGGGTCAGGGCTTCAGTCCCGTTGCGGGCGAGAAAGTGGGACTGATCGCGCCACGCCGCTCAGGCGGCGGCCACTACGATCGCTTTCGCCACCGTTTGATGTTCGGCGTGGTCGACTTGCGGGGACGGGTGATCGCGTTTTCCGGACGCTCGCTGCCGGACCCCACAGATGAGCAGTTGCGCGCTGCCAACGTCGAGTCGATGGGCCAGAGCGGCGACGAGCCCGCCAAGTACATCAACTCGCCCGAAAGCCCCATCTACAAGAAACGCGAGGCGGTGTTCGGACTGTATCAGGGCCGCAACGCTGCGCGACAGCAGGACCGCTTGGTGCTCGTCGAGGGGAACTTCGACGTCGTCAGCCTCCACGCACGCGGTATCGAAAATGTCGCTGCCCCGCTGGGAACGGCGTTTACCGCCGAGCAAGCCGCGCAAGTACGTCGTTTCACCCAGCACGTCGTGATCCTGTTTGACGCGGATGGCGCAGGTAAACGCGCTGCAGTTGCCGCGCGAGAGCCTTGTCAGCAAGAAGGCTTGGTCGCCAGGGTCGCCAGCCTGCCCGCAGGACTCGACCCCGACGACCTGGTGCGCAAACAAGGCCCCGAAGCGCTCAAAGCCTGTCTGCAAAGCGCGATGGGCATGCTCGAGTACCAAATTGAATCCGCGCTCGACAGTGGGTTTTCCGCAGCCGATCCGCAAACTCAAGGCGCGAAGATTCAAGAAGTGCTCGAGCTCATCAAAGCCGAGACGGATCCCACGGTGCGCTCCCTGGCGCAGACCCATGCCGACCGCATCGCGTCACGCTTGGGCATCGCGGACGCACGCACCATGCAGGCACTGAGCCGCGCCGTGCGCCAAGTGGGCAAGCCAGAACCACGTTCAGACGCGCCGCGAAGCTCGAGCGCGCCACACACGCCGCGACGCGCGGGTTCGAGCCTCGGGCCACTGCAACGCGACGTGCTCGGCGCCCTCACCGAATACCCCGTGCTGCTCGACGATCCCGACGTCATGCCGTATTTGGTGCACGCGTCAGGTGCACTCGCGCTGGGGATCTCCGTGCTGGCTCAGTGCAAACCCGACGCAAGTGCTTCGACGACCGTTTCGGCAATCCCTGGCGCGACAGCGCACGTCGGCGTCGACCGCTCGCCGTTCGGCGTTAACGATGGGGCCCAGGCCGACACAGAACCACCCGGCGGGACGCGAAGAACCAGCGACGACGTTGGACAACACTTGCAGAGCTTTCCCGACGAGCTGCGTCCCCTCGTCGCCAAACACGTCGCGGCACCCGAGTTCGACGACCAAAACGTCGCCAAGCGGGTACTGCTCGACAATCTGGCTCGGATTGCCGCGCTCGAACGCAAGCAACTGAAAGCGCATCTCGAAGACGAGTTACGCAGCGCGCGTTCTGTCGGCGATCACGATCGCGAAGTCGAATTGCTCCACGAACTGATGCAGCTCGGACGCGCTCGGCTCGGTCAAGCTGGCTGAAACCCGTCGCGTACGGTGGAAAACCCCGCGAGCGATTTCGCTCGCGAGTACGCGGCAGCTCGCAGTAGGGTCTGCGGGTGGCTACTCCTCCCTCCGTCGATCCGCAAAAAACGCCTAGCCAGCGTCCCGCAAGTCCGAGCGGCGAAGCGCGCGCGCCCAAGCCGAAACGGTCGTTGAAAGAGCGCGCCACACGTGCCTGGTATTGGACCAAACTCGCTGGGACATTGGCGCTCGGGGGAGCGATCGGGTGGGTGATCGCGAACCTACAAGGCGAAGCCAAGCTGCAACGCCTGCAGAGCAACTACGAGCAACGTCTGACGACTCAGCGGGAGTTAGCCGAGCCACTCGAGGCGAAGGTCGAAGCTCTGCGTGCTCGACGCGCCATCCATTTCGCACTGGTCGCGTTGGATCAGCGAAACTTCGGCACCGCAGAGCGTGACGCGCGTCAGGCTGGCGAAGCCTTGGCGGCACTCGGCCCGAGCGCACCCGCGTACGCCGAGCTCGCCGAGCAGCTTCAGTCATACCGACCACGGGTGAGCGATGATACGTCTGAGCAACGCGCTCAATTGCTTGCGCTCGCGACACGCTTCGACGAAATTTTCGACGCCAAACAGAAGTGAAGCTAGGGACAGCCCCTAGAGCACCGATCACGTTGAATCCGGTGCGATTACGATCACCTA
>CBFGUG010000172.1:0-10174 GCA_965651905.1 uncultured bacterium | reverse complement strand
ATCGTTTTGATTCCGAACCAAGACATGTAGGAACTCTACCACCCGGCCACTTCACGCGCGATAGGGGGTAACCTAATCGCGCAGCAGTGGATTGCTCCGAGAACATCTCGAAAAGCGCCGTACACCGCCGTGGGTGATCGCACTCCGCGCATAGTCCAGTGGTTGGACCAGAGCTCCGACGCTCGTCACACGACGCCACGCGAACAACGCGGCAAGAACGCCCCACCCCGCCCGCTCACGCAGCACGTTCAACGCAGACGCAACCAATGCGTGCACGTGGGCGAAACACATGACGCGCTCTTTTTCTAGTTTGGCCCGCCCGATAGAATCTCGGGGCTCGCATTCGCCGCATACTCCTGGAAGCGTTCTTTGAACGCTCGGGCCAGGCGCGCCGCTGCATCATCGTATGCCGCAGCGTCGGACCACGTGTCACGCGGCGAGAGGATCTCGCTTGGTACCCCGCGGCACTCAGTCGGCACCTCGAAACCAAACGTCGGATCCGTCTTGGTGGGCGCCGTCGCCAAACTGCCGTCGTGAATCGCGTCGATGATGGCCCTGGTATGCGGAAGCGACATGCGACGCCCGATCCCGAAAGCGCCACCCGTCCAACCCGTGTTCACGAGCCAAGCCTGACACCCGTGCCGATCGAGCTTCTCTTTGAGCAGCTCCGCGTAACGCGCGGGATGCCAAACCAGAAACGGTCCTCCAAAACACGGCGAGAACGTGGCTTCCGGATCGGTCACACCAACTTCGGTACCTGCTACCTTGGCGGTGTAGCCGCTCATGAAGTGATACATCGCTTGGTTGGGCGTCAACTTCGACACGGGTGGAAACACTCCAAACGCATCCGCCGTCAGGAAGATCACGTTCGAGGGGTGGGGCCCTACGCAGGGGATCACGGCGGTATCGATGAACTCGATCGGGTAGGACGCTCGCGTGTTCTTGGTGATGCTGGTGTCGTTGAAGTCGACGGCACGGGAGTGCGAATCCACGATGACGTTCTCCAGCACCGTCCCAAAGCGGATCGCCTGATATACGGCGGGTTCTTGTTCAGCGTCGAGTTCGATGACCTTTGCGTAACAACCGCCTTCGATGTTGAACAGACCATCATCCGTCCAACAGTGTTCGTCATCCCCCACAAGCAAACGCTTGGGGTCCGCCGACAGTGTCGTCTTGCCCGTACCCGAAAGACCGAACAGCACCGATGATTCCTTGCCGTCCAGTGAGGTGGTGGCCGAACAGTGCATCGACAGCACACCTCGTTTCGGCATGAGATAGTGCATGACCGAGAAGACGCCTTTCTTCATCTCACCCGCGTATTCGGTTCCCAGAATCACGAGCTCGCGCCGTTCGAAGCTCAGATCGACGGATGTCTTGGATGACATGCCCGTCGTGTGGGCGTTCGCCGGAAACTCGCCCGCATTCACCACCACGAAGTCGGGCTCTCCGAACTCGGCTAGTTCTGCCAGAGTAGGCCGGATCAACATGTTGTGCATGAACAGCGCGTGATAGGGGCGCGCGCAGATGACCCGCACCTTCAAACGGTACTTGGGATCCCAACCCGCGAACCCGTCCACCACGAACAGACGATCTCGCGTTCGCAGGTAGTCGATCGCTCGCTCGCGATTGATTTCGAACGCTTCGCTTTCGAGGGGAATGTTTACTTTACCCCACCAAACGTCCTGTTGCGTGATTGCGTCGCGCACGACGCGCTTGTCCGCTGGGCTACGCCCCGTGCGCTCGCCCGAAAGTGCGACCAAGGCCCCCGAGTCGGCAATCTGCGAGCCGCGATCACCCTTCAGCGCAAGTTCGTAGAGCTCTGCGGGCGAAGCGTTGCGATGCAGCTTCAGCGCGCCCAAACCGTATTGTTCGAGCTGCTCACGGAATCGGTTCATGATTGCCTCCTACTTCGAAGGAACGGGAACTGCCAGAACGGGGCATTGCGCGTGACGGAGCAGATGCTCCGCCACACTCCCCAGCAGAAATCGGCTGAGACCCGTGCGGTTGTGCGTGCCGACGACGATCATCTCGGCGTGGTGCTTCTCAGCCAGTTCGGCGAGCTTGCTGCGGGGGTCGCCCGAGACGACCAGACACTCGCTTTCGACGTTGCCCGAAACGTCCGCCTTTTGTTCGCCTACGAACGTTTGCATGGTCTGCGCGGCTTCTTGCCGAACGCGTTCGAACAAGTCTCGAGGTGCACTGCCCAGCGTTTCGATCCCCATGGCGCTCGGCGCATAGGGCGCAGCCCAGACGAATGCCGCCACCACCCGACTGCCGACGCCACTGGCCAGCTCGAACGCAGTACGCAGAGCCTGCTGGCTCGCTTTCTCGTAGTCGACGCCCACCAAGATGGTCTTGGGTAGCTCGTGCTTGGGACTTCCTTGGTCGTCCCCTGCACGCTCCTGCGCGGGAACCGTCAAAACGGGCACAGGCGAGCTGCGCACGACACGTTCGGCGACACTCCCCAGCATGAAACGTTCGAACCCACTACGACCGTGAGTCCCCATCACGACCAAGTCGCAGGTGCCCTCGCTGATCTTTTCGCGCACGGTTGCCGCAGGTGACCCGAGTCTCAACTCGTGGGTGTGCGGAACGTCGGTGGCGTGGGTCGACAGAAACCGCTCGAACTGTTCACTTGCTTGTCGTTCGAAGTGCACGGCGAGGCTCGCACTCGCGTCACCCATCAGAATCATCGTCTCTTCGGGCACTACGTGCGGAATCTCGCAGGCGTGAATCACCTCGAGGCTCGCGTCAAAACGCTCTCGTAAAGACGCCGCGTAGCGCAAAGCCGCCGCGGAACACGATGAGAAGTCGACCGGGACCAATATTCGTTCGAGTGCCATGCTTACCTCCGATCAAGCGCACACGACGCAAACCTGCAACCCCCAGCGAGCAAAGTCGACCGGTTTGTGTGGCGAATGCAGTTCGCAAGCGCGCGAATCGTGCGTCTCAGCGCCTCAGCCGCGCAATCTCGACGCGCCAGTGTCCCCAACGATAGAGTTCAGGACACATGGGGCAGGAACTAGGTGGATTGCGCGGTCAAAGCGGGCAGGACTGCCCCACCCACGATGTCATTCCGCGGGTCGGTAGAAAACGCCCCGTAAGTCTTCGGTCGCGGAAATCGGCGACGGGTCTTGGTTGCCCGACTGCCGCCAAGAGCGGACACGAAACTGATAGTACATCCCCGCGTCGAGCGGACCATCGTACTGGACGGTGACTTCGGAGCTACCGCTCACCCCAGGCACGTCGGGGATGCCCCACACTTCGTTGCCCAGCGCATCGAACACCCGAACCTCGTAATAGTCTTCACTGCTGTCGTCGGCCCAGCGCAACTCGGGCGCACCAGAGACGGCTTCTGGCTGCTCAGCACCTGGCGAGAACACGGCGAGCGCCTCCGTCACCTTGAACGAACCATCAGTCGTCTGATCGCCGTCGTCAGCCGACACGCTGATGTACACGAAGTCAGTGCCCGAAATGTTTTCGTCAGGGTCGCGAACGAGATCGTCATTCTCGTACGCCGCGAGCACGACATAGTTGCCGTCGGACACGCCTTCGATGGTGAAGTTTCCGTCGATGTCTGGAGTGCCCGTACGTGGCGCGCGCAAGCCTCGGGGGACCTCACCCGTCGCTGCCTCGGCATCGAACGTATCCTCGACCACCAAGATCACGCTCGTCAACGAGCCGCCCGGCGCGTTGACGATCTGAATGTTGCCGCTGACACTCACCGTATCTCGGTCGTCTTCGTCCAAGACCACGTCGGTTACGGGCGCTGCGTCGACGCTGACCGGCTCCGGCATCACTTGTAGATCAGCGGCGTACGCGCGCACCTCGTAGTCGCCGTCCACGACGTTGAAGATCGTGAACTGCCCCTGATCGTCAGACGTTGCACTGAACGCGCCGGCTTCGCCTTTCGCGACTAGCAAGACACCTGTCAAGTTCGACTCGCGATCGTCATGCGGCGCGATCCGGCCGCTGATGAAGTGGCGCATCGCTGCCGGCAACGGGATCAACCCGACCGCCGTGAGCGCGTTGTCCACTACATACACGTCGTCCTCGGACTCGGCTTGATCGACCTCGATGGGCAACGCTACCCGAACTCCGAACGGAAACGCCTGGTAGTCCTGCGCACTCGCGCGCAGGGTGAAGGTGGTGGCGATGGGCGAGCCATCGTCCTCTCGAAGCGCAGGTACTTCCAGTTGGTACTCTCCTGAGGCGTCGGTGATCGCCACACTGGTGGCCGCCGAGCCTTCTTCATCGATGGCGATCACGTGCGCCGCCTCGATGCCTTCGTTGGTCGTCGTATCACTGACGTCACCGCGTAAGACGACAGGCGCGAAACAGCGATGCCCCCCTGATTCGAGCTCTGCGCAGGTTAACGCATCCGCACAATACGCCTCACCTTCGACACACTCCTCGCCCTCCAAGATCCGGCAACGCGCTGCGTCGTCTCCTGCGTCGCCGCTGGTTCCTTGACAGACCGCGGTCAGTGCGCAGCCGCCATTCGACACGTCATCGTCGGGGTCACAAAGCTCCCCTGCCGCGTAGGTGCACCTACCATCACCGTCCTCGCCTTCCGTACACTCGAGCGCATCCTCACACTCGTCCTTGCCCAGTGAGCAGCTTGCCCCCAACTCTCCGTCCGATGGCTCATCGTCCGTGGAGCAGGCCGGCGCCCATGTAACTCCGAGGGTGAACACGACCGGCAAAGCAATTTGGTGCACTTTCATGGGTGACTAACTCTCCTGAAAAAGGTTCCGGGGACGCAGCGTGCTCGAAAGCCCCCTCGATAGAGATGGGCCAAGACGACAAATGGGTCATCCCCAGGGCTCCTTCGGGCGGCTGGCCAGAGCCCCACCTCGGCCTGACGCACACCTGGACTCTCGACGAGCTACGTCGAGATCGCGTCAGCGCGAGTGCGCCAACACAGCGCACACAGCACGGCGATCACCACCGCGCCAGCGAGGTGCGGGAGCGTGCTAGTGAGCGGACGACCCGCCGCGAGCACGAGCCCAACGTCGGCAACAGGCAATATCAACAACGGCGGCAACACCCAACGAACGGCGTGCGGAGCATTAATCTGTAGCAGGACGAGCAACACGCCAAAGGCAATGTCGCGAAACCCCGTCGCGGCGACCCACGTGTACTCGGCCGTAGGCACGCCATACGTCGTTGAAGACGACGCGGGCGCGACCACGGCTCCCGCCCCCACCAAGATCAAACCGAGTCCAAGAAGTAGAATGCCGAAGCGAAGCGTCGAACGCATGGCGGCACTATCGCACATCTCCGGCTCACGCGAGGCTTCCGACAAAAAGCTACGAACGGAAGCAATTTTCGCACAGCAAACACGTCGCCGCGTTCGGACCAACGCTGTACCACCACGCCGACGGCCGGTTGGCGTGAGCCAGCACGACCAGCGCCTTCGAATGTGGCAAGTTCCTCCCATGTTCAGCCGCTGGAGTGCAACAAGCTCACTGTTGATTGGTGGCGTGGTGTTGACCACCTCGACTCGGGTTTACGCGCTAGCTTGCGTCCCGCCCCCCACGTGGACACTTCCGACCACCGTCGACGAGCGACAAGGCCAAGAAGACCACGCGATCCCTGAAGTTCCCCCCAACGTCAAGCTCTGGAGCGCTACGCCGCTCGACGTTGAGCTCTTCGACGCTGAGGGTAACCCGATCGTCGTCACGCGCTTGACGAGCGTCGACGCCGTCACTGCTGACGCTGACGCAGGAGCGCCGACCGAAGCAGGCGCAACTCCGAACGATATCCCGGACGAGCTGCCAGATGACGCGGAGTACGAGGATGACGCGGAGTATGAGGACACGCGGGACGCCGCATTCTTCACGTACGCGGTGCCAGCGCTTGCCCCGGGCCTCTACTACACGAATGCCAGCGAGCCCGAAACAAGAACGGCCTGGTTCGAAGTCACGGGAGAGGTCGACCAGACGCCGCCTTCAGTCCCGGTCGTCGAGGACGTCCGCTACACCGTCCGTTACGAGGTGCTGGAGCTAGACGACGGAGACGGCCCATATACAGAATACGTGGATGAGGTTTACGCCACGTTCACCCTCGCAGACGAAGCGCCCATCGTCGTGTTTCGCCGCGCGGGTTCAGACGAGTCGCCACTGCAGGCGCGGGCGCTTCATCCTGGGTTCGACTTCATCGGGTTCGACTGGTGCAACGCCTCGGACTACGACGTCGAAGCGAACGCGAGCTTCGAATACGAACTCGGAGCATTCGATCTTGCAGGAAATTTCTCCGGCTGGAGCGAACCTGTGACGCTCGACTTCCCAGACTTCGAGCCCAGAAGCGAAAGCCAACCGACGGACGACGCAGGAGCGGGTGCACCCGACGACCCCAACGCCGACGAGGATAACGACGCCGGACACGCCGCTATCGACGGCGCCCCAGATGACGTCGGCTCGAACGACCCCAGCGACGCCGACGCCAATCAGGAAGACGACGAGGGCGTCACGCGCCCATCCGATGTCACCGACGAGCCGACTACGACCTCCGCAGGCGATACGCCGCTCGAAACTCCCGATAACCCGTCAGCCGCCCCAGACGCTGGCACGCGCGACAGCTCGTTTGCTGACGGCGGAACAACCCAACCTCTCGCGGAGGAAGCTCTGAACTGCAACTGCCGCATCGGCGAGACATCGCCCGACGACCGCACCCGTCACCTCTGCGGCCTACTGCTCGTCGGCAGCATCCTCACCTCACGACGTCGACGCTGGAGAATTTTTCATGTGACGCCCCAAGCCGCGCTACGTCGCGCCTCACCCCGCGGCGTTCGCTGACTGCACGCACCATCTCAACCCATTTGACGCCTCCCGACGGCAGCCGCACAATCGCTAGGCACGTGGCAACTCTCACGAGGGCCACCTCCCCTTCGCGTCACGGCACCTCAGCGTTAACATTAGGCGCGTCAGCGCTCGGCGCAGGCACGACCGTCGAGGCCGCGGCTGCATCAGCAGACGTCGGTGGGGCGCTTTCGGGATCTCCTGCCGCTGGGTTGACGGCAGCAGCGGGGGCCCCCGCAAGCAGGGCCTGTGCGGCTAATTGCCCCTGACGCGCGTAGTCGATGGCCTCTCCCAGAATGCGTGCAGCCTCCTGAGGTGCGTGAAAGCCCATGCTGTTCTCGGCCACGATGTAGTCCAAACGCCACTGCGCCTTGCGCTGCATTTGACGCGCGACCTGCAGTCGTTCGTCGCTGGCGCCAGCGATCTTGGCCGCCACGATGGCGTCAATCAACTCCACGATGGCCTTGCCGCCCCGCTGCAACAGGCCGTGATTGGTGATCTGAATCTTCTCCACGCGGGCCTTCAGCTCATCCTCCGCTACGCGATGGCAGCTCTGACAGGCGCGGTTGATGTTGAGCAGTGGGCTGCGCACCCAATGATCACTGATCTTGCTGGCGCCTTCGCGCATGTACGGCATGTGGCAGTCGGAACACGACACCCCACTGCGCGCGTGGATGCCTTGGCTCCACAACTCGAACTCGGGGTGTTGCGCCTTGAGTATCGGCGCTCCCGTTTCCGCATGAGTGTAGTCGACGAACGCAGTGCCGTCGGCGAAGACCGTTTCGTCCCAAACCGCTTCAGCCTGGTCGACGGAGAGCCCCTTGGACCAAGGGAACGTGAGCGGCATCTTCGACGAACAGTAGTACTCCACGTGACACTGCCCACACACGAACGAACGCATCTCGTTGCGCGTGGCATCCGTGTTCGGCTCGTACGGCTCCTCGCGATCCCCTTCACGCCAGCGCGCGATCGATGGCAGCGCTGGCACGGGCGCCTCGGACTCCGCCAGCGAACGGATCCCTCGGATGAACCCGGGACGCGTCACTCGGATTGCCATGGTTTGGGGATCGTGACAGTCGACGCAACTGACGGGGTGGGCATGCCCCGACTCGTGGAGTTTCTCGTTCAGGTCTTGGTAACTGTACTCGAAGGTTTTCTCGAAGCCCGCCATCGCATCACCATCTCCGAGCGCACGATACAGCGGCATCACCGATGCGTGACAATGCAGGCAAGAACCACTCTGCGGCTTGGACAGACGTTTGGTCGCTTCTTGGTCTGCCAACATGTACGCGTGACCGCGACGGTCTCGGTAGTCGATGGCAAACGCATACCCCTTGAACATGCGCGCCAGCCACGGATCGCGCTCGAGTTTTTGTTCGGGCAATGCTTCACTGCCGCCATGTCCGCCGAACAGGGTTTTCGTCGGACGTGAAGTCAGCAGATAGCCGTCGTACTGCGCTGGCCAGTTGATACCCCACGGCTTCGGATCCGTGGTGTTTTCGTCTACCTCCACCAGCCTGACGTAAGGCGTCTGGTGTTCGACCTTGCGTTCGAAAATGTTGATCAGCAGTGCGGTGATGCCCGCCGTAACCGCAGCCACCAGTGCGATCAACACACCGTAAGCCACTCGACCTCGTACCCAATGTTGCTTTTCACTCATCGCTGCTCCTGCACGTCTGCGTGGATCGCCGAAGAAGCGGGCAACCCCTCGAACTCTTCGGCCCGCCGAGGTCCTCCCATGCCCGCGCGCTGACCGTGCCCAACCGACCAGTGGCAGTGCACGCACTGCATCTCTTCACTCAACTGCTCGCCCGCGTGAGCCGGGTGGGGGCTCATTCCCGAACGCGGCTGGCGCTCTGTGTCGATTAGAGGCCCGTGACAGCGCAGACAGTTGTCTTGCAGAATGTTCATGCCCGCGGACTGCACGAAAATCGGTTCCTCGAAGTTCTGCGTCGTAAACTTTTGCCCATGTCTCCAGCCGTTCTCGGCCTTCGCCAAGTACTTCGGCACGAAGTCGTGAGGCAAGTGACAGTCGACGCAAACAGCCACGGCGTGATGACTGGCCTTCTGCCATGCATCGTACTGCGGCTGCATGATGTGACAGTTCACGCACGCCGCTGGATCGGTGCTGAAGTACGACAGTCCCTCGGCGTAGCGAAACGTGTACCCGCCAACTCCAGCTAGGGCACCCAAGCCGACTGACAACGTCAGCGGTCCCCACAAGGCCAATCGCGCCGCAAAATGTCCCGATTGTCGTCCTGCGCTCGTCCGTCCACCCCTACGCTCCACAGCCGAGCCTCCTCGTCCGAATATACTGGTCTGGCCGTCGGAGCTCATGGTCGCTCCATAACGCGCACCTGAGCAACCCCGCTCGACGAGCTTCGGCGCCCGGCAACGTTTCACGAGCGGCCGTAGCAGCGCTTCCCTGACCCCACGCGCAGACAACGGCAGTTGTCGCAGTGTGTCGAAACACCAGTACGCTCGGTCATCTCGACGGCCCGAGCCTTGCCGCGGGGTGTCGAAACACCAGTACACTCGGTCATCTCGACGGCCCTGAGCGCGCGGCAGCGACAAGTCGCAGCGAGATCCGTCGCGGAGCGACCTTGTGAGCGAACTGAGCGCCCCAACGAAAGGAACCGCGCCAGGTGCTCTGGCACGGTTCCTTTGACGGCGGCGTGGCCGACGTCAGCTTCGGTTATGCTAGACGGATCAGTAGCAGAGGACGGACATGGAGACGTTGGCAGGCAGCACCACCTCCGAGTCACCCTCGCGAGACAGGATGAAGGTGGGCACGCTGACTCCCCACACATCCGTGTACTGGTTGCCTTGGTCGGTCGCGAAGTACCACCCCATGCGCGGCACGTCGTCCTCCATGTGAAAGAGTGAACACGAGATCCCACCGCCCGTGATGTTGATGTACAGGCGACTGTCTACAATCGCGCCCAGTCCGTTTCTGACGGCGAGGAACCCACCCGGGCTCACTTTGGTCAGCCCTTCAGTGATGGGCGCGACCTCCAGCGAGTCCTGCGATCCATCTGGCAACGTCAACACCAACATACCAGCGGAGGTGTGTGAAAGCGTGTAGCTGCGGAAAGCGAAACCACTCGACTCACCATCACTGACGATCGCGGACGAACCATCGTCACAAGTGATGGTCTTCGTGCCGTTGTTGTTGTCGACCACAGAGCAGGAGGACCCATCCTCACCAGGTTCACCTTGGATGCCTTGCTCGCCCTGCTCACCTTGGATGCCTTGCTCGCCCTGCTCCCCTTGGATGCCCTGCTCGCCCTGCTCGCCCTGGATGCCTTGCTCGCCTTGCTCGCCCTGGATGCCTTGCTCGCCTTGCTCGCCCTGGATGCCTTGCTCGCCTT
>CBFGUG010000171.1:0-10238 GCA_965651905.1 uncultured bacterium | reverse complement strand
CACCGAGCTTGACGGGCGGTTTCGCTGCTACCGCCATGCAATGGAGAAGACACGCAGCGACGATCAGATCAATGTTCAGCTCTACGAGCCTGATGAAAGCTTCGCGAGGTTGCGGCGCGCCGCAGTTTCGTCGCCGCTCGCCACAAAGGCTCGTTCGGAGCTGCGAAGTTTCGTCACTCTGGCTATGACGAAACACGGGAGGGTTCCGAACCATGACCGATGCCACACGAAACCAAACGGCCGCTACTTGGATCCCGCGAATCATCGGTCGTTCGAGCTCTCACTTCACTCGCGTGGTGCGAATGTTCGCCGAAGAGTGCGCGGTTCCATACGAACTCCAAGTGGTTCCCGATCTGATGTCGTCGGATGCGGCCGCGTACGGCGGCAATCCCGGCAAGCGTCTGCCCAACTTGGTCACTCCCGAAGGCATCGTGTTCGGCTCGCTCGCGGGCTCTCGAACCTTGGTCAGGCTCTCCGAGCGCTCGCCGCGCATCGTTTGGCCCGAGTCGGTGACTCACCCGCTCGTGGTCAATGCGACGGAAGTCAGCGTGCAGGCGATGTCTACGGAAGTCAGTTTGATCATGTTGCGGTCGGGGGGCGGTGAAGCGCTGCCCTATGCGTCGAAGCTGAGCCGAGCCCTCGACGACACGCTCGACTGGCTCGAAGCAAACGTGGACGAAGTCAGGGCACACTTGCCCGAACGGGACGTCAGCTATTTGGAAGTGTCGTTGTTTTGCCTGATCGAGCACTTGGAGTTTCGTCAGCTGAAGTCACTCGCCTGCCACACTCGCCTGTCGGAATTTCGACGCGCGTTCGGTGCGCGCCCCTCCGCGCAGGCCACGCCGTTCGAGTTCGATTCGTAGAGACTCAGAAACCGAGCAGCTTACCGAGAGCTGAGAACAAGGCGTCGAAGCTACGTGCAATGGGGTTACGGTGTTCGTCGGGTGTCGATTTCTGCCACAAGAACACGTGGGGCCCGGCGAATACGTCGTCGACCAGCGGCGTTTTGCCGAACAAATAGGGCAGAAACACTTCCGTGCGCTGGACCCCGGCCGTCAAGCGTGAATCGAAGCCCATCACCAAAGATTGTTCGATCTTGGTCGTCTTTTCACCCGGCCTGGTTGCAACGACGTCCCCCACGCCTTCGACGATCAGGCTGCCCGTGCCCTCGAACAGAATGTAGCGCAGCTGCCACGTGGCCCACGCCTGCAGACTCAGTATTCGCCAACGCGTTCGGAGCCGAGGCGACCCGAGTACGCCGACGACGTGTTTGGGGTGAACGACTACGCCAGGATGTCGCTCGAAGTCGAGGCGCATCAGGTAACTGTTCGGGTCTTTGGGCGCCGCCAGCGTTGCCTGAGCTTCCGTGGTGTCACCTTGCAGGCGCGTGAGTAGGCGCAAGCCCGACGCGTAGCTGATGAACGGCGCTTGCCAGCGATAGAGCAGTTGACTCGACGCCTGACCCTGCACGGGTCGCGCATACTCGGACCGCACCCGCAGCACCTGGTTGGACCCCAGGCGAAGAGACAACGTACGCTGTGCAGGACCGCACTCGAGCGTAGTCGTCTCCGTGTCGTGCCCCTCGGCCAAACGCAGTGGCGCTGACCAACGCGTCACGAGTGGCATCAGCACGAAGTAACTCACGACACGCTGTGCGATCGGCAGCAACAGCGCGAGCGCTACGAGCGCGAACAAGCGATACTTGACCGCTTGCCACTGGGAGAGGAGCCACGCAGTCTTCGACGTTTCGAGTTCACGCAGCGCCCGTAGTTCCGCGCTCAGGCGCTCGACGTCCGCTTCGAGTGCGTCGATCTTACGGCCAGACTGTGCGGCTGCCAATGTCGGCAGCGTGGCTTGGCCTACTCCCAGCTGTTCCAGTTTCTCTGCAGGGCTCAGCGTTGGATCTTTCAGCACCGCTAGTTGGGCGCTCGCTTGCGACGCCGCACGTTCGGCCGCCTGTTTGTCGTTGGTCAACCGCTGCAGCAGTGGCTCGAGCCGCTCAGTAAGGTCGGCGAAGCGCTGCCGCATTTCCTTGCAGGCCCAACGTTTGAGCGGGTTGTACGACGCACAGTATTCGTCGCGCTGCCGTTTCATCTCGTCGATTTGGCTGCGCACGCGGTCGCGTTCATCGCCCAGTTCTTCGATGCGCAATTGCCAACGCTGCAATTCGTCGCTCAGGTCGCGCAGCTTGGTCGAGCTGAGCGTGTCGAGGCGCTGCTCGATGGCTTGCAGCTCGAGTCGTTCCCGCTCCAGGTTGCGCGAGTGCACCTGCAGCTGCCGTTCGACGATGGGCGCACGTTCGATGGCGTCTACCACCCTTTGCCACTGGGGCAGGGCGCTGGAGATCAACAGATGCGCCGCGAACAGTAGCGCCAGCAGCACGCAGCCACGCAGCGCCAAGCTCAGTGCGATCCCCAGCACTCGTGCGACCAATCCCATGTCGGGAGAATGTACATGCCGAGCGCCGTCGGAACCAGTCGGGCGGAGCTGCTTCATTCCAGCGGGGCTCGGACGGGCGCCCGTGAGTTCGAGCTGGGTCAGTTCGACTCGAAAACCGCAGGAGCATCGCGATGCTGGTGACTTCGAGCGCCGCCGCCGAGGCTGCCTCCCAGCGAGCCGATGCAGACGAACGAAAGCGGGGCTCCCTCGAGAGCCCCGAAAATCGTCGCCCCAGCTGCGCTCAGCTGAAACCGTTCACGTACGGTAGTCGTGCAGCAGTCTCTTTGATTTGATCACCTGCTGCACGCAAAATGGTCGTCGAGTCCCAGCTGCCTTCGAGGAAACTCTGGCGAGCGCCCTCGGGGATCTCGATCGAGGCTTCGTTGCCAGCCCAACGGATCTTCTTGTCCGTGAGGCTGACGGAAATCTCGAGCGATGGGTCTGCTTCTACCGCCGACATCAGCTTGGAGATGGTCGCGTTGTCGACGACGGGGCAGGGGATGCCGAGGGCGATGCAGTTGCCGTAGAAAATCTCCGCGAAGCTCTCGCCTACGATCAACTTGATCCCCTCACCCCAACGCATGATCGCCTGGGGCGCGTGCTCGCGCGAAGAGCCACAGCCGAAGTTCTTGTTCACGAGCATCACGCTGGCGCCTGTGAACTTGGGGTCGTCGATCGGGTGAGTGCCGCCGCTTTCTTTGACCTGGGCTCGGTCGTCTTCGAACGCGTGCTCGCCCAGGCCCTCGAATACCGTCGTGCGCAGGTAACGGGCGGGGATGATTCGGTCGGTGTCGATGTCGTTGCCGCGAACTGGGACTGCGCGTCCCTCCAGTCGATCTCGCTTGGTGTCTTCCATGGAGCTAACCCTTTCTCTCTGCTGCTCTGTCCGTCAGTTGCCGACGCCGAATACCTCACGGGCGTCGGCGACCTCTCCGCGAACGGCTGCCGCGGCTACCATTGCAGGACTCATGAGTAACGTGCGGCCCGTGGACGAACCCTGACGACCCTTGAAGTTTCGATTGGACGATGACGCGCACACTTCGCGTCCGACGAGTTTGTCGGGGTTCATCGCCAAACACATCGAACAACCCGCCTCGCGGAACTCGAAGCCAGACTCGGTGAAGATCTTGTCATAACCGAGCTGCACCATCTCTTCGCGCAGACGTTGTGAACCAGGGACGACCAAGGCGCGCACGCCTTCTTTTACCTTGAGCTTGCTCGACTGCAGCAGATCGACCACGGCCTTGAAGTCACTCAAACGGCCGTTCGTGCACGAACCGATGAACGCGACGTCGACTTTCATGCCCTTGATGGGCTGACCTGGGTCGAGGGACATGTAGCGATAAGCCTCTTCGACCGTGTCTTTCTCGTCGTCGGAGAAGTCACTGGTGGCAGGGATCGTGCCCCCGACGGGGATCGACTGCGCGGGCGTGATGCCCCAGGTGACGACGGGTTCGATGTCGGCTGCGTCGATCACGTAGACGTCGTCGTATTTGGCGTCGTCGTCGCTCTTGACCGACTCCCAATAGGTGACTGCTTTGTCCCAAGCGTCACCTTTCGGAGCAAACTGACGACCCTTGATGTAGTCGTACGTCGTTTGGTCGGGGTTGACGTATCCGCAGCGGGCGCCGCCTTCGATCGCCATGTTGCAGACGGTCATGCGCTCTTCCATCGTGAAGTTGTCGAACACTTCGCCCGCGTATTCGTAGGCGTAACCGACGCCGCCTTTGACGCCGAGCTTCTGGATGATGTGCAGCGCGACGTCTTTGGCGTAAACCCCGGGCTTCAACTTGCCGTTGACCTCGATGCGGCGGACCTTGAGCTTTGCCATCGCCAGCGTTTGCGTCGCAAGCACGTCGCGCACCTGTGAAGTGCCGATACCGAAGGCGATGGCGCCGAACGCGCCGTGGGTGGACGTGTGCGAGTCACCGCAGCAACAGGTCATGCCTGGTTGCGTGAGGCCCTGCTCGGGCCCGACCACGTGCACGATGCCTTGTTCACCCTTTTGCGGAGAGAAGTAGCGCACGCCGTGCTTCTTCACGTTGGCCTCGAGTGCAACGATCATCTCTTCCGCCAGGTTGTCCTGGTAAGGACGCAACACCTGTTTGGTGGGAACGATGTGGTCGACGGTCGCGAACGTGCGTTCTGGGAACATCACCGAGAGGCCACGCTCCTCGAGCATGTTGAAGGCCTGGGGTGACGTGACTTCGTGGATCAGGTGCAGGCCCATGAACAGCTGGTACTGTCCTGACGGCAGCTTGCGCACCGTGTGCGCGTCGAAAACCTTCTCGTACAATGTTTTTCCCATGTGCACTCCTTGCGGTCGTTGTGGCTTCGTCGATGAAAAGCGGCGACTCCGTGTGTTCGAATTGGTGGGCGCCAGCCGCAAGCCGAAGGGGCTAGCGGCGCGCGATCACGAGTTGCGGTCCAGTAGTGTTTCGAGCCTGTCGGCGAGTTCGGTGGCAAAGCCGTTGAAAGCCTTCAGCTGGGTGGGCGAAAGATCCATCCAAACCCTGTCGATGGCTTGTTTGCGGCTGCGGCGAAGCTGAGTCATCACCTTGCGTCCCTCGGCGGTCAAGTCGTAGCGGCGCTGACGCGCGTCGCTCGGGTCGAGGGAAACGCTGACGAACCCCTTGTCGACGAGCTGGCGGATGGTCTTGGAGACGGCGGCTGCCGAGCTTTCACGCTGCTTGGCGAACAAACTAGGCATGAAATGTTCAGTGGAGATCTCTTCGAGCACTCCCCACTGATGTTCCGTGAGCCCTGCGCTCGAAGCAAGCTGCTCCCGACGGCGCCGAAATAGCTCCGTGAGCCGCTGCAAGTGCGCGATGGCCGCATGCACCTGCTCCAGCTTTGGGGTGGCGGTCGCGGAACTTGCCATGGGGCAATACTTAACCAGGGTTAAGTATTGGGCAAGTCAAAAGTGCGCCGAGTGTGGTTTCGACGAGCGTTCGCAGGCGTTCTCGTACGATTTCCCGTCAGGCGCGAGGGGGCTGCGCGGGGTTGAATCGGCGAACGCCGGCGGGCACCTCGCGACGCAGGCCGGCTTTCTGGATGCTAGCGTTTCTCGACGTGGCTGTCGGTTGACGGCCCTCCTTGCCCCGGTACCTCGTGCGTGGCGCAAGCGAACTGGTGGCTCCCTGCGTCCCTGAGAGCGTTTCCAGTCCGCATGCCCGGGCTGCGTTGCTGTTGCCTGAGCAACCGTGTGTAACCAGCGTATCTGTGGCACCGATCACGAAAAGTGTAGGGCGCATGGCGAATCTGCGTGGGACAGGTGGCGTTTCACCCGCCATGGACTTCTTGGCGCTTCGTCAACCGTGACGCTGCTACAGTCCAATGCCTCCAGATAGTCGCGACTCGTGGGTTTTCTCCCATGCGACTGGCGTTGCGAGGTCAAGTCGATACTTGCTAAGAGCGCTGTGGAGCTCTAGGAGTGTGGCTGTCATGAATGATTGGTGGAAAGTGGGCGCGGGGCTGGGCGTAGGTGCACTTTTGCTGCTGGTCGGCTCGGTGACGTCAGCTGGCGTCAAGTCTTCTGGGGCGGTTACTATCACCACGCAGTCGGGCGGCAGTGGCGTGATCAGTGGATCGTTTGGTGGCGCCCGCCACAGCACGAACGAGAACGAGTATCTGGCGTGCCGTGTCGACTACAAGAAGGACGGGTCACGTGCGGCGTTTTGCAACGCCACTGACAGTTCGGGCAACAAGGCCGTGTGTCACACCAAGAATCGCAACTTAATCGACGGCATCAACTCGCTCAACGAACACCGCGTCGACATCTTGTTCGACGAAACTGGCGAGTGCCACACGATCTACGCGACGGTTTCTTCGAGCTATCCCAGCAAGTAGGCGTGGAATGCAGCGGGCGCTCAGCGCTGTCGGGTCAGGGGCGAGGTCAGTCGCCGATGATCTGGAAGCGGCCCGTGACGTTCAATAGCCCAAACAGATACAGGCAGCCGTCGTAGTAGCGGTACTGGCCCGTCGTGGGGTTCGTGTTCCAAAACTCCTCGACGAAGTCCCAGGCGATTTCGTCGTCGGAGATGAGCGCCGCGGTAGCGTTCATCGCGACGAGACCTGGTGAGTGGTCACCCTGAGCGCCACTACCGTCGATGTTGAACTGATTGCGGTAGGTGCCGACGCCCTGGTCGTGGAAAAAGCCGAGGTAGTTACCGACCCAAGTGTCACGCGCCCACGGATCTGCGTTCCACCAATAGGAATCGAGGGCGATGTTCATCGCTACCCGCCACGCGTCGAAGCGGAACGCTTCGTGTTCTCCGCCAGTTGGAGTGCCGTCGAACTGGCAGTAGTCGGGTGCGAGCCCCGTTGTCGGGTGGCATGCGTCTTTGAACAATTGGCGGCTGGTGGACGCGACCGTGCGCCAACGGTCGTTGTCTTTCTGAGCCCAGCGGGCGAACAACTCGTAGAAATGGGGCAAGTGGTAGGAAGGATTCGTGAAGCTGGACGCCGAGCCCTCGGTCGAGAAGATGATCTGATTGGTGTTCGGGTTGATCAGGCTGGGCGTCCCGACGTTGCCAGTGAGCGAGGCGTGGTTGAGCATGTGGTCGAGAATGAAGTTCGCCTCTGCCTCGTAGTCGTAGATGCCGCTGCCGTTGCCCCAGCGGTTGGTGGCCATCAGTAGCGCCATCGCGAAGTATTCGTCGCCATCTGGGGCAGGGTTCGAGTCGATGTGTGAACCGCTCGTGCTAACCTGCCACGCAAAGTAGCCCGTGTGACTTCCGCTTTGATGCTGCATATGGGTCTTGGAGAAGTTCCACAGCTTGTCGAACTCCTCTTGTTTGTCGAGTTGCACGCTGATCATCATGCCGTACGACATGCCCTCACTTCTCACGTCGTCCGTGTCGATGGTGTAGAAGTAGGCTTGGTCGCTGCCGCTCTCGTAGTAGATGCGTTGGTTGTCGTTGCCGTAGAACAGTTGGTCGACGGCTGAATCGACTTTGGCGTTCACTTCGGCTTCGGTCTTGCCAGATTCGGCGAACAGGTTGCGGTAGGCGCGCGACTCGTAGACGGGGGTATCCGAAAGCAGCCCGATTGAGGCGGTGGGGGCGTCTGACTCCGACGAGCCAGACATGGTTGGGTCGGACGAGGATCCCGACGACCCAGAGCTTCCACTCGACGCGCCGTCGAGCAGGGTGACTTCGACCTGGTCGATGAACAAATCCCAACTGCCGTCGTCGCCGACCGCGACGATGGACAACGTCTGGGTGCTGAGTGAACCCCTCAGAACGTCGACGTCAATCGACTGCACGCTGCGTGACGTGCTGCCAAACGATAGCGTACCAATCATCTCGGACTCCAGCAGAACGTTTGCGGTGGCCGTCGCGCTGTCGCTGGACGCTCCCGCAATGTCGATGCGGTACTCGCCGGGAACGATGGGAAACTCCACGCGGAAGTTGACGGCGTCGTCGTCGGCGTAGAGCGCGACGCCGCCGAACGGGGACGTGATGCTGTCGGCGTATTCGCCCGAGAACGTGCCGTCTTCGGCTTGCAGCACCAAGGGACTTGGGGCTTCGTTCGCGGAGTTGGAGCCCGCACCCGATTGGTCGCCGTCGTCGTTCGCGGAGGACGACCCGTCGTCTGAATCATTTGCGCCCTCCGCAGGGGGTGAGGCGTCGTTGGCGTTCGCCGAGTCATCGTCGGACGGCGTCTTCGTGGGCTCGTCAGGCGAACAAGCTCCGAGCCAGGCGCCGAGCAGTAAACTCGACGTACACACGCGGGGGCTAAGCATGTTCAAGTCGTTCCACACTTCCCACGTCGGGGAAAGCTGCGTGCGCCGAATTGGAGCAGGGACTTGGTGAGTGGAGTACACGCTGGGCCTGTCCGGCGGTCCGCCGGATCCTGCAGATCACACTCTCATGCTAGTCCGAGCGCGGGCTCGTGAATTCATCTCTTTCCCATCAAGACTTCCACACCGTGAACGGTTTGAGGATCCTCTCAGCGCCGCGTGACCGTCAGGACGTCGTTGAACGGGACGTCTTGCAGTAACGTATCTTCGTCACCATCAGGCCACTGTATGCGCAGCTGAGGGACCGAATCGACCGAGCGCAGGCCGAAGTGCACCTGTGCTGAGCCCTGTGCGAGATGGCCGCTACTCGTCATGACCTCACGCGTTTGCACCGTTTGCCCCGCGACGACAGAAATGCGAGCCCCCACCGTGTTCGGCTTGTCGGCAGAGCCCTTCAGTCGCATTCCGAGGAAGAACGTGGGACCGCCTCGAGGATCCAATGTGTTGCGGTACAGGCGCGCATCACCTTCATGGTTGAAGACGAACACGTCGACGTCCCCATCGCGGTCGTAGTCGAAACACACCGCTGCGCGGCCATCGTCGTCGTCGTGTTCGAGTCCAACTTCATCGGCCGCGTCCAGAAACGCTCCCCGGCCGTCACGCGCCTGCAGGAAAAGGCGCACTCGGCTCGCCCCCCCCAACTGACTGGCGGCCTGGAAAATGTCCGTCAATCCGTCGTTGTTGAAGTCGGCGATGCAGCTGGCGGGGCCGCCCTCGACGTCGGTATTCGACTCCGCTGGCCAAGCCTCGAAGCCTCCCTCGCGATCGTTGATTAGCAGCACGTTATCGTCGACTTGCCAATCGTAGGCGAGGCGTGTTGCGAATGGGGTTGGCACCCCCGCGTCGAGGATCGAGCCATCGATACCCGCATCGGCGCTGCTCATCGCGTCCGAGCCCGCATCCGCTTCTGAGGCCGGGGCTAAGTCCGCGTGCACGCCCGAAACCAGCCAATCGGCGTGACCGTCGTTGTTCAGGTCGCCGAGCGTGCCCGACAGTGCTGACGCCACGTCTGTCTCCGAGAAGTCGAGCAGACGCTCATCGAACACGAACTCGTCGGCGTTCGTCGTCCGGTTCTTCAGCACCACGCTAGGACCAGGCATGCTCGTGAGCAGTATGTCCAGGTCTCCGTCTCGGTCGACGTCGAGCAGCTGTGGGGACCCGAACCCCCATGAATCTGCTCCAGGGTGTGCTGCGAGCTGCACAGCGATAGCCTGCGTTTGATCTTCGAATCGACCCTGGCCGTCGTTTACCCATAACAATCCCTCTGGCGGCGTTCGCCCGAAACGCGTCACGACGAGGTCGAGGTCCGAGTCGCCGTCGAGATCCCCTGCTGTGACGGCGGTTGCTGGCTCACCAGGTAGCGCGAGCGCGCCTGGGTCCCAGGGCAGAAACGCCGAGTCGTCGTTCTGGTAGACGTCCACCACGCCAGTGAGCCAATTGGTGACGAGCAAGTCCGAGTCAGAGTCGCCGTCGATGTCAGCAAACAGAGGGCCGCTCGCAAAGGCGTCTAGTTCCAGCTCGAAGCTCTCAGAGGAGACTTCGAATCCACCGCTCTTGTCGTTGAGAAAGAGGTGAGAACCATCGTCGCCTCCGATGAACAGGATGTCGTCGGCATCGTCGCCATCGACGTCGGCGACGGCGATCCCTCCCGTTGCTTCCAGCGGCAAACCGAGCTGCGATGCGAGCTCGCGCGCTTCCGTGTCGAGGTGATGTGAGGCCTCGATGCCGCGCGACGACGCCGACTCGACGAACGCCAGTACCTCGGCGTCCACTTCATCGGGAAAGTCTGAGGTGTCGTCGCCCACGCAAGCGGGCGCGAACAGTAAGACGAGTACAGGGCCGACAGCCCCATGGAGCTCAGCGACGCGCGAGTGAGTCATCGAAAGCTGCCTACAACAGATTCGGCGGGCGCGTCTGCCGCCAAATTGTGGCGCAGGAACGCTAGGGGCTGTCCCAAGTTTCTGCCCTGCTGCGAGGCAGGATTTCGCGGCTGCGA
>CBFGUG010000170.1:0-10345 GCA_965651905.1 uncultured bacterium | reverse complement strand
GCTCGCTCCTCAGGCGCGCTTCTCGCTCGCGCCTCCTGCCTCTCGCAACGGGCATTAACTTGGGACAGCCCCTAGACGCGCTGGCGGCAGCTGGCGGCACTGGCGCCGTCACCCCGACGCAGACGGCCGAAGAACTCGGCGACGAGATCTACCGCGCCGTGCGCTAGTCTCGCCTCGACGAGTGCGTCGTCTTCGGTGCGGTGCCACACGTGCGTCCGAAGAACGTGAGTGGGGCTATCGGAGCGCAGTGGCCCGAATGAACAGCGCGTCGCGTTCGTCTTGCGACACGTAGTGGGTCGTCGCGCCAACCTTGCTGAGCGCGCTTCGAAGTCGGGCGGCGTCCGATTGGTAGAATTGCTGCAGTAGCTTGAGATTGGTTTCGACCGCGGCCGCGTCTCGCAGGGCGCGGGGTTTGGTCAGCAGAAGTTTGGCAACTTCGCCGAGCAAGCTTCGATCGACGCCGGCGAAAAAATCAGGCAAGGAGCGTACGACCAGCGGTGGCAGTTGGCGCAGCCCCACTAGACGCGATCCTCTGAGCTTCGGGTGGTCGGGGAGTCGACTGGCCTTCTCTCGGTGACCGAGCAAGGTCAGCAGGTCGATGAGCGCCCCGTACGCTGCTTTGACCCGCGGTCGGGACCGGAAGCAGCCGTACCACTGCAGCTCCAGCGAAGCGTAGCGCTCGGGCTGAGTCGTGAAACACAAGAGCGTGTGCTTGTCCCAATTCCCCAGCCCGAGCGACGGATAGAGAAACGCATAGGCTCCGTCGACGTTGTAAGTGGGCGCGAGCTCGCGAATGAGTTCACTTTCCCGTAGTAACGCCGCTTGTTCGCTTTCGCAGACTTCGTAAACCAGCGAGTAGGCCTCTCGCGTCAACAGCGCCATCTTGCGATGCGCCTTCTTGCGGGTGGCATTGCGATAGTTCGACAGACGGCGCTTCAGGTTCTTCGCCTTGCCGACATACAGCGGAGTCCGATCGCAATCGAGGTAACGGTACACTCCAGGGCTGGAGGGCGCCTCCTGCACCAAGGCTTCTCCGAATTTTTTGTCGAAGGCTGCGCGGGACAAGCTCCCCACGAGTACCACGGAAAGTGTGGTGACCCCAGTTTCCGCGCAGGCTTCTCCCCTTTCACCCCTCCGCGTTCGGCGGCGTCGTCGAGCGCTCGCGACAGACTCTTTGTCCAGTCGAGCTACGGGCACTCGTCGAGCGCGACAGTATTTGCAGCAAAACACACGATCTGCTGAGTGCTTGGACCCTCACCCCAGTCGCCTTCGACGTATGAAACGTAGCCCCAGGTGGGATCGACCTCGTAGCTGTAGCGGAGGTCACCCCTGCTCTCGCTACGGACGACGCCATCGTAGGCCCTGCCAAACATGTTGTCGATGAGTGAGTCCTCGTCCCCATCGATGACGACGGGGGTGCTCTCGCCGTCGACTTCGTTCACCGCCGCAACCACGACGCCCGCCTCGACAGCCATCACGGTACAGCCGCTGACATTGGGTGTCTCGCCACACGCCCTCACGACATAACTGTCGGGAGCCTCAGCGAGCCAGATATCGCGTTGCTCTTCGACCTGTTTCGATACCGCGAAGTCGTTGAACAGCACGTCGCGCACGAACAAGTTGTAGTTCTCGTCGAACTCGAAGGTGACGCGGAACTGTTGCTGGCCCGAAAGCGATTGGATGGTCTCGCACAGCGTGGGGTGGCAGGAGAACACGGGGCCGCGCAGCAATGTGCCCTCCGATCCTGAGGTCAAGCTGATGCGCGGATTGGGGGATGCGTCCTCTGTGGCGTCGATGCTGATCGTGAATCTAGAGCCAGGTTCAGGGCGTTCCTTCGATAGTTCCGCCGTGGTGCTCCATGTCTCTACGGCGCTGCCTGATTCTGACTGCCCCACGACCCAGTAGCCACGAAGGTGAAATCGGTAGCCCCACTCGTACTCGGGGTGGATGAATGACCCATCCAGCACGAAGTTCACTCCGTCCTCGGAGATCCGAGAGCACCAGGGGAACTGCTCAGTTCCGGTGCAGGGCTCGAGGTAGAAGTCGACCCAGCGCGTGATCTCCACGCCGATGGGACGCGCAAGCGGCACGATCGTAGTTTCTTCCGGCGCCAAGACCAAGTCGGGGGGTGGGTTCGACGTCGCCGCTGCTTCCGGCGTCGTACCTGCGTCCGCCACGGCCTCCGCTATCTCCTGTGGTTCCCGTTCCGCCGTCAGTACGTCGAACGACTCCGTGCCTGACTGTCCGCCAGAACACCCCGTTGCTCCCACCAACGCCACCCACGCCCAAGGCCACCGTTTGTCCATGGCGTGTTTGTGCCCTGCAGGAGCTTTCTCAGCAACGGCGAACTTTGTCTGTTAAGCACAAACCATATCCCGAGAATGCTGGGAGTTGTGCTATATCAGGAAAGTGGAGCAGGTGGCTCAGCAGTTCTTGAGGGCATTGCGCGGGAGGCGCTCGCAACAGAGTTTCGCCCGCCGGCTCGGCTACAAGGCGAACCCGATCACCGACTGGGAGCATGGCCGTAGCTATCCTTACGCGGGGGAGGCGTTACGGGCGGCGCAGCTCGGAGGCGCGGATGTGATCGAGGCGTTTGCGAGATTCTCACCAAACGTCCCGTTGGAGACCAACAGCGGGGGCTGGCTGTTGGGTCCTTGGATGCGGGCTACCCTGGGAGACACATCTGTCAGCGATTTGTCCCGCCAGATGAACTACTCCCGATCCTCCATCAGCAGATGGGTTTGCGGTGCGAGCCAACCACGAGTTCCGCAGTTTCTATCCTTCGTCGAGTGCGCCACTGGGCGTGTTGCAGACCTGGTGGCGGAGTTGGTTTCGATTGAAGCTGTCCCCCTACTGCTTCCACGTTACCAAGCCACGCGGGCGGCCAAGCAAGTGGCCTTCACCCACCCTTGGACGGAGGCTTTACTCAGAGTTCTGGAGTCAGAGCCATACACGTCAGGTCCACCTCATGATGATCAGCGGCTCGCCCGTCAACTCGGCATCGACGTGGTGGTCGTGCGAGCGGGATTGGCGGCGTTGGTTGAGGCACGCGTCGTCGAGCGGGTCGCAGCGCGCTACGAGGTCGTTTCTCAGCTGACCGTGGACACCGGTGGCGGCAAGCGAGCGCTGCATGCGCTGAAAGCGCACTGGGCAGGGGTAGCCGCGGAGCGCGCGGCGAAACCACGGCGCGGGGACCTGTTTGGGTACAACGTACTATCTGCGTCAGCAGCTGATCTGGAACGGATCAGCGACGTGCTGAAGAACGCCTACCGAGAGGTACGCGCCATCGTGGCAGCATCGGAGCCCTCAGAGTGCGTGGCGCTAGTAAACGTCCAGTTGGCGACGTGGGAGGCAGACAAGCCCGGCTAGAGCCTCACTTCGAGGTCAGCGAAAACCGACGTGACGCTTCGTCGAGTGACGGAAAGGGGCTCCGCGGCGATAGTCGCGCGCACGTGAGGGAGTGGCCCGCGGTTGCGCTGCCAGAACGCCGTGATCGTCGCGTTTTTGTTGCGCCAGACCGCGGACCTGATTCGTCGAGGTTTCCTCGGAACCAACGCTTGCGAAGCCTGAGTTTCTTGTGCAACGCCGAGGTGCTCACCTGCAACGCCGAGGTGTCCATCTGACGCGAAGCTAGCGAGAAAATGCACACGTCTGCTGACGGGTTGCGCATCCGAGGGAGTGATTGTGCAGATTCAATCTTTCGAAACAGCTCCCGGCGATGTGCGTATCTAATCGCGCTAAGTGCACACTCAAACTTGCGGGCTGCACACGCCTTCCGACGAGTTGCGCATCCGACCACGCTTCGAACGCCGTTCGAGCAGACGCAAGCGTCTATCGGGCCAGTGCAAAAACCTGTGACGCAGGTGCAAACGAGTTTCGTACAAGCGCAAACGCGAGCTAAACTCGGATGCAGACCTGCAATTTCAGTCAGTTGCGGAGGCGTCCGCATTCCTCGAGTCACCACGAAAACTCAGCCCGCCCACATCAACACGCGTGTCACACGAGGACGGCGTGTACGAGGGCAGCGGATTCGTCCATTCCTGGAGTCGAATCGGAACGGGTCTGGGTGAGCGCGCCACAAATCCGCCCTCCGAAGTCGCTTTTGCGAGCAAGGTAGCGGTCCAGGGGGGCATTCACGGCGGGAGAGTAAACATTCGCCATGCGCTTCGAACCTTTGGTGACACACTCCGTCGCAGTCCTGGTTGCCGCCCTGGTTACCAGTGCGTGCGGCGGGAAAACGAGCGATCCGCGCGCCATGGACGACCATGGCGCGGATGAAGCAGTGGATGACGATTCGGACGCTGGGGAGCGTGACGAGTTGGAGCCGGGGGCGACCGATGACGAGGCGCGAGACTCCGCCGACGAAGTGCCCGGGGATGAACGAGATCCGACTTCGGGAGCACCCTCGTCCGATGATCCTTCGTCCGATGATCTCGGGGATCTCGAAGGGCAGCCGCCGCTCGAAGACATGACTCCGCGCCCGCTGTCACTCGAACTCGATGGCAACCCGGAGTTCTCGAGCTTTCTTCGACTGACCCACGCCCAGTGGGAAGCCAGCGTGAGCGATCTACTGAACGTCGATACGCGGGGGCTCAGTGACGATTTTCAGCAAGATCCGCGTCTTCTTTTCTCGAATGACGAGCGGGTCCTGACCGTCGCGTCTGACCTCTACTTCGACTACGAGGGAGCTACCCAGGCGTTGGTCGCGTCGTTAGATGGAGCAGGCCTAGCTGCGATCAACGAGGGAGATGATGCGGCGGGGTTCATCACTACGTTTGGGCGTCGTGCCTACCGCCGACCGCTGACAGACGACGAACGAGCGCGTTACTTGGCCTTGTATGAAGTGGGGGCCAGCTTGAACGAGACTGACCCCTTCGTCAGCGGAGCGGGATTGGTCATCGAGGCGATGCTGCAGTCGCCCTTCTTCCTGTATCGAGCGGAGCTGTCTCCTCCGGGCCCTCTGAACGGTTACGAAGTCGCGACGCGACTATCGTACCTGCTGTTGGGCACGACGCCGAGTGATGCGCTCCTAGATCTTGCCGCAGAGGGGAGCTTGGATACCGCTGACGGAGTGGTCAACGCCGCAGCGGATATCATGCAAGACCCCGAGCTCGAAGCCAGGACCATCGAGGCTGTCGGTACTTACCATGCCGAGTCGCTTGGGTTGGCTCGGTTGATTCATGTACAGGATAGCCGCACTGACGTCGCCGAGCCGGCTGCTTCGTTTGGAAGCGACCTGCACACCGCAGCAACCCTGTTCTTCGATCGCATCTACGCCGATGAGCAGGGGGTAAGGGAAATCTTCCGTTCCACGACGGGCTACGTCAACGACACCCTCGCTCCGCTTTACGGTATCGACGCTGCGGGGTCCGAGTTTGAGGCGGTGGACCTGGGGCCTGAGCGTCCTGGCTTTCTGACTCAAGTGCCATTCCTGCTACTCCACGGCGCTGGTGAGAATCCGGCGACCGCCCGGCGCGGCGCGTTCATCAACAGCGATGTCCTGTGCGCGGGTATTCCCGGTGCGCCCCTGACCCCTGACTTTGAACTACCGCTGTTCGAGCCACAACAAACCAACCGCGATTGGGTGGAAGTAACGACCGGTGAAGGGACCTGCGGCGGTGCGTGCCACATCGATTACCTCAACCCACTCGGCTTCGCCTTCGAGAACTTCGATGGCCGCGGGCGCTTGCGTGACGTGGACAACGGAACACCCGTCGACACGAGGTCGAGGTATCCGTTCACTGAAGGCTACCTCGATTTCGACGGCGCTCCAGACCTGACGTCACTCATCGCGGAAGGCGAGCAAGCTCACACTTGCTACAGCGCTCGTTTCGTTCAGCATGCGTTGGGGCGTGAGTTGACCGAAGACGACCGCACGTTGATCGACGAGCTGAGCGACCACAGTCTCGGGGGCGCATCGATCCAAGAGTTGATCCTCGAGTTTGTTCGAAGTGACACCTTCCGCTCCACGGCGAGCGGGCAAGGGGACCAGTGATATGAAGCGTTCTCCAAAGGCAAGTGCGGTCAATCGCCGAGCGTTCTTGCGCGGTAGCGGCGCCGTAGCCATCGGCCTGCCATTTCTGGAAAGTCTACCGCTGCGTTCGGCCTGGTCGGGGTCGGATAGTCCAGTGTTCAGCCTTTTCGTCTCCACGGCATGTGGCGTCGTACCGACGAGTTTCTGGCCAACGCAGCTTGGGTCGTTGGCGGGGCTCGCCGACGACACGACGCAGGCCACGAGCGTCTTGGGCGACTATGCGGACCGCCTCTTGATGATCCGCAACGTGCGTTATGAAGGGTTCACTTCGGCGTGCTCGCACGGGGAGGCTATGCCTCAAGTCCTGACGGGGCTGCCGCCAGTTGGAAGCGACATCAGATCCGCGGCGAGTGGGCCCTCCGCAGATGTGGTGATCGCAGCCTCAGTCAACCCCGTGGGTGTGGAACCCTTGACCCTCTATTCGGGGATGCAGGGCGGATACATCGACGAACGCCTGTCGTTTACCTCTGAGGGCTTGGTACGCGAAGCCGAGGGCAGCCCGTACGTGGTGTATCAGAACCTGTTGCAGGCGATGGGGATGCTGGCAGGAGCAACACAGCCGGCCTCGCCTGAGCTCATCGACGACATCCTGTTGCGGCGCCAGAGCGTGGTCGACTTCGTCCGCGAAGACTTGACGACCCTAGTCGGCAGGACGAGCATCTCTGTCGGTGATCGCCGGCGCCTCGAAATGCACCTTGGCAGCCTGCGAGAGTTCGAGCAGGCCACGATGGGCATGATGGAAGAAGACATGGGCGCCGGAGGTTGCTCGAGCAGCTTGCTCGACGGTGCGGGCATCGAGGCGGCTCAGGAAAACTTTCGTTCCAACGGCCAGATCGAGACGGTCGCGAAGCTGCAAATGGAACTGGCGGCGTTCGCTTTCGCCTGCAACGTCAACCGTACGGCCACTCTCCAGCAGGGAGACGGTACGGACTCGACGCGCTACGACGTTCCATCCAACGAACGCGGTTGGAGCTTCCACCACGTCAGTCATAGAATTCAGTCCGACGGCTCGCGTGGCAATGACGCCCTGGCTGAGGCAGCGCATGCGGAAATCGATCGCCTACGACTCGAAACACTGCGACACGGCATCGAGCGCTTCGATGCTTACGGACTGTTGGACTCGTCGTTCATCTACTGGACGAACCATCACGCCGATGGCTTCGGTCATACGTTCCGAGATCTGCCGATCATCATTGCTGGCAGTGGTGGTGGTCGCATCCGTCAAGGTGAACACATTGATGCCGACGACCTGCTCAACTCGGCCGTCCTGGGACATCTGATCGACGTGGCTGGCGGGGACAGTACAGACTTCGCCTTGGGTGGCACCTTCGAGGACATGCTCGTGGGCTGAAAGCCTGCCTTTCTGCGAGTTTCCGAGACGAGGCGCGGCGCCATCGAGCCCGAGGCTGGGCGTACGTGATGGATGCGCTAAATTTGCGCATTCAGAGCAAGCAACGTGCGCCATGGTGGGTGTGGGGCGACGTCTGCCCACGTCGTCCGCAAAAGGCGCCGTTTCATCTCGTGTGATACCCCCATCGAGACGACCGTATCTGTTCCAGATTTGCTACGAGCGAACACACGCGAGCAGACGGCACGGCGAATCCAGGTGAGCTGCAGCGCACGTGAGTCACCAGGAGGGGGCACGCATGATTCGCGCGGCACCCTTTAGGTAAACAGTACACCACGAGGGAAACGTCGGCACTGGCCATGATGTAGGCCGTTGACTCACAGAGTGATGTGCCCCGATTCAGACCGTTGCGATGCACGTCGCGGGGAGTTGATTCATACTGAGAGGGTCGGGAGGGTTTCACCTGTCACAGTGCTCTATCAAACCATGTTGATTCGAAACGGGACCCTTTCTGCTCTCGTGCTCGGAGCCTCCACGATGCTCGCTGCATGCACGAGCGACCTGGCCGAAGATTTCTACAATGCATCGTCAAAAGTAAACGCTGACGCTGACGATTCGACGCTACAGGAGGACGCAGGGCCCATAGTCCCAGCCCCGGACGACTGGTCCGAGGGTGAGGTCGACGACTCGACGGCCAACCCGACCGACGACGATTCGAACGATGATGGTTCGAACGATGATGATGTTTCGAACGACGACGATTCGAACGATGATGATTCGATCGACGACGACTCGGCTGGCGACGACTCGACTGGCGACGACTCGACTGGCGACGACTCGACTGGCGACGACTCGACTGGCGACGACCCGGGCGACGACGATTCCAGTGACGGTGTCCCAGACGACTCGAACGTAGCAGTCGACGACGAAACGCAGCCCATCGAAGACACCGAAGGGGGCTCGCAAGCGGGCGATGAATGCGCAGACGAGCACTGGGCCGACGGTGGGGCATGCACGCCGCAGACGGTGTGTGCACCAGGGACGTTCGCCGTCCCTGGTGAAGCCGACGACACCGAGTGGGAGTGCAGCGTTTGCCCGCTGGGCACGTTCTCGGAGGTGAACGACGCCGAGGAATGTCAGGAGTGGACGACTTGCGAACCAGGCGAATACGTCACGCAGAAGGGTAACGCTGCGCAGGACCGACTATGCGAGCCCTGTCCTGCTGGTGAGAATTCTGCCGCCGAAAACGCGGCGGCCTGTTACACGATCGACGGCTGTCCGGCAGGCGCGTATAGCGTCACTGCCCCCACTGAGGGTCCCACCGAGTGCGCGCCATGCGACGTCGGGTACTTCTGCGAGGGTGGCTTCGTAGCAGCGCTGGCATGCGAGGAGGGCACCTGGGATGACGATCAAGATCCCACTACGCCATGCGTTGCCCACACTCAATGCCCCGTTGGATCCTTCGTGGAGGTCACAGGTAGCGCTGTGCAGGATGCGACCTGCGCCGAGTGTTTACCTGGTACATTCAGCACGGAGATCAACGCTCAGATGTGCCAGACCTGGCAGACCTGCGCTGCGGGCACGTACGTTTCCGCGGCAGGTAGCTCGACGAGTGATGTCGAATGTAACGGTTGCATGTCGGGCACCTACAGCAGTACGCAAGATGCCGCCGACTGCGCGCCTTGGACCGATTGCCAACAAGGCGAATACGTCGAAGCCTCGGGCAACGCGACGACCGATCGGCAGTGCTCGCCTTGTCCCATGGGACAATTCAGCGACACACTGAACGCTGGCTCCTGCGCGGCGCCGGGTCAATGCGCAGCCGGTACGCTGGAGACCGCCCCCGCCACTCAGTCCAGCGATGCGACTTGCGAGCCGTGCGCAGCGGGCAACTACTGTGCGGGAGGCCAAGCGCAGGCGGTCGCCTGCGGCCCGGAGAGTTGGGACGACGATGCGGACCCGGCAACACCCTGCGTCGCCAAACGAGCGTGCGCCGCGGGTCAGTATGTGGTCAGCGATGGTGACAGCACGACCAACCGCTCGTGCAGCCCTTGCGCCGCGGACCAATACTCTACGACGATGAATGCCCCGAGCTGCACGAGCTGGTCGAATTGTGCGCCCGGCAAGTACGTGTCCACTCAGGGTAGCAGCGTCAGCGATCGTGTTTGCAGTAACTGCCCCGCCGGGCAGTACTCGAGTAGCAACAACGTTCTGACCTGCACCAACTGGGCAACCTGTAACCCGCCGTCCTCGTATCAGACGCAAGCCCCGTCAGCTACCCAGGACCGGCAGTGCGGAAGCTGCACTCCGCCACAGATAACCCGCGCCACCAATGAAACCACATGCTCAGACCCCGCGTTCCAGATGAGCAACGGCCAAGTCGTGATGGAGGCTGAAAACGAGGACGGGCAAGCGATCAACGGTTCCAACCACTATTGGAGTTCATGCAGCCACTCCGGCATCTCGGGGGGCTGTATGGAGGCAGTTGGCGACTACGGCTACACGTTCAACGACGCAGTCGCCACCTTCTCGCCGAGGCTCGACTACAAGGTCAACTTCACCAGCACGGGCACCTTCCACGTGTGGATTCGTGGCGACAACGGCAATGGTTCACCTGATACAGGCAACTCTTGCTGGGCGGGCATCGACAACACGGTCATTGGCACACCGCACACGTTCGCAGTGAACAGCGACGTGTGGGGATGGACCTCGCAAACCATCAATGTCACTTCCACGGGGATCCACACACTGAACGTGTGGATCAGGGAAGACGGGTTTCAGATCGACAAGATCGTCGTCAAGACGAGCTCCACTGCGCCCACGGGGAACGGTCCGAGCGAGAGTCCGCGATAACCAGACGGCGAAGACGGGAAGTGACAGCGATTGGCAGCTCAAAGCCGGCCTGCGTCTCCGTGGGCCTCCGCCGGCGTTCGCTCGCCGCCCACCCCGCAGCCCGCGGTTCG
>CBFGUG010000169.1:0-10545 GCA_965651905.1 uncultured bacterium | reverse complement strand
TAACGTGGCCGTCGAGAACAGTGTCGACATGCGCTTCGACTCTTCAGACACAAAGTCCTGTGAAGACGTGGAATGCATGCGCGTACGTGCCGAGTCATCTGTGACCCCGTGGGCCAGGGTCGGCGCGTTTGCCGTTGCGGCAGCGGGTGCAGGGATCGATTGGGGGAAGATCAAGGCGAAGATCCGAGTGGGCGTGAGAGGCGATCTAAACCTACTCAACTTCGACATGCCTCTGACGAGCAAGTTCTTGCTGGACCGCGGCATCATCGACCAGGATCGAGCGATTGCGTCTGTTGGAGCGGCCATGCCTGACCAACTTTCGTCCGTAGTCGGCAGCGATGCGAGCGCTTTGGCCGCAGACGTCTACCACGTAGCACCGAGCCTCGCGCGCTACCACGCGCCGTTCGCCATCGGCAGTGACTTGGGCACGGCTGACGGTATCAACGTCCGGGCACAGTTCCTGAGTGGAAAGCTGTCGCTGTTCGCTCAGCTCCAAGCGTTCTTCTTCAACCCGAAGTTCGAGACGACCCTGGTCTCTTGGAACGGCATCGAGCGGCAGTGGCGCGTGGCGGACGGCGCGACGGGTAACGCCCTGAGTGGCCGCGTGGGCATAACGGTGCCGAACATGGTGCTGTTGCCCAAGTTGGAGTTGGCCGAGACACCCGGCGAGGATCCCACTGGTGCCCAAGCCTCTTGGGTGAGCGCGCTGGGAACCAGCCAGCTCCCGGGCCATCGGGACTACCTCAGCCACGACGAAAGCGGGCTGGGACGCGCTTGGGATGTCGACAGCGGACGCTGTGGCGAGAAGGTCATCCCATTCTGAGTCAGCGCGGCACGAGCGCCCGAGATACGCATGGCGTTCTCTCGGGCGCTCGCGCTGCCCCCCACCCGCCGATAGAGACTTGAAGGAGAAAACCGCCGTGACACCGTCGATTATTTCGAGCGAGCGTTTGCTCGCTGCGCGCACCAAGCTGCTGCTTGTCATTTCTTTTCTAACCGCTCTGCTTTTTTCGGCTTGTGGGGAGCAACGCTCCTCCGACGAGTCGTCGAAGGGGGCAGCCTCGAGCCCGTCACGTGGCGTGCTGTTTCAACAGTCGCCGACGGAAGGGCAGTTCCCCGAACGTTCGTTCGCCTTCTCTGCGGTGACCGAACTCCAGCAAGCAGACGCTCCGCCAGATGCGGAGCCTTCAGTCACGACCATCGAGGGTCGCTGGAGGGTCACTGCCGCCGAGGGTTCCGATTCAGGTCTGTGGGTCCATTCGCAGATTGACATCGCCAAGTTGGACACTGGGCGAGCAGAGGTCCCCGTGATCGGCAGAGCGGGCTACGACAAACGCTTTCACTCGGAGCTCGAGCGACCCGTGCTGTTTCACTTCGACCGGGCAGGACGCCTGACTGAAGTCAAAGCGCCAGCGACGCTTATTTCGAGCGCGCTCGGAGTGATGAAGGGGCTAGCTAGCTCCGTGCAACTCGTGCGGGCGCCGAAGCCCGACACCACGTCCTGGAGTGACACCGAGCTCGACGCGACGGGACAGTATGCCGCGTATTACAGCTCGCCTACGCCCACTACGATTGTGCGTGAACATCTGGGTTACGCCAAAATCGCGGAGCACGGTAAGCTCGCTGCGCCCACCAAGCAGGCTCCAACCGTCGACCAAGGCGAGACATCCTTCGTGTTGGACGACACTGGGCGGATCGTTTCTGCCAAGGGGCTCTTGCAAGTGAGAAACCCTGAAAGCGAAGTGTTTCCGGCGCTGGTGTCGAAGGTCAGCTTCGCCGTCGATGCAGCAACTGCGAGTATCAGCAACTCAGCTCCACCAGGACTGGTCGAGCTGAGCGGTCTGCGCGCTCGGCCAGTGTACGCGCCTGCACACCCGTTGGGCAGCGCGTTTGCGTTGGACATTGCCAAGGTCGGCGAGCAGCGCAGCCTCGACGAGTTCTTGGAGGCCTTGGATGGTCGCGTGCACGAACCAGGTAGCGAAGGCGCCCTGAACGTTCACAGGTTGAAAATGGGACTGGGCGCGCTGCTGCGTCTCGACGAAGAATCGGAGTTGTTAGCCTGGAGCCGGGTCGCTGCTCGACATCCGCAGATGGACGAACTGCTTGTCGCGCTGTCGGAGACGCAGCGTCCCGAATCCCACGAACGACTCGTCGCGCTGCTGGAGCCGTCAGCCGCCGAGGGCTCGCTCACTCCTCGGGAGAAGATTCAGTTGATGGCCGCTGTCAGTGCTGGACACGCTCCGAGTCGGGTCCTCGTCGACGCGTTCACCAAATTGATTGACGATCCAGAGTTGGGTCACGCGGCACTTCTCGGCCTTGGCTCGATGATCTACCAAGCTCTGGAGGTCAGTCCGCACCTTGCCGACGTAGCGCTGACTACCCTCGAACGGCGACTTTCGCTCGTGGCCGCCGACCCGCTGGAGGCGGAGTTTCTGTTGCGTGCGTTGGGTAACTCGGGTCACCCGCGTGCACTGGTGTTAGCTGAGCCTTTCGTGCAGAGCAACGCTCCGCGCATGCGGGCGACGGCCGTACGAGCTTTGCGTCGGGTCGCTGATTCGAGCGTGGATGAGCGACTGAACCAGATGGTCGCTGACGATCCTGAGCCCCAAGTCCGACGTGCCGCACAACGCGTCCTCCGGGAACGTGAGCAACGCCGCGCAGGCCGCATTCGCTGACCCGAAGGGGTCCGGCGCGCCTCGGCGCGTCGGACCCTGGCCAACTAGAACTCTAGAACTGGCGTGCTTCGCCAGTCAGCGTCAAGTCGATGCAGGTGAACGTCACTTCGTTCGATTCTGCCGGGGCCTGAATCATGCCGCCCTGCTCGTCACCGCAACGGTTGGACAGGGCTTGGGCACACGAGACAGGAACGGGCTCGATGCCCGAGATACCGTTGCAATCCGAGATGCTCTCGGTGAACGTCGAGCCGACATCACACGCGACGGCGTAGGTGCCGCTGGATCCGGTACCCAGGTAGAAACCGCGGTCCGCCCCCAATTCTCTGCACGCCTCGTTAATTTGACCCAGGCAATTGGGGCTCTGTTGACGCCCCCCAGGGCATTGATCCAGCTGCGACTGCGGAACCTCATGCCGCTCGAACCCGTCGATGCAGCCAACCGTGTACTCGTTGTCGGCGCCTCCAGTGACCATTCCTGCAATGGGGTCTTCGCCATATTGACCACACCAATTGGCCGTCGCGACCATGCAAACGGTCTGGGTGATCTGGTTCTCGAAGGCGCAGCTGCTGCTGAGACTGTTGAGCGAGGCCTGATGCCTGCAACCATTGCGACATAGGTCGGTGTCATCGGTGTTCAGATCTTCGCACTGCTCCCCGCGCGAGGGCTGCACGATGCCATCGCCGCACACTTCGTTCTTGCAGCTCGAACTACAGCCGTCGTCGTTGGCCTGGTTGCCGTCGTCACATTCCTCGTTTGGCGTTTTCATGCCGTCGCCGCACGTTTCCCTCTCGCACGATGAACTGCAGCCGTCACCGTCCTGCGCGTTGTTGTCGTCGCAACCTTCTCCTGAAGCAACGATGCCATCTCCGCAGATCTCAGCTCGGGGTTCATCTTCCTCGATGTTGACGTCTCCTGGCTGTTCGTTCTCTTCGATGAGGCAATTGGCGCTACAGCCATCTCCATCCGCTTGGTTGCCGTCATCACATTGTTCGGGCGCCGAGAGCGCACCATCACCGCACCCGACGTCGTCACTGCTGACTTCCTCGTCTGGGTCGTCGTTCGCTTCTTGGGCGTCATCGGTTTCCTGGGCGTCATCGGCGATCTCCATCTGGACGTCGTCGGTGACTGGCTGTCGGGGGGCGTCATCGACGTCGTTGCCATCGTCCAGGGCGTCGGGAAACGCGGTCAGGCGACAGTTCTCGCAGCCATCGCCGAGCGTATCGTTGCCGTCTTCGCACTCTTCGCCCGGATCGATCCGACCGTTGCCACACTCTGCAGCATCCGGGGATTCCAGCGTGTCGTCGAGTGACGTCGAGTTCTCGGCGTTGCGATCGTCGCTGGTGGCAGCGGCGGCTGGCATCGCCGCCGTCGACGAACCCGACGTCACCCTTTCCGCATCCTCATCTGTCGTTTCTCGCTCGCTGGTTGACCCTACGCTGAAGCTGGAGTTCCTGGCTGGCTCGTCATCATCGCGCCTGGACCTCGAGGAACTCGGCAAATCCTCGTCGTCGTCGAGTCCTGCGTCGGCGACAGCGTAGCGCATCGGGGCGGGGGGTTCGTATTCGGCGGCGCACGCCACGTGTGCGACCAGAAAGAGTATGCTGGGCGCGATTCGGACCCCACGACGGCAACGCAAAGAGATCATGGGTCTCCGCTTGTTAGGTCCTAGGTGAACGCGGTCGATGTTGCTGGGAAGAACCGGGCGAATTCGCATGAGCACTCCTCGATTTGGCCGACGCGCAGGGAACTCGGACGCACAGCGCGCTTCCCGTGGGCATAGCGTTACTTCGCCACGAAAGATGGTACGTTCGTGCGCAACGCTATCGTCGTCGGCGAATGTCCGGCGTGTGCTCTGGTACTGAGTTGCGCCTCCATGCCGGTTGCGCGGTTGCTCGGGGCAAGCGTGATCGCGGGGAGCGAAGGCAGGCCCGGAACGCAGCTCAGTGTTTCCGCTTACGGTGACGCGTGCCTCGGCCGAGGTGCATCTGGCAAAGTTCGAGGACAAGCGCTAGCTTCGCGCCGTGAATCCAGTCTACCGGGATCGAGCTCGAGCATGTTCCGTCGTCACGTTACTCTTGGGATCTGCCGTAGTCGCGTGTGCAGACGACGACGGCGAACCTCCGACTGCGGACACCTCGATTTGTGGCGACGCGAGTGAGGGGATCTTCCTCGTCGACCTCGCGACCCGGGACTTGATTCAGCTCGCAGGGTACGACAACCGCTCGGGAACTCTGAATCAGATCAAGTACTCCTTCCTCGAAGGCAGCGACGGGGAGTTCGACTTCGCCTTCGTCCCGGATCTGAGCGGCGACCTGTATCATTTCACGGCCCGGCTCGACGAGGCGATGGAGACATCGATGAGCGAGCCGAAGCTCGTCGCCACGGACGCGTCGAAGCTCAACGGACCGGCGTACTGCTCCCAGCAGCGCGTGCTCAGTTTCGGAAACGCACAAGCGACGTCGGTTGACGTCGAATTAATCGGAGCGGGCGAACTGCGCACGCTGGAGCGTTCGACCGTGGCTGAGGCGAGGAGCGAAGGCTTCGTCACGACGCTTCTCGCAGAGCCACTACACATCGCTGCGGATCTCAATTGCGGTGATCCACTGGGTGTTACTTTCACCTCGCTCGACTGCATCGACAGCGATTCGGTGGGCTCGTGCATTGCGTCGGGGGAAAACCTCGCAACGATCGGCCATCGGCAATTCGACGACCCGGAAGTGACCAAACTCTCGTCTCCCGAAAGTGATCCGCTGATCGCCGCTTCACCTGGCAGGCCCCCTGGTAACCCGCTGGGCGACGCAGACCCAGACGTCTGGATCGACGACGCAGGGACGCACCTCATGTTCGAGAGGGTACACACGACCCCGGAGGTCTTCGACAACCCCGACCTGGCGTCGGAGTTTCGGACGACCGGGTTCAGCGATCTCGTTTACACACGGCCAGGTGACGCGACGGGGGAATACCGACTCGACTTCTCCCGAGCGTTACCTGCAGAGCACCAGCTGCTCGTGTTCCCGCACATGTCCGCATCGGGACGACCAGGTGTCTTGCGATTCAGCGCAATGGGCGTGTTCAAGACCCCCAATCGCACGTCCGGGATGGATGAAGACATCTTCACGGGTTTGTTCATCGGGGAGTTCGATACCAACGCGCTACCCGAAGACCCATCGCAGGGCATTTCCATCGAGCCGAGTTCGCTGCAGCAGGTGCTGTCTTTCGCTGACTTCGTCTGCGGCGTGTGGGACTCGTGCGGAATGGACCTCGGCGGCGCTGTGTACCTCTACGCGCTCTACTCCCCCAAGTTCATCGACAGCCCCGATGGCCGCGAGTACCTCGCGTTCTCGACATCGAAGAATCAACTGGGCTCGGTGTCGAACGGAATCGTCACTTTCCCAGATGGGCGTACCCAGTCCGCAGACGACCTTCGAGCGACCATCTGCGGACCGCGCGAGTGACTGCAAAGCGCCGTGCCGCCCTGGGATCGCGGAGCAGATTCACCCGAACGACCCGGCTTCGCCAGAATTCGTTCCGCGCGTCGCCCCGCAATGGTCAAACCGGGCAGATAGGTGATCAGGCGGGTCGGCGTGCTGCCGGCAGCTTCCCCAAGTTCGATTCGAACTTTGCGAAGGGGTGCGACCCCTTGGGTGAGATCGATTCGAACTTCGTTTGGCTGCCGGCAGCTTCCCCAAGCTCGATTCGAACTTTGGGGTGGGGTGCGACCGCTTGTGTGAGGTCGATTCGAACGTTGTTGGGCTGCCGGGAGCCTCAACAAGCTCGTTTTGAGCTCGTGCCAGGCCTGCGGTATTCAAACTTCAGTCCCACGGTCGGAATTTGTCGCGTCCGAGGCGCTCGGAGCGTGGTGCGCGCTTCGAAATTTCGAAGCGACTTCACTCGCTCGAACCCCGCTGTCGAAAGTTAGCAACTCGGAGGCTGTTCGCCGGGTCTGCGTTGTAGGCGAACGCGTTGCGCTGGGATCCCCGCAACGCGCCATCCGCCCCGTGAGCGCGCCCGGCACGGTTTCACCAGCGCCCCGAGTGAACCCGGCAACCTTCCCACGCGTCAAGCGATGGTCGTCATCGAAGTGCCCCTGCTTCGCGTCGCGCGAACGACTCGAAAGATGTTGCGGGCCGTCCCAGCACGCGCTCGACGTCATTGGTGGTCGCCGCGTTGTGTCCATCGAGCAAGGAACGAAAGAGTTCGATGAAGTGTTCGACGTGCGGCGCAGGCAAGTGAGCTGCCATCACCTGGGCGTAGTCTTCGAACGAGACGGGTTGGTACCTGATGGCTTGCCCGCTAGCTCTGCTCAGCAACTGGACGGCGGCGCCAAAGGTGAGGGACTCGGGCCCCGTCAGGTCATAAGTCTTGCCGAGGTGTGTGTCTTGCGTCAGTGCTTCGACCGCCACGTCGGCAATGTCGTTGCAATCGATGAATGGCTCGGTCACCGCGTCCGCGGGAAACGCGACGACCCCTTCGTGAGGTCGCAGCAGATCTTCCGTGAAGTTCTGGCTGAAAAAAGCGCACTCGAGGATCGTAAACTCGATACCGCTCCCTCTGAGTGCGTCCTCGGCGGGATGCACTTGGGGCTCGCCACGACCAGCGAGCAGCACCAACCTTCCGATGTCGCAGTCGGCTGCCACCTCGCAGAAGCGCGCGATGTGTTGCGCCGCCCCGGGCACGGACAGGTCTGGGTGGTAGGTGAGATAAGCCGCGCCAACCCCGGCAAGCGCTGGCTGCCAGGTCGTCTCGTCGTGCCAGTCGAAGGAAATGGGCGTGCTGCGGGATAGTCCGCGCGCGGCGTGTCCTGCCTTTTGCAAGCGCTCCATGACGCGGCGCCCGGTCTTTCCGCCGGCTCCGATGATCGCAATTTCTTTGGTCGTTTGGGTCATGTGAAACCTCCTTGGGTGGGTTGGTGAGGAGGATTCTGGGTAATGCGTTTCTGCATCGCCATGGCCGATACCGCAAAGTATCATTGCGTTTGTGCAACGCTCTAACACTCCCGATCTCAAGTGGGACGACGTCCGCCTGTTTCTCGCCCTGTGCGGTTCCCACAAGCTGTCGCAGGCGGGCAAGCGGCTAGGTATGGACGCGTCCACCGTCTCTCGACGCCTGAATGCCCTCGAAGAGGCGCTAGCCACCACCTTGTTCGACCGCGGCCGCGATGGCATCACCCCAACCGATGCCGCGCGAAACCTCGAACCCATCGCCGAGGAGATGGCGCGCGTCGCGGCGCGGTTTTCGGGAGAGGTCGACCGCCTCGAACGCGACGTCAGCGGTGAGGTCTGCCTGGCCGCCCCCGTCGATGCTGCACAGGTGCTGCTCACGCCGTTGCTTCCCGCATTGTTTAGTCGACACCCGCAGCTTCGCGTCGAACTGCTCACGGGTGAACGCGTCGTCGACCTGACGCGCCGCGAAGCTGATCTCGCCATCCGCACGGCTCGCCCCACGTCCGGGGATCTGGTGTTCACACGATTGGTGCAGGTGCGGTGGGTGGTCGCCACCTCGCCAGCGCTCGTCGAAGGTGCGGAGCCGACACGCAACTGGAGCGACCTGCCGTGGCTCGGGTGCGGCCGCCGGACGTTGGATGCCACACCAGGACGCTGGTTCTCGAAGCACGTCGGCGGGGTCGAACCAGTGCTGCGAGCTGACAGCATCACGACACAGATCGCTTGCATACAGGCCGGGCTCGGTGTCGCCCTGTTGCCCGACAGAACCGTCAGTTCGTCTGGACTCGTACCCGTACGAATCACAAAAGCGCTACAGCGCGAGACCTCGTTTCCTGTCGACGAGCTGTTCCTGGTCACCTCGCGCGCGCTCAGACGCGTTCCCCGCATCAACGCGGTCTGGGAGTTCTTGATCGAGCACGTCACCGAATGACGGCGCCGCTTGAATGCAGGCTTCGACGAGATGGCCACCGAGACCATCGGCGTGCGGGGAGGCGGATCTGCCGTCGCCGTCGCGACGACGGCGCGAACGGGTCACTCGCTGGAGTTGCTGGTCAATGCAGCGACGCGTGACCTAGACGCCCAGTGGTGTATTTCGGCGTTGGCGCTGCCGCTGGCGGCGTGGAAGGTGAACTGCCCAGAGCCCGTCGACCGTATCTGGACGAAGGATTCGTCGTACGGCCCGGTGATCCCGAATACAGCCAGGTCGTCTCGGCCGTCGAGATTGAAGTCGGCGGCTACGACCTTCGCCGCGGACTGTGCCGCCAGTGCTGGGAAGTACGAGACTCCGTGGTTCGTCACCGTGAACGAGCCGTCTCCGTTGGAGAAAGCGACCGGGACCGTCGCCCAGCCGCTCACACCCGTCATGGCGATGTCATCGCGCCCGTCGCCGTTGTAATCCCCGACGATCGGCTTGGCGCCAGCGCTCTGTGCCCAGCTTGCGAAGTTCGCAATTGGCTGGTTCCTGACGAGGAACTGCCCATTGCCATAGGAGAACGCGACCGGAACGGTGGCCCAGCCTGTCCCGCCGACTAGTGCGATGTCCGCCCGACCATCACCGTCGAAGTCGCCGGCTACGGGTTTGGCGTTGGCGTGGGTCGCCCAGCCTGGGAATTCCGATACGGTCCTGTTGTAGACAGTGAAGGTGCCGTCGCCCTTGGAGCGTGCGAAGGGGATAGTCGTCCAACCGCTAGCCCCTGTCAGGGCCAGGTCGTCGTAGCCGTCGCCATCGAAGTCTCCTGACACGGCCTTGGCTCCGGCGGTGCCACTCCACTCTGGCCAAGGGCCTAGGTTGGTGGAGAGGTTGCTGATCCAGTAGCCTGTCCAGGTTCGAAACGCGACGGGTATCGTCCCAAATGGCGCGCCCGTGAGCGCGACGTCCATTCGACCGTCACCATTGAAGTCACCCGCTAGGCGTTTGGCGCCGTCCCACCTCGCCCAGTGTGAGAAGTAGCCCGTTGTAGAATTGCCGGAGCTGTAGCTTTCTGTGCTGAACGAGAAGTCGTTGTAACCGGCAGCGACCTTGATGGTGTTCCATCCCGGGCCGCCCACGAACACGATGTCAGCACGGCCGTCGTTGTGGACATCGCCATCGATGCGCATCCAGTCCTTGATCTCTCTGCGGTGGAGAGCAACGCTCTCCTCACGACCACCACTTGTCGCGTGAACGGTGGCAACACTCGGAAGGGAGCGACCGAAGGTGTCGGTGAGGCGAATGGAAGGTCCTCCGGAGTCACCCACGTCGGTGTGCACGTTCGACGACGATCCCTCCAAGCGGTAGATCCCATCGGAAAGCAGTTCGACCACCGTCATGTTCGCGTACCTGAGCACGCCCCAGCCGTCGTTGGGAGGTGGGTTGGCGTTGCTCACGCCGTAACCGAGCACTCTGACCGTGTGCCCGAGCAGGTCCTCGTGGTCGCCTCCCCACAGTCCGACGTGACGGAATCTCGAATCATTCGCGTCTGAGTACAGCTCGATGAGTGCTATGTCTGGCGTGTCTGGGTCTGTCGCTTCGAAGCCCTTGATACTCAGCCCGTACCAGGCGCCGCCGGACGGGGCCTCGCTCGCGTAGGGGACTGAGTCATCTACCCGAATCTTCCACGGGTCGACGTAGGGCGCGTACTCGTTATCGTCCTTGGACGTCTTGAGACAGTGCTTGGCGGTCAAGACCCAATTGCGAGCGATCAAGGTCCCCGTGCACCAACCCGGTCCTTGTACGCCGCCCACGTTGTACACGACCACAGAGCCATACTGCCCGGAGGCTGAGTAGACAGTGAATCCGCCCCAAAGGGCTTGTTGGGTGGTGCCAACGTCGTGCTCAGCTGCGTCCATCTCTCCAGAGCAAGCAGAGAAGAGAGCGAGCAGGGGCAAAGCCCTTACGCTGCGCTTGGCACTACATGGGTTCTTCCGAATCAGCATAGGTTTCTCCA
>CBFGUG010000168.1:0-10548 GCA_965651905.1 uncultured bacterium | reverse complement strand
GGGGCCCCTCGCACGAAACGCGTCAGATGGAAAAGTTTCTGGCAGTAGTGCTAGGGCACCTCTGCGTCATCTCGTCAGCAAGAGCCGACATGTGTGTCCCCGATGGCATTGGTGTCCCCGGCGACTTGTACATGCAGCCGCCACATTGGGACGCGACTACTCCTCCAAATCAGATCACCAAACAAGAAGACCCGCGATGGTCGGGATCTACGCGGCGCTCGTTCGGTGCGGTAGACTACATGGGAGGACCTGAGACGAGCGAAGTGAGCGTTCGCGCGATTCGCTTCAACGCAAACAACATCTTCATGCAGTTCCAGGTGCTCGCCGACCCGAGCGGCGCCACTGCCAACTACGACGCCGTCTACGTTGGATTCGCGAACGCGGACGGCACCGGAACGGCCAAACTCGTCAGAGTCACCCCTCTCATCAATACAGACTCGACTGCTGACACAGGAAACGTCGCCGCCGACTACTATACGCGCCCGGCGGACTCGAGTGGCAGCTGGGCTGCAGCGCCCCCGGCGTTGGCTTTTCTCGAGCAAACTGGGCTGTGGATCGACTCAACCAGCGAAACCTGGACTATCAATCTAAACATCGACGTGTCAGCGCTAGCCCTCAACCCTGCGATGAAGGTCTTCTACGCGACTCATGTACAACACCTTGTTTCGCCCCCTCCGGCGGCCAGTTCCCTACAGTTCACGTATCCGATCACTGGCAACTTCGGCTGGAACACCCCAGCAGCTCTGAACCCGATCAATCCCCCGGACTGGGAGCCGCTCAATCTCGGGACCGTGTGTCCTGACGGGATATCGATCGACAAGCTTTCAATTGGCACAACCAACTCTGATCCAACGACGATCAACAACTTCTCACCGAACGACTTTTTCGCCAACCCTACCTACACAACGTCGACGAGCGCGGGGAACGTCAGAGCACGCTTCCGCTTAGCCAACTGGGGATCTCAGTATTCGGATCCCGATGTGGCTTGGTCGGAGTTCGGGGCCGACACGAACGCAGCGTACGACGTGGTTTCGGATACTGGTGGAGGCATCGTCTACGAGTGTGGTGACGGGGGGCAGCCCGCATGTCCGACCCAAGGAGGGAGCAACACGGTGCACCAGTGCATGCTCGTCGAGCTTGAGAGCACTGGCGAGCCTCTCTATTTCGCGAAGTCGAGTGTCTACCGCAACATGAATTTCGTGAACGCTTCGGTGTTCGAACAGGAAGCGGAGATAAGCATCCGCGGAATGCCAGACCATCCCGACGGCGAGCGCGACGTGTATATTTACGTGTCGACCAGTAACATGCCAGCAGCGGGAGATGAGCCGATGCTACTCCCTGCCGCGCAAATGTCTGCCATTACGGCCAAGATCCCACGGGGCCCCAAGGGACGTCGCGATGGAGAGCCAGGCAAGCCCAACGATGAACTCGGCAAACCCAACGAAGAAAAGATCAACGAGAGAAAGCCAACGGATCCGAAAGCAAAAGGGGCTTTGTCAGCAGAAACCAGGGCTGCAGCAGGAGCTCCCCCGAAGGCCGAGGCCAAGAAGGAAGTCTCGATGGACCTCACGTCCCACGAACAGGTCTCGCAAGTGTGGCCTACGTACGAGGTTCACGTGTACTACGATACGGGCAAGTCGATCGAGACAGGCCCGACGACGTCGAAGGTGCTCAAGCCGCAGGTCCCCTTCGGATACTACGTCAACCACGCTGGTCAGTTCTACGGTTGGGAGCACTCACTGACAGGCGTCGGCAGCACAATCCTCGAAACGTTGGAGCCCAATTGGTATCGCGTTAAGATCGCCAATGGTGGCTCCGTGCGCGTCAAGACCAAGATCGAAGCGCTGGAGAAACCCAAGAGCAGCTCGGGCTGCAAGGTGGAGTGCAAAGTCCAACCAGTCGTCATCAAGCCAAATTGTCACTGCCGTGCTGCCGGTGAGTTTACGAACGGAGCTTACGGCTGGGGCATCGGTGGACTCGTAGTCGGGTTGGGACTCCTCCTTCGCCGCCGCCGCTCTCTCCTCTCCTAGCGCGCAGAGGTGCAACCCGTGCGGCGGCTCGCGAAGTGACGCCGCCGCACGCTGCTTCGGCTTTCGTAGATAGTTCCGCGCAGCGCCGCTCGACGAGCGGACGCACTGAGCTCCAATCTAGAAGCTTCCGACGAACTGGGCGCGGATGCCTTCGCCGTCGGCGCCGACGACCAAACGAGGGGCGCGTTGCACGTGTTCGCCTGCGCCAGTGTCTTCACCCGTGAAGTATAGGGTGGCACCTGCGCCGAGCAGTACTGCGCCTGCGATGCCGAACACGGTGGCCATGTTGCCTTGATCGCGTGCGTCTTGCCGGGCTTGGAACCCGTCGGGGCCGCACTCGTTTCCGTTGCAGTCGTCCTCGGAGTCTGAGTTGTTGCCTAGGGCGGCGAGCAGGAACCCGCCGCCGACGGCGAGTGAGACCACGCCGCCACCCGCAACGCCGATGCCGACCCACTGCTGGGTGCTGGGGTATTCGGGTTCCCGTGGGGTAGCTGGCGGAGCCGTCGTCGATTTGCTGTCATCTGCCGCCACCGATCGCTCGTCGACCGTCGCCTCCTTAGGCGCGTCTGGGAGCACCGCGACGGCCACTCGTGCGGCGTCGTTTTCGATGGAAACGGTGACATTTACCTTCCACGGCTGTTTCCCTGGAGCCGTGACTTCAATTTGATGTTGGCCACCGTCGATTGGGGATGCGACGTTCCAAGCGCCTTCACCGAGCGCGACGCCATTACGCTTGACCTCGATGCCCTCAATCTCGGCTACCTGATCAGGAACTTGAATGGTCAGAGTAGAAAGCCGTCCTTCGAGTTCTTTGGCTTTGTTTTCCGCGAACTCTACGCGCTCTTCTTGACCATCACGACGGGCTGCTGCCGCTACTTCTGTATACTCGGCCCACGCCGTTGCAAGCTTGCCCTCTTGCTCGTGGCACATGGCGAGGCCGAGCAGCGTGCCCGTCGCGGGCTCGATGCGGTGTGACTCGGCAAACTTCGGGCAGGCTTCGGCGGTCTTACCCTGAACCAGCAATTCACGCCCCTGTTGGAACAACGACTCGGCGAGCGCAACGTTGTTGCCTTGCGCAGCTGCTGGCGAGACGAACGACGAGACCGCAAAGACCCCCGAGACACACGACCCGAGCAAGAGATTCGATCGACGTTTCATTTTCTGGAGTTCAGGATGCCGTCGAAGGGAGAGCCCTTCGGCGAAGGAGTTGTCTTGCGGGGTGTTGGCGCAGGACGCGTTTCGGGCTCTGGAGCGGGTCGCTTGATTGCGGGTCGTGAGATGACTGGCGCTCGCGCCCGCACCGTTTCCGCACGACCTGGTGTCGAAGGCTTCTCAGCAGACTCGATGTCGTCTCGCTCGGGCTCGGTGAGCTCACCAACGGTTTCGGCGGTACCCGCGTCCGTACTGGTAGGCGGCACTGTCGAAGATGAACTCGTCGGAACTGGAACGATAGGAGCTTCAGCGGCCGTCGGCTGTCCACTGGCGCCAAGTGACGAGCCTGGAACATCGATCATCCCTCGCGTGTCCTGCGTGGTCTCAGGTTCCACGGGCTGCGGCATGAGTTGGCTGTAGAGAAACCAGCCGCCAACCGCAACTCCAACACCAACCACGCCCGAGACCACCGTGACCAGCCCAGCCGAGCGCGCAGCTCGCGCCTTGGGCCCCGACTGAGTGTGCGTGAGAGAGATCGCCGTATCGTGATGAGGCGCGCTCTCTGCGTGACGCGCTGACGCGGACCCCATCAGAGCGTCACCAGTTTGTGTGTGCCCTCGCCCCGCCATCGGGTTGCTCCCCGAATCGAACATGGCGGGCTCCCTACCGATTGCAGCCGCACCTGCCGCGCTGGAGACCGTGGCTCCAAACGACCCCCGACACACGTCGACCAGCGCGTCCGCCAGCTCGCGCGCACTTTGAAAACGCTGATCGACATTTCGGTTCACCGCCGCCAGGAACCACTCATCGAATCCCGCAGGTACCATGCCCACAAGCGATGGGCGTGAAATGGGTTCCGTGCAGATGCGCAGCGCCATGCCTCCCAACGTCTCCGCGACGAAGGGGCGCTTTCCTGTCAAACACTCGTAGGCGATCACCCCTAGCGCCCACAAGTCCGTACGATAGTCGACCGTGCGTGAGCCGCTGATCTGCTCCGGGCTCATGTAGTACGCCGTGCCCATCACGGCACCCGTGGCTGTTGCCGAGCCAACGGAATGACTCTCGGACTTGGCGATTCCGAAGTCCAATACCTTCGCGATCTCTTCGTCTTCGTTTTTGATCAGGAAGATGTTGTCGGGCTTCAAGTCACGATGAACGATCCCTGCGGCGTGCGCCTTGCTGAGTGCCCGCGCCACGTGCGTGATGATTCGAGCCGTCGCGTTCGGTGAGAGGCACCCGACGCGGTCCAAACGATCCGCCAGACTCTCCCCTTCCATCAGCTCCATGGCGATGAACGGCGCGCCGGTCGTCGTGTCCACACCGTAGTCGAGGATCTGAACGACGTGAGGACTGCGCAGTGCCGCGGCGGCCTTTGCTTCGCGATTGAAGCGCTCGAGTGCCTCGGGCATCTCCGCGATACCTGGATCGATCAACTTGACGGCGATTGGCGCCTGCAAGCTCAGGTGTTCGGCACGCCACACCGACCCCATGCCGCCCTTGCCTAGCATGGAGACGAGCCGATACTTGCCGTCGAGGACAACCCCCTCGAAGCTCATCGAATCCATGTCCACGTGGTCGAAGATAATCGGCGGCGGCCCCTGGGTCAATTGCGGCACACGGCTCTAATGCACCCCGTTCAAACTCCCATGACAAAGCCGCACGCTTTCCATCGAGAGCAAGATCGATGACGTGTTCGGGTGGGAAACAGGCGTGCATCCCCTACCATCATTTTCTCCTACGCGACGTCGTCTGCGCTGTCGCGACTCGCCACATCGAATCCCATCGCGACTGTTCGAACCCCAGTGCTGTGCCGATTACCCACGCGGTCGCGTGCTCGCCCCCAACGAGTTACAGTCCTAGAAATGCTCAAGACCAAGCGCGCCTACGAGGCTCCCAGCCGTGGCGACGGCTGTCGAATACTCGTCGACCGCGTGTGGCCGAGGGGCGTCACCAAAGACGCTCTGGCGTGTGAACGGTGGATGCGTGAACTCGCACCCAGCACACCACTACGAAAGTGGTTCGCCCACGACCCCCAGAAGTGGACGGAGTTCAAACTGCGCTACTTCGCAGAGCTCGACGAACGCGAAGAGCTGGTCACGCAGCTGCTCGAGATCTGCAGCAAACGGCGCGTCACCTTGGTGTTCGGCGCCAAGGATGAAGCGCACTGCAATGCCGCGGCGCTGAAAGAGTACCTGGAACGACGCCTTCCCAAGTGAACCACACCCCGCGATCAGGGTGAGGTCAGCACTTTGAACGCTTGCTTCGGCTGACCTGATCGATCTACCAAGAGCGGGTAGTTGAGACGTTTCGTCGGATAGCTGTTGAGCCAGCTGCGATCGTCGTGGATGCCCCAGAACGTCACGCTGGTCACCACGTCTTTTTTCTCTTCGAAGAGCATAAACAGCTCTCGGTAACGCTGCGCCAAGCGTTCGTCGAGTTCGGCTGTATACTCACCTTCGGGCTGCCAAACCTCTTTGCCCCAGTCGTCCAGGGCGTAGACCGATATGTCGATCTCGCTGATCTTGACCAATAGATTCTCGGCAGCCAGTTCATCAATCGCGGCCCGCACGTCGGCGATCGGCGGCCAATCGATGTTCCAGTGCGCTTGCAGGCCAACTCCGTCGACTCGCACGCCTGCTTTGCGCAACCAGCGGACCATCTCGAGCACCTTCGCCCGCTTGTCGGCCTTCACGACGTTGTAGTCGTTGTAGAAGAGCTTCACGTCGGGGTCATGTTTTGCAGCTGCATCAGCCGCCGCTGCAAACGCCACTTGGATGAACTCGGGCCCGCCATAGGCGGCGTGCCACTTCGACCCCTCGGCGCCATCACGGTAGGTCTTGTCGGCAGTGTCGGAGATCGCCTCGTTGACGACGTCCCAGTTGTCCACGACATCCGCGTAGCGTTCGACCAACGTGGCGATGTGTTGCTGAAGTCGCTGCGTGACTAGCTCTTTGCTAGCGCGCTTCGCTCCATCCACCAAAGGCCACGTCGGGTGCATGCGATGCCATACGAACGTATGCCCAGTCATTTGCATGCCATGCTTGCGGGCGAACGCCGCGATCTCGTCGGCCTCACCGTAGTCACACTGCGCTGACGTCGGGCACAGTGGCTCGAACTTCATCGCGTTCTCGGCGGTGAGGCGATTGAAGTGATGCGCCACGACGTCCGAAGAGTCTCGCAGCAGCCGCCGCTGTACGGCAACGCCCACAGGGAACGAAGCCGACCACCTTTGCGCGAGCGAAGGCAGCGCGACGATCGCAGCGTTCGGCGAAGGCGGAACAGGCGCCGCGTCCTCGGTCTGCGCGACTTGTAGCTCAGCAGCGACGGGCGACTCAGCACCGCCGGGCGTTTGCGCGGGGGCGACGGTCGGCTGAGGCTCTGCGGGCGGTGGTTTGGCTGGGCAACAAGCCACGCCGGCTGCCAGCCACAGCGCTAGTAACGATGATGGCACTGAGCTTCGAGTCATGAGACGACGGGAGAACATGGTCGCGACGCTACTGCATCAATGCGCCGGGTCAACACCTGCAACTGCCGAGGAGCGAGGCGGAACCGTCGGCTGAACCCCTGACCGGAGTCTTGTTGGGACGCTCAGTGTTTGCTGAACGGCAGCTTAACCAGCGGAGACCGCGCCCTGGACGCGCGCCCCGGGCACACCACACTCTACGGGCGTCCACAAAGGGATGCACAACAGGAGGTTTGACAATCATGACACACATCACGCGAACCGCGCCGCTGCTGGCAGTCCTCTCACTTTCCTCGGTCGCCATGGCTGATCAGGACTTGACCTGGGATGAGCTCCCGCAAGCCGTTCAGCAAAGCGTTCTGAAATTGACGCAGGGCGCCCCCATCGACGAGATCGAACGTGAGGGGCCTCGGGACAATCCGCACTACGAGATCGAGTACAGGCGCGACCAACAAAAATGGGAAATCGAAGTCGCTGAAGACGGCAGGATCTTACGCCATGGCGCCGACGACTGAGTCATCCACAAAGCAGCGCTCATGGTTGCCAGGTGCGCTCGCGGCGTCCATGGCGCTTTCGGCCTTGGCGTGCCAACGTGCCTCTGCGGACACGCGGTTCGAGTCACCGCCCAAGAGCGATATGGCCGAGGAAACACCTTCCCCAGCGCCCTACCAGAACGACTTCGTCGTCTTTCTCGAAGCCTGCGACGCGTCTGGCGCGGTACCTTTGGATGCCAAACAGTTCGCGCTGGCGGACGATGAGGACAACGTGCTGCGAATTTACGACGCCGAGCGGGGTGGGGCGCCACTACGACGCTTGAACCCTGCCGCGCACTTGAACCTGCGGGGCAAGAACCCCGAGTCGGACTTGGAGGCTGCCAGCTACATCGGAGAGACGGCTTACTGGCTAGCATCTCATGGGCGCAACAAGCGTGGCCGGGTCAAGCCCGAGCGCCTCATGTTCTTCTCGACACGAGTTCCCAGCGTCGACGAAGAGCTGCAAGTGATCGGGAGCCCCTACCGACATCTCCTAGATGATCTGATCGCCGACCCCCGCCTGGCGAAATTCGACTTGGCCGGGGCGGCGAGCTTGCCGCCGAAAGCCGAAGGCGGGCTCAACATCGAAGGCCTGACGGCAACGCCCGACGGAGCGTTGCTCCTTGGATTCCGCAGCCCCGTTCCCAATGCGCGAGCATTGATGGTTGCGTTGCTGAATCCGAATGAGATCCCCCACGGGACGCGAGCGACATTGGGCGATCCGATCCTACTCGACTTGGAAGGACTGGGCGTCCGGGCGTTGTCTTGGTGGAAAGGCCGCTACCTGATCATCGCTGGCCCTCATGACTACGGCGAGTCCAGACTGTACTCGTGGCTCGGCCCTGGACATGGTGCAGAGCTGGTCGAACGCGACATGCAAGGCCTCAACCCGGAGGCGTTCTTCACCCCCGAGGACCGCGATGCCATATTGCTACTGAGCGACGACGGCACGCAGCTGGTCGGAGACACAGCTTGCAAGTCGGCGCCTGACGACGCAAAACGCTTCCGCGGTCGTTGGGTTCGGCCCGCGTATGCATCTCGTGAGTGAGTGACGCAAGGGTTCGTCGGAAGCCATCACGCCGCTTGTGTCCATCACTTGGTACCCGGCCTACCTCGGAGTACGCTGAGCACATGCACATCCTCGTCGTCGATGATCACGAGGAACTCTTGGAGTTCGTGGGAGAGGCACTACGCCGCGACGGATACGACGTGCTCTCCGCGCAGAGCAGCGCACGGGCAAGTCTCCTGATCTCGGACCAGTCTCCAAACCTGATCGTCCTCGATCTGGGATTGCCCGACGGCTCGGGCATCGAACTCTGCAAGTCGCTTCGGCGCGCCGGGGACACGACGCCCGTTCTCGTGCTCACCGCCGAAGGCACGGTCGCGTCACGGGTCAGGTGCCTCGACGCGGGAGCAGACGACTACTTGACCAAGCCGTTCGCTTTGGCTGAGCTTCGCGCACGTGTACGCGCGCTGCTTCGACGCACCTCCGCGGCTAAGCCCACCGCATTTCGCTTCGAGAACGTCGAACTGAACTTCACCTCGAGAACTGCCTTGCTCGATGGAAACCAGGCACCGATCACTGCTCGCGAGTGGTCGATTCTGGAAGTGCTGGCTAGTGCAGGCGGCGCAGTCGTATCCCGTGAACGACTGTTGCGACACGCTTGGCCGAGAGACCACGCAGGCAAGTCAGCGAGCTTGGAGGTGCTGATGAGTCGCATTCGTCAGAAGCTGTGCGGCTCGTTGATACGCACCGTGCGTGGGCGCGGTTATGCGCTCGCCGACAACACACCCGAGTGCGAATCGTGACCTCCCACGGCTCGCCGCAGTCGATCGCAACTCGCGTGGTGCGGGTCACTTTGCTGAGCGCCGTAGCTGGTGGCGCACTAGCGGCAGTCATCGCCATGGCGACGCTCGATGCGCTGGTGACGGGCCACGGCGACCAGAGACTCCGGGGCGCCACGGACACCCTGGCAGGTGAACTGGACGAAGAGCGCAAGGAGAAAGAGGGAGCCTTCGAAGAGGTGTTGGATGACGAAAACGACGAGATCGTCACCAGCGGCATCCGCCTCGCGGTGTACGATGGACCAACGCTCTTCGCGGGGGACGGCTGGGCTGCCGTCGGCGAGCCGGGAGGTTGCCAAACGACGGGCGCGTTTGGCCGCCGCGTCCGCAGTTGCACGCGCAGCTATGGCAAGTGGCTGCTCGTCGCCGCCCACAGCAGCGACCGCGAAGCGCTGTTGCTGCACTTCGTGTTGGCGGGCTTGGCCGCACTCGTCGTGGGCGCGGGCACGGCGGGGCTTGCCGGTCGACGGCTGACGCTTTGGGCGGTGGCTCCGCTGGCGCGCCTCTCGGAACGACTGGAGCAAACCGACCCAGAACAACTGTCGACGACGCCCCTGATCGCCAACTCCGATTGTCGCGAGGTATTGGCGGTGGAGAAGGCGCTCGAACAACTCGTCAAACGAGTGAGCTCGTTACTCTCCCACGCGCAGCTATTCGCCGCTGATGCCGCGCACGAACTACGCACACCGCTCGCGGCGCTGCGTGCCGAGCTCGAGCTGTTACAAGAGCGCCTGGACGGAGAAGCGAAAGACACCACCCAATCAGCTTTGCGACGCGTCGATCTGTTGACGCGCCTCGTCGAGCGTTTACTGCTTCTGGCGAGCCCCCGCGCTGAACTTCGGCGCGCGTTCGAGCCGGTTGCCTTGGATGATTTGCTCGACGAAGTCTTGTGGGAGTTCTCCGAAGGCGAACGACAGCGGGTGATCATCGAGCGGCTCGACGAGGGTCTCGTGTTCGGCGAGCCCTCACTGTTGCGCTCACTCTTGAGCAACGGGATCTCCAACGCGCTGAAGTTCTCGCCTGAGAAGCAAGCTGTCCGTGTGTGCATCGAAGAGCAGGAAGAGGTTGCGATTCGTATCCAAGATGAGGGCCCAGGCATTTCCCGCGAACAGCGGCTGCGCGTGTTCGAACCCTTCTACCGCGCTCGCCCAGATGCCAGCGAAGGCCACGGACTCGGTCTGGCTTTGATTGGTCACATTGCGGAAGCGCACGGCGGCCAAGCTAGGTTTGCCGACGTCAGCCACGGTGCGTGTCTGGTGATCACCCTACCGAAGTGGCAATCCGCGGCTGACCGTTGAGCGTCACGCTACCAACTTCGCACTCGCTACCGAGAACTACCAACGAGGTCCGTACGTCGATGGATCGCCGGGTCCGCTGATGATGGCGGCGAGCGGATCGCCGCACGGGCGATTGGTTCCGCTCGATCATCGCTGCGTCGGAGCCACCCGAAGAGGTCGCTCTGATCAACCTGCAGCTGCTGGGTTGGCGTCCTCCAGAATGAGGAACACTGGCGAACCTGACCGTC
>CBFGUG010000167.1:0-10562 GCA_965651905.1 uncultured bacterium | reverse complement strand
GCGGAGCTGGAGGCCGAGCTTCGGCGCCGCGACGGCTGAGATCCGATGCAAACGTAACAAACGATCGCGCACCACCGCCCTTTAGGTGCGCAATGTTTTTCGTCTCCCGTGAGGACCGGCGCGCGCGTAGGCTGGACCTCAGTGCACACTCAGCTATTGATCGACGAGCTAGTCCGACAAACGACCGTACTGATCGCTCAGCTTTCTACCGCAGCCGGGTTGAGGTCCCCGCTGTCACAGATTGCGGATCAAGTCTTCTTGGAGCTTTCGCGAGAACTCGAACAACAAGGGGTTCGACAAAAGGTAGTGGCGGACATGTTCGGGCTCGCCTTGCGCTCATACCAAGTGAAGCGCAAACGCCTGAGTGAAGGGGATGACGAGTCCGCGGCGACGCTCTGGCAAGCTCTCTTCGCGGATCTATCCGAGAAAAGCTCGACGCGTCAGGAACTAGAGCGACGCCATCGACTACACACGCCGAGGCACATCGGCGCGACGCTACAGGATATGGTCAAGAGCGGCCTTGCCTACAGCTCTGGGCAAGGACCTGACACCATCTACGGCATCACCTCCGACAGTGACCGCCAACACCTGGACCAGCAACAGAGCGAGCGAGCCCTATCCAACTTGATATGGTACCTAGCCGCCAGCGGTTCGGCGAACACGCGACTCGCGATCGAGCAACAAGTCAGAGCAAGCGCTCAGGAGGTGGACGCTGCCATCAACTCGCTGCTCACCGCGGGGCGTTTGATTCAGGACGGAGAGCTGCTTCGCGCTCGTCGTTTCGAGGTGATGGTCGGTGCTGAACACGGTTGGGAGACGGCAGTCTGCGACCACTTTCGGGCGGTCGCCACGGCGATCGCCAACAAGGTCACGAATCCACAATCCGACGCCGCGGACGAAGTAGGGGGCGGCACCGTCAGCTTTCGGGTAAACCGCGCTCACCCATACGCGCGTGAAGTTTATGCTCTGCTTCGGGATACTCGTGAGCGTACCAACTCCCTATGGCAAAGGGTTGCAAGCTACAACGAATCCAACCCGGCAAGTGACGGAGACGACCGAGTGACTTTCTACTTCGGCCAGAACGTCATCTCCAGCGCGGAAGAGCACGGACAGGACCTCGAAACTCGAGTCGCCTCAGCATTGGACACCCCTCGATGACGCGCATGACCTGTGACCAATTCATCGCAAGCACCCTGGTGAGGCGGCGATCTGTGGCGTGGATATCGCTGGTGCTGGCTCTAACTGCGCTGAGCTGCGGCGCGACTTCCGATCCCGGGACGGATACCAGCACGAACTGGCTCAAACCTTGCGACACTGACGCGGAGTGCGGCCTGGGTACGTCATGCGAGTGCGGCGTTTGCACGACGACCTGTGAGACTGAGGACGATTGCACTGGGCTTTCAGCAAGTGCCGTGTGCCGCGATGCTGCTTCGAGTTGTGAGCGAGACTCTCGCCTGTGTCTGGCCTCCGCGGACGAGCCAGGCAATGGCAGTGATTCGAGCGAAGTTTGGTCCGCTCGCCCCAGTTGGTCAGTTTTCGATAGCGACCGTCGCGGTCGCGCCCTCACGATTGGCGAAGACGGTTCGATCTACGTGACGGGTGGCCAGGGGCGAACGCCTGCGGATCTATCGGTAGCTTTCGAGAACTTCTGGCTCGCTCGCTTCTCTGCGGAGGGCACGCCGCTGTGGGAGCAGATCGAGGTGAGTGAGAACGACGGTCAGTGGCCAGGCTTGGCCGTTGCGCTCTCGCCCGACGGCGTGCTGACCACCGTATTGAGATCGCGAATCGTGCAGCGCCACGACATCGACGGCATGCCGCTCGGAGAGTACAGCGTCGAACCCGAGGTGAGATTACTGGCGACCGCGCCGAGTGGACAGTTGATCGCCGCGGGCTCGAACCTGATCGAGAGACGTGGCGGGCGCCCGTTCATGGAGCTCTGGGTGGGCGAGTTGTCAAACGAGGGTGTCGCATGGCAGCAGACCCTCCGCGGAAGCGACGGCAGCATCAGCACGGCGTGGGACCTGGCCGTCACCGAGAGCGGCTACTTCGTCGCGGGCAGCCGTGGCAACGCGGCGGATAGCAACGCGTCGGACGCTTGGGTCGGAGCTGCAGCCTACATGAGCGACTTCGACTGGGGCGTAGTAACAGTGCCAGGGGGCGGCAACGGACGTAGCATCAGCGTAGCTGTGACGCCCGATGGCGGCGCGGTGGTCGTCGGCGCCGGCGAAACCCCGTTCGTACATCGTTATGGTCCCGGCGGTTCGAGCGAGTGGGCGCGAACGTTGGACGATAGGCCCACCACAGTCGCCGCCACGGAGCAAGGGTACGCGGTGGGTTACGATGCCAACACCGCGGTTGGCAATCCCGATCCTACCGTGGGGCGCATCGACTTCTTCGATTGGGACGGCGAGCTCCTGTGGCGTTTTTCTGATCCGTCGTGTGAGGCGGTGCAAGATCTGGTCGAGCACGAGGGCGCCCTGGTCGCATTGATCGACTGCAATTCCGGTCTGGGCCTGTTCCACATCCCCATCGATCAGATGGGCAGTGGCCTAGGCGGGCTCGACCTTGGCAACGAAGCGCTGCGCACCTGCGCAAGCGCTGGCGACTGCGAGCCGGGGCACAGTTGCCAGAGTGAAACCTGCGCGCAAGACTGCACGTCGACGCAGCAGTGTCCGGCTGATTATCGCTGCGTGCTCGAGCACACCGACGAAGGGCAGTGTCCATTTCTCGGGCCTGGCGAAAACGATCCGGGCGTTTGTCTGCCTCGATGTTTCAGTCAAGACGCTTGTGGGCTGGTCGCCCCTGGGATGACGTGCTGGAACGGCAGCTGCGTGCTCGAACTACCAGAGTGCGAGAGACGTTGCTTGAGAACGTTCAACGGTTGCGAGGAGGGCTGCTTGGAAATCCGAGGGCGCGGCGTCAACCCGGCGCAGGGCTGCATTGCGCCCGAAGAACAGCTGCTAGGCTGTTACCCCGAGGGACGGGGCAGCACAGCCGACGATGGTTGCGTCAAATCACCAGACGGAGTGATCTACAGCGGCGGAGGTTTCTACGGTGCGACGCTCATCCTCAACTTCGGCTTTTCAGAATGTTCCGATGAGGATCAGCAACTGTGGAGCAACGCCGTATCCTGCGCCGACTGAGGGATGCGGCTTGGCGAAGGACGGGGGCTCGTTGATGGGTAAGACGCCGGTGCCGACTCAGTCATCGCAGATCTCCTGACGTCGGAGAATGAACGTTGTTGGCAAGTCGCTGTCGGACGCCCCTGTGGCAAACAGCAAGCGCCCATCATCAGACAACTTCGAAATCCGATGGCCCGTGTAGCCTGGCGGCGTCCAATCGCCCTGGAGCAGCGCAGAAAGATCGCCCGGGTCGATGGCGTCCGATAGGGAGATGAGCTGCTCCCTACTCGCGAGTAGATCGCCGCGCTGACTCACGTCCGAGACCGGGGGGAGCTCCACGAGTTCTTGGTTGGGAGCAAAACGGTAGTAGGTCGATTCCTGAGCGCTGCGGTCATACTCGTGAAAGATGATGGCGCCGGTCTCCGATATGTCATCGAGCGTCAAACTGGTAGCGAGCGCTCCTTCGAAGACGGTCTGCACACCAACCGCGTCGGAGTAACGGTAGACTATCGGGGGGAAGGGGATTGTCGTGTAGGGAGCGGGTTCAATCACCCCGGCAATGACGCGTCCGTTTTCGCTGTAGAGAGTGTCCGTGTAGAACGCGTCGACCGGAACCGCTGGATGTTCAATGAGTACGAGACCGGTCTCTTCTGTCCAGCGGAACGGTCGTGACACCTGCAGGCTACGATTGGTGTGGAATCCGTACTCGCCCCCGACCGTCGCCCCATCGTCCGTCACGAACACCGCTCGAAAGAAACGCAGGGTTGGCGCGTGCGCGATGAGTTCGTCATCACCCGGTGCGGGTTGTGGTCCCAAGACTTCCTGCGGCAGTTCTTGTCGTTCCAACTTTTCCCAGGGTCCGTTTTCCCCTCGCGCGTACACGTCGTCGCCGTATTCATCCGAAAGGATATTGATCACGACACGACCATTGTTTGGGACAAACATGGTGCGCGCTCCGTCTGCAGGAGCCAAGTGTGGGGTGAGACCCAGCGCAACGATGGTGCCATCCTGCGTCTGCATCACGAGATCGTCAGGCTCCTCTGCCCAGCCCACCAGCAGTTTTCCGTCTTTGCTGAGGTGAGGTGCTGCCAGCTCGAGCGGTTCGGCGGCGAGTTGACCGGGGACCCATCGATACGCTGAAGAGCCTGAAGGTGGTCGCTCGCCGGGAGTCATCAACAGGACCTCCGTTTCGGTCGCGGCTCCCCAAAACATGCGGCCTTGGTCCTGTGAATCTCTGTCAGCAAACAGGGGCGAAGGCAACGGCCCGCCGCGCGCACTGAAACGCCCCATTGCGTACAGGCCTGCCGGGCCACTGGTCTCCCAAGTGAAATAGGCGAACTCTGCGTGAGGAACATGGTTGTACTCGATAGGCACCCCTCGACCTACGGGGACGAACTCGACCGCTGACTTGCAAGACTCTGACATGCGAAAACAGCGCATCGTGCACCTCTCTTCGGCACTTCCATCACAAGGGGGAAAGTCACCGCAATCTTCAGTGGACAGAGGGGTCAGTTCCGTCACCAGCGAGAAGGGTGGAGCGGGCGTGGGTTCTTCGTACTCATCGAGGGCCATCTGGGGGGCAGTGTTCGGTCCTTCTGGTGTTCGTCCGCCCGCGTCGCCCGCATCCGCGTCGCCCGCGTCCGCGTCGCCCGCGTCCGCGTCGCCCGCGTCACCCGAGTGCGCGAACGATTGCGGGTTGCTGGTTACCTTGCCGCCGCACCCAATGACCGTGAAGGCACCCAGCCACACCGCCGTCAACGCTCGACGCCAGCTGTTCGATTTCTGTGCGCAGTTGGCGGGTGGGGACTCACTCATCGCCAATCTCCGGTCCTCGATCGCTTCCAGGTTTCCAGTTGGGCAGTGGACAAGGTACCGAGACTATCAGCGAACGCGCGTCGGCGCAGAGTTCCTGCCGGGACGTTTCATACCTCGGGGCTGGCTTCACGAACATCATCTACGCGCAGTGAGGCGTTGCGAGTGCGAGTACACCGCGCGCCCCATCGACCGTGCGGATGCACGAGCGCTTGCGACGGGCACTGGGGCGAGCCTTTCGATTGCGGGCGCGCAGAGTACCGACGCGCTGCGCCGCGCGATCGAGCAGGCCGAGGTGTCTAGCTTTTAGGCTCTTCGCACGGGCGGCAGAACGACACTCCGCGCGACCCTTTCGAGGGCGGACGGCACGCCCCTGCTCTGCGGACTCGATGGTTCAGCCTCGTTTCGCGGCGGGTACGTGGCTGCGTATCGGGGGCTCACCTGCAGGGCAACGTGCCGCACCAACACTGGGTCGTCTTGTCCGTCTTGGCACGGCGAAAGTCCGCGCCCGACGCACTCACCTTGCACAGATTGGCTCCGCGGAGGTCGGTGTCACGAAAGTCGGCTCCAGTCATGATGGCCCCGACGAGATTGGCATTACGAAAGTCGGCGTTGCGCATGCGCGCGCCGTAGAAGTTCGACCCCTGTAGATTGGTGCCCACGAACCGCGCGTGACTGCCCGTCGCACCGTAGAGTTCGCTGCCGTGCATGTCGGCGTCGTGGAACTTGCCAAAACGCATATCAGCTCCGTAGAACGAGCTGTTGGGCATTTTCGTTCCCATGAACTTGGCCTTGAACAAGTCTGCGCCGCAGAAGTTGGACTTCGGGATGGTCTTTCCGCTGAAGTTTGCGTCCTTGAGTTTGTGCCCGCGATAGCCACCGTTGGGACATCCAATCGTCGTCTTCAGCGGGATGGCGTCTTCCACCCCTACGAACTCGGGCAAAAGGTTGCGGTCCATGGGCTCGTGCGCGGCGCTGCTAACTCGAGTTGCAGGGTTCGCGTTTGCTTCGTTGATGGTTTCAGCCGAAGAAGTGCCGAGAGCCGAAACTGCGACGAAGCCGAGAGTGCTGGAGATTAACGCAAGCTGCTTGAGGTAGTGAGTTGGGCGCATGATGAAGTCCTTTGTCTAGGGTTCGCCAAAGGTGCGGCGACCGCGTATCGGTTTTGTACCTGCGGGTCCGCGCGCGAGAAATAGTGAATTGGTCTACAGGTAGTGCGACCTGTCGCTCTTCCTATGATCTGGTCCCCGTGCAATTGGGGCGACTCCTAAGGAGGAAATCCAACGGTCGCAGGTTCATACGCCACGCGCAGCGACGACCAAGGTGACGACCGGTTTGCGCGTCACACGCGCTCGCGTGATCACTTCCGCGACCCTGCGACCTTGGCGCTTGCTATTACGACCGAGTAGCGCTGCGTGAGCGGGAGCACGAGACGCTCGACGCATTCACGAAACCACAGGTGCAGGGGACGATTCGAGTAGACCTCGGGGGACGAGGAGCCGGCTCCCGATCCGTCGGGCCCCGCGCCGCTCGACGTTTGGCCTGATGAATAGGTCGAAAAGGACGGACTCAGGAGTTCGAGGCTGCGCACGTGACACAGAGCGCGCTCGACGTTCAAGGCGCCATGAGCCGCGTCTACCACGACCGCACGGTCCTCGTCTGTTTCGATGTCTGCACCAAACTCGACGATCACTTCCAAGTGCGCATCCTTGTAGCGTCTGCCGAGTCCAGACAGATACGACGCTACGTCAAACTCGAAGGGAAGTGCGTAGAGCCACTTCTTCTGCTCAGCGACTGCGCGCGTTGTCGCTGCTTGCGTGAGAACATAGCCGAGGCCAGCCATCAGCGCCGCGAGGATCAGGGCGGGAAGAACCCACAGCGCCTCGGCGGCTGGCCAGTGCTCGAATGCGACGTCGACGACGCGCAGCCACCCGAGCACCCCAACCACCCCCCCGACGAGACCTAAACCGAGTATCACAAACACCCCCAACGTGCTCGACTGAGGGGCGAGGGCGCGATCGAGGTCACTCGGGCCCCGCCTCCGCTTGGAGGGCTGGGCACTCCGAGCGCGGCGCGTGCTTTGCTTCTTCTTCTTCCGCCCCTGTGCAGCGAGCTCTTCGAGCGTGTCTGCCATGGGCGGCCTTTCTACCAAAGCCAGCCAACCTCTTCTCTAGTCATTCCGACTACACGTTTGTACCTCGAGATTGACGTGTTTCGATCCCGACTTCAGTTGATGTGATGCACGCCTGGAGAGGGGGAGGTGTCGCCGGGCGACGGGAGTTCGATATCGGTTTGCCAGATGACTCTGCACTCGTGGCAGATCAACACGTAGCAGTCGTTGGGGACGTCTCTGTCGCGCGTCGTGACTCCGCCGCAGACCGGGCACACCAGACTCTCGAGTATCTTCTCCGCCGACTTGTCCGGACCCATCCCGATGAAGAGCGCGAACGGCAGCACACCAACGAGGGCGGCTGCGCCCAGTAGGATGGGATTGTCGTAGCCGAGGAGAGCTAGCGTGCTCACGCCTCCCAAGACCAACACACCACTCAGGCCGAGCGTCGCACAGCCGATTGCTCGGTCCGACCAGCTCGGCTTTTGAACCCTCGCGACCAAAGCTGCAGCTCCGTCGAACGAGCTTCGCGCATAGCTCTCGTCGAGCATCTAGCGTGGACTCCCCTTGCCAATGTTGTGGGCGATCCACAGGTGCAGAGAGACCCGATCACAAACCTCGAACATGCTCTTGCTCCCGAGTGCGCAGCACATCGTCTCACTCCAGAGTCATCTAACAGTTCGCCTTGCTCGCCAACATGGGCAACGGGTCTACGCGGTCAGCACGACCGCCGGCGCGCGCGTTTGCTCGGGCAATCCGTCAGCCCTGCCGCGCCAAGTACTGCACCAAGCTCTGGCGATTGGTGAGGTTCAGCTTGGAGAGGATCGCGGCGATTTGATTCGAGACAGTGTTCACGCTACTGCCCCGCGACTTCGCGATGTCCTCCGTACTGGTGCCATCGAGGATCATTTGTCCGATCTCCTGCTCTGCTGGGGTGAGGGAGGAGAGGCGCGCGTCAGGAGGATCCGAGCCTCGCAGGATGGCCTCGACCCTTCCGGCGAGTCGAAGCCACTCGGCTCGCGAGCTGACCCCGAGTTCGGTGAAGGCGCGCCGCAGGTGGGTGCCGACCGTCGACGAAGCGAGGCCCAGCAGGTAGGCGATTTCCTTGTTGGAAAGGCCCGCGGCGGCGCAGTAGAGGATTTGGGTTTGCCTCTTCGAGAGCCCCCTACGACTCTGCGTGGGCCAGAGATTGGGTTCGTTGTGTCGGGCGAGGACGAACCGCTTGCCGTCCGTGTCGACGTAGTCCACGAGTGTCCAACGGCCTTCGAACAGCCCAGACCAAGCCGCGAGTGCGCTGTGTGGATCGCTCCGTCCCTCGCGGGTTCGCGCTCGATCGACGCGACGCACTGCCTCGCCTAGTTTTCGTCTGACGTCCGCCTGCTGGGCAGTCCCTCGTACGTCGAGCACACGTCCGTCGCCCTCCATCACGCATTCGACGTCCGCGCCTTCCAAGCTGGGGCGGACAGCGCTCAGTCTGAGCGCTGCGCTCAGATGCACACAGAGCATGCGCCACAAAGACAGCGCCGCGGCATCGCGTTCGGGTGGTGCGACACGCATGATGCTGAAGATGAGGATGTTCGTCGGGTTGACGGGCAAGACGACGCCGAGCGCACCACCGATCGAATCCACTCCTGGGCTGAGCACGGCTGACTGTTGAAACACGCGACTCTGGGCTTGCTCCGGAAAGAAGGCTCGTACCGCGGGATCGGCGGTGTTCACGAGACCAGGTGAGGAAAGCGGAAGCCACATGGACTGCAGCTCACCGGCGTCGAGCGGCATGAGCACCCTGGCATGTTGCCTCGCGACCTCGCCGCTCTCGAGAAATTTGCCGCGCGGATCGATGCCAAAGTGTCCTTCGGGAACGCCGGAACGCAGAAAAAAACCATGCATGTCGAGACCGTCGACATTGAGAGCCTCGCTGATGGGTTCGATGATTCCCCGGGCCCATGCGGAGTACCCGCCGGAGCACTGATAGCCTCTTTCCACGAGTGCAATCGGATCAAACACTGAAATATGGTTTCCATGGTGGAGGTTCAAGAGCAACGACTTTCGCTCGACAAACCGGGCGCTAGCGTTTCCAAGCGTCAGTCTCCGACCCGGATGCCGACGTGCATGGGAGCATGTGCAGCCCGTCGCTCGCTCCTGTGCGGTTGCCAGTGGGTGAATGGCAACGATCGTGCTTGGTGTGCGGTCATCTTCTTCACCTAGCAAACTCGAGTTGGTCACCGGCAGCTGGCGGTGGACGGTGCGCCGTGGGGCCGTCGCGCGACTCAGGCACGACACGCGAGCGGAACACGGCTGGAGAGAACGCCAAAATAGCGCACCATGTGGAAGCGCGGCGGCGGCACTGCCGCGCGAAGACGCACCAACAGGTCTGCAGGCGTGAGCACCAACGCGCGACGTCCGTCCTTCCACGCCGAAGGCGGCCAGTGAACTCGAGCAGCAGCGTACCGTCAGGACGTTGAGTGAGTCGCTCCTGCGCGATGGTCCCGTCGCCCCCAGTCGCGCGGTGGCCATGGCCTGGCGTAGCCAGCGGCCGCCAGCGTGTGGGAAGCTGTCACGCGGTGCGACCGTAAACGCACTCACCCAAGATCGTTTGATAAACCCCAGCGCGCAACGGTTGGCGTGGCGTTTGCTCGCGCTTGCTTGTGCCGACCTGGCTGAACTCCGAAACCCGAGGTATCTTCGATGTCGATGGCGTCTCGAGACAGTGTGAGCGAGCAGCCCCGCTACTTGGAAGCGCGCGCTCCGATCTTCTTTCCGGAGTTCGCACAGGTGCCTGAGACGCAGCTGCACATGAACCTGCGCATGCTCTTGTACTCTCTGCTGCGCGAAGCGTTCGGCGACACGGCGACGGTTTGTTCCGATCAGTTCGTGTACTTCGATGCGGAAGATCCCTCGCAGTGTCTGGCTCCCGACGCCTTCGTTCGGCAAGTTCCGCAAACGGAGCTCATCCGGACTTGGAAAGTGTGGGAGCGCGGCGCGCCTGAAGTGGCCGTCGAAATCGTGAGCGACAGTGACGCAGGTGAACCGTCGTGGGAGAGCAAGCTTGCCCGCTATCGTCGCGTCGGCGTCAGCGAACTGGTCAGGTTCGATCCCAACGATGCGCAACGGCCACTACGGATCTGGGATCGAGTGGGAGGCGCGTTGGTGGAGCGCGAACTGTCAGAGCCCTGCGCGCCCTCTCTCATGTTGCCCCTGGAGTGGGCGGTGGCCGCGACGGATGAACTGCCGCGCGCGTTGCGCATCAAACGCGACGGCGAGTGGGTTCAGACTGATCGAGAGTCGCGCGATACCGAACGCCGCGAAAAAGAGGCCCAACGAGCAGCGAAGGAAGCCGAACGCGCAGCGAAGGAAGCCGCCGAGGCGCGCGTCGCGGAGCTGGAGGCCGAGCTTCGACGCCGCGACGGCCACGTCTGATACTCCGCCAAGTCAGTGCGCACGTCTTCCGCACGAGGAAGCGACGCGAATGCGCAGCCCTCACTCGGCGGGCAGACGCAATTCGAGCAGCGCGTCGA
>CBFGUG010000166.1:0-10568 GCA_965651905.1 uncultured bacterium | reverse complement strand
GCTGCTGCCGCGAGCGCGAAACGCGCACAGAGCAATGCTCGATGCAGGGGATACCCACAACTGAAAGCGCGAGTACGCCGGTCTGCCGCACACGCGGTACAACGAGTGGCTGCTGCCCATCGAGTTCAAGCAGCGTGAGCCGTTCGCCTACGGCTGCGAGGTGTACGCCCGCATCATCGAGCAATCGAGCACCGCAAAAGAACGCCAGTCCCTGTTGGCGGAGTACGCCGAGCACCCTTACGCGGGCGGTGAAGACATCGAAGAGCACCTCGACGTCCTGCGCGAAGCGATCAGCGCACGGAACGGCTGGAAGCGGATCCTGTGCCGATGCGCGCCGCCCAAGCGTCGGGGCAAGGAGATCACCGTGACGAGCAACCTCCCGGAACTGCGCGGCGTGTTCCCGTGGGAGCGGGTGCTTCTGGCTACGCGCGCCGACGAGCTGCTGCGGGCAATCGCATCGCCAACGGAGAATCCAGAAGACTGACCACCTCGGCGCTACGCCGCCCCGCGCCTGGCCGTTCTCCGTGCCACCATCCTTGGCCGTGGCCTCGTCTTCGCGTGCCACTCGGCTACCGCACTGCCTTCGGCAACCGATAAGCCGTAAGGCTGTCGAGCGCTTCCCGCGCGCTCACGTCGTCCGGGGCACCGGATAGATGCTGACCCAGTCGCACAAGCTCCGGCCACTTTGTACCGAAACCGGTCGGCGGCGTCGGAATTGCCCGTAGATGTCCGATCTTCACCTGAGGCTGCCGCGATTGCCGTGCGTCCCGAAAGCGATGGTAGTGCACCCAGCGAATCAGCGCAGAGTTCAGCAGGGCGACGACACCGTGCGGGTCCCAGTGAGGGTGCCCGAACACGGCGAGGCAGGTGTTGCGAAAGGCGAGACCGCTGGACATCGTTGCGATAGGGTAGTTTGCGGTCTGACGGACGAGCGCTTTGGCCTCCGCGTAGGCTTGGGCGGGTCGCAGGCGGCTTGAGAGTGCTGCCGCGTTGACGTGCACTCGGGGGGCCCCAGCCTAAACTCTCGAATATCCGTACCCTCGAGGATCGGGGTCGAGAAGGGCCCCACGGGGCAACGCGACTTCTTGAAGTGCTCACGTAGCGCAGAATCTGACTGCAGCCCGCGCTCGCCAAAAAGCGCGGAGGGCAATGTTGGGAACGCGGAGAAACGGTTCAAGAGCGCCCGATGCGTGGCGGTAAGGTCTGGGCGCCAGACGGGCCAGGGTGATCCCCCTTTCGCGTCAGTTCTTCCACCAGGGATTCTTTCGGACGCCACGATCATGCACGGCGCTGTGACGTCCTCGAACTGGCCATCGCCGAAGTCATCTAGTTCCACGTCGAACTTGCACTCGGCGTCATGACAGGTTCGCGTCGCCTTGTACCGATCGAGCTCCGACACGGAGGACGGAACTAGCAGGCCAATGCGTCCCCCGGGTCTGGCGATGCGAGCTGCCAGCGCGATGAACATGCCGTGCGTCGTAGGGTTATCCCGCGAAAGAGGGCTGAGTGGTTTTGAAGTAGCGCCTGGTCCGCGGGGGTAACGGCTGGGCAGCGCGGCCTGCATAAGAGATCCACGGCGGGTTGCCCAGCACGACATCGAAACCACCCGCCGCGAACACTTCGGGAAATGCCAAGTGCCAGTGAAAGAAGGAGTGCTGGACCGCCAGCTTCGTCGCAATCTCAAGCGTCGCGAGCTGAGGCTGCTGCTGACCCAGCACCACCGGTTGCCACACGTCATTCGTAGGCGCGGCGTCAGCGGCACGCCCTGGCTGCGCGGGCCAGAAGAAGGCCGCACACCAGATGTCTGCCAACACACTCGGATCGGCTCCTGGCGCGTGACGTGGGTCTGGCGCCGATCCGCGCCTCTGGCGACCTGCGCGATTCCGTTTCCGTAGAGCCGCGCTGACAAGCTTGTCGTCGCCTACAACGGCCTGCCAGGCATCATCGGGGATTTCCGTGGGGACATGGGGCGGTGCCCCGATGAGCGCGTTGCCTTTCTGGATGTGCTCCGCCGGGAAGCCGAAGACCACGCCGGGCTCAGCTGCCTCGAGCCAAAGGCACATCCGAGCCAAGTCCACCGCCGTCGGGTTGAGGTCGACACCGAACACGCACTGCGCAACGACCTCCCGCAGCGCCTCGCGGTACGCCGGGAGGTGTATGCTGCCGTCACCCCGCAGGTAGGCGATCCGCCATGCGAGCCTCCGAGCCGCCGCGAGCAGAAGATTCCCAGGGCCACACGCCGGGTCCACAATCCGCAGCCTAAGCAGCGCCTCAACCGGCGCATCAGGATGCGCATTGATGGTGTCGGTCAACAGGGCCTGCAGACTGCTGTCGACCAGGGCTTCAGCCAGCGTTTCTCGAGTGAGGTAGGGCCCCGTTGCCTTGCGCTGGCTCTTCGTCTTGGATGGCGAAGTCGCCAACGTGAACCCGCTCCCGCGAGTGTCCACGACGGGCTTGAGCTTCAAGAGCGCTTCCAATGGCGCCCCGAACTCTTCGGGTGCCACGTGCTTCCAATCCCGAGCCGCTGCGATCAGCGTCATGGCAGGGTGAAGAGCAGCGTTGCTGAGCTTGCTTTCGAGTACTGTCGACAAGAGATCAGTGCTGCCCGCCACGGCTTCAACTAGCGTGGACTTCACCTCCTCCCACGCGTCATCTCCCTCGTTGTTCGCCGCAGCCAGAACGTGAGAGATCGTCGCAGCTCCAAGGCCCCCCGGTGCGTCGACGCCCCGTCGCTCGACGACGAAGGAAAACGCGATTCGGAATGCGAAGCGCACCAGTTCGTTGAAATAGTGCTCTGGACTGAGCGCGCCATCGCCCAGCTGCGCACGCAGCGCGTCGTTTGCGGGATGCTCGAGAAACCCTTGCCCCAGCGCTTCAATGGCACTCGCCATCCCCGCTTGCGGGGTTGAGGGGTTGTGCCCAGCTCGTTGCCGTGATCGACTCATAGGGTCGCTTCCTTGCGCTGCATCTGATCACGCCACACCTTCAAGCGCCGCTGTGCCACGATCCACGAACGGGACCAGGCGAGCTCACCCTTGTCGTGTCCGCGACTCGGTAGCGAGTCCTCCTCTTCGGTATAGTAGCGAAGAGTACGCACTCGGAATCTTGCGTCGAGCTTTGGGTCGAGGCTCATTGCGTGTTCGTAGTAGGCGATGGCGGTAGCATCGTCCCACTTCTCGTGGGCAAACCCGGCGAGGTAGTAGCCTGCCGCGACCATGGTCATGTCCGTCGTCCCGAATTCCAGCTCATCAATCAGGCCGAGGGCGATTCCCACGTACTCTGGCACCGTGATGAAGTCGTGCCAGAGACGGATGTATTCAAGGGGTGTACGGAAGTGCTTGTTCTTCGCCACGATGGTGAAAAGCTCGTACTGTACCGCTCTCCGTCTTCGAGTCATCATGTAGCGTCTCCTTGTAGTGTCGCGTCCTGTGGACGATCACATCGAGCAGGCGTTCATCCACTTCTGCCAGCTTGCGTACCAACGCCCGCATTCCATCCAGACGCAGGGGGCCGTGGCTCTTGCGCGCTAGACGAAGAAGCAGGTCGGCGTGCGCCCCACCCAGCCTGCGGAAGTCGGCCCGATTCTTTTGTTGCTGGCGTACCGTGCGTATCCGAGCGCATCGTGCGCATCGCAACCCAAGTCCAGTGGAATGCAGCCGGAGCACAGCCCGAGAGCAGCCAGAGCATTCCAAGCGCAGATGGCTCCCACGACCCGCTGGCTTCGACGTGATCAGCGTGGCGCCGCAGAACGTCGGGCGATACGGGCCGCCCAGGACAAGGACGTCAAGGACACCGCCGTCCTGCAAGGCCGTCCGAGGTATGTCGCGGACGTCCAGAATTCCAAATTCGGAGCCCATAGCCTCAATCGTCATCGTCTGCGTGCTCCAGCTCGCTGCAACATCTGGCGCTGGGAACGCATCGATATCAAGACGCCTGCCACCGTCTCGGATCGCTTCAGGAGAGCGTTGCTGACGAGCACCACTTCCTTGAGGATCTTCGCCGTCGTGTAGCTTCGTTTTGCGTCGTCTATGCGCTCGACTAAACAGAGGGCGAGTTCAGCCTTCGCCCTGTTGAGCGTTTGGATGATCGGTACTTCAGTCGCGAGCAGAGACTGGAGGATGCGCTCCTCTTCGCTCGCGTCCTTGTCGGCCTGCGCCAGCGCGGTCTGGAGGACGACGCTGGCGTCTTTGAGCTCGCGTTCTTTGGTTTGCGCGGTCTTGGTACCGGCATGCTCATGGGTGGCGTCCATACTGCTCCGTGGTGTAGGTGGTGACGTCCAAAGGCAGATCCACTGCCCAGGCTGGCGGTGTCGAACAGATCTGCGCAAGGTGCCCCTGTGCCCCAGGCGCCGTCTCGCACACGACTTCATCGTGCACGTGCAGCACCGGTCGAGCTTGCTGGAGTTCGAGGTTGACGAGGGCGCCCGCGAGCACGTCCCTCGCAACGGCCTGGCACATGTTCTCGACCAACTTGGCTCCGAACGTGCGCGTGCGTCCCGTGCCGTGATCGTAGCTCACCGATGGACGGGCGGAGCCGTCTGATTCCAGCCGCGGGTGGCGGTAGAACATCTGGCGACCACTCGGTAGTCGACAAACCAGATGTCCTCGCGGACTCCGAAACCAGTCACACCGGCCGACGCGTTCGGCAGCACCGCCATCGAGCACGCGGACAACCGCCGCTTCCGTGTCGTTCCACAGACCGCCCTCGCGAATCGGACGATCATTCCACGAATCTGGGGTTCGAACGCCAGCGATTGCGGAATGCCGATCACGCCAGCGCTCGACAACGTCTGCGGGAGTGAGTGGAAGCTGAGCCCAGTCTACACCGAACTCTGCGGCATAGACTTCGAACCGTCGAGGACCGACACCGAATCCCGCTCCGAGCGTCGCCGTCTTGCCCAACAGTCTCTGGGCGTCGGTTACTTCGCTTTCGGTCAGTCCCAGGATGCTGGCAGCCTCTTCGCGGTAGGGGTCGCGGTCGCCCACGAAGGAAGCCAACTGCTCGTGGGCGCCCGCCAGCCAAAGCACGACTCGGGCCTCGATCTGGCGATAGTCGCAGACGACGAGCGCCGAACCCGGCGCCGGCACGATGCAAGGACGAACGAGGCTGGCGAGCAGCGTCGACGCTGGCACCCCGAGGTCGTCCGCCCACGAGAGTACCGCATCAATACGCCCGCCCAGTACTGCCGAAGTGACGGAGGTGAACTCGTGGTTCGCGAGTGCCGCTCCGCGTGGCAGATTCTGTGGCTGAAACGCTCGGCCCGTCCATCGGCCAGTCCTTGCCCCAGAGAACACGAACGAATCGCGGATCCTGCCGTCCTCGTCCACACGGTCGAGACCGGCCGCCAGCTTTCGCGACGTCATCGATGCGGCATCTTGCCGTGCCAGGATGACGTCGCGGACCTGCCCGGGGAGCTCCGGTTCGTCGAGAACCTTCGCGAGCGTGGGGCCTCTCACGTCTTCGACGTTGATGCCGTGTTCGGCGAGCCATCGTTGCAGACGTCGGTGGGAAGTGATGGTCGTGCCCGAGACGGCCGTTCGTCCTCGGTTCTGCGTGCTGATCTCGTTGACCGCATGAATCACCGCCCTGGCCAGCTCTGCATCGAAGCCGAAACCGCGCTCGTTGATCTCACCGTCTACCAGTCGGAGCTGTCGCTCCAGGTCTCGAGCCGCGGCGAGTTCGAGGGCATAGGCGCTTCGGACCAACAGGACTCGCTCTGGTCCATGCGGCCTTGCGTGGGTGTTTCCGTTCAGACCGTTCCCGAGGACGTCTAGGACCATCCTGTCTTTGTTGCCGGAGGCCCCGAGCATTCGTGCGAGCTGGCTCGTGTCGAGCCAGTCTCTCGGTGGGGGCCAACCGAGGAACTCCCACAGGTGTCGCGCGTATCCATGCGCATCGCGCGCGACGACGGTTGCCCCGGACATCACCGAGTCCAACAGGTCCGCCGGCTCCTGCTGCCCCGGCATCCACTCTACCTGTCTGCCGTCGACCAACACCGCCCGCATTCGATCGACCTTGAAGTCGGGAGCCCCCATGTGATTGCGTATCCCGGAGGTCTCCACGCTCCGCGATGATGATGAGCAGAACTCCACGAAGATCAGCCCATCAAGAGTCCTGAGCAGTGGCAACAGCTCGGCCTTGTGCATTGTCAGACCATTCAGCAAGGCCGCTGGCATTGCAGTCCCGGACGCCGGCAGCACGAGAGAGTCGCCTCTGGCGACGGGCGCGATGCCGAGGTTCGCGCAGCGCAAGAGTGCGTCCAAGGCGGTCATAGAACAGTCTCCTCGTCCGGGGACGATGCGCTCGATGCGCCGGATGCTCCATGCGACCCCCCGTCATCTTGCGGAGTAACGGCCGGGGGCAGCTGCGAACGCGGGACACCTTGCCCCTTCAGAACCCCAAGTTCGTCGAACTTCAAGATCCACGTCCGACGTCGATGGACGAGAAGGCGAAGCCGCGGAACCGAAAAGCCCAAGATCGCCGTTAAGTCCAATCGCTTCAGCTCCTCTGTTTCGATAAACTGGCTCTTCTCGCTGCCTTCGAGGTCGACGAGTTCACCCAGAACCGTGTTCGCAGCGGTCCCTGGTTCGCATGGCAACCAACCAGCCCACCGCGTTCCCTTGGTCAGGGCAGAGTCTTTTGCAGACCGGTAGATCTCGTACAGCGTCCGAATCGCCTCATCGCGGCCGACTGCTGAGCTTCCATCGCTGTCGAGTTGGTCGAGCGGTACAGCCCCGTACTCCTCGAAGCAGAGTTTGCGCCAGTCCGGGTTCGCACCCGACGCGTGCAGTTTCCACCATACGCTCGCGGTGATGACGTCCAGGTGCGGACGCAGGCGCGCATTGCATCGTAGCCGCGCGACATCCCCGTGCTTCTCCCACGACTTGGCACGGCCGTAGAGCTGGTACGCTACGCTCCGGCGGTTCATCTCCTGGGACGACACGAGCGGCCTTGGCAGAGTACTTCCGGCGAGGATGACGGGGGCGTCGACAACGACGGAACGTTCGTTCGCGTAGAGCGCGCGAAACGTCGTCTCCGAGTTGAGTCGGAGGAGCGCTTGAAGGCGCTCGTAGACCTCTTTCTCTCGGCCGATCTCGTCGATGAACAACGGTGATTCCCCCCGCTCGAGCGCAAGTCCGATCTGACGTGTGGTGTCGCGCGGATCGCGCAGCGTGATGTCCGCAAGTTTGCGACCGAGCATGTTGGTGCCCAGACGGGCGTGGGAGTTCTTCCCGGAGCCGGATGGTCCGGTCACAACAAGGTTTGGCGGAGTCCCCGTTCCGTATTGGCCGACGATACCGATGACGATGATACTGGCGAGGTAACCCCTGCTCAGCCCCGGTAGCGCCACCTCGAGCGTGCCCCAAGCTTCCTGCACGACCTCGTCGACGGGCGCCCCGGCGCCCAGGTCCACCGGCGGGGGTTCCCCACGCCCACGCGGCCGCCGAACCACGATGCCCTCCTGCTCGGGCATGTGCGGGGCGAGGACCACCGAGCATGGCACAGGGGTGATGCCAACGAAGCCGGGCAGAGGCTCGCTGCTGAGCGCCTGGTCTATCCGTGGCTTCGTCGTGGTCCAGGGCAACACGCTGATCGTGTTCGCCGCGCTCACCTGGCGTGGCAGCAGTGTGGCTGCCGAAAGCCACGCGCCGCCGCTGCTCCGAACCACATCGAACTTGCGGGACCCTGCTGCCTCGATTCGCTTCGCCCATTCCTCATCGGGATCGTTCTCGAGCAGGTGGGCGTTTGCGTGTCGCAACAACAGGTCCCATGCCGGGCGGGTTAGCTCCTTTGGCATGTGCGGAAGCTGAGCAAGCATCACCTGTTCCTGATGAGCGATGTGGACGAAGTTCTGTGCCGCGAGCTTCCACGAGTGAGCGTTCAGACGGGGCGCTGCAAGTACACCCCACGAGCGCGATTCACCGCAGCGGTAGCAGCGGACGCCGGTCTCGTCGACGACGACACAGGGATTGCACTTTGACGAGCCGCCTCCGCCGCACCACGGACACAGGTGCTGCTCGTGACGTCCAGGCTCCAGCGCATGCTTCTCTAGCCACGCTTGGACTACTGGGTCGTCGAGGTTTCGGTCGACGCTGTCCTCGGGGAACGTGACATTCGCGCTCGGCTGAAACCGGTACACACGGCTGCACCATTCGGCTCCTCGAGGCGCGGACGGATGGCGCGAGTCCGTCTTGGCTTCCACAGTGAAATCGCGGACGGCGCCGAGGGGCGCGAAGGCGTACCAGACCCCCGCGAGCGCCCGGCTGCTCTCGCCATCGATACCGCAGAAGAGCGCTCGGAGCCCTCCGCCGTGCGTTACCCACGCGGCAAGCGGGCGGGGCAGATACTCAGGGAAGAGCTCGGGAATGTGGTGCTCGAGGACCGGGTCGGCGTCGTCTGGTCGATCCAGATCCATTGCCAAGAGCTCGTCGCGATTGGACCAGAGCATGATCGGCTCGGTCATCTCGGACACGTCGTGGTTGAGCGCGACGTCGACCGCCTCCTCGGGAGTCTCCCCGGATAAGAGTACTTGTTCGGGGGAAAGGCGACTTCGCAGTCGCAGTGTAAACGCGTGGGCCGGAGGCGGGGTCTTTCCTGACGGCGCGTTCTGTGCTGGTACCAGAGCCAGGTGCGTGGGCTGGCTTTCCGTTTCTGTGCTAGTCTTCATGGCGTTCTCCTCGCGAGCGGCCCGGGCTTTGGCAGGCGGGGTCGCTCGCTGCATTTCGGCTATCGCCGACCCTCCGGTGCCGCAGGGACAGCACGTTCCTTCAGCCAATTCTCGATCTCGCTCCGCCGAAATCGGACCGTTCTCGGCCCTAGCCGCAGATGGGGGATCTCGCGATTCGACACCCAGGCGAACAGGGTCCCCAGTGGGATGTCGAGATCGGCCGCGAGCTGGTCATAGGTGAGCAGGGGTTCGCGCCTCCCTGGCTCCGCGGCTTCATTGGGTACGTGCGCATCGTGCGCAACGTGCGTATCGCTATCCGTCGCCATCGACGCGACCGACGTGTTGTTGATCATGGTCAGCTCCATTCCTTCTCCTGCTTGGTCAGCTGCAGGGGCGGGATGGAGCTTGAAACTGTGGTGCTCACGGTACCGGCTGGCGAAACTCGGTTTGGCTAGCCAGCGGAGCGCAACTGGTCTGAAGCATGAGCGAATCCTGACCCGGCTATTTGGGGGGACGTGCGCCCATTGCGTGATGAGCGGCCAACGCCGCCGAAGCATCTGCGCGGAACTGGCGACTCGGTCAGTCGACGTTCGCCTGTGCACCTCTGGTAGACTCGAACACGCTTCCCAGGCGGCCGTAGTCCTCCCGGAACACGTCGGGCTGCAGGTGAGCATACCGCTGGGTCATCTTGATGCTCTCGTGACCCAGAATCGCCTGCAGCTTGTAGATGCTCCCGCCGTTCATGACGAAGAAGCTGGCGAAGGTGTGGCGAAGACCGTGAAACGTGATGACTCGACGTTTCCGGTTCCCCCGCGTGATCATCGGGAAGCCCGCTGCTTCGAGAACACGGTGGAGGACCTCCTGGAAGAGGCGGGCGCTCGGTCCCAGCATGCGACCGTCGCGATTCGTGAACACCAGCTCGCCGGGGTGCACTTGTTGCCACCGCTCCAGTTCCTCGGGCAGTGGATCCAGGATGGGCACCGCTCTCGGTTCGTCGGACTTGGTTGGTCCGTCGAACGAGCGCTGGACGAGAATCTGCCGTCGCTCCAATGAGACGTCGGACCAACGCAGCCCCGCCAGCTCACCCGCCCGCATGCCGGTGCAGATCGCGGTCAGGTACAGCATGTAGGCCATGCCACCCTCCACCTTCGCGGCCTCCAGAAAACGGCGCACCTCGTCCTTCGTCCGGAGGTAGCTGTAGTCCTTGGACACGAGCTTGATCTTGGGCTTCTTCACGGGCGGAACCCGGTCCATCCAGCCGAGGTCGTGCGCTGCCCGCATGACGCTGACCAGAAGGGTCAGGTGGTTCGCGACCGTCTTCTTGTTGAGGTGGTCCTTGCGTGCCTTGTACTGGTCCACCGCGACGACCCACGCCGACGTGTCGTTCAAGGGTAGGCGACCGAACACCGGCTCGAGCTGCTTGAGGATGCTCAGGTCATCCTGTTGGCTTCGCTTCTCCGGCGCGCGGTGCCGCCGCCAGTATTCGAACGCGTCACGACCCGTCTTTGCCTCCCGTTCCGGAGGGCGGAGCCCGCGGCGGCGCTCCTCAACCTCGACCTCGACCTTCTTCAGTGCCAGGGCAGCCGTGTCCTGGTCGTGGAAGTTCCGGCTCCGCCGCCGGCCTACCTCGTCCGTCCAGCGGATGCGCCACTTGCCGTAGTGATAGACGGGTCTGCCCATGTCTTGCCGTTTCCTGGCAGCAAGACTCCGAGTGTCCCGGCTCGCGAAGTGCGCGTTCGCTACGCAGCGGCGCGTAGCGACCTGAATTGGCCCGAGAATTGGCCCGAGCCGAATGCAAAACGGGAACCGGCTTTCGCCGATTCCCGCCTCATTCCTTCTGATTTCTTGGTTGCGCGGACAGGATTTGAACCTATGACCTTCGGGTTATGAGCCCGACGAG
>CBFGUG010000165.1:0-11640 GCA_965651905.1 uncultured bacterium | reverse complement strand
GGACACCCCGCGGCAAGTTTCGCAAGAGGCCCGCCTGACTTCGCGAGCGCAGCTCCTTTGTTCCGTGCGCTTACGCAAAACCCGCCCTCAGCCACTCCGACGTCAGCCACCGCCGCTACCTGAGTCACGACGTAGGTGGGGGTCACGCACACACATTGCGCGGGCGACTGAGTAACGATGGTCTCTCCGAGGTGACCTGCGTGGTCTTTGTGCGTGACTCACGCGCGCTTCACGATGCTACAGTGCAGCCTCGCGGCGAGGACCGGGCATGAGCTACGAACAGGTGCAGGAGGTTGAGATCAAGAACTATGGCTGCATTCGGCAGCAGAGCTTTGCTCTCACTCCGCTTCATTGTCTGATTGGTCCCAATGACAGCGGCAAGAGCACGCTCCTTCATGCGGTCAGGCTGGCGGCACAGCTCGTGGCCGGGAAGTTCGAAAAACCGGACAATACGTGGAAGCCGTTCTCCCCCTTTCTGTACGCTGAGCCTCGCTCCGTGGTCAGCCTGCACTATGGCGGCGGGCTGACGTATCGTATTCTCGGGTTTCCGGAACGCGATCCAAAGACGAGGGAACCAGCGGCAGGTGCGCACCTTCAGGAGAAAGTGGTGGTCGAAGGCAAGCCCACCGAACCCGATGGGACCGCTGCCCGCTCGCCGACAAGCCCCGGGATATTGAGTGCGGGGCGCACGATCTCCGCGACAACCTTGAGCGCGTTCGTAACGCGACCGACTATGGTTCGGTTTGATCCGAACATGTTGCGTGCATCAAGCCCCTACATCCTCACAGAAGAACCGATTCAATTTCAGGATGAGACTGGGCTGGGGCTGTCGGGTGTCTACCAAGCGCTGAATAGTCGTGACGTAGACACGTTCGTGAAAATCCGGGATGAGGTCAAAAAACTGTTCCCACAGGTCAAGGACCTACGTGTCCCGAGCGGTGCTCGAGACAAGGTTGTGCTTGAAGCCAAGTTGACGGACGACACTATCGTGCCTGCGACAGCGTTCAGTGAGGGCCTGCTCTACTTCTTGGGGTTTAGAGCGCTCCAGCACGTTGAGGGTACCAAGCTGTTTCTTGTGGAGGAGCCAGAGAACGGATTGCACCCAGCGCGTATCGCTGAGGTCATGGCGATCCTTCGCGAGCTATCCAAGACGAGCCAGATCCTGATCGCAACCCACAGCCCCCTCGTCGTTAACGAGTTGGAAGGCAACGAGGTCACCGTCATCACCCGCGACCCGAAGAAGGGAACCCAGGGCACGCTGATCAAAGACGTTCCGGGGTTCGACAAGGCAGCGGAGGTCTACGCGCTGGGCGAGTTCTGGCTGTCCTACGCGGACGGCAACATGGAAGAGCCTCTGTTGAAGGGACTACCGAGAAAATGAGCGTGCGCGTATACCTTGGAGGAGAAGGTCCCAACGAGCTGGGCAGCTTCGCGCGGCATCCGAGCTACCAGAATGTAAACCCGCAACCTGGTGTAGTGGAAACCTTGCTGCGGTCAGTCGAACCCGAAGGTTGGGAGGTCGTGGGCGCAGTGATGTGGATACGCATCAGCAAGTACCGAGCCAAGGGCCCCATGGATGTTGAGAAACGCAACGTTCTTGGGTTGGCTCTGGAGGCCGATCGGGCTGGGGCGCATGCGCTCGCCTTCGTGCGTGACACTGACGGCGATCCGCAACGCGAGCAAGTAATCCACGACACGATTCCCGTCGCCCGAGAGCGGCATCCTGACCTGAAGATCATCGGCGGTACTCCGAAGCCGCTGCTGGAAGCGTGGCTCCTCGCGCTGAAAGGCGAAACCAAGACCGAAGGCCTAACCACAACCCGAGCGGTAAAGCTTTTGGTGGCCAAACAGGTCCCCAAGAAAGACACCGCAGCCATGGTGGATTACGTCCGCCGGGCAGCCCCCTTCAAGCAGGTTGCCAGGGACGCTGATGGCTTGCGTAGTTGGCTAAAGGAAGCGGAAGATGTCCTGACTTTGCTCACCAAGCCGGCCGTTCTGCGATGACGCGCAGAACCATCGGTCTTCTCGTATTGAGTCCGGAGGAACGCAACCGAGCGTGCGACGCGTTGGTACCGAAGCTCCAAACATCTCCGTGTGGGGCGACAGTTGGGGGCTCAAGTGCTTCCCTTCAGACCGGAACAAAAGCGAAACGCCCCGGTATGCACCGAGGCGAATCGCCGATCGAGAATTCCCAATCCGTACCCGCCATCCTGCAATTCCAAGCAGTGGCCGTCAAGGTCAGTCATCGCTGGCGTTCGCTCAAGGCCCGAATATGACCAAGAAGTCCACGCGTTGGAACGAAGAGGGCCTGTCTGAGCGGCCCGCCGTCGAGCTTCTGCAAGCGCTCGGCTACGAATACGTCGACGCCGAGGCGCTGGACACCGAACGCCAAAGTGGGCGCGAGGCCGTGATCTCGCCGCGGCTTACCGAAGCGCTCCAGAAGCTCAACCCCTGGCTGAGCGACGACAATACGCACAAGGCTGTTCGCGCGATCAGCAACATTCAGTCCTCCAGCTTACTCGAGGCCAACGAGGAAGCACATACCGCTCTCACGTACGGGATTTCCCTCGAACAAGATCGGGGTGATGGGCGCAAGGGCCACACGGTTCGCTTCCTCGACTTCGACAATCCGCGAAACAACGAGTTTGTCGTCACACGGCAGTATCGGGTGAAGGGTAGCAAGAAGGAGATACGGCCGGACGTCGTGCTGTTCGTCAATGGCATTCCGCTGTGCGTCATCGAATGCAAGAGCCCGACCATCGGCGACAAGTGGCGGGGAGACGCCATCGACCAGCTCGATCGTTACCAGGAGGTGAGCTCCAAGTACCGCGGCATTGGCGCACCGCGACTCTTTCACACCGTGCAAGTCAACGTGGTGACGTGCGGCCTGGCTGCTCTGTACGGCACTGTGTTTACGCCGGAGCGCTTCTACCTGAGTTGGAAGGAGCCTTTCCCCGAAACTGTCGAGTCCCTCACCCAGAAGCTCTGCAAGACGCCTAACGCGCAGACGATCACCTTTTACGGCCTACTCACCCCCGAGAACCTGCTCGACATCACGCGCAACTTCGTGGTGTTCGAGCGCGACGCGCATACCGGGCGCACGGTACGGAAGATACCGCGGTACCAGCAGCTGATTGCCGTCAATCGCGCGGTCGCTCGCTCCGTAGGGAACAAGGAGCCTACCGATCGTGGCGGCGTTGTGTGGCACACGCAAGGCTCCGGCAAGAGCCTCACTATGTTGTGGCTGGCGCTCAAGTTGCGACGTGACCCAGCGCACGAAAATCCCACGCTCGTGCTCGTGACCGATCGCAAGAACCTCGACGACCAGATTATCGGCACCTTCCGCGCCTGCGGCTTCCCCAACCCCGAGCGCGCCGAAAGCATTCGAGAACTCAGAGAGTTCTTGAGCGGCCCCAGCGGACGCACGGTGATGACCACCGTGCAGAAATTTCAGGAAGCGGGTGGCGCCGCCGACCGCGGCAAGCGCATGAGCAAGCCCAAACATCCGCTGCTCAGCGACGCGTCGAACATCTTCGTGCTCGCAGACGAAGCGCACCGCACCCAATACGGCTCGCTCGCCGCCAACCTACGCACCGCGCTGCCCAATGCCGTGTTCTTTGGCTTCACGGGGACGCCGATCGACAAGAAGGACCGCAGCACGCTGGAAACCTTCGGCGGTTACATCGATACCTACACTATCGAGCAAGCTGTCGCCGACAAGGCTACCGTGCCTATCTTCTACGAGGGGCGTTTGCCGGAGCTGCGCATCCTCGGCCAATCGTTGGACAAGGTGTTCAGTCGCGTGTTTGCCCACCGCAGCGAAGAAGAACAAGAAGCAATCAAGAAAAAATACGCCACCGAGCAGTCCATCGCCGAGGCCCCGAAACGCATCGAAGCGATCTGCTTGGACCTCATCGAGCACTACACGCGCTACATTCAGCCCAACGGATTCAAGGCGCAAATCGTTTGCGTCAGCCGCGACGCAGCGGTGACATACAAGGAAACGCTCGATAGATTGAACGCGCCGCAATCTACCGTCGTGTTCTCTGCCTCGAACAAGGACGCCAAGCGACTCGTCGCTCATCACACCAGCGTCGACAAGCGGAAGACGCTGGTGGAGCGCTTCAAGAACGCCGACGATCCGCTCAGTATCATCGTGGTCTGCGACATGCTGCTGACCGGATTTGACGCGCCCGTGGAGCAGGTCATGTACCTCGACTCACCGCTGAAGGAGCACACGCTGCTGCAAGCCATCGCGCGGGTGAACCGCACAGCAGACAAGAAGGACTACGGCTTGGTGGTGGACTACTGGGGCGTGTCAGAAGCGTTGCAAGAAGCGCTCTCTGTGTTCAGCCCCAGCGACATCAAGGGCGCCCTGGAGCCCAAGGTGGACGAGCTGCCCCGCCTGCAGACACGTCACGCTGCAGCCCTGCGCTTCTTCGCTCGCGTTAAACAGAAAGACGATCTCGAGGCGTGCGTCGCCGTGCTCGAAGCCGCAGACGTACGCGCCGAGTTCCAAACCGCGTTTCGTCGCTTTTCGCAAAGCATGGACATGATGCTGCCCGATCCGAAGGCAATGGAGTACGGCGACGACCTGCGCTGGCTCGGCAAGATCCGCAAAGCCGCCCACGCGATGTTCCGCGACGAGTCGCTCGACATCTCCGACTGCGGCGACAAGGTGCGGAGGCTGATCGAAGAATCGATCATCGCTGACGGCGTCGAGATTCTCGTCAAGCAAGTGTCGCTCTTCTCGGGCGACTTCGACGACAAGCTCGATGCGCTCAAGAGCAAAGACGCCAAAGCCAGCGAGATGGAGCACGCTATCCGCAAGGAGATTCACGTCAAACTCGACGAGAACCCCGCTTACTTCCGCACCCTGCGCGAGCGGCTGGAACAGATCATCGAAGACCGCAAAGCGCAACGCATTGACGCAGCAGAGCAGCTGGAGCTGTTCCAGAGGCTCGTGGACGAGATGCGCGGTCACGAGCGGGCGGCGGGCGAGGTCGGACTCACCGAGACAGGATTCGCGATTTACGGCGTGCTCGCGGGCGGCACGATGCTCAGGACATCGGAAAGCGGTGAGCTGAACTGGAAAGGCACGACCGACGAGTCCAAAAAGGACCTGGCCGAAATCATCGAAGAGATGCTCACGCCCATGACGAAGATCGTCGACTGGACGCACAAGGACGACGTCCAGAAAGAGATGCGGCGCAAAGTGAAGCGTCAGCTCAAGGCTGCAAAGTACCCCGCTGACGAGGTAGAGCTGCTGACGGCCAGCCTGATCGACTTGATGCGCGTACGGAGGGGCAAGTGACGTTCACCGGGAGCACTCGCGGCGGTGGAACGTCAAGCGTTGGCGGTGGGTCAGGCGCAGAACGGTCCGAGGTGCAGTTTGGCAAGACGCGCATTGCGTATGAGGTGCGCCGCGGAAAGCGCGAGAAGACAGTCGCGATTGCCGTCGAGGCGGATGGTGCAGTGGTGTTGCGCGCGCCGCCGGATACGCCTGTGGAGAAGCTGGACGGTATCGTGCACCGCAAAGCGCGATGGATCGTCGAGCGGCTGAAGAAGACGAGCGACTTGCCCCCGCCGCTGACGGAACGCGAGTTCGTCAGCGGCGAGACGTTTCTGTACTTGGGACGCCAGTATCGGCTCAAGGTGAAGCGCGGAAGCGACGGAGTGCGGCTGGAGCGCGGACACCTGGTCGCGGAAGTGCCGAGTGAGAGCGTGGTGCGCGACGCACTGGTGAAGTGGTATCGAGCTCACGCTGAGCAGCGGTTGCTGGAAATGGTCGCAGAGTGGGCGCCCGTGGTGGGCGTCGACGTGGCAGACGTGCTCGTCCGTGATCAGAAGAAGCGCTGGGGTTCGTGCGACGAACACGGCGTGTTGCGGTTTAATTGGCGGATAGTGCAGGCACCGCGACGGCTCGTGGAGTACGTGGTGGTGCATGAGCTCGTGCATCTTGTGCATCGGGAGCACTCGCGGGAGTATTGGGCGAAGTTGGGGCGGGTGATGCCGGATTATGAGGGGCGGCGGGAGGAACTCCAGCGCCGAGGGGCGAGGTTGGTATGGTAGACGAGTCGCCCGCACGCCGGGCCCTGTTCATCAATGGCGTGTATGACGGCGTACTTCGCGAGATTGTCACGGCACAAGAGCGCGAACCAGGCCTGGACTGCTACCTGCAGCCCTACTCCTCCTCCGCTATCGCAATGCTGCGCAACGAGTCTCCCTCCAAAGACGATCCCGTTGAACTCTTCGTGTCGACCACCGACCAACTGTCGACAGTTCGCTATCGCGCGCTGATCGTTGGCTGGGCCGACAAGCGAAACCTAGCACCGAAGGATATGCGTCGGCTCAATGCACACATGGCCGAGCATCAGCCTGGCGAGCAGGAAGTGTATCTGGACGTGAACGGAACAGCGTGTGTTAACCTTCTCACGGTTTCTCAGCTGGAGGAAGTCGAACACCCACTCCCGACCTCGACACTCGTCAAGACGTCAGATGGTGTGCCACTGAAACCACGCACTCGCGCCGGTGGATGGTCGTATGTGCTTCCAATGCCTCGCTGGTTCGGAAGGACCCGCGTCGCGGGGACCGACGAGCACGTGCGGAAAGTGCTCGAACAAGGGGTCGCGAAGTCGCGCAAAGAGGGTGCGCGCCATCGGCGGGAACGCCTAGCAACAGCGTCACGCCTCCCGGAGAGAGTGCAGGTGATCGCAACGACCTTCGTTCGGAACCCCGATGTGATCGCAGAAGTTCTGGAACGGGCCGGCGGCGAGTGCGAGCGGTGCGGAAAGGACGCGCCGTTCACTCGGGCAAGTAATGGCACGCCGTATTTGGAGGTTCATCACACGCAGCCCTTGGCACAAGGGGGTGAGGATATCGTCGAAAATGCGGTTGCGCTGTGTCCCAATTGTCATCGCGAAGTGCATTTTGGATAGCGAGTCTGAGAGCGACGCACACCATCCGCGACGTGAACAGGCCGTGGGCTTTGGTCTTGTCCACCCTGCCCGATACGACACGCAGTTCGGCAGGGCCAACGTCGCCAAAAGTATTCTCGCCGGGAGCACGAGCGCGCTTGAAACGGAGGGCACCAGCGTCCTTCAAGTAGCCCCAACTGTTGAGGCCCTCGTCCGCCCTACGACAACGATAGCCAACCAGCAACGTCCGCAAGGCGCTCTTCTTCCTTTGGGGTCACACGCCCATCGGAGTTCGCAAGGTAGGTTACTGCCTGAAATACCCATAGCGCCAGGTCGGGGCGTTGGCCCATCAGGGCGAGCGCGGCGGCCTCCGCCTCAGCGCGACCTGAGCTAATGCTACGAAACTGGCGCATGAACACGCTGGCGGATAGGTCCGATTCAAGTACTCTGAGGACTCCAGTCGCGTACTGGATTTCGTCCTCGGTTATCCTACCATCGGCCGCGGCGATGTAGCGAAGGAGGAGGCCAACCATGGGGACGACCGAAATACCACGACCCGCTACTGGCTGCACTGGAAGGACATAGCTTGCGTTGTTTGGCACCTGAAACGGCGGCGGACTCGGCTCAGGCGCGTAGTGGGACATGCGGTTTAGCTCGAGCAACGCGTGGTACGCCCGCTGTCCGTGGATAGGACTACTAACTTGGAGGACAACAGTCATACCGGAGGTGGATCGCAGCGTTAACTCGCCGTACTCCAGGACAGGCAGCTCGCGATTGTCGTTGAACCTCCGATCTGGCCCGCCAGACTTGTTAACGAAGCGCCACGTCGTGGCTACTTGTCTTGAATCTGGCGGGATTACCTCACTTTCGATGAAACGCGTGGTCTCGAAGCTAGCGCGAATTTGTTCATAGGGAATCGCAGCGAACCGGGCGTGCTCGTGAACCAGCAGCCGATCTGGGAGAAAGAGAAGCTGCTGCGGTCCCACTGGTACTGCCCAAGGTTCAACGTTCAACTCGATGCCCGCCAGAGCACCAGGAACCGCACGGATCCTGGTTCGCCGAATAAGTGTCTGAGCCCCCGCGTTTCGTTTCGTGTCCAGGGAGGCAACGGAGGAGTAGATATGCCAGAGGGACGCTGATTGAGCCAACGCCTCCCCTACTGCGTTGCATACAATCAGGCGCTGTACGAGAGCGTCATCGTCGACGTCGTAGATCAGGCGCGCAGTTCGCCGCTCCCTGTCCCATCTGTATACAAAGTAGCCAGCGGTGACGGAGAAGGCTGCCAAGAACAAAACAGCGTTGGGTTCGCGAAGCGAGACAATGATCGCTATCCCGACAACCCAAGAGTAGAGCCTGAACCACCGGATTCTGTGGACGCGCTTCTGAATGTCCGCCAGAACGGCATCGGGAGTTGCTTCGACAAGCTCGGCAACCGATGCTGTTCGAATTGCGCCGACGTCGCTTACGCCGTCGAGACGGCGCGGTTCGAGAGCTGGCGACCGCGACGCTTCTGGTAGCCGGCGACGAGGGGAACTGTCACTGATTTTCGCGCGATACCGGAAACCGCCACGCCCAAGCGTAACGTAAGTGCCTCGCGGTCCAACGGAGACACGGGCACCTCGGACCCCCGCGGACAGCCCAACTCCACGGGTCGACAGATTGACACGAAGAGGGCCAAACTTGACTGAGCGTGAGAACGAGAACCCCAAGGCCACCCCCAAGAGCGCAGACTACACGTATTCAGGTCCCATGCCACAGTACTGGCGACGCGCCACGCTGTTCGCACCGGTGGCGAGTCCAGCTCAAGGCGAGCAGGGATTCCGAGAATAGCGACGACATCGTGTGATTAGTCGTTCGTGGTCCCAGGGTGTCCGACATCAGGCTCGGCAGCGAAGCGCGCCAGCAGGCGTCGTGTACAACCACCTGGCCGTTAGGCTCAGCAGATCCCAAGCGAATGTGCTCGTTGAAGAAACCGAACAAAGTCGCGCAACGCATCCTGGTCATCCTTGGGCACTCCGTCGGGATCGAAGTGCATCACATCGTTTCGAATCGCTCTGATCCGATCTAGCTTGGCTATGAACGTTGACCGGTCGAATGCCCAAGCCAGTTTGGTCCACCGTTCAGCATCGGAGAGGAGCCGAATGTACTCACCAAAGGTTAGATCAGCGACGGAGTGTACCTGACGTTCAGTATCGGCCGGATTCTTCGCCGCTTGGAGCTCCTCCTTTTCAAACTTGGTTTCGATCACCCGACGGACGCTGTTCTCAATTTCTGCAAGGAGCAGGAACGGTTCAGCAAGAAGCTGGAACTGGCTGTTCAGATCGCTGGCAGTTACCACTCCCGTAATCCGCCGGTCCTTGGCGCGTACCAACACGTAGTCGTGTTGCGATACTATCGCTATTGCCATGAAGATAGATTCCTCAGCTCGAATTTCCTGGTGAGGATCCATGAAGTCCTGAACCGCTCCGCTCGGCGCCCTCCCGCAGAGCGCGAGACGTTGCGCAATCGAGGACCAAGTCACCATCCCTTTCACATCACGCTCATTGGGCATCACAGGAATCTGTGAATAGCCATTGCTCAACATCAGTGTCAGCGCTTCCTGAAGGGCTGCTGTCGGCGCGACTGAGACGACCGACTTGTTGGCCGCCTCTAGCTTGCTAATGCGGTATGTCGGATCCGACTCGGAAAACTTATGCACCTCCGTCGCGGTTGCGTCGGGAACGGCCGTTGGCTGAACCATGTCGCCTTCTTCAGGTGGATGTTCTGACTGCGCGTACTTGGCAAGCAACACCTCAACATGAGAGTCGATGTACGCCGACTCAAAGTCAGGCTCCGTGACAAGGCCTTCCTCCGCGAGGGCCGCCCGCACGCGTTCCACAATCCAGAACCCGCGACGTTGAGCATCAAACCAAGACAAGAGGTCGCGAACGGTCACGCGAGGGCTCGATTCGCCTCTGCGCAGATCCTTGGCGATCGTGGCCAGGCGTTCTTCGACAGTCATGTTCTCTCCCTCGCAACCCTTCGAAGCAGCATGGCACGCGCGCCCCCCTGCTTGGGTAGTCTAGACAACCTCTCGTACTGCGGAGCACTTCGTCGTGTCTACCCAACATCGGGTTGAGCGGCGCGGTTTACGAACTTCTCCTGGCGCCCACCGCCCTCCCGCAGGACTGGGCGCTCGCACCCGGGCGACTTTCGCGACCACTCAGGTCTAGCGCAGGTGACCAGAGCCGGGGGTCCGCTGGCTCCCGCAGGGCCCCAGCCTGCCGCTTGACCTCCGCGTCAGCTTGCGCAAAGTCAGGTTCTTGACGTTGTTACCCTCGAAGCTCGTCGCAGTCGCGTTGGCGACCGCGCTCGCTGCGCTCGTCGCCTGCGCGAACGACGCAACCAAGCCGTCCCACGCCAAACGGAAACCCGACGCAAGCGCGGCGTCAGCCAATCCGCACCAGGCTGATGGCGGCAGAGACGCAAGCGCAACGGGATCTGCCGACTCTGGACCGCATGACGGAGGCTCTGCCTCAAGCGATCGGCTCGACGGGGATGTGCCCACTATCGACGTGGAGGTGACGGTCCGCGAAAATCCGCAAAACCCGCTGAGCGTGTTCGTCGAGTGGCAGACGTCAAGCGAGGGTACGACGTCTGTCCGAGTCGAGTGCGACGACGACTTCGGCTATGAGGTCGTCGGATCGGGCAAGCGCAGGCAGCACCGCGCGTACCTGCAGGGTTTCTGGGAAGGGGCGCGCTGCGACGTGCGCGTTCGCTCTGAGCTCGACGCTGGCGGCGTCGACGGCGCGACGAGCTTTGAAATCGCTCCGCTCAGCGTGGAGCTGCCGGAACTCGTCGTCGATGTGTTCCAACCTGAAAGGGTCCAGCCGGGGTGGACGTTGTTCGATCTCACGGGTGTACACGTGGCGCGTCCGATTCGCTTCGTGGTGGTGGATGAACGCGGCCGCTACCGATGGTTTCACCTTCGCGCTGGGTCGACCGGGCGAGCGAGCGGCAACGACGCGCAGGTCGTGGAGGAGGGGGTGTTGCTCGGAGGCGCCGGTTGGGTAGGCGTGATGCCTGCGATCGTGCGCTGGGACGGTGAGCTCGTTTGGGAGGGAGATGTTGATCAGCACCACGACATTCGGCTGTTCCCCGACGACGATCACTTCACGTTCTTGTCCGTCGATCCGGATTGCCCTGTGGTGCGGTCGCACCGAGTCTCGACCATCAATCGGCGAAGCGGGATGGTCACTTGGGACTGGCGGCACTGCGAGCACTTCTTGCCGGATCCGCCGTTCGACGATTGGTCACACCTCAACGCCGTTGAGCCGTTTCCCGACGGGCAGGCGCTCCTGATCTCGTCGCGTCACCAGAGCGCGCTGTTCAAGATCGACGTCGCGAGCTCCGAGATCGAGTGGCTGCTCGGCTCCCCGCCGCGGCCCTACGAACCGAGTGACATACCCGTGATCGAACTGCCCACCAGGGATCGCTTCACGTGGCAGCACGCGCCTGAAATCCAAGACAACGGCAACATCCTGCTGTTCGACAATGGCAACAGCAGTCGTGGCTACAGCCGAGTGCTCGAAATTGCCGTCGATGAGAGTCAGCGCAGGGCGCGGGCCGTTTGGGAGTATCGCCACGACCCGGATATCTACGCGGGACAGTGGGGCGATGCCGACCGCCTGGGCAACGGCAACGTGCTGTCGGTTTGGGGTCAACAGAGCGGCACGGAGGCGTC
>CBFGUG010000164.1:0-11755 GCA_965651905.1 uncultured bacterium | reverse complement strand
CGTCGGTCGCGGCATCGTCGGTCGCGGCATCGTCGGTCGCAGCATCGTCGGTCGCGGCATCGTCGGTCGCGGCATCGTCGGTCGCGGCATCGTCGGTCGCAGCATCGTCGGTCGCAGCATCGTCCGCGCCGCCGGCACCACCCGCAGAACCGCCGGCACCATCGCCCCCACCGGCACCATCGCCCCCGCCTGCGCCATCGCCCCCACCGGCACCATCGCCCCCGCCCGCGCCATCGCCCCCACCGGCACCATCGCCTCCGCCCGCGCCATCGCCCCCGCCGGCACCATCGCCGGAACTCGGAACGCCGCCGGCGCCGCCCATGCCGGAACTTCCGTTAGAACCAAGCCCACCAGTGCTTGGCGAGGTCGTTCCACCAGTGGTGGAGCCGGTCATAGAAGTTGGTCCGGTTGCAGTCCCCGCTGGATCGCTGGTTCCTTGTCCCGTGGAACCCGTGGCCGTATTGCTCGGACCACCGGTAGCGGAGCTTGCGCTGACCGCCTCACCACCGTTAGGTGTTGAATCACCGTCGGACGCACACGCTGCGAAGAGAGGCAGGGCGAGGAGCGGCAGCGCCGCCCAGAGTGCGTTCGAGTAACCTCGTACAATTTTACGATTCATAACTTTTCTTTCTCGGCTGCGGTTGGTCGATGTCGAGAAGTGCGTTTTTCTTGAACCGTTTCTCGTCGCCACAGACACACAGTCTTGATTCCCTCGTATTTGGGTTTCGATCACCCAGACGGAAATAATCTCACAGCACCGCTGACGTTGCATGATTGGCCTGAAAGCAGAATGTCCTCTCGATCTGGTGTTGTGCGGAGCGGTGAGGTTGTGCGCCTCAGTGTCAGCGCCAGTGTCACCGCCAGTGTGCACCCGAACCCCACCGTCGTCCGCAAGTGGTGAGCGGAATGGAGTCTGAAGTCGTGTCGACGAGCGGGTGTTCGACATTACCACCGCGGCCCTCGCAGCGATCAGCGGGGTCAGGCTGCGCGCCCTGACCAAGACGACCGGGAGTCGTGTTCGCGTCGTTGACCGTACCACATGAACACTATGGCGCGACCACCGTTGCTTGCGGCGGATACACGGCGCTCCCGGATCACGTGGCTGCGAGTTCGTTTCTGCGTGTCGGCGGATTCAATCAGCGTCCAGATTTCGTGGCCAATGCTTCTCTGCTCGAACGTCGATGCGGTCGAGACGAATCGCAGCGGCGGCGTACGCCACTGGCGGGAGTGTTTTTCTCAGTCGCGCACTGCTCGACACGCTGACCGATGGTGGGTTGGGTTGTGCGCTTTCTTGGATCGACCCCATGGGACTCGAACGTCTGAGTGTTTACTCCAAGGGCGGCTTCCACGTCCGTGGCTTCAAGGGCAGCGGCGCCAACGACCACTGCGCCCACCTGCGACTCATGCGCGACGTGTTGCGCGTTCACCTAGCGCCGCGCCGGAAGCAAGAGCGACGGTGGCAAGGCCCGTCAAGGACGGCTCGCGTACACCTCCGGCGCGGCGTTCCAGAGGAGTTTGCCGAAGGCTCCTTCTTGGCGGCGCCCTTCGAAGACGACCCCCGGGGATTGGCCGGGCAGGTTGGTCACCACGGCGTTGATGCCGTTGGGATCGCCGTCCGTCTGGAACTCGGGGACCTCGCCGAGCAGCGCGAACCAGCCGCCATTTTCGAGGAAGTGCAGACTTGCGGCGGGACCGAATCCGTCTTGGGGTAAGGCCAGCAGTCCGTCGGTTCCGCCGATCAGCAACCAACCCGTGTCCGTATGGGTGAGCGTCGTGGTGCCCAGCAATCCGGCATGGGCACCTTCGGAGCTTCGGGTCCAGTTGCGATTGATCTCTCCGACGAAGATCTTGCCGCCGGTCTCAATCGCCACGTGCTGACCTTCGTGGGAGAGGGAGAGTCGTTTCACGCTCGAACCGAGGGGCAACGAGCCCACGCTCTGGTCGTTCAGATCGTGAACGTGCAGATTCTCGCCGTCCCAGCAGGTGTAGTGGCCGCGCGGGTTGTCGACGGTCAGCCCGTCGCGCTTGCAGGGTAACTGCTTGAGCTGCTCGCCACCCTCGTCGAAGCGCGCCCAGCCGTCGGCACCATAACGCAGAGAGCCGTCGGAGAGATCGGCGTAACGCTCGACGCCCTCGGGCTCGAATTGCAGCACGCCACTCGGCACGTCGTAAATGCGCGCCGCATCCGTCGTGATCAAGAGCGACGTGTCGTCGACGAAGGATAGCTGCTCCACGTCGCGGCGCCCGGTTGCGATGCGGGTTACCGTCTTGCCTGCGCTCGTGTCGTAGATGACCAGTTCGTGATCGCGGCCGTTCACGTGCTCGATTGCGGCGAGCTTGCCGTCGTGAGACAAGGCCGCTTTGTCCGTGGTGTATTCGTCGGTGATGCGCCGTTCCGACCACGTCTCGATATCGAAGAGCGTGGCGCCATTGGGCGTCGTCGCGAGCAACCTCTTGTTGTCGCGGGATATCGACGCTGCGACCCAACCGACTTGCTCGGTGGTGAGCCGCTCGGGTTTGAGTTTCGTGCCTTCGAGGAGGTTCAAAGAGTACGTCTTGTAGTGGCCAATCGCCGTCCAACGTCGGTTCAGGGAGTGGTGCACGCGTAGAATTTCGACGCCGTCTTCGTAGCTGCCGCGCTCTTTGCCGGATCGCCAATCCAAACGAATGAGCTCCCACGGACGGGCGAATTCGAGGGTGTCGTCGTCGGGGAAGAACGAGAGCGAGCGGATCTCACGTTCCGGTCCGAGCTTCGCCAGCGGCTGATGAGTCTCGAGGTCCCACACGACGATCATCTTGTCCAAGCCGCGTGAAGCCAGCAGCTTGCCGTTAGGGGAAGCTGCGAGCATCGAAACGCGCTTGCCGTCGTGAGCTTTCCAAGTCCCTTTGCGCTTGCCGGCGCGATCGAAGATGACGATCTGTCCGTCAGCGGTGCCCGCGAAAATCTGCTGTCCGTCGCCGGAGAAACACGCTCCGAGTCGCCGGGGATCCTCAAAGCTCGTCTCGCGTTCGGGGCCGACGGCCTGAGTCCAGCGAAGCTCGACCTCTCGATCCACTTCGCTGATGAACTTCAGCTGTTCATCAGCGCCGCGCCAAAGGACCGCGTCCCCAGTTGGAGACTCGTCGGCGGAGAATGGCTTGCCGAACTTCTCCGGGTACTCGACGTCCGGGAAGGTCCAAAAGTGAGGGAAATGACCACCCCCCACGCCATTCATAGAAGTCTCGGCCCAGCTGAGTCCGGCGTGTCCACGGGCGACTTGGCGCAGCACCGGGTCGTAGGTGAAGACCTCACCATTGGCGGCGGCGAAGAGAATGCTATCGTCGGTTGCCGCAAAGTTCGTCGGGGCGAAATCCGTGGGAACCCTGCCGCGCAAGTCGAGATAGAGCGTGTAATACCCATCGCTCGCACCGCGCGCTTTGGACCACGCCAGTTGCGCCGCTTTCGCCTCGCCCAGCCGCCAATGGATGTCGCCGAGCAACGACAAACCCTCCGCGCTGCGCTTCAGCTCTGGCGTGTCGAGCACCGCTTGCGCGCCAGGGAGATCACCAGCGCCGACCTTCTCACGCGCTTCGGCCAAGCTGGCTTTGGCGCGTTGTTTCTGCTCGTCAGTTTGTTTGGGCCTGACGGCGCGTTGAACGCCCAGTTGAGAGGTGTTTGCGTGCTCGGGATACTTACCCAGCGCTTCGTACATCTCCCGCGCTGACTCGAACGCCAGCGACTGTTCGTACAGTGCCGCCGAGCGTAGGGCCTTCTCCGCCGTAGGCTCGATCTCGTGGGACAGCTTCCACGCTTCAGCTGCGCGATCGAGCACGCCGCGCCGTTCGAAGTCCGCCGCGTGACGCGCGTGGCGTTCGAGCTCAGTCTCCGGCGCTTCGACGAGTGGTGTTGCAGCTTTCGTTTCCGCTTTCGGCGCACCATCCTTCGCAGCCGTGGCCTTCGTACTCCCTTTGCGTCCATCTTGCGGTGGCGTAGCCGGCTCGCCCTGGGGAGCAGAGCAACCCCAGACGAACGCGCCGGCGAGCAGCAAGCTCGCGAAAGAAGAAGCCCCCGAATGGTTCTGCGGTCGCATGCGCAGAGACTAGATGACGACGCCGCCCGTTCGAAGAGCAAAGCTCCAGCGAGCTGGACCTTCGACCTTCGGTTCCGTAGACCGACGCTCTATCCAGCTGAGGATGTGCCCCCATCCTGGCTGCCGGGGGGGCGTCATTGGAGTCGGCGTGTTGCCGTACATCGCGGCCGGCTTCCTCGTCCCGTCCTCGGCCTTCGGCCTGCGAGCGGTCGGGGGAAGCGTTGCGGCGCAGGCGAGCGACGAGTAAATCGAAGCGTGCACCATTGGCGTCGGAGATGCTCCGGAACCGGGTGACACCTCGCGGAAAGTCTGGCGGCGAGAGGGCAAAGGCGCGGTTCCAAAGCACGCGAATGCGCTCGATTAACTCGAGACCCTCGACGCGAGGGACAGGAGGCATGTCGGAAGCGTTCTCGTACTTGGTTACCGGCACGGCTGTCTCAATCGTCTTTCAGTTGGAAGGCAACTCGGAGAGCCAGTGCGTCGCTGTGATCGATGGGTCGCACGGTGTCTTTTTTCATTCGGTAGAGCGTTTGCGGTGTAGCGAGGCGCACGGGGATGCCTTGCGCGTCCTTGACCTCGACATCGAGGTCGGCGAAAGCCGTCGCCTCGCCGAGGCGAGTGAGGATATCCAGATACAGGGTACCTTGCGGCGGCCCATAGCGCACGGTGGGGTAGTCGCCGCAGAGGTCGTCGGCGGTGATCTGGTCGATGTCGGGATCGTTCCAGACGGCTTTGAGTGCCTGTCGTAGCCGGGCGATGTTGACCGGATCCGGGCGAACGAAGATGTCGAGGTCCTCTGTGGTGCATGGCAGAACCAGCTCTGTTCTAGCCCATGCGCGTGCCCCTGCGTAGGCGCCCGAAAGGGCGCCATCCGCAGGGCGTGCCGGGCGCGCCAGCCCCGGCGTGAGCGGGCAGTACTTGTCGCTCGTGGCTGTCGTCGTCGAGTAACCGGGTCGAGTCGGTCACCCGGGGCCGCTCGGTAGCGCGGCGCCTACGACTGAGCGCGTGCCCCCGGGCGGTCACCGGACAGCGCGTGTTCGGATTCGTTCACATCGAGACTTTCGAGAGTCCACGCATGCGCTGCAAATCGGTCCGAGTCAGTGGCAGCAGCACAACGCGCTCGTCAACCAGATCCCGGACTACGTGCCCAACTCGGCGGTGATCTCTTCCGAGGGCACGGCCATTCACGACATCGCGCACTTCGATGAGGCCAGCGCAAGAATCATGGGCGAGCGCTATGTGGAGAAGTTCTTGGAGATGGTGCCCGAGCCTTGATGGTAGTCCAGCTGCTCGCCGGCGCGTGGAGCGGGGTGCCGTCGACGAAGCAGTTCACGTCGTACGTGCTCGCCTCGCCGCCGTCACTCGCCGTCGCACAGGTCGACGCGTCTCAGCATCCACGCTTCGAGGTCGCCCGAGGGAGCTTCGGCGAGGCCCACCACGAGCCGGCCGTCTTCTGCGGCACGACGGGCAGAGCCAGGGGACCATCCGTCGGGCGTGAACGCCTCCAGGGTGAACACCGAAAGGTCCCCGGGGTCGGCCTGCTCGGAGTACGAGAGAAAGAGTGGCTTGCTGTCGCTGGTGCTGACGATGAGGTTGCCGTCACGAGCAACGAGCCCATCGAACGCTGATGGGATCTCTTCCACCCCTCCAGAGGCCGTCCAGCGAAACGCGCGGGTGATGGAGCCAGCGTAGAACTCGTACGCCAACACGCGGTCTCCCCGTTCGGAAACATGGACCAATCCCAGGTCGTGGGAGGGCCGTGCCTCGATGAGCTCCTCTGCTGTCTCGTCACCTTCCCAGCGCCCGATGCGGGCATCGAACGGTGTAGCGGTCCTGGCGTGCGGCTCGACGATAGCCACCACCACTTGGCCGTCGGGCGAGATTCGAGGCTCCCGGTGAAGGGCGTCGGTCGGCAGATTCTCGAGCGGCGGCAGCTCTCGCAACCCATGCTGCTCTGTCCAACGAAACGCACGCTGGTACGTATCGGAACGTCCCGACACGCCCGCGAGCACGTCGCCAGCCGGGGTGGAGTGCGTCACTTTGGTGTGTTGAGTCAACGCCTCCAGTTCGAGCCACTCCGCGTCGTCGGGCTCCCACGTCAGCTGGTCCCGCTGGGGTGAGACGCTGCCGACCTCTGCCCACGCTCCGTCGGTCGAGCGCCACAGCACGCGGTTGGCCCCATCCTGCCGGTAGTGCACGACGATGACGCCGCTGTCGCCCACATACTCTGGTCTGCCGATGCTGTCCTGAACAGCCGGGAAGCCCATGTCAGTCTGCCCCGCCTGTTCATCCCACACGACGAGTTCGCTGGGGCTCCGCCAGCCGACGGCTCGAGTGCCGTCTGGACTCAGGTTCGAATACTGTTGAGGCAGGTGGTCCGGAGCAGCGCCGGGTTTCCAGCGGAAGGTGCCCAGCGTGCCGGTCTCCGTGACCGTCGAGTAGAGCAGGACTTCGGCCTGGCTCGACATTTGGAGGAACCGGGCGCCCGCGTTTTCCAGGTGATCCGGCGCCAGGACGAGTTCGCCGTCGAGGCGCTCGACGCCGTCGCGTTCACTCCAGCGGAACAACTCGTGGTGAGGGTCAGCACTACCGGTCACGTGCGAGTAGTAGGCGTAACGCGACCTGGGATCGACGTGTGCGACATCCAGCGTGGAGAGACCGAGCGGCCCGAGCGGTATGAACTCCGCCACGGCCAGGCATCGCTCCGCTACACGCAGACATGCCAGCGTGCACGCTGCCGAGCCAGCTGCCGTGCACACCGGAGCCGCTCCGTGGCACTCCTCGACGGTGACTGTCTCGATCGGAAACGGCGTCCCGGCGTCGAGCTCCGTTGCTCCGGCATCGCGATCTCCATGCGCGGTATTGGTTGTTTCGGTGCTTGGCGTGCTCGCACCACAACCGGCGACGATCGACAGCGCCAAGAACCACGCCAGACGAGGATTCTGCGCGCGGTAGGGAGGGGAACCGAGCTTTTCGTTGGCGTGATCCATGCCGGTGGTTCGTAGCGTAGTCCGATTTCTTCGACCGCACGTCGCACCAAAGGAAGAAAGACGGAAGGAGAAAGGCGACGCACGCCGCGACCGGGTGAGCACACTGTCTCCAAGTCTTTGGGTGGCCCTCCAACACACGGGCTGGAAGCGCTCGACGACTCGACTATCGTCCGGGCCATGGAAAAAGCACACAGTGCATGGAAGGTGTTGGCTCACGGGCCCATCGAGAGGCTGAGCGAGAACTTGTGGTGGGTGCAGGGGACCCTGCCGGGCATGTCCCTGAAGCGTGTGATGGTGGTTGTTCGCCTCGAAGACGGCAGACTTCTGATTCACAACGGAATCGCACTTGAAGATGGCGCGATGAGGCAGATCGAAGACTGGGGATCGCCAGCTTTCCTCGTCGTACCAAGTGCGACCCATCGCCTGGATGCACCCGCATACAAGGCGCGCTACCCAGGGCTGCAGGTGATCGCGCCGCGCGGCGCACGTCAGTCCATCGAGGAAGTACTACCCGTCGACCTGGTGTACGAGGAAGTTCCACCACTACCACAAGCCACATTCCGACCGCTGCGGGGCGTCGCCGATGCAGAAGGTGTGTTGGTTGTCGATTCGCCCGACGGCGTTACCGTGGTTCTCAACGATGCCGTGTTCAACATGGACCGCAAGCGCGACATCCTCGGCTTCCTCTTCACTTCGGTTCTAGGCTCTGCGCCAGGACCGCGCGTCTCGCGATTCGCGAAGCTTACCCTCGTGAAAGACAAGTCCGCACTCAAGTCGGACCTCGAACAACTCGCAGCAACACCGCGGCTGCAGCGTCTGATAGTTGCCCATGAGAAGGTCGCCAGTGGCCCAGACGCAGCCGAGGCCCTACGACGGGCAGCAACCTTCCTGTGACCTCGGAGGGAAGGGCCCCGCTGGCAACCAAGATTGCTTCCTCAACAGTGAGCACCCGCGCCCGGCCACTCCCGAACGCGGAGCGGAACTGTGAATGGTTCGTCGAGTAGCGATAGGGCACGCTGGTGTTCGAGATTCGCGTCGCGACATCTCCAACGGCACCCCCGCCGCGGGGTTCCATGTTCACAGCACGCCGTTCTTGCCAGTTCGATTGTCCTTTGCACACGAAAACTTACGGCGTGGACGGGGCGCGACTCGAGTCTGCCGTAGCTCGCGGCGTTGCCCCGGCGCACGTTCACCTGGAGTCGAGCAACGACAGTAGGTTTGGTCGGTGAACTTCGAACCCGAACGCCCGCGACACCTCGCGCAACGGAACGAACGGTGGCACTCTGGCCGCGCGAGGGAAGTACAGCTGCTGCAGGGCGTCGGCACTTCCGTCCACGTAGCCTTCGTCCGAAGTGACGAACCAGCTCGTGTGGGCTGATGCGCCAGAGAAATGGAGCAACGCCAGCGTCAGGTGCGTCCGCGCCTCGACGTTGATCAAGTGTGTCTGATCCCCGGAAGCAATCGCCAACAGTCGGCCATCGACCGAAAATGCGGCCGTGGACGCGTCCGGATCGGACGACAGGGGCAGTGCCTCGGTGATGAACGCGCTGCTCCAGTCCCGTTCGCGCGACCAAACTTGCAACCCACCGCGGCAAACCAGCGCCCAATAGCGCCCGTGGGGCGAAACGTCGAGCACGGCGGCCTGCTGAGTACACACCGAAGTAGGGCGGCTCGCCTCAGCCGCGCCGGGGCGATACCTGCGCAAGCTCGTCCCGTCGAACCAAGTCACACCGGGCGCAGTCGGATCCAGCGCGATGGCGGCTTGCTCCCAGGCTTCACCGGGCAAGGGCCAACGCCCCAGCGTGACCTCACTGCCCGCGGAGAGCGATGCCTGTACATCCAGTGCGCGCAGTTCTCCCCGCCGCCGGGTAATGAGCGTGCGATTGTCCGCGAGGAAGCCCACGGGGCTCGCCGCCGCTACGAGCAGCGAGGCCGAAGCTGCAGCCTTGGTCGTGGTCAGCCACAGACGTTGCTGGTCTTGCGCGTCGTCGACGACCAGAGCCAGGTAGTGTCCGTTTGGACTCAGTGTTCCGTGTTCACGGATTCGCACAGCGGGAGGCGGGGTCAGCGCAGCGGAGGCGTCGCTGCCGGTTGGTCCGACATGGACCGCTCCCCCGCGCAAGAAGAACGCCATGCTCCCGTCGCTCGACGTCGCGGTGCATGCGTGGTCGATGGCAGCGCCCGGCGCGTCGGGCTGTCGGCAACAGCGTTGATTCCGATACTGCCGTCGTTGTAAGCCCCGCGTCGGGTGCACTCCCCAACCCCAGTCGGGGCCCACCGTCGAGGCGACGACCCGCTGCCTTGCCAGGTCGAACTCTGTGACATGTTCACCAGGCTCGCAACGCAGCGGCAGCTGGGTCGGCGAGAAGTGCTCGGTGCCCAGCAGCAGGTGGCCATTGGGCGCAAACGCAAGGCCCGTCACCCGCAAGCGCGTCGCTTGCGAAAGTGCTGCAGGGGGCTGGTTCGATGACCAGTGCAGCGGTCGACGCAGCAGCGACGGCTCCGTGAAGTACACGTCGCTCGTGCCTGCCCGGAATTCCCCGCTGGGCAGCGAGTCTTCAGCTGCAAATTCCGAGCGCGGCAGTCGACGGTCCACCGATCCGTCCGAGGCTCGATTCACGTATACCCAGCTGCCATCGTAGGACAAGATCCACTCACCGTCGTCCGACCAAGTCGCGAAGCGACCACCGAGCTTGCCCTGGACTGCCCCAGTCTCCACGTTCACTAGTCGCGACTCGCTGTCAAGCAACACCAACGGATTCGGGTGGGCGGCGACGCCCGTCGAGAGGATCCGCGCGATTGGTCCATCGAGCGCGAGGACGCTCGCGTGACTGGCCTCGCGAGCGTCGTCTGCAACGACTCGAGTACCTGTAGCATCCAATCGTAGCCGTGCGCCCCGCCCCGCGAGCGCTACCGAGGACGCGAAGGCGGCGTCGGCGTAGACCGCGAGACGGTAGGTCGTCACGCGCGGACCCTCAGCCTCTTCGGTGCACGACCACGACACGATCAGTTGCGCAGCATCCGCACGCCAAAGCAGCGCGTCGACGTGGGGGAGTGGGCAATCAGCTGGCGCCGGCAAAGTGGCATGGGTGTTACTCCTGAGGGAATACAGCTTCAGCAGCCCGCGTTGGGCGACCGCCAGCTGCTCGCCATCGGAGCTTGGAACGACGTGCCTGGAGGAAACAGCATCCGCCGGCAACGGAGCCGCTCCAACGCTGCGCCCGCTCTCGACGTTGGCCACGACGATCGCCCCGTTTTCGACCAGCGGTAGCCAAGCCCCGGTCATCGAGAACCCCTGCGTCGCCGAAGACCGCTGCCACGACAACTCGCCGTCGGCACCTCGCAATTCCGCCTGTGACAGCCCGGCGAGGAAACGGTTGCCCCCAGGGAGCAGCACAGCCGAGCGATCGAAGCCGAACACCGGCCTGCGACGGTCGACGTCCCAGACCGTGCGCCGTGCCGAACCCCGCTCCGCGATCAACAACCTACCCCCGTCTCGCATCCGCCACGCGTCGAAGCCCAGCTCCGCCACTAGCGGTTCGGGGACGCGCCGCTGCACTGGAGCGAACTGCTCGGGGTGTACACTCGTTCGCCCAGCGCTTGGACGTGGGGTCGACCTCGGGACGCTTGCCGAGTCGTGGCCCCCCCCGCGACAAGCGACCACAGCGCCGAACAGAACAACCACCAAACCCCAAACGTCGAGCGCCCTCACTTCACTCCATTCTCTTTCTCAGTATCTGGGATGGACGCTTGAAACGCCAGGTGCTTGCCAGTGAGATCCTCGCTGTTGCTCTCGTTCTCGCCTTTCGGAATGCTGACGAAGCACGGATAGCCCGGTCCAGTCGGACCTTTCGCCGGGTTGCCGTCGGATCCCTTCTCGTTTACGTGTTCGATTAACGTCAGCCGCCGATCGACGGTCTTCTTCCCGTCGTCCGTGGGCTCGTAGAACACGGCTGAATTGTATCCGCGCACGTAGCAGTTGAAGGCCTTGCGAAACGCCTTCGTCAAGCGCTTGCCCACCGTTGACCAACGTTGCAGAGGACGAGGCAGATCTCCGCGTCTGTGTTTGCGTGCCCGGTACGCTCACTGGCCGCCTTCGGCGCCTCGGCTCGCAGGAGCTCGCCGACCGTGGTCCTCCGTGGAAAAGCCCCACTTGCCTGCGCTCAACGCCGGGCCCGGGCAGTGGGGGCCCCATGCCGAAAGTTGGCGTTCGAGAGCTGCGCGGAGTTCGAACGCCAGGGGAGTTCAAGCGCGCGTTGCCCTTGGGGAGGGGTCCCGCGCCAGGCAGTTCCACCCGCAGTTCCTCGGGCACGCGCGAGCCGCCCAACTACCGCGCGTTGCCCTTGGGGAGGGGTCCCGCGCCTGCGGTGCGGGGAGGGGTCTTGGAAAGACCCCTCAAACAGGGAGGGCCGCGAGCCAGAGGGATGGACGAGGCGAAGGCATCGACCCGCCTCACCCAAAGGGTGGGGCGATGCCGAAGCCGTCCTCTGCGAGCGCGCCCGGTACGATTCACTGGCCGCCTACGGCGCCTCGGCTCGCAGGAGCTCGCCGACCGTGGTCCTCCGTGGACTCGTCCACTTCGTGGACTCGTGCACTCCGGCTCGAACGTCGGGCGATCGCCATCGTACAAAACCCGAAGGCCCAAGCACCAAGCCTGTGGCTTGTCACTTGGGCCTGGCGCGCCCGGTACGATTC
>CBFGUG010000163.1:0-12082 GCA_965651905.1 uncultured bacterium | reverse complement strand
TGAACTCCACGCCATTACCCAAGCGGCATGACGAAAATCTCTGGCAGTAGTGGTAGGGCACCATCTCCCCTTTCTCGTTCTTGACGAAGAGCTCTTCGAGGTCCTTCGGCATGCGGCGGAACTCGGGCCACGATTGAACGTACACCTTGTAGAACTGATTGAACAATACGAACCCTTGTTCGTACGTGCTGCCGATGAGAATGTTCAGGTTCTCCAATGCTTTCGCAATGGTGACACCTTTTTGCATGGCAACGTCGTTGTCGATCAAGAGCTCGTACTGGGGGTAGTCGGCGGCGTAGAAAGTGAACAAGTTCTTCACCTCCTTGCGCTTTACCAACGCCGCCATGAACTTGTCGGTTACCTCACCTAGGCGCTGATAGTCTGCCGTGCTCGATTGTGTTTGGTCTAGTAGGCGTAGGGAGATGCCCCCCGCCGCACCGAAGCCAGGAATGGCGGGTGGTTCGAAGAACTCTAGCTTAACGTCAGTCATCTCGACTGTGCGTTCCTCGAGTTCCTCGATGATTTCACGCGCTGTCTTCTCGCGTTCATCCCAGTCGCGGAGGTTGATGATCGCCGTTCCGGCGTTCGAGCCGCGCCCTTCCGTGAGAATCTCGTAGCCAGCGACCGAAGTGACCGAGGAAACTCCGTCGATAGTCTTCGCGACTTTTTCGAGCTCTTGCGATTTGGCGTTGGTGTATTCGAGCGTCGAACCTGGCGGTGTTTGCAATACGGCGTAGATGATCCCCTGATCCTCGCCCGGAATGAAGCCGCTCGCCAAGCTCGTGTTGGCAGCGACGACGCCCGCGGCGAAGAGCCCCACGACGCCCATCGTGATCATCCTGCGAGCGACGATTGGGCTCAGCAACCCGGCGTAGAGGTTGATTGTCTTGTCGATGCCACGACTGAACGGTTGCTGCACGAATGGCACGGCCCCGAGCAATAAGCCAACTGGGCCCCACAGCTCATACGCCAAGAACGTGAGCCCAGCAAGCAGCGGCAAACCGACCAACGCGTACGCAGCGATGGTGCGAGCACTGAGGCGTGTCGTCTTTGTGACCTTACTGCCCGCACTGGGATCGTGGGGCTTCAAGATCATGGCGCACAGCACTGGCGTGAGCGTGAGGGCAACGACCCCGGACAGAACCGTTGCCGAAGCCATCGTCACTCCAAACTGGCGATAGAAGACGCCAACAGGCCCGGGAATGAAGGTCACGGGAACGTAGACCGCGGTCATCACTAGCGTGATCGCGATGATGGCGCCGCTGATCTCGTGGAGGACCTCCAGGCTGGCGCGGTAGGGCGACACGTGGGTTGCAGCCATCTTCGCGTGCACCGCTTCCACCACGACGATCGCGTTGTCGACGACGACACCGATGGCCAACACCATGGCGAACAGGGTTATTAGATTGATGGAGAACCCCAGCAGTTGCAGCACGAAGAAGGTCCCGACGAGCGACACCGGCACGGCCAGTGTAGGGATCAACGTCGACCGAAGGTCTCCCAGGAACAAGTAGACGACGAGCGAGACGAGAATGAAAGCCTCGAGCAAGGTATGGAGTACCTTGTCGATCGACGCGTCTACGAATTTAGAAACGTCGTACGCGATTTCGTAGTCCATCCCAGGAGGGAACGACGTCTTCAGCTCTTCGAGTGTTTGCTTGATCTCGTCGATGACTTCTGCGGCGTTGGAACCTGGTGATTGCTTGAGCACGATCGATGCTGCCGGGTGACCATCCAGATCCGAGTAGATGTCGAAGAACTCTGGCCCGAGCTCGATGCCCACATGTTCGTTGGCGGTGCGATGCCCAGTAGGTGGGATCTTCGTGGACGCCTCTTCGTCGTCAGCGTTTCCTCTATCTCCTGTGCCTTGCCAGGTCGGTGTGTGGCCTTCGGGCGGAACGCAGATGTCTTTCAAGCGCAGGATCTCACCGTCGGGCTTCGCGCGGATGATGATGTTCGCGTACTGCTCCGCTTGGTTGTAACGCCCGACGTAAGTAAGCACATACTCTTTGGATTGTGAGGTCATGCCCGTGGCTTGACCTAGTCGACCGGGCGAGCCGATGATGCTCTGCTCGGCCAAAGCTTCCATGACGTCCTCGACGGAAACGTTGTAGGCGCGCATGCGCTCGGGGTTGAGCCAGATGCGCATCGCGAACGTGCGGTTGCCGAGGTTCGTAGGGATGCCCATGCCCTTGATGCGCTTGAGCACGGGCATGATGTATACGTTGGCGTAGTTGAATAAGTCTTTTTGGTTGGTGTTCGCGTCCGTGCTGAAGATGTTGAGGTACATGAGCATGCTGGGGACGACCTGGCTGACCAGAATGCCCTCGCGCACGACCAGTGGCGGTAGCCGACTCAACACGATGTTGACTCGGTTCTGAACGTTCACGACGTTGATGTCTGGATCTGTCCCCGGCTCGAAGAACACGCGGATGGTGGCCTCACCCGCACTCGTCGCGTCGGAAACCATGTAGCGCATGCCCTGAACGCCGTTGATGGACTGCTCCAGCGGGACGATCACGGAGTCGATCAGAACGTTGGCGCTCGCACCAGGATAGGCGATGGCGACGTACACGGTTGGCGGCGCGACATCGGGAAACTGCGCAACTGGCAGGCTTTTTATTCCGAGTGCACCGACGAACAGGATGAGGATCGAAGTGACGATCGCAAGCGCGGGCCGAGTGAGGACCTTGGTAAACATAGTCGTTTGGGGGTAACAGTTGGGAGAAGGATGACGCTACTCAGCGTGATTCTTCATGTTGACGAGAACATCTTCGGGCTTGCGGAACGAGGCTTGTACGTGCTCGCCATGGCGGATCTGTCGGACCCCCTCGAGAACGATCTTTTCTGCCGCTTCGAGTCCGTCCTGGATCACGAAGATGTCATCGGTCTCATCAGCAACGGTGATGGTTCTCTGCTGGGCCACACCGTCTTCGCCGACCACGTACACGTAGTGTTTGTCGAGAATCTCGAAGACGCAGCGCTGAGGGATCACGAGGGCGTCTTTGACGGGTCGGTGAATCCACAAGGTTCCGGTTTGTCCATGGCGCAGTAGTCGCTTCGGATTCTGGAAGTCTGCCCGGAAGTGGATGTTGCCCGTTTCATTGTCGAATTCAGACTCGACGGTGATGGACGGATTGGCGACTTGCTCGAAGAACTTGCCGTTCGCCAGCTGGAGTCGGATGCGTGCATCTGGAAGGTTGAGTTGATGAGGGGCCTTGGGATCGACCGCGCCTGGTAGCGACAGAAAGTCGAGATAGTCAGCCTCCGGGACGTTGAAGTAGACCCACATCAGACTGTTGTCGGATACCGTCGTGAGCGCATCCCCCTCCTCGAGCAGACTTCCCTGTTGTTCAAACTGGCGGTCGATGATGCCGTCGAACGGAGCTCGGATCTCGGTGAAGCCGAGTTCCGCTGCGGCTAGCTCGACCTTTGCCTTGGCTCGTTCTCGCTCCGCCTTGGAGAGCGCGAGTTCCTGGTCTGATACGATGTCCTTCTTGGCCAGCAGCTCGGTGTTGCGCAAGGATATCTCCGCGCGCTCGAGCTCCGCCTCGTCGGCATGAAGCCTGGCCTTGTAGACCACCGGGAGGAGCTTGAATAATAGCTGGCCTTGGCGCACTGCCTGCCCTTCTTGCACCAAGACTTGTTGCAGGTATCCGCGTTCGAGCGCGCGTAGCTCGATGTGTCGGTTCGCGCGGATCTGCGAGACGTAGCGCTTCGCCAGATCGACGTCCTGCGCCATGGGGCTGGTCAGTACGATAGGGTGGTGTACCTCGTGTCCCCCGTGTGCTTCGTGCCCTTCATCCTCCTCGGCTTGGAGGTTCGTGCAACCGACGAGAGGGATTGAGAGGAGAGTCGTCAGAATGAGTGCAATGGATTCAATTTTCATAGCCAGTCTCTGGGAAACATTCGGTTGTAGTCTGTTCGAGAGGTACGGAGACGCCACGGGCTGCGTAGCCGAGCACAGCCTATTTTACGCCGCGCCACCCGCCCCCTAACGCATGGTAGATGTTCACCAGAGAGATGTGCTGACGCAGCCGGGTCTCAATCAGGTCCATTTGAGACTCGAGGGCATCGCGCCGGGTGAGCAACACCTCCATGTAGTCGGCTCGAGCTGAACGAAACAGAATGTTCGAGACGTCGACCGAACGATTCAGTGTTTCCACCTGCGCCGATTCACGCTGGTAGCTCTCATTCAGGTTCTTGGCCATCGAGAGCTGGTTGGCCACGTCGGTGAAAGCTCTAAGTATGGCGCGTTCGTAATTGAGCACCGCGTGCAGCTGCTCAGCGTTGGCCGCGTTGTAGTCTGCTTCGATCGCTTTGCGATTGAGGAGCGGCGCCGTTATGTTCGCCCCGACGCCGTAGAACAACGAGTCAGGGGTCCTTACCAAGTGCGCCGCGTTGAAGGATTCGTACCCGACACCCGCGTCGATGCTCAATGACGGGTAGAAGCGGGCCTTGGCTGCTTTCACATCGAGCTTTGCTGCTTCGAGCTGCAACTCGGCTTGCTTCACGTCGGGCCGGTTCTCTAGCAATTGAGACGGAATTCCGGTTTGAACGACGTCGGGGAGAGGACGATCCAACCCTCGCGAGTCACGTGGGACGCGCTGCGGAAAACGCCCCACGAGGAAGTTCAGGAGGTTCTCGACTTCGACGATGCGTTGCTCCAACTGGAACTGGCTACTCTGGTTCTTCAGCATTTCTGCTTCGAAACGCTGAACGGCCAACTGTGTGACCCGTCCGGCTTGTTTCTCGAGCCGAACGACTTCGAGCGCGCTCCGCTGTAGCTCGATGTTCGACTCGAGAACTTCGAGCTGGCGGTCCAGTGCTACCAACTCGTAGTACGCCCTCGCGATCTCGGCGACGAGTTGCGTGATGATGAACTTTCGCCCCTCGAGGCTAGCTAGGTACCGGAAGCGGGCGGCGCCCGCAGCGTTCCGCAGCTTCTTGAAGACATCGACCTCCCACGACGCTGATACACCAGCGCCAATCATCTGAGTGGGCTCCGGCACGCCGGACGCTTCGTTGGCGCGCCCTTGGGGCGTGTCCCTGCCGACTTTGTCACTACCGACGTGAGCACCAGCGCCAACTCTCGGTTGGTACTCGCCCGTTCTCGCCATGATTTCGTATTTGGCGATCAACGCCTCCTGCAGCGACATCTTCAGCTCCTGGTTGTTCGCTAGCGCGGTTCCGATGAGCGCACGGAGATGTGGGTCGGCGAAGAAGGTGTTCCAACGCTGCTGGGCTAGATTGGAGGTCGAGGTCGTATTGTTCGCCCGTAGGCTTGACGGATAAGCCTCGGGCACTGCCTCGTCCGCCTCTCGCGCCGGGTTATCCAGCAGCGCTGGGACGCAGCCCACGCTGGAAGCGAGGACCGAAGTTAGTGCGAGAAAAAAGGACGCTAGTCGAAGCGTACGCACGGAGTTTCCCTTCCCCGCGAGCCGGCGCGCGAGGCATGTGTCGCCCTCGCGAGCCGTTCGGAAACGACGTTTGGTCGACAGCGAGCCGAATTGGTGACGATCACGGGAGTGCGGCTGGCGAATCGCGACGGTCGACGCCGGAAGCGAAGTGCAAGCTCTGGGAAGTAGATGCATGGCATGATGAGTCGTTGCCGAGTCCAGGGCTCAGCACGACTGGTGGAAGTGCATGTCAACGAGAAGCGCAGGCCGCCCGGTGGCTGGCGCATGCGTTCGAGGGCGCTATCTGAGACGCAGCCTGACGAGCAGGCTCACGTGCCGCGTTTGGCTCTGGGGGTGCGCGCGGCAGACGCACGATCGCCGAAGTGATGCCCGCCGCTAGGCGGATACACAGGGGGGCGCCTAACTCGAGCCTTTACACGGCGCGGTCGTGACAGTCGTTACTGGCGCAACGCAGGTGGACCGCGCGCGAAGTGCCCACACAGGCGTGCCACGCCCGTGTACAGGGGAGCCGTGTTCGCTCCCACCCCAACAACGGTCCGAAAGTGTCGCTTCGGCAGCAGTGCTCGCGCCCCCGCTGCCACGGCTTCCCGCGGGCAAGCTGGCCCGTCCCCCTCGTCCTCCGTCTCGAGCTCTATCTCGCACAGCTGGCCTTGTCCCCCGACGAGACGCGCGCACGTATGCGCGGGCGAGGGCTGCCGCAGCACTGGACCATCATACCCACCGATCCCGTCAGTGGCGGACCATGACCCTGCGACGGCAGTGCCGGAAAGCAGGCAAGAAAACAGCGTCAACGCCACCAGCACCCACTGCAACAGCCGAAGCGCCGACGTGCGACGGCGGGCAACGCTGCAGGCGTTGGGGTGGCGAGGGGTCGTGGACATGTCGGTGGCGGAGTCTGGTTTCAACCCGGGCAATATACAAGACAGAATGCTCGGAGCAGCAATCAGACATGTTCCACGATGGCGCCGTCGAGGCATCTTCGGGTTTTGCACCACCATAGGCGACTTTCGAAGAAACGATATCTACTGGATTGTGCCTCGCCCGCGTGCTCACGGTCGACTGCTTATCTCCGCCGAGCAGCGGAGCGTGACGACGGCCGAGCGAGACGGCACATTGGTGGCGCCAACCCGCGCTCACTCTTAGTCGCCTTGACTCAGCGCGGTTGCGCGAGCTCCGCGAGGTCCTGGGGCACCAGGCCGATCTGTTGCAGCAAACCGAGCCGGTCCGTCTGCAGCGTGCCGCGCACGATCTTGCCGTCCCTCAGATGATAGAGTGCGATACCCGGATTGGTGAGCGCCTTTCGGCTCGCAGCAAACCCGTGCAACGTGCCCGTGTGCGTGCCACGCCAGATCCAGTGGACGACGACGGCGTCACCCTCCGCAACGAGTTGCTCGATCGTGAAGTGGATGTCGGGAACGCCCGAGCGCAGCCCTCGAATGGTGCCGGCAAAGCCCTCGGGACCCTTCTCTCCGCGCGGTCCCGTGTAGTCGGCAGCGACGAGCTGGTCCAGAAGATGGAGCGCGCCTTCGTTGATGCACGCTTCGTACAAGTTGCGAACGGTCCGCTTGTTGGTCGTGTAGGTCGATTCGGTCATGTCGGTGCTCCGGGGAGGTGTCGTGGGAGGTTCGTGCGCGGTGCAAGCGCAGAGCGCCACTGCCGCAAACAGACTGAGAAATGTGCGAGTCATGCCATCAGCCTGCGTCCCTGCAGCCGTCGCGGCTTGAACGAAATCATTGCCGTCGAAAGCCTCGGAACCGTTCGTCCGATGGGCACGAGGCGGAGCTTCGAACCGCCGTGGTCGGGGCTTCGGCTCGGCGTTACACTAGCCGAATGCGCATGACCCTCGTCGAGCCGAGCCCTGCTCTCGCGCCATTCGTGCGGCGGTTCACGGTGGTCGAGACGGACGAGGAAGCGACCCGAGTGTTGATCCCCGAACCCGGCGTGGTCGTCGGCTTCCGCTACGCGGGTGATGCGCGGCTGGTCGAGCCCTACGGCGCGGTGCCACTTCCCGATTTCAGCGTCGCGGGTGTACGACTCGCGGTTCGGCGCATGTGCACTTCCCGCGGTGGAGGGGTCGTGGTCGCCGCCTTTCACGAAACCGGCGCCGCGCAGTTCTTCGACCAGCCGCTACACGAGCTCTTCGGCCTAAGCACCACGCTCGACGGTTTCGTCGCGAGCAGTGAACTCGAGCGCGTTGCAGATCAGCTCGCGGCCGCGAGCGACGTCCGATCGCGCGTCCATGTCATAGAGCGCTTTCTGCTCGCGCGGAAACGAGCACGCTCGCCCGATCGCCTGGTGCAGTATGCCGTCGAGGCACTCCGCAGCTCGAACGGATCGCGACGGGTGAGGGAACTCGCGTGCGAGCTCGAAATCGGGATCGATCGCCTCGAAAAGCGCTTTCGACGGGTTGTGGGCGCGTCACCGAAGCAGCTCGCTTCGCTGTATCGCCTACTGCACGCCGTCGAGCTGCATCGTTCAGGACGCAACCTAACCGAGACCGCGCTAGAAGCGGGCTACGCTGATCAACCCCACTTCAACCGCGGGTTCCGCGCTGCCGTCGGGGAACCGCCTCGGAGATTTCTCGAAGCGAACGAGTACTGCGCCTCGGGGCCGAACGCGACCGACGAATGGCTGACGGTGGGTGCGCGAAACGCGAGCTGACAGGTGGAGGGGCGGCGCGCTGTTACCCCATGGCAGGCAACACGCAAAGAACCAACCGTTGGCCACTCCGCCCAATGCGGCGGACTGCCGTACCAGCAATCCAGATCCGCAGCGAAGATGTGCGCCAGCAATCATGCCCAACAATGACGGAGTGCACTAGGTGCACATTCAGCTTCCGCAGCCAGCAACTCTAGCACCTTGCGCTGGTGGTGAACGTACGCCCTGGTCTCTTGGTGCAAGTCCCTCCTGCGCCGATGGGAGGCCGAGCGGTGACCAGGCGCTCCAACTGCCTCCGTTCGACACCCCAACAGCAGCGTTCGAGGTTCCGCGGCGTGAAGATTCCGTTGCGGGAGAATTGTTGGAGGAGGATTCGAGGTCGTGACGTTGCTTGCCGGGTTCCGGTCTCCCTCAGCGGCCAATTTTCAGGTTTACTCCGGTTTTCAGGTTTGTTCTTGGCGTGGCGCTGAGGGGGTAAGCCTGAGTTGCTGAGGGCAGTAATGGAGCAAATCGTAGGCGGGAATCTGAAGGCGAAGTCGGAAGCTGCTTTGAGGCGTGCTGTTCCGGTGCGGCGGCTGTGGCCTGCGTGCGCGATTTGTTCGTGGCTGATTGGCTGCGGAGCTTCGACGGCCGAAGAGGGAAACGGCTCTCTCGCTGACACAGATGATTCTACGGTGAACGGCAGCCACGATGCAGGCGCGGAGGCTGGAGCGCAAGAGGGTGTGAACTCGCAGGACGTCAGCTCGCAGGATGCGAACCCACAGGGTATCATCCCGCAGGAGGGAAACGCATCATCACCAACCGACTCGGGCACGGAAAACGCGCCAGCGAGTTCGGATGGTGATGCTGATACGCTCACAGGTGGTGGATCGAGTGCTGATGAAGTGGGCGGTCAGGAGGGAATTCCCTCGACTGACGGCTCCGGGGAAACGAGTGGTTCTGGCGAAGTGGGCAGTTCCGGCGGGACGAGTGACGCTGGCGACGCGGGCAGTGCCGGGGGGATGGGCGACGTCTTGCCCGATGAACCGATCTCTCGCTGGGAAACACGTTCGGACAGCCCCGTCGAATGGCTGCCTTCTCCCGGCGATATGGAGGACTTGATTGTCTACGATGATGGCGGCCATGCGGCGCTCTCCTCCAACGCTCTGCAGCGCTACGACAACCTAGGTCTGTTTCAGTGGAACTATCGCGAAGATGGCCGGAGTCGCAATCGTCGTGGCGCGCTTGGAGCAGACGGGCACGTGTTCACGACGATCGTCGGTGAGTCCGACGACGAGGTCTTCTTGGTGAAGGTTTCTCCCGAGGGCGAAGCGGTTTGGTCGGTGCCCGGTGAACACTTCGTGGCGCTTACCCTGGGGCCTGAAGGTGAAATCGCCACGGTGCACCATGGCGGCTTGGTACAAAAGCGGAGCCCGACGGGGGAATTGCTTTGGGAGAACACCGTGGGTGCGGAGTTCGATGTGGCCCCTGAGGGCATTGTCGTCGCGCCAGACGGGCGCATCACCGTGGCAGGTAGCACTACGGGCAATACCGGCGAACGGCGCAACTCTGACGGCTGGATCGCGCAGTTCGAGAGCGGCGGTGATGTCGCATTCGAAACGACCTTCGGAAGCGATAGCTACGATGAGTTCATTGGTGTAGCGCTGAACGCAGTGGGCCTTCCTGTAGCGGTGGGCTCCAGCGATTCTGACTTGGATGGCGACGGTGACGATTCGGAAGAAATTTTGCTAGTCACTTTCTCCAATGAGGGAGTGGTGCAAGATGTTGTCGGCATCGAGAAGGACACAGCAGCTCCCCCATGGAGCAACGTAGAGCACCCCTATGACATGGGTCTCAGCGCAGCTGGGGACATCGTCATCGTTTCAGGTTACTTGCCCGGGGATGTCACTTGGGCCGCCCTGGTCACGGTCATCACACCCGATGGGCAACTGCTCCAGGGTACGCCGGTTGTGGACTCGCTCTACCTAGACGGTTTTCTACTTGGGGTGGGTCCAAACGGCCATGTCTTGGTCGCGGGCCGTCACCAAAATGAAGACTTCTTTCTGGCGCGGCTCATGCTGGAGCAGTAGTCACTCGTCGGGTCGGGTAGCGCCCACTGCGTTCAGTCAGAGCGCGTCATCACGTAGAAGACGTAGCCATAGTAGCGCGAGTATTCGTGGAACAGTCGCATCTCGGCGGTCGTCATTTCGACGACTCGCCGCGCATCGACGTCAGCGGCGTGTTTGGCTTGGAAGGTATCGAGGCGCGCGCCGAGTGGACCATAGTAGTCGTTCGTCCAGGCGGAGTCAGGGAGTGTGAAGTGGCCGAGCACCTGCCAGCCGAGTTCTTGGGCGGCCGCCACGTTTGCTGCCACGTCGCGCATCGCGGGGTAGGATTTTTCCCAGTAGTCACGACACTCCTTCGGGGCGTCGCTGCGCGTGTAGCTCAGCTCGGTAACACACAACCAGCCATGAGAACGGACGTACTGCCGCCAGCTCTCCAAACCCTGGTCGAAGCCCATGATGTAGATGGCGCCTTCGCTCCAGATCAAATCGAACTCACCTTTGGCGAAGGGAAGGTCGTGCATATCCGTGGCGATGGTGCGCAGACGATCGGCGAGCCCTTCGTCCTCGGCTTTGCGGCGGAGCGTGGTGAGAAAGTCTTCGAATAAGTCGACGGCGGTGATGTTGCCCCGCGTTGCTCGCGCCAGATCGAGCGTCTGAGCGCCTGCCCCGCTACCGATGTCCGCGATGCGTGGTTCGGCGGGCAGGCCCCGACACATCTCCAGTGCGCGCAGGGTCGACTCCCGGTTTCCCGGCCCTTGTCGATCCAAACCCGAGTGCAGCTCCACGAGCAATTGGAGCATTCGTTCGTCGCTCATCCTTCGCCTTCCTCATCCGAAACCGTAGGCGACGCGACGCGCACGTCAACCGACGAACGGCGCTGGTCGACGCTGAGGGCGCGAAGCTCCACCGCCGAGTTCGGAATTACTGACGCACAAGTTGGCTCAGCAGGGCGCGATCGATGGGTAACCACTGATTCGATCGAGCAGTGACGTCGAACTCTCGCGATCATTGCTGTCACTCCCGCCGCGCTCGGATTGGCCCAAGCGCGCCTCGAGGTGGCGGCGCAACGGCGGAAACAGCGGACGGCTGAGCGCCTCTTGCAGCGTCACGAATTCGGCACTGACGACTTCTCGATTATCGACTTGCACGTTGGGCGCCTCATCGACACTCAGATCGAAGATTGCGACGTGGTCACGACGGCCCTCCCAATCGTGCTCGACGTCGAGCGCTAGCGCGAGCTCTGACGGCTGGACCTCGAGCGAAACCTCTTCGCCGACTTCGCGTGCAGCTGCTTGCCTGGGTGTCTCCTCTGGGCGAACACCACCGCCCGGCAGGCAGTAGTAGTCCACGTACGAGTTTTTTATCAGCAGAACTCGCTCCTCATGCCAGATGGCGACCAGCGCGCCACGATTGTAAGGGCGAAAGGCCTTCCAATAGAGCCGCATCAGCTTGTAGGCGGTTCGGTAGGCGAAGCGGAAGCCAGCGTCGAGCATGCTGAATGTTATCCCGGCGTTGCGGCCTCGGCAACTTTGGGACCAAGCAGTCGTAGCGCCTGAACACGTACGTCACTCGGCATTTGGCTGCGATTTCGCCCCCCTAGCCACGCCAGGAGCGTAGCCCCGAGCACGCAACAGGACAACACTCGACGAAGAAACGGCGTGAACGGGACAAAAATGGCGAGATGGGACGATACTACGGTGATCTTCTCGACGATTTAGGCGTGAAACGACCCTTGGTGGCGATCACATCTAGACAGTTCGGTCGAGAAAGAACGGTACGAGCGTTCCTTTCGGGACAACCCGGGCGAGAACTGACCGCCTAGCGGGTCACTAGTCGCCAAAATCGTCTCGATATTGACGCCAACTACCGTTCATTGGCGACTAAATCGTTATCTATCGAACCCTTGTTGTGAGTGTTTCGCGGCACGGGGGCGCGATCTTACTCGGGAGGGGTCGCCGC
>CBFGUG010000162.1:0-12284 GCA_965651905.1 uncultured bacterium | reverse complement strand
CTTCGAATCCGCAGGTCGGGGGTTCGAGCCGGAGTGGACAAGGTCCACGAAGTGGAGCTTTCCACGCAGGACCACGGTCGGCGAGCCCCTGCGAGCCGAGGCGCCGAAGGCGGCCAGTGAATCCCTCGGGGCGCGCGAGCTTAACTAACCACGGATCGGGGCAGACGAACAGCTCGATACAGGCAAGGCTCCAATGCCGGGCCCCGGCGTTGAGCGTAGCGAGACGACGGGCGGCATTGGAAGGCGGGCGGCGCCGCCCCTGAGTGGCGTGGTTTGTTACGGCTCGCATCTGTATGTGGAGGAGCTTTTGGGCTCCAAAAGCTCCTCCCCGAAGCCCGCGTTGCAGTAGTCGCCACAGTCTGCGTCAGATTCGCAGGCGTTCGGGGCGCATCTGGGCTCACAGTGGAAGTCCGCCTGGCAGTCGTCGTCGCAGTCGCACACAAGCCATCGAGCAAGACGCACGTCCGGCACGTCGATGTCGGAGTCGCGTGCCCAGCGGACCATCACGTAGAGGAAGGCGTCGGCCGTACTGAAGCGATCACCGAACACGTATTCCCCGACGACGCGCTGGCCCAGGAACGCCAGGCGCTGGGTGATGGCCTCGCGGGCTTGTTGTTTCTCGGCATCTGCGGGTGAAAAGAACAGGCGCATGAAGGGGCGATGCAGCTCGGTGGCGATGAAAGCGAGCATCTCCACGAGGCGCGTTCGGCCGAGAGCACCATCGGGAGCCAGCGTCGGCGCGAGGGAAGTGATCCAGTCCAAGATGGCGACGTTTTCCGTCAGTACGTCCCCGCTATCCAGTTGGAGCGCGGGCACGTAGCCCTTGGCGTTAACTCGAGTGTAATCGTGACCCGTTTCCGTCGTGCGCGTCTGTAGATCGACCCGCTCGATCTCGAAGTCGACGCCAGCTTCGACCAATGCAATGTGGTCGGCCAAACTGCACGCACCGGGTGTGAGGTAGAGCTTCATCGCGCCAGGTACTCCTCGAGGTTATCGAGCGTCTCGCTCCAACCTTCGGCGTGGCCGTTTTTGGAGGCTTCATTTCGGAAGCTGGCTTGATGTAAGGTGAGGCGCGTCTTACCGTCGAGTTCTTCGAGGGTAATGCTCACGAGCGTTTCGTGCTGCGCGTGACCCTGCTCGTCCAGCCAGGCGTGGGTGAACACGATCTTACTGTGTCGGGTGAGCTCTCGGTAGGTGCCAGCAAGCCAATGGTCTTGGCCCTCGGGCGAGCGCATGCAGCTGCGGAACGAACCACCCTCGCTAATATCTCCTTCGCTCACCGGCAAGGTGAACCCTTTCGGGCAGCACCAGCGCTGCAGGTGCTCGGGCTCGGTCCACATGCGATAGACGAGCTCGCGTGGTGCGTCGAAGATGCGCTGAATCGTGAGTTCGAGTCGAGCTTCCGCCGGCGTTCGGATCTGTTCCTTACTCATGGGGTTTGTCCTTTCGTGGTTTGAAGCTCGCGCAGATAGTCGTCGAGGTTGTCGAACGTGCCTTCCCAGTACTGCCGGTAGCGTTCAGTCCAGGTGGCCACCTCCTCGAGGGGAGCGGCTCGCAGACGGCAGGGGCGCCACTGAGCCGCGCGGCCCCGCACGATCAAGCCCGCGTGTTCGAGCACCTTGAGATGTTTCGTGATGGCTGGTCCGCTGATCGCCATCGAGAATGTATTGTCGACCCTTCGAAAATAGGGCCGGCGCCTGTACGTAATCAATCACGCGCACGACGCACGCTCCTTGCGGAAGAGAGTGAGGAGCCCAGCGCCGCCCGGCAGGTAGTCACCCCGCGAACTCACCTAAAATCTCTTCGCTTTGGGCATCCTCGTGCAGGCCCCCCACGAGCCGTCCAGTGAGCTCGCCCTGTTCATTTGTCTCTGCGAGCGCCCATCCCACGGGCGCGTGCTCGGCGAATCCCCCCCCTCGTCGATCACCGTCAGGCAATGCCAAACCGTGCTCTTGGCGATCGCCAGCACCAAGCGCTCGAGGGACGCGCGATCGGCCCCCGCCTTCAGCAACTCGTCATAGAGCGCGGCAGCGTCGTCCGCGTCGCAGACGTCCAACACTTCCTGCACGCTGCGAGCCGCAGCGCGTAGTTCCCGCAAGGCGAAGACGCGCGCGGCTTGAGCGATGTTCTCGGTGGCCACAGCTGCGACATCAAGCAAGAGACAGCCCACTCGAGGCGAGAGAACGCCGACTCGCCTGCGGCTAAGTCAAAGAACTACCAAGGCCCGTGCCCGATGCTCAGCATCGGCCGAAGCGGCGAGCACCCCCCGGTTCCATGTGCATCGAATCCGCGGTAGCGCTTGCGTAGAGATCAATCAAGCTGCCGAAGTCGAGGTTCACAGGCGCGGCGGGGTTGTTGGCTACATCCCAATAGAACGTGAGGAAGTCCACCTCACTGCTCATGGGCAGTGGGTCCCCGTTCCGATCGAAACCGTCGACGAGGGCGCACGTCTGCCCGCCGCTGTAGTCGTAGGCGTGATGCCCAAGATGCATGTGGTGGGCTGACTCAGAAGTAGAAGCGAACCCCGAGTAGCGCTTCGATGTCGAATCCCAGACCGGGAACGATGTACAGCGCGGGCGCGAGTTCCAAGAACACCTCGAGGAAGTCTGGCTTGCTGAACGTCAGGTCGAGGCCGACGGGCATGCGCGCTGCTAGCGCGAAGTCGTCGTCACCCCAGCGGTCGTCGTGAAGCCACAGCCGGGCGCCGGCTCCGATGTGCCAGTCGAGATTGGCACTGCTGAACGTGGTGATCTCGTCCTGCCACAGGTAGTCGGCGTTCAAGCTGAGTTGACCCGCACCCCAACGGTAGCGGTCGTCGTCACAGTAGCGATCGGGAGGTGGTCCGGGGCCAGGGCGCCCGCCCCAGCAACGGCCGCCGAAGCGCCAAAACCCCACGCCGAAGTCGATGGCGTTGGAGTCCCCCACGAACACCTTGCCAACGATGCTCGTGGGGCTACCGACTGCGAAGCCCAAGCCGACGTTCTTGGAGTTACCCACTTCCGTGGCCTGGGCGTCGGCGCCGCACAGCACTGCGCTCAATGCGAGCGCCAGCGCAACGACGATCGATAGGGAGTTGCGAGTCACGGCCTTCGGGACATGCCTTGCTGAGCCTGCTCGGGCGGACCCGCGTCGCTCTCACTGGTGGGCAGGCTGGGTGCATCGGGAGGACCGTCGTGCGGTAACTCGACGCCGCCATCACCCGCGTGTGAAGGTACGGGCGGGGCGCCGACATCACCGGGCGCTCTTGGGGCGCCGGGCATCGTGGGTGCGCCGGGCGTTTCGGCGGGACCATCTGCGGCTCCCGCGTCTCCGTCGCCTGCGTGTGGCGGAACATCGCGCTGCTGCATGGCGCAGTCACGAGCGATCTGTCCACACTCGGGCCCAGGCGACGTCTGGGCGCATTCGGTGACGGACTCCCAACACGCAACCTTGGGACCGCGTTCCGCCTCCAGTTCGTCTTCGAGGGCGTCGCAGTCCTCCAGACCATCTGCGCAAGTCGGGGACGCATCTGTGTGCTCGCAAGCTGCCCCGCCGCTGCGGCAAGCGGCAACCGCCGCAGCATCTTCACTTTCGAGCAACTCGATTGCAGCACGTGCCTGCTCGACCAGCTCGCCATCACTACTCGTCTCGGCGTTCGATGCGCCGCAGCCGGTGATAACCAGCGCAACACATCCGAATAGTACTCTCTTCATCTGGATAACCTCCGTACATTCCTGGCGGCAGTTCGCTGCCGCGTCGGAGGGATAGAGCTGAGTCGCGCCCAAGCAGGTCAGCTCGGTGAGCGACTTTTTCTGACGGGTCATCAGCCGCACGTTCGGCAAGCTGTCGCCAAGCTCGGATTCAACTATCCGGCCGAAGCTGCCGACAAATGCGATCTTGATGTGACCCGTGGGTTCGTGTGCGCGCTCTATCACAGCGAGCCTTTGGGTCGGCGCTCTTCGTTCTGTGCGCGGCGCGCTGGACAATCCTCGGCTAGGAAGGAAAGTGTCTTGCGAATCATCGTACTTGGGTCAGCGCTCGCTGTGGGTTTGGTGCTCGGCTGTGGCAGTGAGGCCAGTGAAACGAGCGCCCGTGCCGACTCGGCGCTCGACGCCAGTGTGAACAGCCAAGACGAGACGAGGACCGGTTCAGACGATGGTGACGAGCCCGCAGGCAGTGGTGCGGCGCTCGCATCAGACGACGCGCTCACTGACGAGGCTGAGTCGGGCAGCGACGGAGCGGGAACCCCCGGTAGCACGTCGGGTGTGGTGGGCAGTTCGCCAACCGGCGACAACACCTTCGATAGTTTCGAGTGTCTGCGGGGCGATACTGCGTGCACCAACTGCGAAGACGACGACGGTGATGGCTTGATCGACGCCTTTGATCCGGAATGCACAGGCCCGTTGGACAACGACGAGGGAAGTTTCGCCACGGGGATCCCGGGGGATAACATCGACTTCTGTCAAGATTGCTTCTTCGACGGTAACTCAGGGCACGGAGACGACGGCTGTCAGTATCACACCGAATGTCTGTACGGGAACGCTTCGGCGGCCCGAGGCAACTCAGGCTGTTTCAGCTGCGACGTCAGCAACGAGTGCCGTAACAACTGTCTCCCCTACACGCCCAACGGTTGCGACTGTTTCGGTTGCTGTGAGGTTTATGACGACGGCGAGCCGCTCTACGTCCTACTCGAGAGCAGTTGCTCTCTAGACACCCTCGAGGGGTGTACCGCCTGCCAGCCCAGCACCGACTGCGTCAACGAGTGCGACCCATGCGAGATCTGCATCGGGAAGACAGAACTCGACCCCTCGTGCGGCAACTCCGACAATCCTCCCCCAGGAGACGATGGTCCCGACGACCCGGACGCAGGTACGCCGGGTGGTGACGATCCTGACAGCGGCGCGAGTGAACCCCCGTTGCCCCAGTGCGCAGAAGGTCAACAGGCGTGTACGGCGGCGATGCCCTGCGCAGCGGGCCACTTCTGTCTGACGGGGTGTTGTGTCGCAAACGCCCCCCGCGTACGTTAGTGTCCCGAACGAGTCGGCACGAATGACCCGTTTTCTCCCAGCGCTGCTCTATCGAAACGGCAGGGTTCGTCACGTAAGACCGACCGAGTGACTCGCAGGGGCAAGGGGTGGCTTCGCGACTTCTGTAGCCGGAGCAACCCAAGATGTCAGAATCAGACCGAGACGAGCACGACGACGCACTTTTCGGCTCGCACGTGCTACTGGATGATGGCGCGGGCCCAGCGCTGCCGCTCGACTCACGAGAACAAAGGGCGCTGGTCGCCGAGGTGGTGCGGCGCGCCCGAACGAACAAGCCCGCTGCGGTCATCCGCTTCCCTCGCACTGCCGTCGTCGCGGTCGGCATCGCGACGCTGGCGACGGGCGCTGCTGCGTTCAGTGTGGGTGCAGGCTACTGGACACAAGGCCACCAAACTACGTCTTCGCCTGCGCCGTCGAACCCGACCGTCGAACGCGCATCGAATCGCCGTGACAGTCCCGCACCACCCGCAAACGACCCCGAATCACACGAGATGGAGTCCGAGCTGCCAGCGCAGGCTGACGCCACTCGCGCGGACCCGAAGCCTCCCGAAACGGCTGCGCCTCGCCGAAGCGTTCGCCCGAAGCGCGTGGCATCAACCCGACCCGCTCCCAGCTCCGAGCCTGAAGCTGCTGACGATCTGCGTCGCGCCAACGAGCTCAGACGGTACGAGCGCTATCACGAAGCGCTCTCGACGTACCTCCGCATCATCGACGACTACCCAGAATCGTTACAGGCGCAGGCCGCACGAGTGGCGGCCGCCTCGCTGAAGTTGGAGCAGCTGGGGGATGCCGAAGGAGCTGGGGAACTTTATGAGACTGCATCCCGGCGCGGCAGCACCCTGTCCGCAGAAGCCTGCTTTGGTTTGGCCGAGTCTCATCGCGCCCGGGGCGACCGGACCGCCGAGCGGCAGGCCCTCCGTCGCTTTCTGCAACAACACGCTGACAGCCCTCTCGCGATGCCAGCGCGCCGCCGCCTGGAACTGCTGGAAGCCGAGGACGAGGCCCGCGAATGACTCAGGGAATGCGGCGGCAAACCCTGTTCGCACAGCCGCCGGCCCGCATGGCGACTGTGGCAGTGTGGATTGAAACGGATTTGGTTGTGACCCGATCGAGCGGGCGCGCTCTCTATCTCCCCGATGGCATCTCTCCGGCGCGAGTGCGCTCTACCCGCCCTTTGCGCCTTCTGGGGATTTGGCGTGCCCCTAACCCGTACGGCTAGCTGTAGCAGTACGGTCGAAGCTTGCTGCGGGGACCGAACCAGCGAAAGCGGTTTGCGCGCCGGGCCCGGTTACGGAACGTGCGCGGGGAATTGAGTCTTGGCGGCCACCACCACCGCTCGCGCCGAGGTCGACGCCTGGCTGGAACCTGCACGAGGCGGCGATGAGGCGGCGCTCGAGCAGCTGTTCCTGCTGCTGGTGCCTCGGGTCCGGAATCTCGTCCGCTACCTGGTTCGGGGCGACAAGGAGGTCGATGATCTGAGCCAGGAGGCGCTGCTGAAGATCCTGCGCGGCTTGGATGCTTACCGCTCAGACGGCGCATTCTATTCCTGGGCCGATCGCATCGTGGCTCGTTCAGTTTTCGCCCGCATCAAGCGTGAGCGGTCGACGCTCGTCGACGAGGACATCGACCAACTTCAAACAACAGCAACCTTGGATGGAGACTCACCAGACAGCCTGTGCGATCGTCGCAAGCTCGTGCAACTGCTGGACCGGCTGCCGAACGAGCAACGGGACGCCCTGGTGCTGCATCATGTCGTGGGGATGAGCATTCGGGAGGTGGCCAGCGAACTGAACGCACGCGAGGAGACTATTCGAAGCCGCATGCGGCTGGGCAAAGACAGACTCAAGCAATGGATGGCCCCGAACGCCGTGCTTTCTCCGACAGGCTGATCATGAACCCTTCCACCGCCAGCGATCGCAGACCCGGGGCATCCGGGATCCCTGGGCTCGAGCCTCTCGATTCAGCGCCCGGCCCTGCGAAACCAGTCGATCCTGAACGTGCCCGAGCGATGGTCGAGCACGTGTTGGGGAGAGCGCAGCGTCCGGGGAGTGCTCTGAAGCGTCGGGTGAACGTCATCCGGCTTCCGCGCGCGGTCCTCTGGGGTGCGGGGGCGCTCGTCGCCGCAACAGCCGCGGCGGCGGCAGCGAACGATCTATCACCCGCCCGCTGGCTGAAGGTCATCGTCCAAACGACGGCCCCAGCCGCGCCGACAGCCCCGCCGAGCATACGTGTTGCGGATAAACGCGCGTTGGTAGCGCAGGAGACCTCCCCTGATGACGACCCACCTCCATCGCTGGAGCGCGAGCAGCCCGTGAACACCGTACCTCGAGCTGCGGCGCGCGATTTACCACCCGAGGCTCCACCGAGACGACGCGCGGGAGCAACGCCTGTCGAGACCAAGCGGGGTGACGTTGCCCCATCGAAGGTAGCGCCTGAAGCCGTCGACCTGCTCCAGCGGGCGAACGAACTGCGTTTGCAGCAAGAGTACAGCGAGGCGCTCGAACTCTACCTCCGCGTGACGCAGCGCTACCCCCAATCGCTCCAGGCTCAAGTTGCCCGCATCAGCGCAGCCAATCTTCGACTCCAACAATTTGGTGACGCGCGCGGCGCCGAACGTTTGTACCGCGACGCCTCGCTCCAGGGAGGACAATTGTCGGCAGAGGCCGAATTCGGCGTAGCCGAGAGCCATCGCGTCAGGGGTGATACGGCGCGCGAACGCCGTGCATTGCGCGCTTTCCTGCAGCGGCATCCTGAAAGTCCACTGGCCAGGATGGCACGAAGCCGACTGGCTGCTATCGCTGAGCCATGAGTTGGAGAGCAGCAGGTGCGCTCACATGCGCATGGTTCGCCGTGGCCTGCAGCAGCCGCGAAGACATGCTCGCTACGGTCTCGCTCGGGCAAGACTCGGATAGCGCACCCGTCACGCCGTCAGTAAGCGCGTCGGATGCAGGGCAACAGCCCCCGAGCGACGCCGGAGTCGCCGACGGACAAGTTCGCGTGATCGGCACGCCCGTCGTGCAGTGGCCGTTCGAGATAGCTTCGTGGCCTCTCGACACACCGCTGCTCGAGTTTTTTACAGGCCCGCCTGACCCGAACGGCGTGGTCGTAATCGTCGACGGTCCGGACGCCACCACGCTCAGGCTGCTTTGGGATGAGGTGCAGGATGGCGAATACGGGCCGCAGCACAACACGGTCGCCGTGGAAGATGACCAGGGCAGCGTGTTTCGGATCGTCATCGAGTCCGCACCATGATCCGCGACAGCACTGGGCTCGCGCGCCGAGCGCGCCGACGGTATACCCTTCGCATCTGACGCGAGCTTCACTCAACGTCGCGTCGGGCTAGCGGCATGTTCCATTCCTCGAGGTTCGCATGGGTACTCAGAAGCGTTCACCGCTTGCGGTGTGGAGGGCTCGCGCTTTGCGTCGCGTTAGGCGCCAGCGTCGCGTTAGCCGCTAGCGTCGCGTCAAGTGCTCCCGAAGCTGGAGTCGATGGGGCGTTGAAAGTTCCGCGAGCGGATGTGATTCGAGTCGTCTTGCGGGCTCCTGGAAGAGCGCTGGAGAATCGAGTGCGTGGGCAACTCGTGGATCTCGACGTCCAGCTACTGTTGGACGATTCTCCTGTCGAACACAGCCGTGAGGGGCGTCGCGACTCCGCTCTCCGTCTGAGCCGGGCGCACGATGCCGATTTGATCGTTTGGGTTCGAGAGAGCGAGGTTGATGATGAGGGCTCGAACAAGCGGGGCGAAGCAGTCGTGGTCGTCTGGTTCGCTGAGTCGGCCAGCGACTACACGCGTAGCGTTGGGCCCTCGTTGGAACAGCTCGTGTCTGGTCAGGACTCCGTTGCGCTCGAAGTCGCGGCACTGACTGTACGCAGCGCTGTGCGGTCCGCCAACATGGAGCGCGTGCCCGAGCTGCCACCAAGCGACGAGCCGTCGGAAACGACCGACCTACGACAGCTACCTAGCCCACGAGAGCCCGCACCGAGGGTTGCAGAACCGTCAGCAAACCCTGAACCGAGCGACGGTTGGCGCCTCGAACTGGGCGTCGGCGCACGCGCGGGATGGACGGGTGTTGGAACCGCGCTCGCCCCGAGAGTTCACGGCGGAGTGCGCATCGGACCACTTCGTTCAGTTGCGACCTTCAGCGTTGGGCTGCCGAGCAATGCGGTTGCCAGCGACATCGAGTTCGAGTTGCGACGGGATCAGCTCGGAGTGGAGGCGAGCCTGGAGGTCGTGCGCGCCGGGCTCACGCGTTGGTCGCCAATCGTGCGCTTCGATGTCGAACGTTCATCACGCACGACACGAGCGACTCCGGCCGACGTCACCGCTTCTGCCAGCCACGTCGTCGTGAACACTTCTTTCGGAGCAGGCGCGTTTTTCGAGTGGCGCGTTCACTCCGAGCATCAGCTGCAGCTGCAAGTGATGACAGATTGGTACCCCGTGCGCACCGATCACACCGTACGTGCAACCGATGGTAGCTTGGTGTCGTCTACCCCGACTTGGCGACTGCAGCCGAGCGTGGGAATTGCTTGGGGCTGGTTGCCGTGAGGCACTGTGGCAATCCAGAGCTGGCTCGTTCTACGCTGCTGCCTCGGGGGTCAAAGGCAATCGAACTGGCAACAACGGCGTGTGGCGAGCCGAGGCGCCGAAGGCGTCCAATGAATCCCTCGGGGGGAAGGCTATCCGCACCAAGAGCACGCATCCACCCCCGGCGATGCCTGCTTGCGTCAGATGAACAACCACATTCTCCCCCCAAGAGCTCCAACTGGTCGCCTGCTGCTGGAGCTCCGACGCCGAACTCGAGCCGCTGTTGTTTCGCGACGGTGGTCGGAACTCACCCGCGATCTCCGCCTTCGGTGCCATGGTCTTCTTCGCCGAACCGTTCACGGCGCAAAAAGCGGTGTGCATCGCCATGCTCCTGCTCGGAATCGGGTTACTGCGCCCGACGTAAACCCTCTGCACAACGTTTCGGTACCGCGAGCGTTACCTACGAGCCCGCCGGGGCCCGGGGCTATCTGCCCGCGGCTCACATGCCGTAACCAACAGCCTGAATATTCTGCATTACGGCAAGCTCGGTATCGTCCGCGGGATAGCCAAGCACGATGGCGCCCTCGAAGAAGGTTCCCCAAGAGTTGTTGCTGTTGTCACCGCCAACTCCCAGAACAATCCCGCCTTGATTATCCATCGCCTTGGGCATGGGCCCCTCGTACGCTGTCGTGATCTCCGAAGCAGAAAGATCTGCCATTCGAAGGGCGTAGTTCTGGTTTGTCTTCAGGAAGCCCAGAGCGAACGGCACTCGCATGGACGGGTTCGCCTCGTTGGGCGGAGCCTCATCGTCCAGAGCGCCCCACCCAGGCTCGCCGGGATTGGAACCGCCAGCCCAGACTCCTGCCTCGAAATCAGCCATGAACCATGGGCCACTGCCGGCGCCTCGGCCCCAGTACGCGATACCGAGGAACAACGTGTTCATGAACTGCCACTGGCCGGATGCGTCAGGAACCACGTTGCCGAAGTCCCAGCAGCAAGCGCTTCCTGAGTGCGTACCATCCGCCAGCATGTAGATAGCCTGCGGCTCCGTACCTCTGGCCATCCCGTCGCCAATCCCCGGCAGGCGGTAGCCCTGTCGGGCTTCCATGTACATCGAGTACACGTTGTTGCCGCCAACCGTCAGCGGTCCGGCGTCCGCGATGGTCTCGAAATCGTCGTCGTCTGCGAACTCGCCGCCCTCTGAACGGCCTCGCTTGGCCACTGGCAGGTCGTTGCCGCGACCCGACTGATCGTAGAGCAGCGAGACGGTGCAAATTGTCCCCGCGCAGACGTCGTCTTGAACCGCCGCGTCCGCGAACCCGGCCGCGGTCTGCGGAATGTCGTGCAGCTCGCCGCCCGAACCAGTGTTCATCGCGTTACTTCCGCTGCGCACCTGGTAGAGCGGCCCATCGTAGTCCTGCCTCAGCGCTCGAATGGTGCTGTAGGCCGCAACGCACTCGTTGCCGGCCGCGTTGTAGATGTCGCACGGCCCTTCGCCTCGTTCAGCAATCGGCTCCGCGCTGTCATCATCTGCAGGCATCGAGTCATCTGTCGGCATCGAATCATCTGCAGGCGTCGAGTCGTCCACAGGTTCGACAGTATCGCCACCCCCGGCCCCTGCTCCACCAGCGCCCGATGTGTCACCTCCGCCTGCGCCCGACGTGTCACCTCCGCCTGCGCCCGATGGGTCACCTCCGCCTGCGCCCGACGTGTCACCTCCGCCTGCGCCCGATGGGTTACCGACGCCGGCACCAGAACCGCCTCCCGCACCACCACCGTTGCCCGTTGTGGTAGACGCCGGAGTGCACGGAGGCGCAGGACACGACCCGCCGCCTGGCGCTGCTCCCCCACCCGTTTCCGTCGTTGTGGTCGTCGTATCGCCGCCAGTCGGCGACGAGCCGGCCGCGTCTGTCCCGGAGGCAGTCGCCGTTGATGAGCCTGTGTTGGAACCGGACGCGCCAGCTCCGACGCCAACGGAGGACGAGCCATCGTCGTCCGAGCCGGATTCGCCGCAGGCCACCGCAGCGAAGGGAGAAAGGGCAAGAGCAGCGAGCGAGCAGAGGACGTGGGTACGTTTCATGGTGATTTGGGACTCGGGAAGTAGTGAACTAGCGCTAATCCTCGCATTGGGAACGCTCACAATCGGTAGCGTCAAGTTCAGCACGTCACGCGCGCGACCGGTTCCCGTCTCGTGTCAATCTTCCACGACGCACTGGACTGAACGTCGATTCGCAGCTCCGTGGGATCGCGCCGCGACCGAAGCCGCAGGTGAACGTCGACTCAGTATCGCAGACGCATCCAGCACGACTCCACCGACTTCCACGCCTCCAAAGCTTGGGCACCTGGTCGTGCCCAGCTCAGCGCGGCGAGGCACTGGTGCCGATGGTGGCGGGTGACAGAGCCGCTCAGCGAGCTATGCGGACAATTCGGTTCTCGCCGAAGACGGCGATCAAGAGCTCGTCGTTCGGTAGCACTTGGAAGCCGCCGGGCAGGTTCAGCGTGCCGTAGGACCACAACCGCTGCCCCGACTCGGACACCTCGAGTAGACGCCCATTGGCCTGATCGTTGATGAGCGTACTCCCGCTCTCCAATCGATCGACACCGTAGATCCCAAAGATCCCTTGGTCGAAGCCCCACACCATATCCCCCGACGTGTCGAGTTCAACGACACTGGCCACGCCTAGAGCACCGATCACGTTGAATCCGGTGCGATTACGATCACCTATCGGAGCCG
>CBFGUG010000161.1:0-12382 GCA_965651905.1 uncultured bacterium | reverse complement strand
GAGCTGCGCTCGCGAAGTCAGGCGGGCCTCTTGCGAAACTTGCCGCGGGGTGTCCACTGACGCAACACAGCGTCGACGATCGATGCGTCGGTTATCGGTATGGTGCGTGGTGCCGCCCGCAACAGCGTCGGTGCGACCACTCGCATCCTCTTCGTGAACTCTGTCCACCGAATTTCAGAAGCGCCTATTTGGCGTTCGAAAACCAGGGCGAATCGCTTTTTGTCATTCGAGTCGCGGTAGGTTTCCCTTCCAAGGTACTGGCTGGGCGCGGACACGTCGTAGCCTCGCGAGTAGCGGGTGCAAGCGATCACTTGGTCTCCGAGCTGCAACCGCTCGAAGAACTTGTAGGCGCTGGGATAGCGAAGCCAGTGCCGCTCGGTCTCCTCTGTGTCGTTCGACTGGCGGGGTAGAGCATCAGCCAGTTCTTGAAGGGTCTGTTCCTCCTCTTCAGACGGGTCGATGTATGTGAGACCACCGAGGATCCACAATTTTTCCGGTTCCTTCGCCTGTTCGCGGCGACCGGGCCCTGCGGGGCGGCGCGGTGGACGGTACTGCTTGCAGCACTCTGCGAGGTACTCTTTGCCGACGAGCTGGGTGCACAACCGACCAAAAGCGCCGCGAGCTCGTGTCACAGCTGCGACGTCGTTCGTCAGCACGGCCGCCTCATCGAGCGAATCGCGGGAGTGTCGCGACATGTTCGCTGAGCCAGCGATCAACACGTCGTCGATGGTGAAGAATTTCGCGTGCAGCGAGCCGCGCGAGAAGACCTGAACCCCACGCTTGAAGTACTTGGTCACCTCCCTCGGGTCGGTCCGACCAGAACGCATCGACGCTAAACTCAGGTCGACGAGCAAGACGTCACCCCGACGGAGCGGTAGCAATTCACCAGCGCCCTTTCCGAGGTAGGCGACTGCGGCGCACACACGTTTTGCACTGGGCACGCGTTCGCGCAGTTCTTGCCAGATTGCGTCGTTCAGAAGAAAGCGAGATGACATTGAGCGCCCTCGATAGAATGCAGCTGGAAGTTGGAATCGGACGTGCCCGTCGCGGTCCAGGTGAGCACCCGGGGTGTATCGGAATTCGCGTCATGCGGCGTCGTCGGGGGTGACGCGGAGTTCGCCGGTGAGGAGGACGGACATGAGGGCGGACTTGGTACTGGATAGTGCTGCCACGGTGGCCTTCTCTGCGCGAATTCGCGTGTCCATCCCGTCGAGGACCTGCATGATCTTGTCCTGCTCTTCTAGCTGCGGCACGGAAACGAACATCGATGCGAAACGCTGTACCCCAAGGTGAGCAATGGACGTGGTTTGCGTTGCAACCGAGGCGAAGCGGCCAGAGTGCTGGTACCAACGAAACACTTGCTCGGCGAAGGCCGCGCGCAGGCCACGTCCTGGGCGGAAGCGAATGAGCGCGTTCTGGATCGCACAAGAGTCCGGGTACTCCTCGCGATACATCGCACATCTGCCGACAAGTTCTAGGCTCTGGCCTTCGTTGAGCAGAATGTCGCCAGCTCGGAGTCGATAGCGCGCGAACTCCGCATCGGTGAACGGCATCTGCAGAACATCCGAGATGTCGATTCTGCCGTCAAAGACGTTGGCGACCCGCAAGTAGGGACGGTTGGGGGCGTCTAGGCGCTTGTTCTTGGCCTTTCCGGCGACTACCTCACCGGCTTCGCGCACAGTACAGATTTCCCACTCTTCCGGGATTTCGCCGATCTCGGTTTCCTTGAAGCGGGTGTGGCGGCCGGGGAGGCCGCGGGTGAGCAGCTCTTGCATCATCGCCTTTTTGACGACCCCGAGCTGCTCGATGACGGCCTCGGTCTTCTCGATGGTCTCGTCCACCGCCGTCAATATCGCCGCAATCTTCCGCTGCTCGGGCAGGGGCGGGAGCGGAATGCGCATCTCGGCGATCATTGCGCGGCGCACAGAGTCAACCGAGTTCTTGGCGCTGAGGCGACGTACCCGCTCGATGAAGTGCTTCTGAAAGTAGTAGAAGAAGAACTTGCCTACGACGTGGGGCGCAAACTCATGAATGTTGTAAACCCGCTGGTGATAGTCGAACTTGCCGTTGAGGTAGTGGAAGACTTTTCCCGTGCCGACGCCGTCGCCGGCGGTCAGAACCGCTTCACCGTCGTGCCCGTAGGAGTCTATGCGCTCGACGGTTTGGGACCTTACGATGAACGGGTACTTTCCGCCCGCAATGCGATTCTGCGTATCCCGGTTTCCAGTCTTGATTGCCGCAAATTGCTCAACATGCTGGACCGTCCAGCCATTTGGGACTCGTTCACTTGCCATAGCCCAACTCCGTCAAGAACGTATCCAGCGCTGACCTCGCCTCATCCCGCGCTTTCTCAGCTTCCCGCAGCTTCGCCACCGCGCTCGCAACATCCACCTTCTCCTCAGCCTCGGCGGTGTCCACGTAGCGACCGATGTTCAGGTTGAAGTCGTTCTTCTCGATTTCTTCGAGCGGCACGACCCGCGCGTAGCGCTCCACGTCTTTGAACGCGGCCGCGGTCTTCGCAATCTTCGCCACGTCCTCCGGTCGAAGATGGTTCTGGTTGCTGCCCTCCTTGAACTCGCGCGAGGCTTCGATAAACAACACCTTGCCCTTGCGCGCTTCTGGCTTGTCTCGGCTGACAATCAGAATCGCCGCGGGGATGCCCGTGCCGTAGAACAGATTCGGCGGCAGGCCCACCACAGCTTCCACCAAGTCTTCCTGAAGAATGCCCTGGCGAATCGCCCCCTCGACGCTACCGCGGAAGAGCACCCCGTGGGGCATGACGACGCCCATCTTGCCGGTGGTGTTCAGCGTGGCGATCATGTGCTGCACGAACGCCAGGTCCCCTTTGGTTTTCGGGGGAATGCCAAAGCCGAAGCGCCCGTAACCGTCGCTCTCGGCGACTTCTCGGCCCCAGTTATCCAGCGAAAAAGGAGGGTTGGCGATCACCCGATCAAACAACATCAGCTCGCCGTCGTGTACGAGCTTGGGGTCGCGGATGGTGTCGCCTTTTTCGATGCGGTCGCTGGGGCGGCCATGCAGCAGCATGTTCATCTTGCAGATCGCCCACGTGCCCAGGTTCTTCTCTTGGCCGAACAAGCTCAAGTTGCGGCGGTTGCCACCCTGGCGCTCCACGTAACCGGCGCACTGAATCAGCATGCCGCCAGAGCCACAGGTGGGATCGCAGATGCGCATGCCCTCCGCGGGCTGCAATAGCTCCACCAACAACTTCACCACCATGTTGGGCGTATAAAACTCGCCGCCCTTCTTGCCCGCGTCGTCCGCGAACCTCTCGATCAAGTACTCGTAAGCGCGGCCGAGCATGTCCGGCTCACTCAGGTTGGCGTTGCGCAGGTTCACCTTGGAGAAGTGCTGCACCAGCCTGAGCAACACCTGGTCACGCTGCTTGGCGTCTCCGAGCTTGCGTTCGTCGTTGTAGTCGACACCCGCGAGCACACCTTCCAGCGAGTTGTTCTTCTCTTCCAGTGCGGCGGACGCGCGGTTGAGGCATTCACCCACGTCCATAGCCGTCTTCTGAATCGTCGCCCAACGTGCGGCTTTCGGCACCCAGAACTGATGTTCGTCCTCGTCGTCTGGATCAAAGCCATCGGCGACGAGCGCCTCGCACTCCTCTTCAAAACGGTCGCTCAAGCGCTTGAGGAACAGCAGCCCAAAGATGAAGTTCTTGTAGTCGCTGGAGTCGATACTGCCGCGCAAAATGTCCGCCGCAGACCACAGGTAACCCTCCAGCTGCTCCGTCGTCAGGCGCCCTTCCTCAGCCGCGTGCGCGGCCTCCGCCGCAACTTCTTCGGCGTGAGCGATGGGATCGGTCTTCGGATCGGGCTTGCGCTTCTTGCTTGGCGGGGCCTTCTCAGTGCCCGGCTCGCTCGGCGCGGCTGTCTTCGTGACGCCATTGCCAGTGAGCCGGTCGACGAGAACCGCTTTGGCGCGCCCGCCGTCATCCAACTCCAACGCGCGGCACAGCTCCTTCAGGCGAGCGCGCGATAGCGGCTCCAAAATAGCGGGCAACGCCGCTCTGCGCGAACTACCCAGTGCGTCCACCAATTGGTCACGGACGCGGCGATCGTCCACCTCCAGCTCGAACAGTTCGACGGCGCTGAGCAGCTCGTCACGCTTGAGTTGATCGAGAACGTCCCGTTTCTTCGGCATTACCGCGATGATGCCCAAGCCTCGCTGGCCGAACTATGGGAAAAGTCTACTATTTTCGACGCTGCAGCTCGATGGCCAACAGTCCGCGCACCCCGCAGGGCGACACCCCACGCCCTGGCAGTAAGTGATAGTCACAGGTTTTCGCCTGCTTGCGGCAAACGAGACGTGGGCGCAGGTGGGATGGCTGGTGAGGGCCGCCCAAGTCTCGGAGTTGACCCGATTCGACGGACGCGCCGCAGAGCGGTCACCCTCGGGAAGCGTTGATGGCGGATTACGCCACGACAGAGAACCCGGAACTGCTACTCCGCGGCCGTGGGCATCTCGTCCCAAGTGCGCCCCTCGAGTAACCGCCCGGTCTTCTTCTTTTGCACGCCGCCCCACTGCTTGAAGAAGAAGGGCACGCCCGCCGCTGCGCACTGTGCCTTGATGTCCATCACCCAGCCTGGGGCCATCGCGCGCGCGCCCGGTCCCGATTCGCCGCCGACGATCACCCAGTCGATGCCTTCGAGTGGCAGATTGGCGAGAGGTCCGAGGAGGGGTTCGAGTGACAAGAACTTCACTGCGGCGTTGGTAGCCCGCAGGTCGTCAATCCGACTGATGTAGCGCTCAGACTCCACGCTGACTCCCATCCACACATTCGGGCACCAGTTAAGGCGAGAACTGAGTGAGCGAAGGCGCTCCGCCCGCTTGGTGAGCACCTGAAAGCGATGCCAGTGTGCGGCCGCCATGACGCCGAATACTTCGCGGATGAAGTGCACGGGTACATCCTTGTGAAATAGATCGCTCATGGAGTTGACGAATATCGTCTTCGGCTTCTTCCAGCGCAGAGGAAGCTCGAGGGTCGACGGGTGGACAGCAAGCTTGAAGCCAGTGGCGTAGTTGGGTTGGCCCATCGCCTTCAAACGCTTCGCCATGCGCTCGGCGTAGCAATGCTTGCACCCGGGGCTGATTTTCGTGCAGCCGGTAACCGGGTTCCAGGTGGACTCCGTCCACTCGATTGCTGACCCAAGGCCCATTCATTCACTCCTGGGAAAGCGTACTACGACCTTCCCCGAAAAAGTCACGACTCCTTTGCGCTTGGGACGCTTGGCGGCCGGTGGCTGGGCGGTGATGCGGCCCTTCGCCTCGAGATTGCGCAGAGCGTCCTTGTAGTTCGCTTGCACGAAGCGGGTGCCCACCTGGTGCTCATTGAAGACATCCTCCATCTTCAACACACGGCCGGCAAAGGCATCCAGCAGCATCGCCTCCAGATCGTCCAACGGTCGCGTCAGCTCGAACAGAGTGGGAAAGCGACGGTCTGCGAGGCTGTACTCAAAGCTGGGAACGCCCTGATCTCGACTGGAACTCTCCGCTGCCATGATGTCCTTCATCATGTTGTAGCCGCGTACGTGCTTACTGACGAAGACGAGGTGGTGGCTCGGGCGGTTGCCCCGCTCCTTCCGGAAGCGAAAAGGAAGAACGTATTTGCCGCCCATGTCCTTGAGCGCGCTGGCAAGTTCCTCGGTGACAATCAGCTCGCGGTCAGCGGACGACGCTCCTTCGATCTTGGCTCGCACAGAGTCTGCGCGCTGTTCACCGAACAACGCGCTCATGTGCTCCCGGACCAGGTCATTGGACAGCCCCATACTGATGCGATTGTAGTTGAAGAAGAAGATGCAGTCGCAACCCCAGTCCTTGAGCACCGCGTTCACCAGACGCAGCGATAGGCCCTTGTATCCCCATGGGTCGACGAAGAAAAGCGTTGGTATCAGCTTCATTCCCTCGAACCTCTTCACGAGGTCTTCACCGACTTCGGAGTGATGCACTTTGGGCTTGTACTTGAGTTGACCGATGCCTGGAATCGTATCGATGACCTCTGCCAGCGATCGGCAGTGGGTTTGGTCTTTGTCGTTGAAGTGGGCGACGAGCGTTTCTCGTAGTGCTGGGTTAGCGATCGCCTTCTCCAGGACCATCACCGGTGTCGACTTCGTTTGGTCGTCGTAGCGCCCCGGGCCGGCAAACAGGTCGATGTAGGCGACGCGGCCGGACCCTGTCTTGCGTGCCCAGGGGACAATCACCTTCGCCCACGCCGCGAAGTACTTGGAAACAATCGCAGCCTTGATCTGCGACTGCTCCCGAGACTCTTCAAAGAATGCGTCGGTTCCCACAGCAGCCTCGGAAGCGTATACTGAACACGGTATCAGTCAACAAGAAGGGTCCCATTGTGGGGTCGTTCGGCCCCAATAGGCCTCCAGTTGCGTCGCATCGCCAACGTGGCTCCCCCCGGTCCCTTCAAGCCCGACGCCCGGCACGTTCACGGGTAGGGGGCTTCTGCCGTAGCGTCGCTCGGCATCCCCCTCAAGTCTTGTCCTGAATCTCCGCGTCGGGCGCGTGCCGCTTCACGGCGTCGATGCCCTCGTCGCGCTTTTGGTTGGACGAGTACATCTCGCTGTTGCCGATGACGTGGTTGTTGTTGGCGCGCAGCACGAAGTAGGGAGAACCGTCGCGGGCGACGCGCCGGTCGAAGTTTTCGTCGACTGGAGCGTGAGTTTTGACGGAAGCGACGCCCTGCTGAGCCTTCGCCTTCTCAGTGTAGGTTTCGCTGTTGAGGATGACTTGGTTGTTGGGAGCGAAAAGATTGAAATAGAACTGATGATCTTTGCTGCGACGGATCTCGAAACGAGCGTTTGCCATATTGGCCTCCTCTCTATGCGTGAATGTCACGCAAGAGCTTTTCGGTTACCCACGGCACACCACCGCGTCAATGGTGATTCTTCCGACTCCCGCGAGCAGCCAACCGCACCAGCTGACTCAACACATCGACATGTTCCGTCAGCCCAATACATCGACGGGTCGCACGCAGTCCAACGCGTCGACATGCCGCGTCACCTCGCGAACCGACTGCAACTCGTTAACGCCGCGCCGCGTCGCACGCGAACCCTTCAACGCCGCGCAGCACCACACAACAAGACATCCGAGCGTCGCCTTCGTCGCAAACTGACGCGCCCCAGTCGCAGCCGCTGCGCCGACACGTCGCAGACAAACACTTACGACCAAGCCACCAAGTGTCACCACGACGCCGCGCGCTGCGAGCTCGCGTTCACTCTCATGCTGCACAGCGTCAGGCAGCGGCTGGCCTCCAGCCGCGTCGCGGCGCGTCATCGACGAGCTGCAAGTGACGCCACGCGCCGCGTCATTCAGACCTCCAACGCCTCCATCTCCCCGAGCGGGTCACCCGCTCCAAATCACCCCCTCTCACCTCCGCAGAGCGGGTCACCCGCTCATTTTTTGGCCAAGTTCGCGTTTTTCGAGCGGGTCACCCGCTCTGGGAGGGCCATGGCGCCTTTGCGAGAGCGGGTCACCCGCTCGCCATTTTTGAAAATCTCGGTGATTTGAGCGGGTCACCCGCTCAAACGAACAGAGGGCCGACAAAAACGAGCGGGTCACCCGCTCATTTTCAGCCTCCGAGCGCGTGGAGGAGCGGGTTACCCGCTCCTGGTAGAGACGCGAGAGAAGGCTGAATGAGCGCTCGAGTGCGATGGGGCGCCGCCCCCCTCGCGGACCGCCAGCGACGCACCGCGTCCAGCACGCTGCGCCGCGTCGTGGACCAACGAAAGCCACGTCGTGCCGCACCAGGTTCACGACGATCGCACCGCCTCCGTTCAGCCACTTCACGTGCCGCATCGCAGCAGCTCGCTCGCATCACGCGTGCTCACGCATTTCACGCGTCGTGTCGCATCAACGCATCACGATCCTCGACCCGTTCATCCGCTTCACGTACCGCGTCGCATCAATACACAACAGCACTCGCGCCTCTGCCCTCAACCCCCTGGCGCATCGCGTCGCATCAACTACCCGACGCCATCAAGCCGTCACATCGCCGCACCGCGCCAACAATCAACATCACCAAATCCATTCGTCGCGACGCGTCACGGGATAACACGGTGCAACACCCGATCGATGCACGACGCAGACATCTTCACAGTCAGCCTAAAACCAAAACCCAAGTTTGGGAGAAACCCCGAGATGCTCCCCCAAAGTCTGAACCCTCAGCCGAACAGGGTTACCTTATTGCACACACCGCTCTTCCGACATGTGGTTCACTGTGCTAGCAGCTTGTTCGGTCGCTGCGATTGGGGAGCGGCTGAATCATGAACACCAAGTCTCTGGCGTGGTCGTCAGGGGTTCTTTTCATTGGAGGTGTGGGGTGGATGTTGCAGCGGTTTTGAATGACCTCAACGCGGCTGAGCGCGCGTTCGAAAGGGTGAAGCCCGAGCTGGAGGCACTGCCGCCTGCAGACTTCACGGCCATGAATATCGACGTGGTGTCCGCCACGTCGAGCGTGCTCGGTGTTGCCGACAGAATCGTCGAATATCGCGATCGGTTGGCGGAGTTGCCGGAGTACGACATCCGCAACGTGGACGGGCTCGTCGACTATGCGACGGCAGCTTGGTACGTGTTCGTGACCAACCTTGGGGACGCAAAGCCCGAGCAGTTCAGTTCGCTGCTCGAAGAATGCACCGCGCTGCGCGCCAGGCTCCTGAACTGGGCAGAGCCGCTGGCGGCAGAGGACTACTTTGACGAAGAAGCCGTGGCCAAGATCAAAGACGGCTCTGGCTATAAAGACGTAGCGAGCGACGTCGTCGCCCTCGTGGGCCTCTACCGCGGGAAGTGGACTCTCGTCGAAAACCTGTGCTCCGTCACCGAGGCAGATCTCGATCGCGGCGCGCAAATTGGGCCGTATCTCTTCGCCATGGTCAGCAAGCGCGAACAGAAGCCTGTGCGCCCCGGGCTCGACTCACAGCGCGTCCGCGCCGCGTGGACCCTGCTCGATCGCGCGTACGACCAGTGTAGGCGCGGGCTGAATTTCTTGCTCTGGAAAGAAGGCGAGCTCGACCGTGTGGCGCCCAGCTTGCGCCGCAACGCCAGCTCCCGTTCGACCTCGCGAGAAGTGGAAGTTGAGGTCGCATCAGAGGCGGTGGTGCCCCCCGCACCCAACGCGAGCAACGGGTCATCCCCTATCGGCGGCGGTGATGGTCCATTTGCCGCCGCAGGTGAATGACGGCTCATAAACGGCAACAGTAAACGAATCGAGTAACGACAGTGTCGATGAAACACGGCCTCGCGCTTGGCGGCGTGAGGCCGCTCGATGGTTCGGGCTCCACCCAAGCCTATCAACTACCGTGCGACCATCTGGTCACGCATGGCATCGTGGCGGGTGCAACGGGCAGCGGGAAAACGGGCCTGCTGATGGTGCTGGTCGAAGAAGCGCTGCGCGCGGGCGTCCCCGTGGTGATGATCGACGTCAAGGGCGATCTCCCGAACCTGATGCTCACCTTCGACCAGCTGAGCGCCGAGCAGTTTGCGCCGTGGCTCGACGAGGCAACGCTGCACCGACGTGACGTGTCGCGCGAAGAGCTCGCAGCTGAACTGTCTGCGCGCTGGCGCAAGCAACTCGCCGAGTGGCAGCTCGGTCCCGACGACGTGCGTGAGTTGCGGCGCCGCGCGGCCGTGCGCGTGCTCACCCCGGGCACGCAAGCGGGCGAACCCTTGAACGTGCTGTCGTGTCTCGAGTTGCCGTCGCCGCTGTGGCAATCGGACCCCGAGACCGCGCGCGAAGCACTGAGCGCATCGATATCGCTGCTCTTGCGCTTGCTCGGTCGCGATCCGGATCCCACGCGCAGCCGTGATCACGTCGTGCTGTCGATCCTCGCCGAGCGGCGCTTGCGCGAAGGTGGCAAAGCCGACGTGCGCACGTTGCTTCACGACGTGAACGAGCCACCTGTGCAGTCCATCGGCGCGATGCCCATCGACGAGTTCTTGCCGCTGCGCGAGCGCACGTCGCTGATGACCGCGCTCAACACGTTGCTTGCTTCCCCCACTTTCGAGTCGTGGCGCATGGGCGCCGCTCTCGACATCGACGCATGGCTCGCCCCGCGCGCCGACGGGCGCACGCCGGCCACCATCGTCAGCGTCGCGCACCTCGACGACGACGAGCGTTCACTCGTGCTCGGCATCGTGCTCGACCAGTTGCTTGCGTGGGTGCGCACCCAAGCGGGCACCCGCCACTTGCGCGCGCTGCTCGTCTTCGACGAGGTGTACGGCTTCGCGCCGCCTCACCCCAAAGACCCGCCCACGAAAAAGCCCCTGCTCTCTCTCGTGAAGCAAGCGCGCGCCTACGGTCTCGGCGTCATCGTCGCGACCCAAAACCCCATGGACGTCGACTACCGCATCTTATCCAACGCGGGCTTCTGGTGTCTCGGTCGACTCTCAACCGACGCCGATCGCCGCCGCGTCGTCGAAGCGATGACCCACACCCGAGCAGCCGGCGCCACAAGAGACAAACTCCGCTCAATCCTCAAAGCCCTGACCCCGCGCTGGTTCGTCCTCCGCAACCTCCATCGCCCCAACGAACTGGGGCTGCTGCAGTCGCGCAGCACGCTGTGCTGGCTGAAAGGACCGATGACTCGGGGCGACTTGCGGAGGTTGGGGGAGTCAAGGACTGGATGACTAGTTAGTCAGTCAGGTTCAGCTTTCAGACACCAGCGCTTCGCCCGTTTGATGCCGTCCTCGTCGATCCAGGTCGGGAACTCACAGCTACATTTCGGCTTCAGCCTGCTGGTCCCATCGGGCGCAACAAAGTAGTTAGACGTGCAGTCAGAACAGCTCGCCTTGCAAACCGAGTTGTCACAGCCGGATGTGGAGATAGATTCGAACCAGGAGTTTTCGCACCTACAACGACATTCCTTCGGCTCGTCGCCTACCGGTCCGGAACGCTCATCGGGTGGAAGATCGGCGAAGTCTGCAACCGCTGCGTCCTCGTCCAAGGGCGGTTCTGTGACAGCGACTGGACCTGAACTTGGCGACGTGTTGCCGACAGGGCGTCCCTTCGGCGCACTCGCACGAAATGTGGAATCTCGGGATTCATCGAGCGAGGAATCAGCCGTGCGAGTCACCAATTCGCTAGCGACGACATGGGTGCCAGCCGCGGCCCCTGTGCCTGTCGCTGCCACGAAAACCGCCGTGACCAAGGGCTTGCTCACGGCGGCTACCATGGGGGCGTTGGCACTCGCCATCGTCGCGGTCCGCGCAAACTCCTCTGCTCCTTGCCCCAATCCCGTGACGACCGCTCCTACCTGCGCGCCCGATGTCTGCGTGATAAGTTGGGCCTGGCGAGTCAGGTAGATGACGATGCTCCCCCTGGCAGCCGTTATTGTGAGACCTCCCGCAAGAACGGCGTATATGCCGATACCTGCGGCGGCTGCCACGACGGCAAACAACAAAGACGCGACAACTGCCAACACTGTGAGCAGTCGCGTCACGGCTGTAAGGCGGCTTCTGACGCTTGCCTCAAACTCGGCCGACTGCTGAAAATCTGCATTGATGTTGAGAACATGGGCAACGAACGAATTCGTTGCTTCAACTCGCTCGACCAGTGGTTGTTTCACGTCCGTCCCCAGTTTGCTACGATGGGGTATATCATGATTGAGCCAAACGCGCTCGGTGCGCTCGTAGCAGCGGTCTGTCTCGTGGCTTCCGAGGCAGCCAAGGGGGTATCTGGTGAAGCTGGGAAGCACTTGTGGCGCAGGATTGCAGCGAAACTCGGATGGAGCGAAACGGTTCCTGCCGACGTTGGCCCACGGCTTCGCGATACGCTTGAGTCGAATCCTGCTCTGGCCATCGAGGTACTCAACCTGCTCCAGAGAAGCGACGGGCCAGCATCAGCGCTAGTTGGTGAGATCAGCGCAAAGAACGTGTTCGTTGCGACGACGATGAACCTTCAGATCGACAAGCTGGAATAGACGTTCGCCCTTCGTCTCTTTCTTGAACCGAGTTGGTTCTGTGAAAGTCCGAAGGCCCTGCAGAGTGCGTCACTCCCGCTTCACGAGCTGAGCAGACCCTTTAAGGTTCGGAGTCAAGTTACCGGGTGCTAGACGTTGCCTCAGGGGGATTACCGAGGTAGCCTCGGTCAGAGGGGTTCGAAAGTCCGTGAGCACTAGCACTACTGCCAGAAACTTTTCCATCTGACGCGTTTCGTGCGAGGGGCCTCAAATGGCCTCAAAATCATTGGGAATCAGAGCAGCGGCACGGTTGGAAGAGTTCTTCGAGGAACGCATCGCTTTGCACCTGAAGGATCGGCGCAAGCGGGAGTCGTTCGCCATCTACGCGTCGGGGATCTTGGGCAACGGCGAACGCAAGAGCGTCGAGCCGATTGCCGCAAGAACCACTGGGGACC
>CBFGUG010000160.1:0-12712 GCA_965651905.1 uncultured bacterium | reverse complement strand
CTCCGTGGGCCTCCGCCGGCGTTCGCTCGCCGCCCACCCCGCAGCCCGCGGTTCGTCCTAGGTGGACGGTCGAGGGCGGGGTTGTGCCGTACCCAAGCGAACCGCGGCGGTCGGGAACACTACCGCAGGCCGCGTTACTCCAGAGATGCTGCAGGCTCGAGCTGACGCCGCCCGGAGCTGCGGTCGGCAGGGACGAAGCGTCGCTAGGTGTATCGAACTGAGAGTCGGTTACTCGGGGCACTCCACACTGCTCGCGTCGAATCCTACGAGGCGAAGCTTGAACGACGAACCCTCCATCTGGCGTTCGGCGTGGAAAATACTGACCGCATAACGATTGCCAGGCACGAGGTCGAAGTATGAGATTGGCCAGTTGTTGACGCTGAACGGGTAGGTCTCCCCAGAATCGAACACCGAAACATCACTGCTCACGGTACCAGATGTCGTGTCGATGGTTACCGTACCGCCCGCGGGCACGTGCAGACCACCCACGTCTAGTGCCAGGCGACCGTTGATGAATACCCACAAATCGTCGTCACCGACGAACTCGAGAGTCGCCGTACTGCCCGCTTGGAGATCGAGCGTCGTTTGGATTTCAGTCGTGAAGTAGAAGTTGTGATCAGGCGCGCCTGGGAAGATGTCGTCTTCCCACGGCCACCCGGCGTAGCCGTACGCCCACGGTACTTTCGCGGGCGCCGCGTCTGCGGTTGGGCCCGTGACGTCGTCCAGCGGGAAGAACAGCGGGGTGCCGTCGTGGCGCACGAGCGTGCCGCCCGTACAGTAACCAGAGCTGAAACTGCACGGCATACAAGTGCTCGCGCACTCCTCGGCGCCAGCATCGATACCTGCTTCACAAGCATCGTGACACTCGTCGCTGGCGGCTTCTGCTTCCGTCAACATCTCTTCCAGCTCGTCGAGCTCGGCCTCAATTTCTTCAACGGACGGGCTCACTCCCGCGTCGTTGGCGAGTAGGCTCGGATCGTCCAGCGCTTCTCGCCAATCGGCCAGTTCGGCTGCCAGCTGCTGTACGGTCGCGTCTTCGGCATTGCAGTAGTTGTCGCAGCTCGCGTTGAACTCGTTTTGGGCCACGTAGTTTCGACAAGAGTCTTCACACTCCTCGAGCGTCGCACCGCCGGGGAATGCGTCGTCATCTTCGACCGCATCGAAGGTCTCACCGTTTGGACCGAAGCGATTGACGAATCCGCCCCTGCCGTCATCGAACAGCACGATGTCTTTTTCGACGCGGAGGTTGTGGTCGCCATCCGTGTACCACTCGGCAAAGTTCGAGGCACTACTCATGCAAGCTTGCACCGCGGCCGCGGTGCTGCCCATGACTGGGCGACCGTTTACATCGAGGGTCGCGGCAACCGCCCCTTGGGTCACGTTGCCGCAGACGTGGTCGCCGAAGTCGGCGTGAGATTCGGAGAAGTCTCTGAAGATTGCTTCGATGGTCATGGTGCAGGAGGACGCTGCGGTAGCAGGATCATCGACTTCCATTTGCCCATCGTCCGATTCATCCGGGTCACTCCCATCATCCGCAACGTCGTCGGTCCGCGTCTCCTGACTCTCGTCGGTGTCGTCACTAGCGTCGCCGGGGTCGTCAGCTTCGGCATCGTCGTATTCAGCGCCGTCGGCTTCCGTGTCGTCGTTTCCGCGAGGCCCTTCGTCTCCGTTAGTGTCTTGGACTGCGTCGTCAGCGTCCGAGCCGTCGTCCGTCGCGGGGGTGTTCGATGCCCCACCCTTCGATTCGCTGCCCGCCCCAATGGCGCTCGCGCTGGCGTCCTTTCTCGCAAGCCCGGAGTCTACGTCTTCGGCTCCTTCGTTTGGGTTCACACACAAGCCCGAAAAGCACTCCAATCCGGAGTTACAGGTGTCGTTGGGATAACACTCACAGGTTTCGTTGCCGGGCTCGCACGCGGTTCTGCTCGCGCCTGCGTCCGCATCCTTCGACTCGTCTCCGCTGCCGATGCACGCCACCGAATTCAACCCGACGTAGGCTAACGACCACCAGTTGAAGCGCAGAAAGTGCCAGTGCATGCGTCGCAGTCTAAGCGACTACCCACGGCGCGCAAACGCTGTCGTCAGCAAATGGTGCGACGTACGACAGCTCGCCTTCGTTTCCGCGAATCCAGATCGTCGCGAGTAGAACTAGCTCCATCGAGCCACTACAGAAGTCGTGCGGGAACGTACATGGTAGGTGATCAATTTGGTCAATTCTGACGCATCACGCAGGTCCTTACCTGCCTTGATACGCGCGACGTGTTCGTCGATGCGAGCCTCGCCTCTTCGACTGGCCGGCGCTGGAAGCGAACAGGTGTTTACCAACGCCGCGCTCCGCGCCCCTCGGGGGCAAGTGAAAACGGTCGATCCTGCAGATTCTGCCATTTGATGAAACACATCGACCCGTTGACCTTCGGCGAAAAGCACATCCGATCACCCAGACGATGTTAACCAGCCAGCTACTGGCACGCGAGCAAGACGGACTAGTAGTGCGAAAGATCTACACCGAAGCCCCTCCGCGCGTCGAGTACTCCGCCGCACCCGACGCCATGGGTCTAGTTCCCATGTTTCTAGCCATGTACGACTGGTGGAAGTCGCGGGGCTCTTGACGGCGCGTGCGGCGTCGCAGCGGCTGGTTGCGAACTCCAACGCTCGAGCACGTTTCGATGGGACTCCTGATTGCGCTGCTCCGACTGCAAGGCTGACCATTTGACGAGCAGCAAGAGTGCTTTCGCCCAGTCACGCTGTCGGTTGCACTTCCGATTCAGCAGGTTCGCAAGCGCTACTTGCCTCGCGAGAGGCGATGACGGACGTTTCTCGGCGATTCGGGTCTTCACATTTCGCGGGCGCGAGGGCACGGACCGATTCGTCCTCCCCGGAAGCCAAGGAAAAATTCACCCTGATAACCCGTGAAGGCATGCGATGGATCACGGCAGGGGCGCATATGAAGTCACAATTCGATACGTTGGATACGTGTGCGTGCGTCTCGTCGGCGCCACGCGACAAACATCGAAAAACACTAGGCGTGCTGCCGCATTTCACGCCTGCTGCGCGCCCCTTTCGCCACTGTGCGAGTGGTCCCGCTTTCGCGAGCCGCAGCTCTCGTAGGCCGAGGGGCCCGCAGAGCACGAGCCATCAGACTACTTCAGCATCGAGGAACCCATGCCCCAAACCCCACCCTTCGCCAGCAGAGTGTCTGCTTCGTCCACATTAGTCGCTTGTGTCTCAGCGCTCGTCGTCATCGGCTGTGGTGAAGCTGACGAATCCAACATGATGGCGAGCGCCGCGGGCTCAGCCAGCGCCAATACCGCGGCCGGCGCAGGTAGCGGCACTTCAAACACGGCGACAGGCGGCGCATCGTCCACGAGCTCGACCGCGGGTAGCAGCGGTGCGGCCGGGTCCGGGTCCGTCGCCACGCCAGGGGCGGTCAACGGCTCGACGGATCCAGGGCAAGCCGACACGGGCTCAGCCAGTTCCGATAGCGCGGGCGCGTCCACCGCTGGTTCAGGCTCTGGTGCGGGCGCGGCGGCTACAACCGGAGGCGGCGCGGGTAACTCGGGCTCGGACGTGCCCGCCGCCGACGTGGGCGGAATGGATCCCGCGGAAACTGACGTGAGCGGCGATGACACCACTGACACAGACGTCGGCGAGGTAGAGGTTGGCAGCGATGATGGTGCTAGCACTGACACGCCCAGCGCAGGTGAAGTCGCCTGTACATTCGAAATCCAGGGTGAACCCAGCGGCGCTATTGCGACCGTGGGGATCGTCAACTGGTCGACAGATTTACAAGGCATGACCGCGGCGCGCATCGAGTTTGGCCTCGAGGGCGCCGACAGCACGCTGGTCGCGCCCGTAGAGTCGCCGAGCGCGACCAATCGGACGTTGCTGCTCGGAATGAAGGGTGACCAGCGCTACGTCTACCGTGTGGTGGCCGAGGCCGGGACCGAGGTATGCACCAGTGAGGAGCACACCATCGACACCGGGCCAGTCGACAACAACGTCACGGTCTTGAATATGGATGTAGCCAATCCAGCTGCGGTGGCTCCTGGGTTCATGGTTCTCAGCGACGGCATCGGCAACATCGGCGCCGGCGGATTTGGAGGTGGGACTCCGGGCGGCGGCGGCGGCGGCGGCCTAGTGTATATCGTCGATCAAGACGGCGACCCCGTTTGGTGGTCGGATGCTCCTCCGAGCACCAGCCGTGCACGCATGGACTGGGAAGGCGCCAACATGTGGATGCTCTCGCTCAACGTCGGCAACAATGGCGGCGGCGCGATGCGGCGCGTGTCCATGGACGGAATGGACGTCGAGTCGAACGTAGCGGGATTAGACGACGCGCATCACGACTTCACCGTCGCGCCCGGCGGCATAGTCACGGCGATGTTGTGGAGTGGCGGCGGCATGGACCCACCGAGCGACTTGGTCGAGCGCAGTCCCGACGGGAGCATCAACGTCATCACGACCATCGGCTCGAACATCTACAACTCGAACACTTACCATTCGAACTCGATCATCTACCACCCCTATGACGACAGCTACACGATCAGCGACCGTAACCCGAATCTGTACGTGAAGGTATCCCGCACGGGTCAGCTCGTCTGGCAGCTGGGGGGCAACAACCCGGTCGGTGCGAGTTTTAGCGGCGTCGAGGGCTGGTCCGTGAACCACGGCCACCACATCACGCCCGAAGGCACCTTTCTACTATTCAACAACAACGGCGCGGGCGGCGGCGGTGGCGGCGGCTTCGGTGGGGGTGCGTCAGCGGTGCTCGAGTTCCAGATCGACGAGACCAACATGACCGCGACCAAGGTGTGGGAGTATGCAGGAGGCGAATCCAGCCCGACGTTGGGAGACGTCCAGCGTTTACCCAACGGCAACACCCTGATCACCTACTCCAACTCCGGGACGATCGTGGAAGTCGACCCCGAAAGCAACGTCGTGCAGACCATCACCGGCAGCGGCTCGTTTGGCTACACCAACCATCGCCCGTCACTGTACGGTCCGCCCCCAAAGTGAGTCGGACGCAAGGGCGCTCGATCTGTCGAAGACGGAGCGCTCTCGGCGCGTCGTCTTCTTCCTCCCCGGAAGCTCCCGGTTGGTGTCTTACGCGATCCTGCGGGGCGCTCGAAACGTGATACAAACCCGCGAATGCTGCTTCGAGCGGGTCAACCTGGATGTGCGGCACTAGCGATTTCGGCCGCGCTCGCGTGCGCGCCGCGTGCCGCCCCATCGGCAGAGTCGACACCAAGCTCGCCCGGCACCGCAGCGGAATCACACGCTCCCCCAACCGTTACTGCCGACAGCAGCCAACCCCTCATTGCTGGCGATGACGGCTCGCGTGAATCCCCAAAACCGCCCGTTACTTCGGAGCCAACGCCCGAGAACCCGGCCCCCACCCCCACTCCCACCGCGAAAACACCGCTCCCTCAGCCCGCTTGTCCGTGTCCAGAAAGCACAGACACGTACATGGCTCGTGGGCGACGTTTGGCCGCCGTCGAGGATTGGACTGGAGCCTACCTCGCGTTTCGATCAGCCGCCAGCGTAGCCTCGCAGCCGCTGCCCGAAGCGAACGCTGCAGCAGGTTACGCTGCGCTGCGGGCAGGCCACCTGGACGTCGCGACTGAGCTCAACCGTCAAGCGTTCAGCGACGCGGCGGGTGACGACGAGTTGCGAGCGAAGGTCGCGTTCAACCAAGGCCTGGGAGAACTCCAAGCGCAGGCGGCGTTGCGGGCGGCGTTACTGTTCGACCTGTCGCTCCAGTTGCGCGAACATCCGTCCGTACGCGCCAAGCTCCGGGGTCTTCCCGACGTGAACGCCGTGTGCGACCGACCGTCGAATATGGCGGAGCTGTGTGAATGTAACGCTCGGGATGCAGGGAATGACGCCAACCTGTTGCCACTCGAGGTAGACACGTGCAGCGTAGTCGGCGAGAGCAGTGACAAACGTTTCCTCGCCGTACACCAGTTGAGCACCGCGAGCGAGAGCCTGAGTATCCCCTCGGAGCTGATGCTCGTGGAACGGCTTCCCGATGGCCTGCATCTGCAGCGCTACCTGGAGCAGGTTGACGCGGGATCTACAGCCACGCCCGACGTCGAGTTGGTCTCGATCACCGAACGACGAATACACGGTCGAAATCTGCTCGTCGTGCGCAGCCGCACCACCGACTTCATAAAGGGAAATGCGGGCACCGAGCTCACGACCTACACGCAGACGAGTGAGGTATTGTGCGTGGTCGGCGCCGCCCCCGCCGACTGCAAGCGGCCGCTCATGCTGCGTATGGAAGAAGCGACGACACAGTTCGTTCGAAAACCGCGCGGCGATGACTGGAGCTGGGAAGCGGAACCACGATCGTCCGAGTTCGTCCAATACGACTACTCCATTTCTTCTGACGGCTGGCTGACGCCAAACAAACAGGGCGGCAAACTGCTGTGGGACAATGCACCCCAACGCCTGAGACTTTGGTGATCGAGCGATGTTGCTGTGACCGCGCCGCGCCACGCTCACGTGAAAAACATTTCATGTAGACGCGACGTGGCTTGCGGCTATCGTGAGCGGCATGCATGTTCGCCTGCTCATCGACGAGATCGTGCGGCAGACCACGGTGTTAATCGCACAGGTGTCGACAGCTGCGGGCTTGCGTGCGCCGCTAGCGAGCATCGCGGATCAGGTGTTTCTGGAGCTCGCGCGAGAGTTAGAGGCGCAAGGCGTACGCCGCACCGTCGTTGCTGACATGTTCGGACTTGCGCTGAGGTCGTACCAGCTGAAGTTTCAACGGCTGAGCGAGGCGTCCCAACCAGAAACCTCGCTGTGGCAAGACGTGCACGAACAACTGAGCGGAGGTGTGAAGACGAAAGCCGAACTTCAGGCGGCTTTGCGCCTTCGGACCGCTGCGGAAATCACGACCGTGCTCAACGACTTGGTCGGGAGCGGGCTCGCCTTCGCCAGCGGCCGCGGCGCGTCGCGCATTTTCGGACTGACGAGTGAGAGAGATCTGGCGCGCCTCACGAAAATTGCCGAGCAGGAAGCTGTCGTTCAGTGGATTTGGCAGTTGGTCGCCACGGGCCGCGCCACGAGTCGCGAGAGTGTGTCGCAGCAACTCAACGTTACGGCTGACTCCATCAGCGCTGCACTGAAGACGCTCATCGAAGACGGAAAGCTGCAGGAACTGGACGGGCGGCTTTCCGCTCGAAATCTCGACATTCCAGTCGGGGCCGAGCAGGGCTGGGAGGTTGCGGTAGCGGACCACTTCCGTGCCGTCGCGACGGCTATTGCCGCCAAGCTGAAGTACGGCAAATCCTCGGAGCGCGAGCGGATCGGCGGCGGGACATACACCTTCACTGTTCATCCAAAGCACCCCCAGCGCGACCGAGTCTACGCGCTGCTCGGTGGCCTCAGAGCAGATTTGGAGGAACTCTGGAGCGACGTCACGCAATGGAACGACGCCAACCCTCCGCCCGAAGATGCCATGAAGGTCACGTTCTACTTCGGACAACACCTCTCTCAGGACGAGCTCGATTGATTGCACGACTGGAGTGATCACGATGGTAACGCGCGACACGGCGAGCAACTGAAAGCGCTCGCAATAGCAGTAAGAACGAGGCGACATGACTAGGCGAAACTCTCGAGTGTCTTTGGCGGTACTGGTGCTCTGCATCGCAGGGGCGACTGGCTGCGAGGGAACCACGACCTCCACCCAGAGCTCGGATACGAAAACCAACTGGCTGTCGCCGTGTGACGAGAGCGCGGAGTGCGGGAGCGAGCTTGCCTGCATCTGTGGACATTGCACGCGCACCTGCGAATCTGACTCTGAGTGCACGACCGCAGAATCCAACGCAAGCTGCGGCGATGGCGCGTCGTGCAGCGCGGGCGCGAGTTACTGCGAACTGGATTCAGCAGCGCGTACGGATGAAGACACCGCCGAAGCTGGCTCGGCTGCTTCCGACGACCAGGCGTCTCCTGCGAACAACCCTGAGGTCCCCGCGGAAACGGATGACGGAACTATCGACGACGTTGACTCCGGGCCAGATAATGTGTCGCTCCCCCCCGCCACCGACGAACCCTCGAACAGCGACGACGCGAGCGACGGCACGCCGTCGGATGACGCGCTGTCGGACGACATGGGATCGACCGATGCGAGCCCCGCAGCGGTCCGCGACGGCGGCATCGGGGCAAACATGCCGGATGACTCTGACGACTCTGATGACTCTGACGACTCTGACGCTGACGATGGGCCGCTCGTTGGCCCTTCGCAGACAGAAGCGGGTCTCGACGCGGGAAGTGTCGACACAGTTGAGTCCGGCGGGCAAACCTCCGTCGAGTGCGGCATCGTGCTCGAGGGTGACGTCGACGTTGGGAGCCAGGAAGAACTCGACGAACTCGCGGGAGTCGTCGAAGTCACAGGACGCCTGGTGATCACACAGACGAGTTCAGCCATCACGTCCGTGCAAGCTCTGTCTTGTCTGGAGCGTGTTGGCGTCGGGGAAACGCCGTTTCCAGGGCTGTGGTTTCGCACCACTGACCTACCGAACCTGGACGGCCTCGACGCGTTGCAGAGCGTGGGCGGAGAGTTGGTGCTGCTCAGCAACAACCAGCTGACCAACATCGATGCCCTGTCGTCTCTGGAGACCGTGGGCTACAACGTCGTATTCATGAACAACGCAGCGCTACCGAACGTCGACGGGTTTTCGTCCCTTCGTTCCATAGGCGGCAGGCTCAAGTTCAACACCAACGGTGCGCTTCAGAACATGGACGGCTTCAGCGCACTCACCAGCTTGGGAACGGACTTGGAGATCACCGACCACGAGTCCCTGACGCAGCTGCGAGGGTTGCACAATTTGGAGTCCGTCGGCGGCAACGCCGCGATCGTGAGAAATACCGTACTGCCCCCATGCGAAGCCGACCTGTTGCTCGAATCGATTGAAACGCTCAGCGGCGGTTCAGACACGACGGGGAACACGGGCGTAGGCACCTGCGACGACTAGATCGGAGCGATTTCACGTTGGTAAGCCCCTGCCACACCGCTACGGCGAGCGTGGAACTGACGTCAGGCCTTGAGCTCGTCGAACTCGCCGCTGGGGCCGTCACTGAAACTCGGTGTCGGGATCCCCACGGCGTTGAGCACGGTCGCCAGCATCTTGTTGCTGTTGCCGTTGGCTCCCTCGACGCCGGCGATGTCTGCCTGACTGCCATCGACGAGAATCGACTGACCTTGTTTGAAGTAGCCCGCCCCTCCCACGACCATCAGCGGCAAGTCCCCTGTCGTGTGCCCCTGACCGTGCGAGAACTCGTTGGTGTAGAACACGACCGTGTTGTCTAGCAGCGTGCGGCCATCCGCTTCCACGTAGCCGTCCATGATGTCCAGCAAGTTGCGAAACTCGGTCATGTTCCAGCGGTCGATGTCGAACAACATCTGCTTGTAACCGTCGACCGTCACGTCGTTGAAGTCTTCGGTCGTGCCGTGAGAAAGTGGGTGGTGGCGGTAGTTGTGATCGATACCGTCCCACTGGTACATCGGGGAGCCTGCGACGGCGCCGCCCCACTGGATGACCACGGAGCGATTGTGATCACAAGCCAACGCCAGGGCCGCGATCTTGACGTGCAAGCGCGCCATCAGCGGGAAGTTTTCGTTCGCCTCCACGCGTTCTGAGTCGAGGCCCTGAAGCTGAGCTACCGTGGCGTCATCGAGCACACACCCGACGAGTTCGGTGTCAGCCATCGTGACTTCGACATCACGCAGCAACTGGAAGTGCGCGTCGAGCTTCTCGCGGTCCGCCTGACTCAAGTTGAGCGCCTGGAGTTCTGCGAACTCGGCGCGCGCCAGGTCGAGCACACTTTGCCGCTTGGAGAGCACGGCTTCAGCAACCGCATCACCTTGTGAACCCATCACCTCTGAAGCAGTGCCGACGAGGGAGCGATAGGCTCTGAACGGGTCTGCCTCGGGGTCGACGATCTGCTCAGGCCCACGATACGAGATGCTGTTGAACATCGGAACGCCGAGATCCCGTGAACCTGGACGCAGCACCAAGGCTTCACGACCCGAGGGGTTCAGCTCTCTGGCGATGATCTGGTCAATCGAGACGCCCTGAGCGAACTCCGACGCACTGATCGCCGCGGCCGTCAACGCCTGGCCCGTGCCCTCGAGGTGTCCGGTCCAAGTACCCACGGGGTAGCCATGAACACCGCGGGGAATGAGAATGCGGTCCGCGTACGGCTGCAGCGGCTCAACCCCCAGGCCTGCAAACGACCCGGCCCCCAACTGCCCGATGGTCGGCCAGAACCGATCCGTTTCCACGCCGCTGGAGCAATGAAAACACAAGAAGCGACGCGTAAAGGAGCTCTGCGCACGCAGCGGTCCGGCGCCCACACTTTCCAGCAGTGGTAACCCTACGGCAACACCTGCAGCGCCTCGCAAGAAACCGCGCCGACTGAGAAACTGTGCTCTGGTCATCGAACTCTACTCGCTAACTGCCAGATGAGAGAAGGCGGCGCCCCGCGTGAGATCGACGAGCAGTTGGCGCACGCCGTAAGTGTCGGTCGCCAAGTTGCGGGCGATCACGCCCATGGTGCGAAGGTCCTGTGTGGTGTCGCGTCGACCATACGCGTACTGCAACCAGTTCTTGGCGTAACAGCCGTGCGCCTCGGGCAAGGCGGCGATCCGCGTAGACAGATCGCGCGCGTCAGCAAATGGGATTTGCTGACCCGACAATAGGGCGACGCCCGTCGTATCGATGGGCGCGCCATCTTCAGTCGTTCGCGCAACGCCGATGGCGTCGAAGCCCTCGAAAGCGAACCCGACGGGGTTGATGATGCTGTGACAACCAACGCAGGCGACCATCGACGTCTTCCACGCGAAGAACTCTCGCGTGGTGAGGATCGGCGTCTCCGACGGCGGCGGCTCCTGCTGCGTCGCATTGGGCGGTGGCTCGGGCACGTCCTGGCAAAGCACGCGTCGCAACACGAATATCCCGCGTAGAATGGGTGAAGTTATCGTGCTGGAAGAGGTGTGTCCCGATAGAAAGCTGCCCTGGGTCAACAGACCGCCACGGACTCCATCCGTCAGCTCTACGCGCTCGAGTTCGCTACCAAAACTGCCCGGCACTCCGTACAGCTCGGCAAGTTGCGCGTCTACGAAGGTATGGTTGGCAGAAAGCAGGTGCGAAATAGCACCGCCTTCGGTCAGCGTCGTGTCTTCGACGAAGCGCAACGTTTCAGCGCGCATCGCCGTCGTCAGCTCAGGGGTAAAAGCGGGGTACAAGCCTGCGTCCTTGCTCACCCCCACCAGGGCCCCCAGTTCCAACCAGCGGTCGTGAAAGTCGACGACCCGGTCGCGAACTTCAGGGAGCGCCACCAGTCTCTCGGCTTGTACGACAATTTCTTCAGGCGTCGACAGGCCACCTGCCGATGCTCGCGACAAGAGCTCAGCGTCGGGAGTGCTGCCGAGTAACGTAAACGACAAGCGGGTAGCAATTTCGTAGTCGGTCAGCGGAGTCCCGTACTCATCGGCGACGGCTTCCCCCCGCTCGACGCGGTACAAGAAGTGCGGCGACTGCAACATCGCCTCCACACAGAGCTGAACGCCGTCCGCGAAGTCGTCGCCGCTTTGGATCAGTGCACCCGCCGAATCGAACAAGTTCTGATAGCGCTCTAGCTCAGCGCCAGTCAGCGGTCGTCGAAAACTGCGCAGTCCAAAGTCGTTGAGAAAGCTGTCGCGACAGCCAGCCTCGTCCGGCGAGCACCCGACAACTTGCTCGTATGCTGCGGGCGTCGCCACGAGCTGCGCAGCCAGGTCTTCCGCAACGCGTACCAGTTCGTCATGGAGACGTTCGGTAACCCGGAGCGCTGCCCGATCGAAGTATCCATGCAGTGTCGCCTGCTCACTCGGAAAAAGGCTCGAGGGCGCCACGTCGAGAAAGAGCAGGTCGGAGAGGGCCCGATCGTATTCGGAATAGGTCAGGCGCCCCAATTGAGTCGTGAATGGCACCCCATCGGGCAGCGTCAGCGGATCGACCCCCGTGATCTCGTCGACCGTTGGAGTAACCTCGCCCGCTGGCTCAGTGGGCGTGTCGTTCATGTCATCGTTTGCTGCAGGGTTCGCTGGAGACGTCTCTCCGTCGCTGGTAGCGGGAACGGAGCCACCGGGAGCTGCGCTTCCCGACGTTGCATTGGCGGCACCCGTAGCGGGCGGGGGTGCGACGCCGGGTGTCCCAGCACCATTGCTCGAAGGACTGGAATCGCTACCGTTCTCCGAACCGCACGCCAGGAGGATGGAAATGCAGATTATCCCTGCGCCCTTACTCGGGGCTGCCCAGCGCGTCACGCCTCGGCAGCTCCTCGTTGTCTGCGGTTTCATCATCGGGGTTCGACAGGTGTAATGGCGCAGGTGCCTGGTTTCATTTCGACGCGCACGAGAACGCGCGCTCCAGCCAACGTGGAGGCCGGACACGCGCCCCCGTTCACCCCCTCGTAACACCTGTGCGGCAACCCACCGCTCGCACTGAACCTTCGGACCTCCCTCCAGACAACGTCTGAGTATGCGGAGACCGTGCACGGTCTCCGCATAACAGAGCGACACTGAGGATGTCGTCATCGTCGCGCTCAACGAAACGCACGATGAGGTCGATCTGCTGATCACCAGCTCGGCGTGCGCATTCCACGCAGCTGGCGAATCGGCTGTGATGCTGCGGTTTCGTAGTCCGCATATGAGTGATTTGCAGAA
>CBFGUG010000159.1:0-12870 GCA_965651905.1 uncultured bacterium | reverse complement strand
CTCCCCTGACTCTACGTCAGATTTGGGTGTCCACAAAATCGGGGCAGCTTCACCTTGCCCCCTCGCCAATCGCTTACACCACGGTTCACCCCCACGTGCGTGGGGACGACTACGCCTGCGAAACAAGGGCTTGTAGCTGCAGCGGTTCACCCCCACGTGCGTGGGGACGACCTTCTGCAATGAGAGCCAGGCGCCGCTCGTTCGCGGTTCACCCCCACGTGCGTGGGGACGACCTTCAGCAACCCATCGGGGTCGCTCGCCTTGTCGGTTCACCCCCACGTGCGTGGGGACGACGCCAGCGGGGGCTCCGTTGATGACCCGCTTTGACGGTTCACCCCCACGTGCGTGGGGACGACGGAAACTGCCCGGTGACCGCAAACCGAATAGCCTGGTTCACCCCCACGTGCGTGGGGACGACGCGCTTCCACTTCTCGCCGCCCACGAACTCTTCGGTTCACCCCCACGTGCGTGGGGACGACGATCACGCTCGGTCAACGCCGCGCGCAACTATCCGGTTCACCCCCACGTGCGTGGGGACGACGCCGCCGCCGCCGACCGGGCAATCGCCGTAGCCCGGTTCACCCCCACGTGCGTGGGGACGACACGTCATCGAAGCGAGTGAACGCTTCGAGCAACGGTTCACCCCCACGTGCGTGGGGACGACGTCACGAGTCACGACGTAGGCGCCGGTGGTTTCGGTTCACCCCCACGTGCGTGGGGACGACGGACACTCGCGCTACGCCGCACCCAACGACGTCGGTTCACCCCCACGTGCGTGGGGACGACTGCGGAGGCAGATGCAAGAGGCCGCCCTGTGTCGGTTCACCCCCACGTGCGTGGGGACGACGCTCGCGGACTGCGAGTAAGGCACCGCTTATGCCGGTTCACCCCCACGTGCGTGGGGACGACGACCACGATGACTGACTACCAACTCACCCAACACGGTTCACCCCCACGTGCGTGGGGACGACTGAGGCTCTTGGGGCTGATGTCCCCGTGGCGTTCGGTTCACCCCCACGTGCGTGGGGACGACCAGAACGGATGCCGCTCAGCCACCTGCTCGAACGGTTCACCCCCACGTGCGTGGGGACGACTGGGACCGTCATCGTCATGATTGTTGAGCCGGCGGTTCACCCCCACGTGCGTGGGGACGACGGGGTCGTATACCTGTGTCCCGCCACGGACATCGGTTCACCCCCACGTGCGTGGGGACGACAAGGTCCGCGGTCAGCTCGTAGAGGTAGACGCGCGGTTCACCCCCACGTGCGTGGGGACGACTCGAGCAGCGGATCGGGACTGACTCGGATTTCCGGTTCACCCCCACGTGCGTGGGGACGACTCCGACATGCCCTCGCGGTGCCCGTCGCGCTTCGGTTCACCCCCACGTGCGTGGGGACGACCTCGGTCCCATCGTAATGAATCGGTCGGTCTGCGGTTCACCCCCACGTGCGTGGGGACGACTCGGTTTTTGGTGCGCAGGCGGCCGGCGGCTTCGGTTCACCCCCACGTGCGTGGGGACGACGGTGAACCGCGCGATGTCGTTGATCAGGTCTTCGGTTCACCCCCACGTGCGTGGGGACGACGTGGGTAGCGGCATCAGGACGAGCCGCGGCCCCGGTTCACCCCCACGTGCGTGGGGACGACGGAACACCGCCCCACGAGAGATCGAGCCGAGACTGGTTCACCCCCACGTGCGTGGGGACGACGTTCGCGATGTGTTGCTCCCCGCGCTCTCCGACGGTTCACCCCCACGTGCGTGGGGACGACACATACTGATTCCGCTGAGTTGCCATTCTAGAACGTCCGGAAGTGTCTCACGAAGCTGGGGCGTCGGGCTAGCTCTTTCGGCCCGACGCCCGACGTTTGGCAGTCGGCTTCTCGCTGGGAGTCTCCGCGAACGGCTTCCGAACGAGTGTCATACCTTCGATGTCAATGAGCGAGCGGCTGGTGTCGCCGTTGGCTTCGACCTTGAAGCCCTGTTCGTTGCGCGCACGGTAGATCAGGAGCGACCCACCGAGTGCATTTCGCGAACAGATGAGCTGCCAGAGTTTGTCTCGCACGCGGGCCGATAGCGTGCCCACGTAGACTCCGGGGTGAACTTCGAGCATCCAGCGGGTCAGATGCCCTCGTAAGCTGGGCGACGCGCGTTTCACGACGAACACGGTCAAAACGGTTCATCCCCGTCGGGGTCTGAGCCAGTCGCGGGCCACGGTAGATCGTCCTCGTAAGCGTCTCCTCGTGGCTGAGTTTTGACGACCCCAGGATTGCGTGGAACAGATTCACGCTCTTGGCCTTCTGCGTAGTTCTGTCCCCCGCTTGTGCGTTGTCCGTCCCTCGCCCACAGATCCCCGGGGGCGTCCCCCATTCCTTCTTCGCTCGCATCTCCCTCAGGTCCACGGTGCGTGACGAACCGCACCTTCTGAGGGGCCAAACCAACGACAGCTTGAATGTCGGGAACGATGCGCTCGAGCAGTCGTTCGGAGTAGAACATGTCGCGGCAACGTCTCCGAACGCGTGACTCGACGTTCATCGAGTTCTCAGCGACGGTCTTGAACGCGGTGGGAATCGTCAATTCCACCTTGTACAGGTCAGCTACGTCGTAGACGAAGGACAGTTGCTTCCCAATGTGAAGAAAACCCAAGCCCGGCGAAAACCCGGTGGCGACGATAGCTGCGTGACACACTCCGTAGAGGCAGGCGTTCGCTGCCGATAGCGCTCGGTTGACAGCATCTGCAGAACCCCAGCTGTTTCGCTTGTAGCTGCGCCCCCGCCACTCTACCCCGGTCTCTTTCGAAAGCCGGGCGTATGCATCTCTCACCCGCACTCCCTCGTGCCCCCGAATCTGCTCGATGGTCAACCCCTCTGGCAACCCGTCGGAGAATCGCATCGAGTACAACCGCTTTACAACTTCGAGGTGCTCTTCTTCGTTTGCCCAGGCCTTTGCCTGCGCTTCGATGTGGTGCGCCCGGCGCGTATCTCCAAGGCCCCCTGCGTAAAACCTTGCCATGCCCTCCCCGCACCACACTGCGGAGCAGCCACTTTCGGCAAGGGCAGAAACAGCGGCATGGGTGATTACCGAGCCAGGCCCCATCAGCAGCGCGGATAACGAGGCGATGGGCACGGGTACGCGGCCAGACTTATCTCGTAACTCGATAGCGCTATCCGCTCGTTCGATGCGGACTCGTTCGACATACAAGAACGTCCAGCTGTCTGCAGTGCGTGGCAACTGCGCGAGGTCGGTAATCGCGCGCATAGGTCAAGCGGCCGCTAGAGACAGAAGTCCGAATCCGTAGCTCTTCGCTGGACCGAGTCCTTGCTTCAGTGTGGACGTGAACGTGGCGGGGTTGGTCACCTCGAGGACTCCTTCGAAGAGCACCGAACCGAATGTGAGCGGTGATTGACCTCGCCGCCCCCGCACCTTGGCTTCCTCGTGGACGGCAACAGACTCGTCCCAGCTTCGGGGTTCGCCTGCGGATGGCGCAGGCCGAAAGCCTGCCTGCATCGACTTTCGCTCGAACCACGCCAGAAGCGTTTCGTGACCCGAAAGCTCGACACGCTTTCCAGGGACATCGCTACGCGTTCGCAATCGTTTCGTTGGATTGGCTCGAAGTCTGAATCGATACACGCCCCCCTCCGCGATGGCATCTACGATCGGCGCGAGGTTGCTCGAGCCTGGGTTTGGCTCGAAGCCCTGCAAAAGGTAATCGCTCGGCAGCCGACTCCAATCGGGAAGCGGAGCGGACTGTATCAGCAATGCCATGGAGCCATCTTGTCTAGGGTCGAGCCGGAACAGAGTCTGGCAGGCAGCGCGAGGTTCGTCGACCTGCCCGTCTTCGAACGCCGACATGACGCGACGATGAAGATTGTGGATGTTGCCGAGATCACGGCGTACGTCATTCGATCGTGGATTGAGCAGCAAGCGACTGAGGTGCATCGGGTTCTCCTGGTAGATCACTCGGCGAAAGCCATTGGTCTTGTACGAAGCGCGTCGCAAACGCGCGGTCGTACATCGCGAAAGAAGTTGGAACGTCGTTGCGCGGCTTACCGCCAGCAGCTTCGACGACGCAGCGGATGCTATCCCCTGGCGCCGGAGGTTTGACCTGCAGAGGGACTGAACGGAGAAGGCCCCACACTTCGCCATCCTGGGGGCCTGCCAGGAAAACTGGCCTCGTGGGTACGCAACTCCGCCGCCCAAGAAACAGGGGCCACTTCGGACGTTGAAGTGCACGCGCAGCTCGAGCGACGAACTCTCGATCAGAGCCGGACAGTGCAACGACAAAGCAAGCGTTGGTAAGGTAGAAGCGCTCGGTGACGACGGTCCCTGTTCCGTAGACTCGGTGTGGCTGTCCGCGAAACACTCCGCCACCCGCCGTGTGATAGTCGCGAAGCACGCTTCCTTCTCGATCAACTCTCACGGCCATCGTCAGCTCGCGTAGCTTCGCGAGGGTGTCTCCGTCGTCCCGCTGCATCCCAAGCGCTGCTCCTACGAGACCGAGCACACCACTCTTCGAGGGTTCGAAGTCCGTGTCGCGATGGCCGAACCGGCTTTGAGTACCCCAAGACTGCAGCGGCCCTTCGAGTAGCAGCAAGATACCGCTAGGTTTGGTGCTGGCGGGCTTCATGCGGCCTTCGCGTCGTTCTTCAAGAGCGCGCAGGCGCTCGTGATCGCTTGCTCTACGCTGTCGTGACTCGTGACCAAGCCACCGGTCCACTCGACTTCCTCTAAACTGCACGCGTGTGCGCCCAACAGGCCGTTCGGGTACATCTTGGAGGTCTTGCCGAGGTGCGTCGACAGCGCCTTGCATGACTCGCTGACCAGATCACCATCCGGGACCTTTGGTGTGACAGCCCTGGCGAATGCGTTCGCGAGGCTGAGCGCTTCACCCTCACGCACGGTGAAGAGCACTAGGGACGGAAGCGTGTTCGCGGCCATGCTGTTCTGTTTGCCCGTCGGACGCGCGTGCACGAACGCTTCGAGGAAGGCGCGCGTCGCGGTTTGCGCGAGATCTGCCTGTTCGCTTCCGCCGAGATTCTCGGTCAACCCGTCCACGTCAATCACTGCGTACCTGTAGAAGCACGCGGAGTTGAATTGGACCGTGCCCATCATGTCCGACCCCGTCTCGCTGTCCTTCTTTAGGTCGTCGACTGCCGTGAAGAAGTCGAACTCCATCGAAATGCGGTGAGTCGAGATCGCATGCGCCACCTGGCACGCGGCTTCCACGTTCCAGTCGGGATTGTCGGCGATCATTCTTCCGAACAAGGCAATCTCCGGGGTTTGCTGGGCGTCGCGGAAGAGCTTGCTAGTCTTATCCTTCGCTTCCTTTGGGACGGCGGCAGCCTTGGACTTCTTCTTCCCCTTTTTTCCCTTGGAGTCGTCCCCTTCGTCCGCTCCCGCTTCGGCGACCAGGCATAGCTCGTCCCAGTGTTCGTCGACGACGGCTGCCAGTTCTTGGATTTTTCGGGCAGGCAAGTACAGCAAGTATTGCGTCTTGTGAACATCCCCCTCTTCCTTGGGTGGCTCTGCCTTGAGCTTTACTCCGCCTAGCAGCGCGTTGACGTTGGAGACAGCCTGAACCTCATCGCGCCCCTTTTCGACGAGCAGACCACGGACTTGATCGACGAGGCGCTTAGTCCTCACCGCTCGTTGCTCGGGAGTGAAGCGTTCGTGGTGCTCGAACGAGTCACGCACCGCGCGCTTCAAGCACTGGCTCGAGATTCTCCCGCGCCGCACACCGCCGAACTCGCAGTCCTTCGGGCTATTGGTGTCGTCTCGATTCAGGCAGTGCGGAGGGAAGTTTTGAAGAATGTGGCATTCGATAATCATGAGTCTTGTCCTTGTCCTGTGGTCATTCGCTCGCGGTTAGTGATTCGTTGGATTCGGGATCCTCGGGTCCCCAGAAGTCTTGCGCCCAGCGTCTTTGAGGTGAACGCGGCTGTCCTTCCCGCGTGGGCGCGTCCTCGTTCCAATAGAGCAGCGCTCGCAAGACGTCGTCCCAGCGCAGAGGGAATTCGTTGCTCTTCGCCAAGTCGACGCAGTGTCTGACGTGGCCCAGAAGTTCGTCGGGGTGACTGCGCAACATCGCGACAAAGCGTGTGTCGATGCTGTCGCTCTTGGACTTCAACCGGCGCATCGCGCTGGCGAGCGACAGGGATCGGGTGCGATCTCTCGACTTGGTCGGGTGACGTCCGAAGAGGCAAGCAGTATCGATGTACGCCTGTTGCGCGATCAGGTTCTTCTTGGGAGCAAGAGGCAAGACGTGCGGATACGCAGCAGCGAGATCACGGGGCTCGCCAGAGGCGCCTCGTCGCAGTGCCGCCAACGGAGCTCGGTCGCCCTCACCGTCGTCGGCCAGCTTGTGTAGATGGTCAATGAACTTCTTGCTTGTGCTCATGGTGTGGTCTCCTGTTGTGCGTCCTTCGGATTCAGCTCGCTGTGCGACAACCCGCATGCTGCGAGGCCTCGCATCAACGTCCCCTCGCCGACTACCAACCCTTTCAAAGTCCGGCTTTGAACGCTCGAGTCTTGGACTGCTGCCTGGTAACGGCGGATCGCTTGAGCGCGCATCGCTTTCTTGAACTCGAGAAGCGCTCGCGCGCGATCCAGCGGCAGCGTGCGAATGAACTCGTCGAAGTGGGGTTTCATCCCAGCCCAGTACTTGGCAAGCGCCCGGGATCCCTGAACCAGGTTTCCCACGTCGTTGCCGTCGGGTCTGCGGTTGCCGAGTGACAACACCTCCTCGAAGGCGACCTTCAGCGCGTGCCGCAACTTTGAATGCGCCTCCTCGCACCTGGCGACCTCCGTCCTCACTGCGCCCACCAACTCGGGTCGGTTGATCAACTCGAGGGGTAGAGGTAGCGTTTCCTGTCTCGTGAGGACGATGCTGGCCTTGTTCGGGACTTGGCCTTCAACCTGAAGCTGAAGCTGCTGGCTTCGAGCCAGGTTGCGAGACGGGGCGACGGCCTTGCTGACCACACGCGGAGGACGGATGTCGTCATCACGCTGCACTTGGTACAGGACGGTCGAGTCTCGCCAGATTGCTCGGTCCGGGTTGAATCCAACGTTGAGGAAACCGAGCTTTTGCACCTTCTTGTAGGCGCACATCGGATCTTCCACCTGCCCATCCTTGAGTTCGGTCCCGGCTAACAAAACGAAGTGCTCGACTTCGCCACTATCGTTGGCCAGCAACTGGATGCGACGACTCTGCCACGTGTACCAGTCCAGCAGTCCTCTGCAGGCCCGCACATTGTACTTGCTCGGAACGTCTTGCTCCCACGTCGGAGAGTCGTCCGAAGAACTCGGAAAGTCCGTCGGGTAGTTCACGAGGTTGAGCAACAGTGTCTCGAACAGTGACTTTCCCTTGACGGTAACCACCGCCGAACCGCACAGCAGGCCAGACTTCGCGGCGGTGGGATCGCCGTTCTTCGCGTCTCGGGATAACAGCCCACCGGGATGGAACGCCTGTATCGCCACGAGCCAGCGGGCAGCCTGAGCGGCGGCGAGCGGGACTTCGTCCCCTTCGGGGCGGCTTTGAAACAGATCTCGCGGACTTCCGTAGCTCGACTGCTCCGCGATCAGCTCGCGCGCCGGCTTCTTGCCCTTCTCGTAGTTGGGTGTCTGCTCGACCAATCGTGCGATCTGAAAGAAAGGTCGCTCGGAATGAAACAGGTCGAAGCGCTCGCGCCATTTGTCGAGGTACGAGTGAATCGCGCTGACACTGAATTCGCTGCAGTCCCACAGTTCGCGCCACGCAACGTCGTCTTCCGGTCCAAAACATCGATGCAGGATCGTCAGAAGCAATCGCCTCACGGCGGCGTCAACGATGGGAGATTCACTCGCAAGTCCGCGCAGGTTTGGCGCCTGCTCAAACACCTCACCCAGACTCGCCTCCAGCAGTTCACCGTCGTGCGTCTGGCACTGGATCCACCGCTCCCGAGTCAGGTCAAACGAAGGCATCGGTGCTCCTCGCTTGCCTGCTGCTAGCCGTCGACGGAGAGGGCCGCCAGGTGGGGATACGCGCTACCTTCCGTTCGCCAAGCGCCACGGAACACGAATCACCCCCACGGGCGGCACTGCGCTGCGTACCACATTCCATGAGGCGCGGGGCACGTCCACAACAAGACGGTTGATCAATTCCAATTGAAAACATATATTTATCCCGATTCTTAGTTCTTTAAAAGTGTTCCGTGGTTCTTGGATAGTGAACTTTGCCATGCCGGGAGGGTGGGCTCGCAGTCGCGCGGCGTCAAGCCCTTCCACCAACTTTCCCGAGACGGAACATCACCCCCAGCTCGGGTTCCAGCTCCACCCCCGCATCCCTCGACTCGTCCCCGAGCGTCAGCAACCACTTGAAACGAAGGGCGGCGTTGTCACGCCATTCAGGGGGTTGGGTCGCGCACTCCCCGAACGTCTTGAGTCTTTTGAGCTCTATCTTGACGCTGTGTTCGAGTAGTCGTCGCAGATTAGCGTGGCTATGTTCAGCTAAGGCGGCTGGTTGCTCACCAGCTTGATCGAAGCTCAGCGCCCCGTTTCGTTCCCACAAGAAGACTACGTCGGCAGACGGTTCCGCCAGCCTGGTCTGGGCGCGGAGCTTCTCGTGGACTTCGCTGCCTTCGTCCTCGACCAAGTCTGCAGAGAGGTCGCCGAAGCGATCGGTCCGCAGCGTCCCTCCAGGCGCGAACAACAGAGCGTTCTCAGCCTTTCTCCAATCCGCGCGGCGCTCCTCCCCGGCGTGCCGCTCACACTCGTGCAACCGCTCAAGGAGTTTCGGATCGCTTGGCCGAGTCCCGGCGTCGCCGTATACGCGTTCGACCCAACTCTCGAGGCTATCAGGGATGACCAGCTCCGTTTCGGTTCCGAGCTCCCACCAGGTTCGAAGCATGATGTCTTCGTCCTTCTTGGTGTACACGCCTGCGACGCTACGGAAGTCTGGTATGCCGTCGCGTTCGTTGGGCATCACCAACCAGAGCACGGGTGTACGATGGGCGGCGGGACGCGAGCGTTCGTGTCGATGGAGGCGCCCCGAGCGCTGAAGCACCAAGTCAATCGGAGCCAGATCTGTGACCATCAGGTCAAAGTCCAGGTCCAGACTCTGCTCCAGCACCTGGGTACCTACCAATATCCCTCGGTGCGGACGGTTAACGGCCCCCGCTGAGCTTGGCGGTCCGTACAATTGCTCCGCAGTTTGCTCGCGCCGCTGTCGGTCCTTGCGCAGAAAACGCGAGTGCAACAAGTCCAGTTGAACCCCCTCGAGTGGTCCCCCCTTCGCGGCATACCTCCTTAGCGCCGAATAGGCTTCCTGGGCACGTCGCACGGTGTTGCAGATCCACGCTGCCGTTCCGCCTTGCTGCAGTGCCGTGCACAGCGACGCGGCGATCGTCTCAACGTCGTCCGAGACTCGCTCCAGTCGGATCCGCTGGGTCGGTCGCGACGCTTCGGTGGCAACAGATACGGCCATGCGGCTTCGCGACGCAAGTGTCAATCGAGGATAGGGCGCTTCGCGCTCTGGAAGACTCGCGCCGTAGGCTTCGATTAATTGCTCGCGTCGCTGTCTCGGAAGCGTTGCGGACAGGATCACAACGGTGGTGCCTAGCAACGAGAGCCACGCCACGAGGCGGTCCAACAGCTGGGACGTATACGTGTCGTACGCGTGGACTTCATCCAAGACGACGGTCTTGCCGGCAAGCCCAAAAAGACGAAGAAAGAAGTGCTTCGTCTGGAGTACGCCCAATAGGCTTTGGTCAATCGTACCCACCGCGTGCCCGGCGAGCAGCGACCGTTTACTTTGAGCAAACCACGTTTCTGCGGTGACGTGTGCATCCGTCCGACCCTTGCGGTTCTCCTCCCCGTAGATCGCCCTGAGCTTCAGCTCCCTGAACTGGTCAGAAAGCGCGGCATCGCCGTGAACCAGTTGCAGATTCACTCTGCCCGCCGCAGTCCGCTCGAGGAAGCGCCGAACGCGACCGAACATCTGATTCGACGTGGCCTGCGTCGGTAGCCCAACGTACAAGCCAAACTGACCCGCGCGCGGCGCCAATGACTCGGAAACCATCAGCGCGGCCTCCGTCTTGCCGTCACCCATGGTGGATTCGATGATGATGAGGCTGGGCTCACTGACCCCCGCCAGCGCATGGGCGAGCTCTGACTGCAAAGACCGAGGTGCGTATCCCGGAAACAGCTCGACGAAGGTTCGCGGCACGGTCTGTGGGATGTCGAGCCAATGCACTTTCTCGAGCACGGTTTGGGCCCGCTCTCGCGCGACCTTGCAGTAATCCTCCACATCAACCGGGAGGGCTGTGTAGGAGAACACCGACGCGTCTGAACCGAGCCAGTCAGCAACCGTCGTGAACCCTGCCAACGCGATCGCGAAACCGGGCGAGGGCAATGGATCTCCGCTCCACGGAGGTAGCTCTCGACCGCGAGTCGCAATCTCTGTAATTGCGCCGACGAGTGACGCTTGGACCTCACGCCAGTTTCCGTTGCTGAGCTGCCAGGACAAGTCCTCGGAAAAGCACTCGCCAGAGCTCTTGTCGGAGGTGAACTCGCCGTGATGCGAAGCAACGCACCGTGCCAAGAACCTCGCCGTTCGACGACCTAGGCCCGTGCCAGGCAACAAGGTCTCGTCCATCAACCAATCTTCTAGGAGCCCCGTCCCGCTGGTGCCGTGACGGTGGCACTCTTTCTCTCGACTGTTGGCTAGGCCTGCATCCGCTTGAGCCTCGAGGTTGCCGGGCCACTTCGCCTGGAAGCCTGGCGTGGCTTTACCCGCGTCGTGTAACGCTACGAGCAGACGCATCCAGACCCGCGCATCCGACTCGCTTGCGAACGGGCCCTGCAAGACCTCTCGTGCAGCAGTGGGCAGGCGGTCCCAGATGAGGTCCGCTACGCTCATGACGTCAATCATGTGACAGATTAACGGGTGCCACTCGGGACCGTCGCCGTCCGTGGGTGGCTTCGCCTTCCCCCAGAGCAGCCACTCTGCTGCGGGGGCGCTCCCATTGCTCTCAGTGCGCTCGACCATCTTCCCCACTATGGAACCTGGCGCAGCGCTATTTGGCGGCCTTGATATGGGCGCCAGAAGTCTGTTCAGGAGGCGTCACAAGCCTACGGTTTTCTACGGCATTTCGGCCGAGGGACCCCTCCGCAAGTTCTACCACCAAGTCCGACAGCTCAGGTGTCAGCACGCGCGCTGAAGCCCCGAGGCCCACGATGAACCGAGCCAGGGGAAGCAGCCCGGCGGTCGTCGCGCTGAACACCAGCCCTCCTTCGCGCGATGAAACGTCACACCCCAGCGGCAGCTGCTCTCTCACCCAACGGGCATCCGGATCCGAGACCCAGAAATCGCACCGCACTGGTTCAGAACCAGAGTGATACCCATCAACGCTCTGCCGCACGTAGGTATCGACCCGAGCGTCCTCGTGTTCAACGTATTCGGCACGTTCGTCCACACGAGCAGCAAGGATCCTATCGAGCGAGAACCACTTGAGCCTCTGGTCACGGTGACAGTGCGCAACGAGCTTGCGCTTCTCCACGAATATGCGCTGGACGGAAAGGTGTCGCTCAGCGAGGTCCCCGCGAGACGCAGTAAAATACCGGACCAGCGCGACGCGGCGTTCCTCCACGGCTGCTTGCATCACCGATAACCAGGTCTCCTCCTCAGAACTCAGGCTTCGGGTCACGATTGCGGACCGAACCGCACCGGCACGACCATCGTCTCGAAGGGGTGAACGTTCCGCCGCAAAATCAGCCACGCTGCGCAAGAGCTTGTCCCGCTTCTGGCTCTGAGGCGCACGCTGCAGCACGCGCACCAAGTCCTGGACGTCGCCTTGCCGGAGCAATATCGCGCCGGGGAACCAACTCTTCGGCACTGACCAGTAAACCTGCGGCGCTTCGACTTCCCGCTCCAGCCGCATGCCCGCCTCCTGGAGATCAGTGAGGCAGCGAACCAGAGTCTTGCGGGCGACGCCCAGGTGCCTCGCCAAGTCTGCCTGACGCCAGGTTCTCTGTCGCAAGAACGCCAGCAGTACGCCGGTTGCCGTTTCAGTCGAGCCTCTCCGCCCCATGCCAAGGGCGTCTGGCTATCGCGTGCGAGTACCTTTGGCCCAGTTTATTGCGATAGGTCCGTATCGCACTCGCACGCCCTTGAGTTGCTCTCAAGTTGTTACCGTCAAATCCCGAACCTCCGCCCCCGGCGCATGAGTCTTCACTGCATCGATACCCTTATCGCGCGCCTGATTCGACGAGTACATCTCGCTCTTGCCGATCACTTCGTTGTTGTTGGCGCGTAGGACGAAGTAGGGCGAGGCGTCTTTGGCTTCGCGGCGGTCGTAACGAGCGTCGATGGGTGCGTTGACTTTGACGGAGTCGATGCCGGTTTGTGCGCTGGCCTTTGCCGTGTAGCGCTCACTGGTCAGGATCACTTCGTTGTTGGGAGCGAGCAGGTTGAAGTAGAACTGTGCGTCACTGCTGCGCTGAATCTCAAATCGTGCACTGGCCATGATGTTTCCTCTCCGGTGAATGGTTGTGGTGCAGGAACGTATCGCCACGCACCAGAACGTCAAGGCGCTTCACCTCATGGTAACTCACAACAGTACCTTCTACTGTGTTCACTCCTATCCCCCCAGTGACTCATGGCGTCACAGCGATCGTTTCACCAAGTCGCCTGTGCAGCCGTCGGGTTTGACGCGTCGCGGTGCCGGTAGTCATTGCACCCCGCTCCTTCGCGCGCTCGCTGAACTCCGACGCACCGCGGCAGTTCAGTCCCACTTAGAAAAGCGGCACGCACCACGGTGCAACACGTCATTCAAGACACGCCGCGTACCCTCTGCAGAACGGTCTGACCGTTGCGAAACAAGAAAACGGACCAGGGGTAA
>CBFGUG010000158.1:0-13217 GCA_965651905.1 uncultured bacterium | reverse complement strand
GAACTCCACGCCATTACCCAAGCGGCATGACGAAAATCTCTGGCAGTAGTGCTAGAGCTCTCAAGTACAGGCCGGCATGAGCGCAGTCAATAGCGGTCGAGGATCGTCTCGCGACCGACTCACGCTCGACGCAGTTGGGGTCCCGCTGACCGGCGAAATGACGCGCTGCATACTCCAACCGCAAGGGGGGTGCCTATACAGGCCAACAGATTAACATGTGCATTTTCTCCCATCCACTTGCGTCGACTATGCGTGGCTCTTCGGTCCTTCGGGCACCTTCCGCGCCGTGAGGTCGCGGAGCATTCAAGCGGCTGGCTGCGCCGGTGAAACGCAATCGGACACCACACGGCGACACCGTCCAGGGTCCCCGGCCTGCCTCCCGGTCGTCCCGGCAACAGTTCAGTGAATAACTCGTGATCGATTGGTCCGGTACTTGGCTTGCTGTGCCACGGGGTCCGTGGTACTCGCCCTCAGGTGAGGCGTTGGACTGCATTGCTCGTGGGCTTGGCCCTGGCCGCAAGCCAAACCGCCTGCACCAAAGACAAGACCACCGACTCGGAGTCACCAGCCGCACCCACGGGAGGCAGCCCAACTGATGGCAGTCAGGGCGATGGCAGTGAAGCGTCCGTCGGCGGTTCTAACGTCGATGGATCGCCGGTCGCGTCATCAACGGCCGACGCGCGCGCCGCAGCGTCCTGGCCGCCGGAAAACCTGCATCGCTTCGTTGGATTCGGTCGTTCCGTGCGAGTTCTGGCGGTCGACGACGAGTATCTTTACTGGCTCTTGTCCGATGGGCTCTACCAAGCGATCAAAGAAGCCGATGCCGAGGCTAGGTTAGCTCTCGCCTGTGCCAGCTGCCAAACCGGCCAAATCGCGGTGCACGACGACTGGATCTACCTGCTCGACGGTGACGAAGTCGTGAAACTCCAGCGAGATTCGTTGGAAGTGGAGCGCATCGGGACCCCATGGGACCACGCGATGCGAGGTGCTCTGTTGGTGGATGAGGGCACGATCTACACGGCCGCACCGGGTTGCGTAGCTATCTCCCGAACGACCGAGGACGGAGCTCAGGAAGAAACCAGATTCGAGGCGGCAAGCCCACCGTCGACCTCAGGGGCAACCGTGCTGGTCAAGGATGGCAACCGACTAGTGTGTGGCTCGCCCACGACCATTTACGTTCTGGATACCTGGCAGGGACAGCCGCGCATCCTGCGATCGGAAGTCAACACGCTGCGAGGTCTTGCAGTCCGATCCGGTACGACCTTCTGGTTGGAGGAGGACACGATCTCATGGGCGCGGCTCGGCGCGGTGCCAACCGAGGGCGGTGAGGCCAGCCTGATCTATCCAAAGCGGGACGCCCCGGAGACCGCGGGCCATTTCGGAGGCCTTTGGTTCATCTCCGCGGCGGAGAGAATCGGCTACGCCACGACGACTGGAGTGCTAGGCCTGAACCCAAGCAGCAAACGTTTGGACGCCTTCTTGGAAGTAGGATCTGCCTCAGGATACATGGCGGCAGATGCCACTCACGTCTACGCGGCCGTCGCGGGACGACGCTTGCGCACCGCCAACACCGTGGCGGCGCCAGCAGCGTGGATCGAACGCGCCAAAGTGGACGACTTTGCTTCGCTTGAGCTGGACATGCCCGCACCCGCCGCCGAGCAGCCCGAACCCACGGATTGTCCGACACAGGGCGAAACCGTGCTCGTTCCGAAGGGGTCATTCCCGATGGGTCTAGGCGGGTCGACGCGCGAAGTTCCGACCGAGGTGACACTGGAAAGCAGCTTCCAAATGGATCGCACCGAAGTGACGGTTCGCCAGTACGCCGCTTGCGTGAGTGCGGGAGCCTGCGAAGCGGTGACGGGTGGCTCATGCAATCTCGGTCGAGACGGCCTGGACTGTCACCCCGTGAATTGCGTCAATCAGGTGCAAGCCAAAGCCTATTGCGAATGGGCCGGCAAACAACTGCCCTCAGCCGAAGAATGGGAGTACGCCGCGCGCGGTGAGGAAGGCCGCGTGTTCCCCTGGGGAGCGGGGGAACCCGCAGATGAACTCCTATGTTGGAGCGGTACCGCCCGCCCGAGCGGCACTTGCGCGGTCGGCTCGCGCAGCGTGGGGGCGACAGAGCTCGGTCTGCTGGACATGTCCGGGAACGTGCGCGAGTGGGTGGACGGCAAGCATTGTTCCACGTATCCCGGTGGTGCGTGCACGGGGCCAGGTTGCGTCGAGCGGATCGCGAGCGGGTGCTCGAACAGCGGCGCGCCCACGTATGGCGGCGGCTGGTTGAGTAACGAGCGGCGAGAAGTCATGGCTGCGAGCCGCGAGTTCGGCTTCATCGACCGTGACGCGTCGATCTACCCAGATCTCGGATTCCGCTGCGTGCAGCGCGTCACGCCGTAACCCCAGGCGCCCTCCGCTTGACCTACAGCTGACAGATAGCGTCGACCCTTACGTGGCCTTGCGGCGCCGCGGCGAACTGCCTGAGGTATTGCTCGGCCTTGTCAGATTTGGGGTTGAGCTGTCGCACTTTGGCCATGTTCCTCGACGCCGACTCGAAGTCACCTAGCGCGGCATAGGCTTGCGCAAGGTTATACCTCAACTGCCAATACTCTGGGCGCACCTGAACGGCGGTCAGGTATAGCGAAATAGCCTGCTCAAACTGCGCGCCGCGGTAGTAGTGGTTTCCGAGGTTGTAGAACTCCGACGCCGCCTGAAAGCTCTCTGCCCGACGCCCCGGCACGAACGAGAGTAAGAGCAGCCCCACGCCGGCGGTCAGGCGACGGCCCGCGCCGCTCCAGCCCATGCTCGCCCAGCGCGTGACTTGGTCAAACGCGGGACCAACGAATACGGCCAGGTGCGCGACAGCAGCCAGCCGATAGCGAGAAGTCACGAAGAACACCAGCCCCGTGAGAAGTCCGCTCAAGACGAAGCCTGAGAGCAGCGCGAATTCGCTGCGAGACCGCCGTGACAAACGACCGGCACCGACCACGTAAGCGGCCAGCAGTAGCCCAAAGGGCGTGCAAGCCAGATAGAGACTAGAGGTGAAGCACCGCTCGGCGCGCACGCTGTACTCCGCGGTCAACTCCGCGCTGCTCATCCAATACAGGAGCTTGTTGCATAGCAGCTCTACGCTGCGGCCCGCATCGGACGCCAAGTACTGCACCCCCCGCCTGAACCAATATCCGTTCACGTCGCCATGAGCCAAGGACCTGCCCAGGGCTTGCTCGGCGAGTTGCTTGGCCTCTTGCTCCTGCGTTGCCTTGTTGCCGCTCAGCCCCTCTGGAATCGAAAAAGTGCCCTCCGCGCGCGGATTGTTTCCCTGGTAGAAGGTAACGCCGCCCTGCGAACTGACGGCGATGACCTCCCCCGTGATATGGTAGTTGCGCACGGTTGCCAGACTGACGACGACAAAGAGTGGGAGCGCCCACGCGCCTGCCGCGCGCCAGTTGAGCCGCACCAAACGCTCGCGCACCGGCAACTCCGCAAACGCGCCAGCCACCCACCCGAACCCCAACGGGACAAAGAGCATGAAGTCGGGGCGCGCAAGGGAAGCCGCCCCGAGGCAAAAGCCGCTGGCCACGAGTTTGACCGACGAGCAACCGGCACTGCCCAGTAGCCAGGTCGACAGCAACGCAAAGAAGACGGCGTGGGTTTCACCGAGGATTTTGCTCTCGAGCAGAACCGCCGGCGCATACGCGGCGTATGCGAGACCCGCGAAACACGCCCCCCAACGACTGGACACTCTTCTCGCCCACAGCGTAATCAGCGCAACCGTGCCGACTCCAACGAGCGCTTGAAGCAAGAACGTCGTCGTCAGGCTTTCCCCGAACACCGCCCGCTGGAACGCCAGCACGTACGCGTACAGCGGACCGATCGCGAACGGTTCGTTGCCTGCAAACCAGTCGCCGCTGAGGATGGCGTCGGCCATCGCAGAGAATTGCGCCGAATCGAGCAGCAGAGACTCACCCAGCTGCGGATGCTTCAGCAGCGCGAAATGATGAAGGACGCGAATGAGTATGGCAACACCGACTGGTATCCCGAGCCACCACAAGGCTGGGAGCGGCCGTGCGCCACGTTTTGCGCCCTTCGACGCGGCGACATCGAGCTGCATATGCTCGCTTCGCGCGGAGTTTCCTGAATCTCGATCGACGCGCGTGTGTTGCTTAGCAGTAGCGAGTTCGTCAGGGGCCGCCTCGTTCGGACGCCGACGTTGGGACGTTGAGCGCCTACCTCGCCCTGCCTTCTTCTTGCGCGCCATGCTGTACCGATGTGCTTCCGCGGGGCTACAGTGTCGAATTGGCCAGGTCAAGGCCACGATGGTGGAGTTGACGCAACGACCCGGACCCAGCATCATTACTGGATGATTGACACGCGGCCGTGCAAAAAACGGCCTCAGTTGCTCCGGGTTTTTGGTCTGTGCGTCGCTTTCTTGAGCACCGTCGCATGCTCGGAGGCAGACGATGCGAGCTCCACCGCGGCCGCAGCTGAAGACGACTCGGAGTTGAGCAGTACCGCGCCCAATGCAACAGCAGCCACGACAACGGCTTCTGACGATATGGCGCAGTCCGCCGCAGATGACGCATTGTCCGAAAACAACTCAGACAGCACGACCGAAGTAGCAGACGCGGCGACTGCGGACGATTCGGAGGCGGACGACTCGAGCACTGGCGGAGCTGACGACTCCGACGGGTGCACAGCCGAAAACCAACCCACCACGACCGAGAGCGGCAGTGAGATGTGCTACTCACCCTTCGTACGGTCGCATGCACGCCATGCGCAGGACTTCATCGGGTGCGAGTGCGTTGAATGCGGTGGCGACATGGGGGTGTGCATGGACGGCGCCCACTGGTTCTGTGTTGGCCGCTGGGTCCCCCACGACGTGGATACCTGCGATGCACCCACGGCTTGCCCACTGATTTGGCTTCAAGAGTTCGAATCGGTCGACGAACAGGAATGCCAAGCGGGCGACGGTCTCTACCAGTGCAACTGGAGGCTATCGTTTAGCGACTACGTGCGCGAGACGAAGGGCTTTCAGGATCGCAGCGGGGAGTACCGCTGCGAGGGCATGAACGTCATCGGTGTGTTCGGGCCGACGGAGATCGTCGCCCCATACGACCCGGACACAGGCGTCCTGAATTGGGATGGGGTCGCGTTTCAGATACAGTGACGCGATTTTTGGTGCAAAGGGCAATTGAACTGGCATGAACGGCGTGCTGCGAACATGGGACCCTGAGGTCGTGACGCGAACTTCGGGGAACAGCTGCCCTATCGCTCATCGATGGACCCTTCTGGCGAGCTCAGGACACCAACAAGATGCAACAGTGCGCCCCTTGGAGATCCCCAAGGGTAAGTCAGCTTCAGCGAGAGCACCGTTCAGCTCCCGAACTGCACACTTAGCTGACCGAGCGGGGTCGCTGGCGTGTCGGGCGGTGGGTTGCCCGTAATCACCGGAAGTTTACCACCGCAGAACGGATAGGTTGATCACCCGTGATCACGGGTGGTTGACCACCCCGGGTCGCGCACATTAGCCAGCGGTAATCACGGGAAGTTGACCGCTCTGGCAGACTCACTCCGTCTCGGGGACGCGCAGTCAAACCTGGCCATGGCAGGTGTCGGCCATGGCCAGAGATAGGAAATCAGCGCGTATGCAAGAGCCAAGGCTCTCGATACGAAAAGTGGCTTTGGCCCTCGACGTTTCTCGGCAGACGGTGCGCAAGTACAGTGAATCGTGTGGCCTGCCACTTTGCACAACCATGCTTCAATGGGGCCGCGGTCATCGACCGCGGAAAGCCCCCGGAGCACACGTTCCAGGTGCTGACCAAGCGCGCGCTTCAATGGGGCCGCGGTCATCGACCGCGGAAAGCTGACCCGACGCGGACAGCTCTAGCTGCAGCGCGCCAGCTTCAATGGGGCCGCGGTCATCGACCGCGGAAAGCTAGCCAGCCGTTGTCGTGCTGGGGTCTAAACTCTTGCTTCAATGGGGCCGCGGTCATCGACCGCGGAAAGCCAGTCTTGCTGGTTGTCTGCACCGTCGACGTCCACGAGCTTCAATGGGGCCGCGGTCATCGACCGCGGAAAGCACCCTGTCTCTTGAGGCGTTGCCCCCGAGCATGCCACGCTTCAATGGGGCCGCGGTCATCGACCGCGGAAAGCATCTGATCGAGCAGCGCGAATACCTAGCTGACGACGGGCTTCAATGGGGCCGCGGTCATCGACCGCGGAAAGCTTTGATCTAATGCTGCCAGTAATTTTATCTAAATCAGGCTTCAATGGGGCCGCGGTCATCGACCGCGGAAAGCCCGGTGAGGCTGAGGCGCTGGAGCTGTTCAGTGAGCCGCTTCAATGGGGCCGCGGTCATCGACCGCGGAAAGCCCACGCCGAGTCGTACTTCTCGTCTCGGACCTCGTAGCTTCAATGGGGCCGCGGTCATCGACCGCGGAAAGCGCCGCGGTCTGCCCTTCAATGTACCGCGGCATCACCAGGCTTCAATGGGGCCGCGGTCATCGACCGCGGAAAGCCCCCCGTCCGAATCCCGTGCGGTTTTGACGTGCTGGCGACAGGTTTGCGAGCGCGTCGGGGCGGTGGGGGTGAGTCGGCTGTTGCATGGGTGTGCGAGGGGGGCGGGTTTGGGTATTTGTTTTGGGTTTTCAAGGAGCTCTGCCGCTTGCGAGCGGTGCCGGGGGTTTGGATGGAGCCGGACCGCTCGCGCCAGGATGGACGGCTAGGATACCGGGATACGGGGTCAGCACAAGGGCTCGGTGAGCGAACTGACCTGACGCGTCAACGGGTGGGTGCTCATACCACGACGGGGCCGTCGAGGGGAATCGTGTGAGCTTTGCCGAGTGCGGAGATCGCTCGCTTGGCGCGGCCGGTAGCGGGACCGACGTTGATGAACAGAACCTGGTCGACGCAGCTGTCGATGATGTCTTCGAGCTCCGACTGCAACTCGGTCAGGTCCTGTGCCTTGAGGTTGCACTGAAAGACAGAGTACTGAATGTGCATACCCCAGCCCTTCATGAGTTTGAATACGAGTCGCAAGCGCTTGGGGTCACAGATGTCGTAACTGACGATGTAGGTGGTAACCGGATCGGTGCTACTCGTGGACTTGCGAGGCATCACAGCTACCTCGTTCGGAACACTGGGTACTCGCTGAGTTCACCCAGCAGCAGCCGACCGAGGAGTCTGGCTTGTACTTCCAAAACACGGCGGTAGGTGATCTTGTACCCGAATACTGGATGGGTCACCTCCTGCTCCAGGCGTTGTTCGTACGCCTTGATGTAGTTGCGGCGTCCTTTGTCTGACAGAGAGACGGCCCCTGCTGCATCGACGAAGTCGTCGTACTGGACGGTGCGGTTGTTGATTGCATGCAGCACCGACGAATCGGCCACGAGCGGGCGGAACTCCTCCATGAGATCCAACGCCAGGGAAGGGCGACCGAATTGTGGCTGGTGGTAGAAGCCCAGCAGCGGGTCTAGCCCCGCAGTTCGACAGGCTGAAAGCGCGTCCCTCGTCAGTAGCGAATAGCTGAACGAGAGTAACGCATTCAGACGATCCTTCGGTGGTCGGCGGTTGCGGCCGGAGTAGTCGAAGCCGCTAGCCAAGCTCTCTTCGGTGAGCATTCCCGAAAACGCACTGAAGTACGTTCTTGCAGCAGTGCCTTCGATTCCTAGCAGAGACTCTGCGGAGGTTGCCTCTTGCGCCTTTCTGGCAAGGATCTTCAGCTCCCTCAACACCGTAGCGTCTGGGTCTCGATGATTGCGCCTGAGTAACGTGCGACAGTTGGCGATCTTCGAGTAGATCCATCGCCGCGCGAGCGCCAAGCACGCGTCTGAGTCACGGCACGCCTCGTACTGCGCGAGTCTGAGCTGCACGTTGTTCGAATCGGCACCAACGCACGCACCAGTCCACCATCCACCGTAAGAAAAGAAGTGCAGCCCCACGCCACGACCGATGAGTGACCGAATCGCCTGGGTGCTGATCTGAACGTTCCCGAATAGCGAAACGTGAGAAGTGTGAGGGAGTCGAACGGTGGTCTTCTTTTCACCTTCAGCAAACACTGACAGCTGGTACCCGTCGAGTTTTACGACTGCTCCTTGTGTGGTGACATACAGCGGCGCCTTGTCGGTACGCGCCGGAGTCAAACGACGTGGCGCGTCACTCGACGTCACCTCGGGTTCTGCAAGCAGTGCATCATCGGGCACGTCAGCACGGTCTTCTGCCCCGTCTGCACGAGCGAAGTCACCAGCTTCTTCCTCGCTGGGCTCCAAGGAGTCCGGATCGTCTAGAACCAGCGGCAAGCGCTTCGCACGCAGATAGTTCGTTTCGTCCGGCAAGCATATTCTGTTGAGCGAGCAGTGTACGCACTTGGGACTGTCAACCAGTGGCGGCGGCAGCTCTCTCGAAGCGGCCAGCTCTCTCGCCCGCGAAATGGCATCGCGTGTGGTCTGGATCAGTTCGTCGTCGATGTTGATGCGCGTGCGCTGGTGATCGCCGGCGAAGTAGATCTCTGCCTCATCACATGCATAGCCATGCTCGCGCAACAGAAGAACATGCGCGCACAACTGTGCTCGCTCGGGCAGGTACGCGCCTTCGGGAAGGTCAGGTCGCTTGCCGCGTTTATACTCCACAGCAAGCGCCTTTCCCCCTTCGACGTCAACGACATCGAGCTTCGCCGTGAGCTTCAACGATTCTGACGAAAGCCAGACCGATCGGGCCTGGTAGGGCTTGTCTGCACTGGCGTCCGTCTGCTCCGTCTGCTCCGTCGATGCACCTGGTGCGGGCTTCAGCTTGCGCTTGGACTTGTCGACGCGCTTGTGAACCCGCGTACCGTCCGCGGTGAAGCGGTTATCATCCCACTCCCCCTGAATCCACTCGAGAAACATCAGGCGCTCGCAGTAGAGCACCTCATTGACCATGCGCGCGGGCACCAACGGCAGTTCACCGCGAGCAATACCTGGTAGCAACTTGGCACGCCTCGACTCTGGCGTCGTTTCCGGATCTGTTGTCGTACTCTGGCCAGAGTTCTTAGCCATGCCTCACCCCGCGTCGAATTTTCTCCTACGGCCACCGCAGCGACCGTGAACCACCAGGAGCGATCTCGTAGCATCCGAATCCGCAAGCGCTCGTGATAGTTGCGTGACCCGGAGAGCACACAAGCAAATGTACCCGTCGCACTGTGCACGTTTGCAGTAGGTGAGCGCCGCACGTTTCGACACCAACCTGCATGTTCGGCATCAACCGATGACCCATGCCACCAGCTCGAACTGTTACAAGGAGACCTCGCCGTGGTTCACGTTGGACTGCGTCAAAGACGGGAGCGAGTTCGTGGCAAGCGCCTCTAGAAGCAAGAAGCCGACTTCAAATGGAGCTCAGAGCGCGCCACGCGCCAAGGCCCTCCAAGGCCGTCCAGAGGTACGCGGACGACAAGTGGTACGACAGTTGACGATCCTTCGAGCGTTGGAAAACGCTCGCCGCGGCCTCACAGTGGCGCAGCTTCACGAGCTCGTCCCCGACGGCTGCGTGCTGCGTACGGTGTACAGAGACGTAGAGCAGCTGCAACAGGCCGGCTTCCCATTGGTCGAAGAGGATGGTCGCTGGAAAGTAACACTAGCTTCCCAACGCAAAGCCTTTCCCCTTCAGGCTTCGGAGGTCTTCAGCCTACTACTATCCGAAGATCTGGTCACACCCACAAACGCGGGTGCGCTCGGCTCTCTGCTCCACGATCTGCGTCAGCGCCTGATGTCATCACTGACTGAAGCGGGCCGAGGAATGGTCGAAGAGCTCAGGGGGAGCAATCTTGCAACGCTTGCGGCGCCATCGGTGGTGCATCACATGCCAGTATTCGACGCCATCGACGACGCTCTCGGCCGTGAGCACTGCCTTCAGCTCACCTATCATCCCCCAGGCAAACCAGCAACCGAGCGCGTGGTCGAGCCACACTTGTTCTGGGTTCACGCGGGTCGCCCATACCTAGTCGCCTACTGTCGAACGCGACACGAGTTCCGCACATTCGCCGTACAGCGCATCGCAGACGCCAAGGTGCTCGACAAAGCCTTCGAGCGACGCACTGACTTCGACCCCAAGTCGTTCACCCAACGCGGCTTCGGCGTACTCCACGGCGACGTGCACGAGGTGAAGGTCGAATTCCAGCCGGACGTTGCGCATCTCGCTCATGAACGTCGGTGGCACTCCTCCCAACGAGTCGAGTCCGCGGCTTCGGGCGCGGCGTTACTCACCATGCGCGTAGCGGGCCTGGCCGAGGTAGCAGCGTGGGTAGCGAGCTTTGGGGGCAAGGTGCGTGCACTGGCGCCGAAAAGGTTGGTCGCGGAGGTACGCGACATGCACGAGCGCGGGCTGTCAGCGCATCAAACCCAAGGGCGATAGAGCGCATTTCTCCGGCCCTCTCACCCTCCCCCCACCCACTGCACCAACCAGCGCGTCGCGTGTTCATCCTTCTCGTCCATTCCCAAACGCTTCATCAAATCCCGACGACCGCGTCCTTCTTCAGATAGGTGCCACCCCTCACGGAACTGTTTTTTCCATAGACCGACGATGCGGGGCGGCCAGGTGTCGCGGGGGTGTTGGAGCGAGATTTCGATGAGGGCCGCTCGCTTGCAGGCTCGCGCGTGGTACGCGTTGGATGGCCAGGTGGGCTCGCGGACTTCGACGCTCAGTTGCGCTCGGCGTTCGTCGTCTTCGGGCAGGTTTGCCGTCCACAGCAGTGCTGCATGCTCCAAGACTTCACTGGAGGCGCGTATTGGCGGCGGACCGGGGTCGGCGGCGCGGCGGGTTTCTGGCAGGTGAGAGAAAAGAAACTCTTCTAGCCGTGTGACGTCGCCGGCAAGATTGATCGCTTGCAGGAGAATCGAACGCAGCTCACGGATGTTGCCTGGCCAGTGATAACCTGCAAGACGCTCCAATGCCTTGGGCGTGAGTCGCGCTTGGCAGCCTTCACCATCTAGGATCTCTTCGCAAATCTCGGGAAGGTCTTCCAGGCGCTCTCGCAGTGGTGGCAAGCGGACCTGCAGATTCGCCAAGCGATAGAACAGGTCTCGCTTGAACGTCCCTTGCTCGACCAACTTCTCGAGCGGCGCGCTGGTTGCGGCCAGGGCTCGCACGTCGACGCGTCGCTCACGGTCGGCACCCACGGGGCGAATGAAGCCATCGTCGAGCAAACGCAATAGCGCCAGCTGCACGTTCATCGGAGCGTCGCCAATTTCGTCGAGGAACAACGTTCCCCGGTGCGCCGTCGCGACTAACCCTTCGCGCGAGAGGGCGCCAGTGAACGCCCCCCGTGAATGACCGAACAGCTCGCTGTCCATCACGCCCTTGGCGATCGCTGCACAGTTGACGGTGACGAAGGGACCGCGAGCTCGCATCGAACGGTCGTGGATCACGCGGGCCAGGCGTCCCTTGCCCGTACCCGTCTCGCCCAAGATCAGTACGCCGAGTTCGTTCCGATCGTAGGTCAGCATCCGTAGCTGACTTGCAAGGTCAGGGTTCTTGCTGGCGAATCCTCCGTACTCGACGCGCCCACCGTCACTCGATAGTGCGTTTAGCAGCGATGTAGAATCACGAGCTGCGCTTGAAGGTAGGGAAGGCAAGACGTGTGGGCTCTGCGCGCTCGGTGCTGATGGCGAATAAGCAGGCAGCGGGTGCTCGCCCGATGGGTAAACGGTCTTGGTCCACTGCGTCGGGCGAGCGTCAGCAACGGCCAGGACGCCAGCGTGACTGGTCGCGTCTCGTTGAGGCTGCGACCCGAGCGCGACGCGCGCGACGCCCGGCGGTTGGCCCAGAACGTTTGCCAACTGATCGAGCCAGCCCTGTAGGTCATGGCCACTGAGCAGCACTCCGCAAGTATCGTCGGGCTGCGCATAAACGAACAGTAAGCGTGGCTGCTCTCGAACCAGCGCGGGCAACAACCTGTGATTCGTGTGCGGGGAGCGGAGAAACGGCGAAAGCAACGCGGGCGCGCGCATCAGCGCGATCGCTTCAGGCTGCTCCGCGATGTGCAGCAAGGTGTCGAGGGGCTGCTGTGGAAAACGCCCCAGCGCGTCCATGTGTCGCTCGGTGACCGCCAGGGGCTCGACGCGCAGGGGCTGGGCCGCGCTGGATGCCGTAGGTCGAGTTTCGGGCACCGCAGTGGTGTCGGGGCTCACGTCGAAGGCCGCGTCCCCGATCACGCACACGGATGGCGCCGCTAGCTCTACTCGTTGCCCAGGCTTCACCCACATCGCCGAGCCGAGCGGCATGAGGTAGTGGTTGGGCCCGGGTTCATGCCACCACATGCTACGAGCGAGACCGAAGATCACCTTCTGTCCAGCAACGATACGACCCCGTCGCCCAAACTCCGCAGGAGCGACGAGCCACGGATGCGGGCTGGCGGGTAACGACCGCTGCATCTGAGCGAAGCTGGTGTTCCCAAGCACGAGCACTGGGCGAGCAGTGCGCTCCGGCAGGCTCAGCTCGACACCGAAGCCTTCGCGTGGCGTCAGCTTCGGGGCATTCTCCGTCCGCGAAAACGTCGCGTCGTTCGTCTGCAGCAGGTCACGATCAAACGCGAGCGTGCGATTCAGGTTGATGCCGTCTAGCGGAGCAACGGCCGAGGGCGGCCAGATTCGAACGACATGCGGCTCCTCGTACACCCAGCGGGAGCATACTTCGATTTGCGCAGCAGCGTTACGCGCGAGGCATCACCTGGGTTTTGATGACCCCAATCTGGGTTTTGGGGGGCGCGATCGACGCGGAATCTGGGTTTTGGGCGGTCCGATCTGGGTTTTGGAGCAGGCCATCTGGGTTTTGGGCTCGAAAAACCCAGAGTGACCTGGGTTTTGGGCGCGCCGTGGCCGCGGTCGCCGCGAAACTTCGCCGCTCGAGACCGATAAGCACCGCATTCTCCAGCAGTTAGACCCAGTGGCACACGCCGTGCTGTAGCGGCCTGCCGATGCTCCAAACCGAACGAACTCGGCTCACTGCGGGAAACCCGTTCCGGACACCGAAAACCCGGATCCGCCCTCAAAGATCCCGGATCCGCCCTCGGAAATCCCCGATCCGCACCCGGAAATCCCCGTCCGGGCGCGAGGTCACCCGGATCCGGACGTTTCTCGACCAGTGGCCGGGCGCGTTCCTCCCGATATCGGGAGTTGGAGCCTCACCTAGATACACAAACCCTGAACTTCAAAAGGAAATTCATCAATGACAAGTGCAAGCATCATAGACAA
>CBFGUG010000157.1:0-13351 GCA_965651905.1 uncultured bacterium | reverse complement strand
CCGACGACTCGAACACCGACGACTCGAACACCGACGACTCGAACACCGACGACTCCGATCAAGACGACCAAAGCTCAGCCGACGATCCATCCGACGACTCGACGGACGACTCCCCCACCGATGACGACCAATCTGACGACAGTGCGACCGACGACTCCACCGAGTACGACGCCTGCGAGGAAAAGTCCTGCGGCGATCCCTGCGACAGCTGCGCCCCTGACGACGACGACTGCATCCAGCCCGACGCCGAGCACTTCTGCAACGCCTCGGGTGAATGCAAACCCGAGCCAGCTAGTTGCTCACTCCAGAACTCTCTGTGCGCTGCCACGGAATTCGAGAGCACCGACGACGGCTGCGTCGAGGAGAGTTGGCTTTGGGACGGCGGAGCGTGCACCCCAGTCACGCACTGCGGCTGCGCCTCAGGCAGCTGCGATCGCCTCTACGCGGACGAAGCGAGTTGTGACGCGGCGCACGACGCCTGTCTACCCGGCATCTGCCAGGTGCAGGACGCCCAGTCGGCTGGCCCCATGTGCGGCACACTCGTGGGATTCGCGTTCAGGGGCTACAGCTGCATCGCCGTGTATTGCGTTTGCGGCGGCGAAGATTGCGACGACATCGAGCCGACCGAGGAAGCCTGCCTGAGCCGTTTCGCCGAGTGTTTGGATCGCACGCCTTCCTGCGTTCCAGACTTGTTCCCAATCGATGAAACGGACCCTGCATACGAACCGACGTACCCACCGTTCAGCTTCAGTGTCGAAGGTTACGACGAACTGTTCGACGAGGAATCTCAGAGCGTCACGGTGTTCGCTGACTGGACCGCCGCCACGTGGGAAGGCTGGGAGTCCGCCGAAGCACCCGAGACATGCTTACCGATCCCGGGCGCAGGGCGCTTCACGTTCGAGTGCCCATCCGCACGCCCGCTGCTCCTCGGCGTCGGCGATGAGACGATCCGAGTGTTGGTCACGCTGCACTGGGGCGAAGTACTCGAGGTCGTCGCCCCCGAGGACGTCGAAGTCCGCATTGTCGCGCACCCGTCCGGCAGTTTCGTCTTTCAAGTCCGAGACGCCGCGACGCAAGAGCCCGTGCTCATGGTCGTGCGCAGCCGACTGGACTCGGCGAACGGTGACGCCAGCTGGGATTTCGGCCCGTTCACCTTCGCCGCGGGCGAGCCGCTGTGCACGACGCCCCCCGACATGTGCAACTGGAGCTTCTCCGCGCGCCATCTCGAAGTCTCCACCGCCGACGAACAATGGACGCTCACGCCACACGGCCGCGCGCGTGCCGACGTCGGGGAAGCCAGCTACGGCATCTATCACGGCTACATCTTCGATCGCACCCTCACCGCAGACGTGGCGTGTGCCGCAGTCCACTCCACCCGCCAAAACTTCGCCCTCGCCCGCATCCCCCCACTCGAATCGACCGAGACGACGGATCCGTAATCCCGTAACCCGCAGCTGCTGATTTCAGTGCACTGGTTTTGGGGGCGCTACCGTCGCGGTGGGCCACCGCGCCCCGTTCGCTGAGATCCGTCACCGCAGCCCGCGCCCCCGAACGTCACTCGTCGTCGGCTTCGGTCCCAGGTCCGCTGTCTGCGGCAATCCCGCCCTGGGCAGAACATGCGGCGTCCATCAGTGTGAAGAAACTGCGCTTGCCTCACACACTCCTGTGTGTAAGACACGACACATGCCCTCAAACCTCGCGATAGATGACCAACTCCTGAAGGAAGCTCAGCGAGTTGGAGGTCACCGAACGAAGAAGGAAACGGTGAACGAAGCGTTGCGAGAGTACATCCAACGTCGGCAACAGGCAAAGGTCGTAGACCTGTTCGGTACGATCGATTTTGACGAGTCGTACGACTACAAGAAGCAGCGGCGGCGCAAGTGAACGTGTTGGTGGACACGTCGGTGTGGTCGCTCACGCTGCGTAGAGCCAAGCGCGTGGACGCAAACATGTCCCGCGAATTGAGTGAGCTAATCCACGAAGGGCGTGTTGTCCTGCTTGGCGCTGTACGGCAGGAACTACTGTCTGGGATCAAGACGAGGGCGCAGTTCGAGCTGTTGCGCGAGCACCTGCGGTCGTTTCCAGACTTGCAACTGGAGAGCGCAGACTACGAGGACGCGGCCTCGGCGTTCAACGCCTGCCGCACAAAAGGGATTCAGGGGTCGAACACCGACTTCTTGATTTGCGCAGCCGCACTGCGCCGTGAGTTGTCGATCTACACCACGGACCACGACTTCAGCCAGTTCGCGAAAGTACTGGACGTCACACTTCACAAAGCGCGGACCTAGCCGCGTCAACACCTAGTCGACCCACGAGACGAGTTCCCGCGTCCAGCGAGTCGACGTTGCCCGAAGAAGTCCACCAGTTCGCACGCCCTGCCCCAAGTGAACGCCTGTGTTGGACAGCTGTCGCTAACGCGTTGGCCCCTGACAGAGTTGGATTCTGGTGGGTTCTGGAGTGAGGCCGAGCCACTCGTTCTCAACGCCGGGGTCGGTCCAGCAGTACACGGTTCGATCGTCCAGCAAGGCGCATGCTCCGCCCGGGCCAGCTGATATCTGCACCGCTGGCGCCGGGAGTGACACTGGGTTCGAGAGTTCACCCAACACGATGGGGCGCACTTGACCGTCGTCTGTCAGAACCCACATCACGTCGTAGCCCCCGCTCACGTCGAGTACTGGTCGATCGAGCTCGAACACTTCAGCTTCATACGCGCAAGAGATCCCGGACAAGCAATCTCCGTAGTCATCTGGTCGATCGAGGTTCCAACAATAGAGGTTGCCGCGGTCGTCGATCACGCATCCCATCGCGTAACCCAGGGTGAAGTCCTCTGCCACGCCGTTCCAGTCGATGGGCTCTGCCGCGAGCGTATCTGGTGGCCAACACACCACCCGACCATCGTCCAGCAGGGCACAACCGTCCTCGACGGCCACAGCGTTCGTCACCCCGGAGACCCGTGTGGGGGACGTGCGGCCATACCAACCTAAGGTGAACACCGAGCCACTTGCGGTGGAGACACACATTGCTCCCCACGAGTCGATGTCCGTGGCTTCCTCGATACCCTGAATTCGTACGGGGTCAGGCGTACACGGCAGTGGCTCACCATCTTTCGTGGCCGCGCCGGGACCGTCGCAGATTTCTTCGATACCGCTGCCGAGCAACCCCGACACGTTTGAACCCCAACACCAAACGCTGCCGTCCTCGCGGATCGCGCAAGTTGCCCCCGCAGCCGACGCGACTGCTGCGACTGAGTCGATTCCCGGAACGAGCGTGGGCTCTCGAACGCAGACGGCTTCTTGTTCGGCTCCGCACGTTTCTCCTCCACGAACCCCGGCAGCGAACGTTGAATTGCCGCCCCAGCAGTGTAGGTGCCGACTTTCTGAAATGATGCAGCCAAACCCACCAGAGAACACGACCTCTGCCGCCTGGCACACGGGGCTATCCAGGTCGTAATCCACCCCGGCGTCGGTTCTCGACCCGGCGTCCAGCGTTCGAGCAGCCAAGCCGGTATCTGGGGTGCGAGCATGAAAACCTCGGCTTTCGTCGACTGGAGGCTGCTGGCTGCAAGCGATGAGCGTGGCAAGCGAAAGGCCACCCACTGTTGCGCCGGGAAGTCTCAGGCACAGAACGGCACAAATACTCGAGTCTGGGTGCACGAAAGACGACTCATGCAAGTGCTGGACCACGTGGAACGCAACATTCATCTGGCGCAGGCAGAAGGCTCCCTTCTTCACCGTTTCACCGACGAACGTCCGCCGGGGCGGCGATCATCCGCCACCCTCACGAGGCGCGACAGCGGAGCGAGGCGTATTTCAAGCCCCCTGACTGCAGCAAGCCCATGTTATCCTGCGACGGGGAACCTGTCGTCACAGCGCGAAGACCTTGATCCGTTTGTTGGAACCGGACAGGCGCTTGATGTCTTCGGGGTCGCCCGTCGCGATGACCGCAGCGTCGAATTCCATGGCGGTTGCGACGACGAATGCATCGACGGCATGACGAGACAGGAGCTTGGCCTTGGCGAGCAGTCCACCAGCGCGCTGTGCGGTCTCACGAGAGAGTTCGCAAACGCCAATGCCTCGATCGTTCAGGAGGTGGTTGATGGCTGCATCGAAACGCGGCCCGCGGCAGACCTCACCCAGGACCGGAGCTGGAACGCGAACTAGCGCACGCTTCTCATGGGCGACGGTTAGGATGGCGCGAGCTCGCTCGGCAAGGACCCCTCGCTGAGTCGGATTCGCTAGAGCGTTGACGGCCTCGGAATCGAGGATCAGCGCTTCGGCCATGTGCGTCGAGCCCGAGATAGTTCTTGCTTTGAGACAGCGCCAACCGTTTCGTCGAGTTCGTCTAGAAACGTGCCGAGTTGTTCCCGCTCGAGTTCGTGGGAGATAGCACGTGCAACGAACCCGGAAAGACCACGCGGACCAACGCGGTCCCTGACAGCGCGCGCCAGACGCTTAGGAATGCTGACGGAGAGCTTCGCTGCAGGCTCTGACATCCCCAATTCCTACCACGGTAGGAATTGCCCAGCAAGCGGGTTAGAAGCGGTAGCCGACGTTGACCTGGAGGCTCATGCTCATCCCGAAGTCCCTGAAGAACGCGCCCTCATTCAGGTAGGTCGTCGCGGGATTCTCCGAGTTCTTGCTGTACGTGAAGGCCCCGAAACTCACGTTCGTGTCCATGTACGACCCAGCGAAGCCGGCCAGCTCGAGGCCGTATCCGACGTGCAGGAACAGGTAGTGGTACGTCGTCGGATAGAACGTCTCACGGCTGACGTTCAGGTACGAAAAGTTGCCGAGCAGGTAGGTCTTGAACTTGGTGCCGTGTCCGTTGGGAAACAGCTTGTAGTTGAAGTCCGAGCTAATGATCGTCTGGTCCTTGCGGATGAATGGATGGAACCCGACGCCCAGCTCGAACTGGTGAAGGCCGCGGTAGTAGAGCGCGCTCGGGATGAGCCGAAACGGCAAAACCTCCCCGTTCAGCGCGGAGCTGACGGCAACCCCAAGCCCGTGCTCTCGTTCCTGAGCTTCGGCGGGTTCGGCACTCGCCGCGGATGGGAACGCAAGTACTGCCACCAACAGCATCACACACAGCCTTCTCACAGCGGATTCCTCTCGAGCACGCGGACAATGCGGCTGTAGACTCGCTCGAGGTCGAGCCAGAAGAGTTCGTCGAACGAGGTGTTCACGAACATGACGACGACGGCATCGACGTCGGGGTGGTATCGGACGATGGACGTGTAGCCCGGGTTCCAGCCCGTGTGTTCGTACGGGTAGAGCGACGTGTAGAGGTCTTGCTCTTCCGGTGTGAACAGCGTGCCGTTCAACATTGCTCGCACGAACGCCGCGACGTCTTCGGCCGTGGCGATCATCGAGCCGCCCGGCTGCAGATGCTCGTGCTCCCAGAACTCATCGCCATCATCGACCCCGATGACGTAGCCCTTCATCACGTCTTCGAGGTCCACCTCACGCAGTAGGAAGAACGTGTTTGTCACGCCCAGCGGGGTCAGCATCTCGTCGCGAATGTACTGTCGATGGTCGCCGACCGCGCCGTCCAGAATCTCGCCGATTAGGAAGTAGTTGCTGTTCGAGTACTCGTAGCAGTCGTCCGGTTTGAAGGCTGCCGGCTGGTCCAGCACGAACGCGTATGTGTCGTCGTTCTCGACGAGCTCCGCATCGTCGATGTCAGGATGATGGACGAAGTCCGGAATCCCACTTCGATGCTGGATCAGCATCCGCAGCGTGATCTCGGACGAGTACTCGATGCGTGGCGCGACGTCGGGCAGGTAATCTGCGAGGGTGTCGTCCAGGGACAGCGTCCCATCGGCCACGAGCATCGTCGCGGCCGCCGCAACGTAGAGCTTGCTAATGCTCGCGATCTTGAACAGCGAGCCAGGGTCCGCCGGAACCAGGTTCTCCCGGTCGTTCCACCCAGCTGAGTACGACGCCGTCTTCCCGGCCTGCTCGACGTGAACGATGATACCGTCGAACCCAAGGTCGAGCGCCCGTCCCAGCTCATCCTCTACGTTGTCGGCCGGCAGAGGCAAGATCAGCTCGCATCCAGGCAGTCCGACGAGCGCGACGAACGCCATGACCCATCTCGCGGCGCAGCGTGCGAGCAACGCACGGGTGGCTTGGGTTTGCACTACGAACTTCATCCCGGTTCACGGACTTGGCCGATCAGGCGCGCGTTGACCAGTCGACTCGGGCGCACCCTAGCCACCGCGTGGGCGCAGTGTCAAAGCCAGTTCGGATCGCGAAGAGACGCCCACGTCATTCAGGTAGTCCGCCAATGCGTGGTGCAGAAGTGGCGGCTGTTGCCCACGCGGCTTCGCTGACCAGGTAGGAGACCCGTGAGCGGAACACCGCATGCGCCGGTCAGTGCTCCTCAGCACGTTGCGGGTTGGGCCGCCCGTTCACCAGCCGGAAGCATCAGCCCTTGGGCTTTACCTCTGCGCCAGCGATTGTGATGGCCTTGTCTCCGAACTTGGCGACCAACTCGAGCTTTCCGCCGAGGGCTTCAACGTAGCGCTTGAGGGTTGCGACTTGGCACTCGTCGAAATCCGCGCGGTTCTCGAGTCTCGATATATCAGCTTGGTCGATCTGAGAGCGCTGCGCGACGCCAACCTGGGTGGTGTCGGTCGCCTCGCGAATGGTTCGAAGCGTCATCCGAACGCCACGTTTAGCGCGAATCCTCATCCCACTCGAAATCGCCTTGGATGACTGTGGCCACGACACCCGTCAATATGGCCTACATCCCATACGCGTCAAGCAGAAGTATGCCGCACGACACCGACCGCGAGAAATCGCCGTGAGATACGGGGCATCTTGACCTCGAGTAGCCCAACGAACTGTTCAGCACCCGGTCATGGCTTTTTCGGGGCGCCTTGTCACAAGCGGCTTCCTGGGCGCCCTGCTCGGCGCACCTATTGGCGATGTCGTCGGGGACGCGCAGTCTTCGGCTTTACGATGGGGTAGCGGGAGATGGCAGCCTCGGCCCTCTTCTGCTCCTTGGTGAACACCTCGATCACGATTTTTCGGAACCAGGCGCCACCGGGGTCGTTGGCCATGCGACGACACCAGAGGAAGCGAACTGGCATGGGCGGAATGGGGACCGGCGGCTCGAGTACGCACAGATTGAACTGCTTGACCGCATCGATCATCATGAGCGGCGGAAAGGTCGCGAGCAGGTCGGATCTCGCCAAGAGAGGCGCAACGGAAAACAGACTGGGGATCCAGGCACCGATCCTGCGCTGCGGGCCACCATCCGTGGCCACCTGCTCGACGGCACTGACGATCGTGTTTCCGAGCCTGACCTTGATGTGGGGCCACTTCGTCCATGCGTCGATTCCCCAGTTTTTGGCGGCTGGGTGCCCTTTTCGGGCGAAGGTCAAGCGCGTGTAGGGCTCGCCGTCCGCGGCTTCCAGCTCTTCGGGGAGCGGCGCAGACCCGGCCATCTCTGCGATATCGATGAGACCAGCGGCGACCGCCCCGTAAGCTTCCTGATTGGACAAGAGCCATTCGACTGACGCTCCCGGAGCTTCTTCGCTCACTCGACTGATGATGCCCGACATCACGGCCTGCGACATGTCGGGAGCCGCGATGCGAAACATGCGCTGGCTTTTTCTTGGATCGAAGGGTTCGGGGGCGCTGATGATACGTTGGATGTTGCGCAGAATGGGCTGGAGATCTTCCGCGATCTTGAGCGCGTGGGGCGACGGCATCATGCGGCCCCCAGACTTCACGAACAGCGGATCGCCGAGCTGCGCGCGCAAGCGAGCCAGTGAATGGCTCACTGCGGACTGCGTGCGCCCGAGGCGTTTGGCCGCGCGGGTTACGCTGCCTTCGCGCATCAGGATGTCGAGGGTGACGAGGAGATTCAGATCTACCTGGCTCAAATCGATTTCGTGCATGATGCATGAACCTTATGAATTGGACGGAATATGAACGATTATCATAAACACCGAGTGCGTCCAATCATCGTGTTGGGGGGCAGAAGGAGAACATCGTCATGTCCATTCAAATCATCGGAACGGGAGTCGGACGCACTGGAACTTTGTCGCTCAAGTTAGCGCTCACCGAGCTCGGCTTCGGCCCCTGCTACCACATGACGGAAGTCATGGAACACATGCCCGTAGCCCTGCCGCTCTGGCAGGCCGCCGTGAATGGCAAGCCCGACTTCGACGCCATCTACTCCGGCTACACGAGCGCTGTCGATTGGCCCACGGCCGGCTTCTATCGCGAGCTCTCAGAGAAATATCCGAATGCGAAGTTCGTCCACACGACTCGCAGCGCGCGGGCGTGGGCAGAGAGTTTCTCCGAAACCATCTACGAGTTCCTGAAGGGCAAAGAGAACGCGCCTCCCCCAATGCGACCCTGGCTCGAGATGGCCGAAGCAGTCATCGAAAAGACGGGCTTTGCCCCGGGGCTGACGAAGCAAGAACTCGAGGCGCGCTTCCTCGCGCACGACGAGGCCGTGCGCGCAACCATCCCGCCTGCTCGACTCCTCACGTTCAGCCCCGAGCAAGGTTGGCAGCCTCTGTGCGCATTCCTCGGCGTCCCAGTACCGTCCAATCCATTTCCACGCACGAACGACCGGGAAACATTCTGGAAGCTGGTGCGCGGCGAGCTGTAGTACGCAGTATGCTCGGTTCGCTGCACGGATGCGCTCGCAAGTTGCAGCGCCGCGACATGCGGTCAGGCGGTTACGGGTTTTCTGGTTGGACAGCGATGTCCAACGTCATCCCGTGAACATACGGGCGGTCGGGGCGTGGCCCTAGATCACGCCAGCCATGCTTGGAGTAGTAGCGCATGGCACGCACATTCCCTGGAACAACAGCGAGGCGAGCCTCAATGACACGATGAGCCCTGAGCACGTTGACCGTGTACGTGTGCAGGAGCTCCCCGAGCCCGGAGCCACGCAGCTCTGGAACCAAGTACAACAGGTTCACGTGCCCGACGGAACCCCTGAGATTGAGTTCGACTTGCCCAACAATGCCAGCGTCTCGCCAGAGGTGAACGGCGCCCTGTGGAAACACAGATAGCAGACGCTCCAACCCGCGCCTGTACTCAGGCGCCCCGCCAATGGCAGCCAGCATTTCCGTGTCCCCGTAGCTGCAAGAAAATGCGTCAGTAAGGAACTCGACGCAAACGTCAAAGTGTTGGGAGAGGTCTATCGGGAGGAAGCGCAACCGAGGCATCGACGTCGTCCGTCCAACGGACTGCCATTCCGCTGCGGGGGCCGCGGCAGAAGGCATCAGGTGGGAAGGCTACCAGGATCGGCATAGAGGGCCAAGGCAATCCCTCGGGTCCCCTGCCACACCACCCGGCATGCGGGTCCGCACCGGGCGGTTCGTAGAGTTGAGGTCACGCGCTGAGCCGGGGCACGCCCAGCTCGTCGAAGTAGCGAATGGGAAGGGCATTGTGCATGGCTGCCGCAGAGTACCGCCACCAGCGGCCGTGATGCCCGGCCACGTTGCAGGCGATCAGGTCCGAGGCGCCGAGCGCACGTAGTGCGCGATAGGTCCTCGGCCCCGTCCGCCACTGCTTGAGGTGAATGGCGCGCAGACGTCGACGAATCCACTTGTCCAGGTTCTTGAAGACCCAGTACTCGTCCGAAAGGCGAAAGTACGCCTTCCACCCGATCAGGTAGCTCCGTAGTTCGGCAACCACCTGCTCGATGCTTCGTCCTACGGTTCGCCGCGTGATGCGGCGAACGCGCTCCTTCATCGTCGCCATGGCCTTGGCTGAGACCTTGCGCTTTGTCGTGCCGTCCCGGGCTTCCCAAAAAGAGTAGCCCAAAAGTTTACGATTCCACGCAAGGTCCACAGCGCTTTTCGATTCGTTGACTCGTAGTCGAAGTCCCGCGTACAGCCGCCGAAGCAGCCCCATCACGCGCTCGCTCGCTCGCTTCGACCGCACGTAGACGTTGCAGTCGTCAGCATAGCGCACGAATGCGTGTCCGCGTTTCTCCAGCTCCTTGTCGACTTCGTCGAGTAGCACGTTCGCCAAGAGCGGTGACAAGGGACCGCCCTGCGGCGTTCCCTCATGTCGCTCCGTCGCCACTCCGTTGGCCAGTACTCCCGCCTCGAGGTAGCAACGGATCAGCTGCAGCAGCTTGCGATCACCGATGCGCTTAGACAACCTTCCCATCAGCACATCGTGGTTTACACAGTCGAAGAATTGCTCCAAGTCCATGTCCACCACCCACTTGCGTCCGGTCTCGACGTACCGCTGAGCTGCGGCGATGGCGCCGTGTGCTCCGCGACCTGGTCGAAAACCATAGCTGTGCTCCGAGAAGCTCGGGTCGAGCATCGGCTGCAACACTTGTAGCAGTGCCTGTTGGATGAAACGATCGAGCACCGTCGGGATGCCCAATCGGCGCGTCCCTCCGTCGCTCTTTGGGATGAGCTGCTGCTTCACCTCCGCGGGCTGGTACGTCCCCGAGAGCAACTGCTCTCGGAGTCCGGGCCAGTGAGCGCGCAGGTGTCCGGCAAGCGCATCCACCGTCATCCCATCCACTCCAGCACTGCCTTTGTTCCTCTTCACTCGCTTCAACGCGGCCTGCAGATTCGAGCGCTCTAGCGCCCCCTCCAACAGTCCGCTCGTTCCTGAGCGCTCGTCTCCTCGAGTCGCCGTCGGCGCTTCCTCGCTTCGTTGCGACGAGGGGGATTCACCCCCACCCCACAGCGGCAGCTCCAGTTGCCTGGACATCTGAGGCCGTTTGCCTTTGAGACTCATGGTCGATTCGCTCTCCTCTACGTTCGGTCCTTTGGCGGCGCTTCGCAGCGCGGCCTACTACGACCTCAGCTGACTTCTCGCTCCGCTTTCGCGTTGCCCTTTCGGACACGAGGCGAGATCTCCCCAGGTAAGAACGCTGTCCTTCACCGCACGACCGCCGGATTTACATCGCCCAGCCTTGACCATCGGAGCTTCGCGGTTCTTTGCCCGCTCGCCCCGCTCGACGCTGCCTCAGATCCGATTCTTGTACATCGGCCCACGGTTTCGATTCCCGCTTCCTTCCCACAGTCGGTCACCCTTCTGCAGTTGCGGTTCACTTCGATCAGGATGGTCTCCTTTCGGCGGGACTTTCACCCGCAAGACAGCGCCCATGCTGGGCGCACAAACGGGACGGCGATCAGCCGTCACGCAAGGCGGCACGACAGAAAGCAACGACCTTTCAAGCCCCCCGCCAGTAGCAGTGTCTCGAAATGGCTTGTTGGGCGGCGCCGTGTTCAATGATGCTTTTCCAACAGGACGATGGGATCCATCTCGGGAGCGACCCACTCGGAAGCAAAGTACGCGAATTCATCGGGACGATTTTCGAGGCGTCTCCTATCGGCGCCCCACAGGTGAACAGCGACCTCGACCTTCCAGAAGCTGAACCGTTCCAACGGGGGAATCCATCAGAGTCGGCAACCGCGGTCGGCCACAACAAACCGTAGAGGACCCCGACGGAGCAGCTCGCGGATAGCCTCCCCGTCGAGATCTCGAGCACGAACGGCTGACAACTCGCCTTCGTCCGTCCAGAGCGGCTGCACGGGCATGGCGACCACCACTCGGTCCTGAAAGTCCATCAGCCTCCGTTCCGGGGCGATGTGTTTGGCATCCAACCGAGCGCCGAGCAGTGGGAGCAGTACGCGGCGTTCGCGATCATCCCCTGACCACCGCACGTATCGCATTCGACCGCGTCCGAAGGGCGGGAAGGCAGCAATTCTCGTAACCAAGGGTGCCGTTGGGTTCCGGCGACAAGAGCTGTGATGTGGAACTGCTCGGCAAGCGGAACCAGCGGGCGTCCAGAATCGTCGTCGACTTCCCACAGCGTCCCGTCCGGACGGAGCAACCACACGGCGCCGATTGTACCCATGAGGGAAAGCCCTCCGTAACGCGCAGCCTCGTTGTCGACGTGGCCGCCGTCCTTGCAAGTCTCAGCGACCCAAGCGGAGACGCGGTCAGAAATGTGCATAGGTAAGCGCATCCGCATTTCGTCCGCCCAACTAAGTATTCAGCTCCGAGCGAGTGCTGTCAGCGAAATTCGGGTGCGTGACACCTTCGGGCCTTCCGCTGCCCTCGTTTAGAGAGACCGACAGTCTCTTGCCAACAGGTAGACGGCGCCTGAACGCGAGATGCTCGACGAGACGTGTCGCGTCGTCGGTGCGGAGCGCTTTTGCGATCGCGCCGTGCTGCCGTGTGGCTGCGCGCGAGCACTGCGCCCGCCTGTCTGCAGGGCGCATCCTCATCCGCGAGCATTCCGGCGGTCGCCCGTACCGAGCACGACCGCCGAACGGCGCTTCCACGCGTCCGCGCACCTGGCGAGCCCGCCGCGAGACCCTCTATTGCCGCTGCGCTCTGCGCGAGTCCGCTGTAAGGCGAGCTAGTGCCCTTTCCGCGCTGCGCGGGCGTGCCTGGCCGCACTTTTCTGCCCCGCCGCAATGAGTGAACCGAGCCCCGAGCACTCTTGTGCCCTTGAGCCCTCCACGCGCCCAGCTCCCGGCACTCTTCTGCCCCCGTGATGTTCACGCTCTCAACCAGGAGCACAATTCCGCCCCCGCAACGTCCCCGCACTCAGCCCGAGCACTTTGCGCCTCTCACCCCGCGCCCAACCGTACGCCCAGCACTGTTCCGCCCCTCACCTCCACCCCAACAAAACAAAAGCACAACTCCGCCCTTTTCAGACAACCGCCGGTTTCTCCGACCGAGTCAACCCCACCCAACGCCCGCTCACCCCCGCGTTCCGATGGAAACGACTCACCCCCCAACCCCCGCGCGTCTCCCCGACGCACTCCACTGCAAGGAACCGTCGGACTCGATGCACGTCGCGTATGATCGCGTCGTTCAAACCCTCGCGACCCGTCCCGTCGAGCGACTAGAACCGATCAACGTCGAGGTTCCGAACCTCGTGACGCTGGTTCTCGGCGCCATACCGAAGATCATGCGCCACCGCGGGATCCTCGCGCAGCTCGTTACCTTCGACGTGACCTTCGTCGACGAGCTCGAGCAGTACGCACTCGCTCTCGGGTACGCTCACGCGATTCGGCGAGCCGCTGACTTGTCGCCACTCGACGTGCGAGAGCTGGTGAATCGCCTACGTGAGACGCGGCGGCAGCTATTGCTTGACGCGCGGGCGCTTGCTGGACGCGGATTGATCGATGGGCGGCGGCTCGACGGGCTCGAAGGTGGCTCAAGGTACCTGGCGGTGGCCTTTGACGTGATTGGGCTGGCTGAGTTGCTGCTCGAAAGCTGGGAGATAATCGCCGGGAAAACGGGGGTGAGTGAGAACGAGCTCAGGCGCGCTCGCGCGGACGCGAACCGTTTGGTCGTGGCGCTGGGGCGGCGGGCGCAGAGTGAGCGGGCGGAGG
>CBFGUG010000156.1:0-13537 GCA_965651905.1 uncultured bacterium | reverse complement strand
GCTGACGCGCGGCGTTCGTGAAGTCACGACACGAGATACGCTCGGCGATGCGGAACTCGCAAACGAGTCGCGCAAGCTTGCCAGGGATTGGGTTGGGCCACGCTGCAGCCAGCGCGCCGTGCGCCAGTTGACGGCCACTCGTGCTCGACTGCGCTTGCGTGCACCCATCATCACCGCGCAGGGCCCGCCGTACCTCACCCCAGGTGCAAGTTGACCGTTGATCGACACTGCCGTCATACGAGCGACCCGTCGCCCAAAACTACCGATAGAGAAAGCTCTCGCGGGCTTCAGCGTGCGCGAGCGGCAAGAGTCCCCAGGGTCGTCACCGCGAGTCAGTCTGCTATGAGTCGAGGGAGGAGACCGCCGTGCAGATTGATACGCAAAAGCTGACCTCGAGTGAAAACTACCGCCTGCTGGTGCATTGTGTCGTGCCGCGACCGATCGCGTGGATTTCGACGCTTTCGCAGGACGGCACGCGCAACCTCGCGCCGTTCAGTTACTTTGCAGCAGTGACGTCCGCTCCCCCGACGCTGATGGTCAGCGTGGGCAAGCGGGGTGGAGTGCCGAAGGATACCGCCCGCAACTTGCTCGACGGCGGGGAGTGTGTGGTGCATATCTGTCAGCGCGAGCTCGCTGAGGCGATGGTGCAAACCAGCGCAGAGGTGACCGCGGACGTCGACGAGTTCGAACTGTCGGAGTTGCACGCCATCGCAGCCGAGCGGGTGAAAACGCCGCGCGTCAAGGACGCCGCCATCGCGCTCGAGTGTAAGGTGTCCCAACATCTGGAGGTCGGGGACAAACTCGCGGACGTGTTCTTCTTGGAAGTGGTTTATGCCCACGTGGCCGACGAAGTGCTCAGCGGTGAGCATCCCGACGCTGCGAAATTGCGCGCGGTGGGGCGACTGGGCGGCTCGGGTTACTGCGACACGTCGCTGCCCTTCTTTCTCGAGCGACCCACCTGACCTGCGCAGACGCTGCGCGCAGACGGTAAGCGCTGCGCGCGGCGGTTTCGCGCGCAGCGTCTTCAGATCAGTTTGCGATGTCTGGGTTGCCGCACTTGTTCGGCCCGATCAGGCCGCACGCCACGCCATTGGGGCACTCGCAGGTGAGCGCACCACCACAGCCATCACCCGTCGTACCGCACTCGATCTCGACTTCGTCACAGGTGCGGGGCTCGCAGGCAGCGCACTTGTTCGGCTCGACCAAGCCGCACACCTCACCTGGAGGACAGGGCCCGCAGTCGACCGCCATACCGCAGCCATCGTTGATCAAGCCACACTCAGCCTCCACGGCTTCACAGGTGGTGGGTTCACACACGGGCGGCGCGGGCGGATCACCCACACAAGCACCGAGGTCGAACAACATCCAAAGCAGAACTTTTTCTTGCGCCGTGAGATCGCCCGCGCAGTGCTCGGGGAAAACAGCGTTGCGGAAGGGCGTGTTGCCGCCGCCGAACCCACCACCGCCGCCTCCCATGGGAGCACCAGCATCGGGGTCGTCGTCATCGTCGCCCGCTCCGCTACCTGCGGTAGCCGCGCTCACGTGGAACCCGCTGTAGGCGACGCGGCCGCACGCGGCCTCTTCGGGCGATCCATACGGAGTGTTGAACGCAAACTGCTGAACGGAGGGTTCATCGGATCGGTGAACGAACTCCTCGGAGAACTCCCCAACACCCTCCGCAAGATTGCGCGGTTCGAGGATGTTGAACTCGTGGATCCCGTCGGCGTTGGGGACCGCGGCGCCTTCGTTTTCGAGCCACGCGGCAAAGTCGTCGATCTTGGCGGGGTTCGCGTCGGGACGACCCGTCGACACCAGACCGACACCCGTCGCGTCCGTTTCGAGGGGGCTGTTCTCACATCCCGGGAAGTCGCCTGCCGGCGCTAGCCCAGTGTCAATCGCTGTGTCTTCTGAATAGGTAGTCGTGCCATTGCGGCAGATGTACTGGTAGCTCAAGTGGCTGGCAAACATGCGGCCACCACGGTTGACGTAGTCGCGCACAGCGTCGAGCGCGTCGCCGTCAGGGGGATTGAGGTACGTCGTCCCGCGGCAATCCAGCACGAGCATGTCGTAGAGGGTCATGCGCGCGGAGTCTTCGGTCAGATCCGTCTCGTCGGGATTGCCTTCTGGCATCTCGGCACCGTCGGTGCCGTACAGGTGAATGCGTTCCGTACCCGCAGCGTCACCGACGCCGAACTCGGCTTGATCGACACCCATCTTTTCGAACACGCACTCCATCGCGTCGATGCTGCCCGTGGCGACGGCGATCTTCGGGATGTTGACGGCGACGCCGTCCGCCATCGAGCGCGGCAGTCGTGAATCCGTGAGCGCTACTTCGTTGGTACTGCAGGCGCCCGTTTCAGGCACGACCACGGGCACGGCGCGGCGGAAACGCCCCACCTTGGTCACCAACAAGAACTCGACGCCAACGGGAACGTTCTCTTGGATTTGGAAGTAACCGAGGGCATCGGTCGTGGCACCCGCGAGCACGGGCCCGAGATCCTGACCGTCGCAGCGATCGCACGCGGTACCGCCGTCGGGAATGCCGTCAGTGAACGCTGGCAGCAGGCCAGAATCGTTGTTCGTCAAGATGTACACGAAGGCGTTGGGAACGCCCACTTGATTGGCGGCGTCGCCGTCAGCGCGCCCGGGAGTTACCACGCGACCCGTCAGAATCGTCGGCGTAGCGTCGTCACACTCGGCAATGCCGTCGCATACGTCGCAGCCTTCAGGTCCGCCCAAGCCAGCTTGGCAGACCGTCCTACCGTCTTCGCCACCGATGCAGACTTCGAGCTCGTTGCACGCGAGCCCTTCCGCAGCGCAATCGAACGTATTGCCGCAATCGTCGACCGCGACGCCGCACTCCCAGCCCAACTCGGCGCAGCTGGAAGCACCCACGCACTCGGGCGGGGCCTTACACACGTTGCTCGTCTCGAACCCACACAGCTGCCCCTCGGGACATGCTCCGCAGTCGAGACTGTCACCGCAACCGTCAGGAGTGACGCCGCAGTTGAAGCCCAAAGCCTCGCACGTTGTGGGTTTACACTTGTCTGCATCGGAGTCGCTGATAATCGGATCATCCGAATCGTCGCCTTGGCCCGGAACCGACACACCACCCGTCGAGGAACCACCACCAACCGAGTCGTCGTCCGTCGAGGTGTCGTCGGTTACCGCCGAATCGTCGGTCGGCGACGGCATCAACGGATCTTGGTCGTTCGTCGTCGGGTTGTCTTCGCAGCCGAAGGTCAACGCAGCCAACACGAGTGGTACCAGCGCGAATGCAGCTGGGAGCTTTGGTGCGATCAATCGTTTCATGGCAGGGCAGTTCCGATGGGGTTGGATAGGAGGGTAGTCAGCAGACCCACAGCCGTCAGTAGTCACTCGCACTAAATGGTGCTGTATGCCCGAGGCATTTTGGCCTGCCTGAGAAAAAAGTGAGTTCGCGTATTTCGTCGAGGCGGGCCGCTAAGTTCTGCTGGGACGGAACTCCGCGAGTGCCGCGCACCCTGGAACCGTTTTCATGAATTTCATTCGGGGGTTCCGGGAAGTACGCGGAGTCGCAGCTCAATTTGGTCATGAGGCCCGAGACAGCGTGGCCGTTACTTTCCCATAACAGTCGAGCGCTGTTGAAGCCCCTCGTCGGCATTTGGAAGCAACGATCTGGTGACGGTGCCCACGCCCCGCGAGGCGTGCGCGTGACCGCCGTCGAAGATCGCCACCGAGGCGACAACGCTGGGCGCGCTCATCCGCCGAGCTGGCCACGAGAGACACTTGCCATCGGCCCCGATCACTCGCCGCGCGCCCGCCAACGCTGAATCGCGAGAAGCGAGTTGCGATAGTGGTATCGCATCTGCGCCTCTGCATAACGATGTCGCGACCCAACGGGGCATGCGGAACGCGCGTGGCACTGCTCCGCGCAGGTCGAACCAGGCCGCGTTCGCTGTTCGATGCACACATTCAGGTGCGCGGAACCAGCCCGCAGCGCATCCACAGGACACGCCACCAAACACGGCTTGCCGTCACAACTCTCGCATGGGGAGCTGCCCGTGAGCGCTGGGTAGCGAGCTTCCAAAAGCGCGCGTTGGCTCTCGTCGCAGCGAACCCACGCCGCGGCGCGCACTGCAAACCAAGGGCCGCAATCTGGTCGGATCCCCGTACCGAGGAACGACGGGTATTCGACGCGCCCCGCCGCGAGCCAGGCGCGCAAGTCGAGTGCGACCTCACCTGGGTAAAGCAACGTGGCAGGCGAACACTGCTCGAAGTGTCGACTGAGAAAAGCCCTCACCAACTGCGTCGCCCTGACGTCGAACGGGTTTTCGACGTCAGGGTCGTCGAAGAGTGTTTGCTCGCCGAACGTCGCGCCCAGCGAGAGCACGAGCAACAAACCGTCGCCTGACTCGGACGAACACCCGTGAGGAATCGGACCTGCCGCGGCTGGAACGAAACTCACCCAGTTCAGCCCCTGGCTCGCCAGGTCATCGAGAGCTGCAGCCAGGTGCGTGGCCATGTAACTCGGCTTACTTCCGACGGCCGTGGCTCACAACCTCCGAATCAGTCGAGCCCTGGTCGACCAATCTGCGTCGCGGCAGACCGAGACTGAAACCACGACGTCAGAGTTCGAAGGTTCCAGTACCTGGCACGTGGGCGTCCTCGCGCCAGTCGGGCCACCACCACGACTGGGACTGGCCGTCGGCATCCCCGTCGCTCACGGCAACGTTGATTCGAACCGCACTGCTAGATCCCATCTTCGCGAGAGCCGCGCGTGGAACTGCCACCTCGGCGACGAACCCAGCCGCGTCACGCACGCAGCGTGAAACGATACCTGGCGGAGACTGCACCCAGCCCGCCTCATACAGCCACGTCTCGTCGGAGTCGTCACTTGGACTGAGCGCGACCAGTATGACGTCCCTACCGTCACGCGCGCTTGCGTAGTGCGATCGGTTGGGCTCTGGGCGAGCATCCAAACGGATCTCCACGCCGTCCTGCTCCCAGGGTGGGACGCCTGGTTTGGCGCTCACCGAGTCGTCGAAAACGCGGACCGCGACGTACACGTGTTCGTCGTCGTGCCGAACGCCCACTTCAAAGCGGTTGTCTGCCGGGCCACGGTACGCGTCCTCTTGCTTCGATACCTGACCGGGACGTCTCACCGAAAACTCCAGTTTGCCCCAGTCGCCCAATGCACCATCGACGACGAGTGGCCGATTGACTCTTCGCGAACGCAGCTCTCGCACCACGCCAACTGCGGTTTCTCCATCGAAACTGATCGGTGACGCACCGCCACTGGTAGCCTTCCACAACAATCGAATCTTGGCGTAGTCGTCTACGAATCTGCGTTCGGCCGAGACCTCGAGCGGCAAGTCGAGCACCGCGTTGGGTTGCACCAGGATGCGGCGATCGCCAAGCTCGACCTCGAGGTCGTTTGGAATACTGAGCGACAACTCCAGCTCGACGGGGACGTCGAAAGGATTTCGCAAACGCAGCGTGGTCGTGCCCTTGGTGAATCTTTGATCGAAGAACAACGGCGCAGGCTTCAGCGAGTCTCCGTGAGTGAGCGCGAAACTGAACTCACGCGACGCCTCGGTGCGTACGTCCTCGTTCAGGATCCCGCCGAGCTCCAAGTTCACCACCGACGGTCCGTCGGGAGTCATGGTAACCCACGTGACGTGGTCGAACTCGCCATGCCGAGGGCCGCGCAGCTGACTGACGCCTCCCGTCGTGGCCAGCGTGAAGTGCTTGCGATCGTTGCGCACGTGTTTGATGTAGCGGTGGTGGTGGCCAGCAAACACCGTAAATGGGCGATCGCCCAACGCCGCTTCCACTTTCTGCCAATTGAGCGCACTCGGGGACGGTTTGGTAACCCCAGGTCCGTCGTCCCACAGCGGCGAGTGCAGGAACAGTAAGGTCCAACTCACGTCCGAATTGTCGGCGAGCGTCTGCGTGAGCCAATCGACTTGCCCTTGGCGGATCTGGTGCATTTCGCCGTCCATCGAGTCGAGACAGACGAACAACACGTCCTTGTAGCGAAAGTGATAGTGACTGGGTCCGTATCGCTCGTGCCAAACCTCGCGCATCACGGCGTTGGTGATGTCGTGGTTGCCAGGAACGTAGAAAAACGGCGCTGCCAACGGCTCGAGCAATGCGTCGAAGTGGTCCCACTGGCGTGTGAGCTCAGCTCGGTCTCGCGTGTAGCCCTCGATCAGATCACCGACACTGACCACGAACTCGGGTTGCAGCAGGTTGAGCTTTTGTACGGCTGCAGCGAACACTCCCTCTCGCGAGCCACCAGTGTTGTCACTGACGATCGCAAACTGGAAGTTCTGCTCGGAATTGCGGGCGTCCAGATGGGTCCAGGGTACGGGTCCCTGGGGCGCGTCGAGTTCGATGCCCGCGGGTCGCGCGGGGCGTGCGGCTGCCTCTAGCGGCGCCTGCTCGCTCGTTTGCGCGGGTGTCGCGACATCGTGCGGCGTCCTGCGTGGCGACGAACACGCAGCCACGAGCACGAGCACTCCGAACCAGTTGCTGACCCAAGTTCGCTTCGCCACGACACATCCTCACACTGCAGCCGCTGCGCGGCAAGCGTCGAACTCGCATCACTGCTCGTCAGACCGTTCGGTTCGATCACGCGCGTGTCTGCATCTTGTGCGAAAGGTGACCAATCTCGTTGAACCTGAGCAACAGACCGTCACGCGGGGGTGGTCCTACGCAGATCAAGGTCAGCGAGCAGTGCGCGATGTCCATGCGCCACCACTTGTCGACGCTGTCACCCAGCGCTTTTCTGACGAAGTAACGGATCAAGTTGCCGTGGGCGACGATCAACTCATGACGGTCACGTCCGCGCGTCGCTTTGAAATGCCGCGCAAACGCCGTGTCCATGCGCTGTCGAGTGATTTCGAGCTGCTGTGGATCGGGATCTTCGTCCCAGCCTGCGGGTGGAGTCGGGACGCCCTCGCGCAGCAGCTTGCTCGAGCGCACGGGCACCTCGGGAAAGAAGTTCGCGATACGTGATGTCGTCTGAGCCGCCCTCGACAAGTCACTGTGTACAATCGAGTCGATGGGAAACTGTACCAAACACTTCCCGATTCGATCCGCTTGGCGTCGCCCCAGCGCCGTCAGCTCACCGTAACGCCCTGCGCCACGCCGCGTGTGATACTGCCCATGCCGAACGAGGTAAAGGTAGCGGAAAGCCACGTGCAATCGGTAGCAGATGTGCAGCCCGTGGCAACTGCTGTTCACTCACTCCGCGGGGCTGGCGTTCTTATCGCTGACGTGCGCTCCTCGTCAGCGTCCATGTCAGTCTACGGCCGACAGCAGCTCCAGATATTCGTTCACCACAGATGGTAACCCGACGTGCAGAGCACGAGAAACGAGGGCATGCCCGATCGATACTTCGTCCAAGTGTGGCAGCTGTCTGAACATCACCAGATTGAGCAGATCAAGATCGTGTCCCGCGTTGACTCCCATCCCCAGTGCGTGAGCGAGTTCGGCCGCCTCACTGTACTGAGTCATGCTGCGTTCTGCTTGCTCGCTGCCTGCGGCAAACGCTCGGGCGAAAGGTTCGGTGTAGAGCTCGACTCGATCGGCACCCATGCGCCGTGCCCAGTGAATGGGTTCGGGGCGAGGGTCGACGAACACGCTCACCCGGACCCCGCTCTGCTTCAAGCGTTCAACCACGTCCGCGAGGCCGTCAGACGGTCCCGTCGGATCCCAGCCCGCTTCGCTGGTCACCTCGCCTGGCCGAACGGGCACTAGTGTGCACTGATGCGGCCGCACTTCACACACCACGTCCATCAGCTCGGGACGGGGGTCCCCTTCGATGTTGAACTCGACCTGCTCGCGCTGAGGTTCGAGGTAGCGCGCTACTTCGAGCACATCCCGTCCCGTGATGTGTCGCTCGTCTTGCCGCGGATGAATGGTAATCCCACGCGCACCAGCCTCGATGATGACGCCGATGGCGGCGGTCAGTGAAGGCACGTCGCCTCCACGCGAATTGCGTAGCGTCGCTACCTTGTTGACGTTGACACTCAGTTGGACCGACACGGCGGGCGTCTTAGTACCGCTCGGCTGGTTTGTCATGGGCGTAACGCGCCCAGTGGTCAGGCTCCGTCAGTCTTCGACGGTTCGAGATCCTCACCCAACAGGAGACGCTGAACATCCCATGCCTCTGCCACATCAACCACACGTTCGTCTTCCAGCGTCGTACGCATCAGGCCCCGCATCGCGGCGAGATAACCCTCGTGGTCCAACTCGCCGCGTACCAACTGAACACGGAGAAAAACTCCTGCGGTCTGGATGACATCACACAGGCAGTAGTTCTTGACCTCTTCGATGCGGCCAGCATGGATCAAGGGCCCCACGTCTTTGCCATCGACCCCCACTTTCCCTGGCATTCCGCAGAGTTTTGCCATCACGTCGAGGCGACTTCGTTTGGCCGCTGCAAAATCGGAAATGAAGTCCATCAGGTCCAGATGGCCGTCTGGCGAGAAGCGGTAACGAACGTCCCGATCTCGGTAGTAGTGCGTCAGCGGCTGACCATGACGCAGACAGCGCGCTGCAATCACTGGCATGTCGAAGCCGCGCCCATTGTACGTCACCAACGTGGGTCGCTGTGCGTCGAGGAAGCGCGCGAAATCGCGCAGCACCTCCGCTTCGTCTTTACCCTCGCCGATGATACCGAGTCGCCGAATCGTGTAGTCCGCGTCGAGCCACATCACGCCGATACACACGATCGCGTGGTGGGGCGGGGGAGGAAGTCCTTCCGAGTCAGACGAATTGAGCAGTGGCAGATTCGGGTCGAGGATGGTCTCGATGTCGAGGACGAGATAGCTGCGTTGCACCGCTCGCGAGCATCGGCCCGTAGCCCAAACGGGTCAAGAGTACGATCCACGTGCCCCACCAAAAAACTGGGGTCCCCAGCTTCCCGATTGATTCGCTCGCGGACATCTCCTAGAACTGCAGCGAGGGTTCAGGCAATGCCGGCCCGAAGTTTATTCTCTCCTACGCGCTCCGAGGCTAAGCGACTCGGGGCTTGATCAGGGGCAGCCAGCCATAGCCCGACGTCGCGTCGGATCCGAGCGAGCCGAAGCACCACGCGCCATGTGGTTCGCGCCCCTGCTGAGCGCATGTCACGCAACGTTTTAGTCATCAATGTCGATCTGAAGGAAACCCGCGTAGCTCTGATCGAAGACGGGGTTATCGCGGAACTACACATCGAGCGCGCCGCTCATCGCAGTACCGTCGGCAACGTCGTGCTGGGCCGCGTCACCCGCGTCCTGCCGGGAATGCAAGCGGCGTTCATCGACGTCGGGCAGGAACGGGCGGCGTTCCTCCACGTCGAGGATCTGATCCGGCCGGAGGACTTCGACGCCTATCTGATCGGTGACGCCCGGGAAGACAAGGCGGACGCCGCCATGCCTGACGCTTCGGGCTCGACACCGCCCGCTGCGCCAGAGGCGTCCGCGAGACCAGCGTCGACGCGCACTCGGCCTCGTCCCAAACCTCATCGACCCTCGGCTGAATCGGGCCCGCACGGGGACGATGAAAGTCAGTTCGAAGACGGCTCGGAGCTCGACAGCTCAGAACGCGAGGCTGAACTGGCTGAAGCTGGGTCGGCTGAGGCTGGGTCGGCTGAGGCTGGGTCGGCTGAAGCTGGGTCGGCTGAAGCTGGGTCGGCTGAGGCTGGGTCGGCTGAGGCTGGGCTGGCTGAGGCTGGGTCGCCTGAGGCTGGGCTGCCTGAGGCTGGGTCGGCTGAGGCTGGGCTGCCTGAGAGTGGGTTGGCCGAAGCTGAGCTGGCTGAAGCTGAGGACGACGACGACTTCGACGATGCGGACTATCAGTCGTCAGCGGTGGCGCGTTTGGACAGCAGCTCACCCGACTTCTACGACGACGACGACATCGAATACGATGACGATGGCGAGCCTGTGTCGGACGGCTCTGACGACGACAGCGACGAGCACGACGCTGACGACGACTTGGACCACGGAGAGTCAGGGTACGGCGACGACGAATCCGATGACGATGAATCCGATGACGATGAATCCGATGACGATGAATCCGATGACGACGACGACGATGAGTCCAACGACGACGACGAGTCCGATGACGACGACGAATCGGGCGATGACGACGAATCCGATGATGACGAATCGGACGACGACGAATCGGGCGATGACGACGAATCCGATGATGACGAATCGGACGACGACGACGACGAATCCGATGATGACGACGAATCCGATGATGACGAATCGGACGACGACGACGAATCCGATGATGACGAATCGGACGACGACGACATCGATACGGACGACAGGGGCGAGATAGACGGCCAGCAGTCGCTCGACGGCGACGAATCCGACGAGCGTGACGACCGCTCAGATCACGACGAGACGGCTCGAGGTGAACACCTTGGCCCTGACACCGAGAGTAGTCGGGTGTCTGGGGCTTCCGAAAACGACGCGCCTCCAGCTGACGCAACCGAGGCCCCAGCGGTTTCAGCTGACGAGTCTGATGAGGAAACGCCGCGCAAGCGCTCGCGCGGTCGTTCCCATCGCACGTCGCGTCGAGGTCGACGCGCAGCGCGGCGTGAGGCCGACGACGACAGCACGGGCACCGACAACACAGGCGCCGACAGCACGGCGACCCCCGCTGAAGAAACGTCCGTAGACGACGAGTCGGGCGCCGAAGACGCAAGTCGGTCACGTCGGCGCCGCCGTCGTCGTGCCCGCGGAGCGGCGACTGAAACGACCACTACGGACGACAGCGCCTCGACGGCGAGCCGCAATTCACGCCGCCGCCGCCGCGGTCGCAAGAAAGGCTCCGAGCCGCGCGAAAGTGCCAAGAGTAAACGCAGCAACAACGAGACGAAACGCACCCCTGCGCGAGTCTCGCGCTCGGTACCCATCAACGACGTCGTCAAAGAGGGCGACAGTGTCGTCGTGCAGATCTCCAAAGAACCCATCGGCACGAAGGGGGCGCGCGTCACCAGCCACGTTTCACTGGCGGGACGTTACGTCGTGTACCTGCCAACCGTGGAGCACGTCGGTATTTCGAAGCGCATCGGCAACGCGCGTGAGCGCGCGCGGCTGCGCAAGAGCATCGACGCATTGAAGCCCCCGACGGGTGGTTTGATCGTGCGCACGGTCGCTGAAGGACTGACGAAGAAGCAGCTCAAGGCTGATTGCGGCTACCTGATCAAGGTTTGGTCGGAGGTCGGCAAACGCAAGCAGCAAGCGAAAGCCCCCGAGCTGCTGTACGAAGAGCTCGACCTCGTGCTCAAAGCGGCTCGCGACCTGTTCACCGACGGCATCGATCACATCGTCGTCGACGATCGAGATCAGTATGGCCGCCTCGCGCGTTTCGTCGAGATGTTCATGCCGGGCCGGGTCAAGGACATCAAACTGTACACAGGTGACGACCCCATCTTCGACGCGTACGGCATCGAGGACGAGATCAAACGCGCGCTGGGCCGCAAAGTCCCGCTCCCGAGCGGCGGCTCGCTGATCGTCGACCAGGCCGAAGCGCTGACCGCGATCGACGTGAACACGGGACGCTACGTCGGCAAAGGCAGCAAAGGCCTCGAGGAAACCGCTCTCAAGACCAACTTGGAAGCCGTGGACGAGATCGCGTACCAGCTGCGCTTCCGCAACATCGGCGGCCTCGTGATCCTCGACTTGATCGACATGGAGCGCGCCGAGAACCGCGAAAAGGTTTGGCGCGTGCTCGAGCAAAAGCTAGCCAAGGACAAGGCCAAGACCACGATCAATCGCATCAGTGATCTGGGGCTGATCGAGATGACGCGAAAGCGCACTCGCGAGAGCCTAGGCCGCATCATGCACGAGCCGTGCTTCTACTGCGACGGGACAGGCCACATTCAGTCTCGCGAAACCGTCGCCTACGAGATCCTGCGCCAGATCAAACGCGACCGCATGAACCTCACGGGTTACTCGGTTCGTGTACTGGCGCACCCCGCCGTCATCGACTTCCTCAAACTGGACGCCAAAGACGCTGTCCTCGAGGCTGAGCGACGTTACATGCGGCGTATCGAACTAGTCCCAAGACAGGAATACCATCTGGAACAGTACGACCTGCAAGGGAAGTGACCGTGGCCGAAGATCGCAAAGAACCCAGGCTGACGATCAACAAGGAGTTCGACTCCTTCGATCAGTTCATCCAAGAGTACGTAACGAACATCTCGAAGAGCGGCGTCTTCATCAAAACCAAAACGCCGCTAGCCATCGGGACCCAGGTCGACCTCTGCTTCACGGTCATCATGGACGACATCGAAACCATCAGCGGTATCGGAGAAGTCGTACGCGTGCAGGACGACCCGCCGGGTATGGGTGTGGTGTTCAGAGAGCTGAGCTCTTACTCACAAACATTGATTGGCAAGCTGCTCACCCAACACGCGCAGCGGCCCTGAACAGCAAGAGGCCTGCCCCCGAAAGTCGAGCGCAGGCTCACACGCGCCACTACCCGGGCGGCGTCACGGCGTGCCGCGTAGCTCATACGAGCGCGGGGGTTCCGGCGAGTAACACCGCTATCCGTGAGCAGAGTTTCTGACGGCAGAAACTAGTTCACTTCTTCAAGCCGTTGCGGCGCCGACGATTCTTCGCCTTGAGCGCAGACTTGAGGCGCACGCTGCGTTTGCGGTTGGTGCGTCGAGAACCTTGAGCGATAGGCAAGTACATGGGGCGCGGAACTTAGCTAGCGGGGCGCCCAGACGCAACCGATTCGTCAGCGGAGCGGGCACTTCGGCGGAGTACTGTGAATCCGCTCAGTCTCGCGCGCGACACGCCGCGTCGAGAACCTTCGACTCAGCCCCCAGCGCCGCGCTTGAGTTCGGTGAGGACCGCCTTGCTGACCGCTTTCAGCGTCTCGAACACGCCTTCACCGCTGCGCGCCACGGCTTCGAAATCAGGCACGCCCGTCGGATTGATCAGCCTGCGCAGTTCTTCCGTCTCCACGACGTTGGGCAGGTCTTGCTTGTTGTACTGAACGACGTACGGGATCTTGTCGAGATCGTACCCCTGCTCTTGTAGGTTCGTGCGCAGGTTCTCGACGCTTTCTTGGTTCGCTTCCAGGCGTTCGATTTGCGAGTCCGCCACGAAGATGACGCCGTCGACCCCCTTGAGGATGAGCTTGCGGCTGGCATCGTAGAACACCTGCCCGGGAACCGTGTACAGGTGGAAGCGAGTCTTGAAGCCACGGATCTCACCCAGAGACAGCGGCAAGAAGTCGAAGAACAACGTGCGCTCCGTCTCGGTGGCAAGACTGATCATCTTGCCCTTCGCGTCGGGGTTGGTGCGCTCGTAAATGTACTGCAGGTTGGTGGTTTTGCCGCAGAGGCCAGGCCCGTAGTAGACGATCTTACAATTGATCTCCCGAGCCATGTAGTTGATGAAGCTCATTGGTCGTTGACGAAGCTCACTGGTCGTTGAAGAGATTGTCGATATCGTCGTCGGTGATCTCAACGAACGGCGAATCAGCCCCACGCTCGGAAACTTTGCTCAGCAGGTGCTCGAAAATGCGGTTCAGCTCGGCA
>CBFGUG010000155.1:0-13997 GCA_965651905.1 uncultured bacterium | reverse complement strand
TCCGTCATCAGACGCGGCTCCGTCATCAGACGCGGTGCTGTCATCAGACGCGGTTCTGTCATCGGACGCGGTTCCGTCATCCGACGCGGTTCCGTCATCAGACGCGGTTCTGTCAGAGATATCGCTGGCACTTCCGCACGCGACGAGCATTGCTGACGCCAGAATCAAAGAACGCAGGTACATCCCTTGATGGTAGCCAGATTGAAGCCCCAAATCCAAGCACTGCCCCCGTGGATGAGGCCAAAGGCACATCGCTCGCGGGCGTGGGTGCCACTCGCGAACGCTTCCGGCGCCAAGATCGTCGAACGGTGTTTTTGTGGCGGTCGCGACCAAGGTTGTCACGCCGGAACGGGTGGGAACGCGGTGCGGGCCGTTGGCTACGGTCTGAGCGCGAGCATTCCCTGGTCTCGCCTGCCGACGCCTAGAGCCCCGGGGGCGCCTCGGAGCTCCCGACGTTGCGACTCGACCTTGAGCTCTTCGTTGCGACGAGTTCGCTCAGATGGACTGCGCTCAGCCCAGGCGTAATACCCGCTGCGTTGAATGCATCTTCAAGGTTGGGCCACGTTCAGTTCTCTGTCGTCTTGGTGTCATATCTCGATGAGCACAGAAGTTCGTCTTCGCGGTCCAAAATTTCGAAGAACAGCACTCCAGTTCCCTCCCGACCTGCCTCGTCCCAGTCGAGGGAGAATTGGAAGTCGACGAAGTCCACGTTTTCTCCGTAGACCTCGAACTCATCAGTGGTCAGTTCGTCACTCTGGCAGCGAGCTACGCGACTCTCGTGGCAGTTGTTCCAATTGTACTCAATCGTGCCGGCGCACGGTCCATCAAACTCGGTATCGTCGTTGTCGAAGCGCTCTACGAGGTCCTCGCGAGGCCCGCACGTACCGTCCTGCCGTTCTTCGAACGTCGTGACATACGTACCCATACGGTCCTCGCAGGGCTCCAACAACCACTCAGGATCGGTGATCCTTGCCAAATCTGCGGCGTCTGAGCAGCCCGACAAGAGCAGGACCACGGAGAGGACCAGGCGACGACGAAGCGCGAGCGAATCGAGGCGCGTTCGCGCACGCGAATGCAAGGATTTGAGGACGATGCCGTTTGCAACGTCATCTGTGTCTTTGGTGATCACCTCAAGAAAGTGCTTCGACCCTACCCGTTTCCGCCGCAAGCGTCCAACTATCAGTTCGTCGCTGTCGCGGTCGTGAAGCCGTCCACACGAGTTCACATCCGCAGCGCGCTGCGGAGAAGCCCCATGAACTCGAGTGCCACGCCGACGGTCTGTGCTCGGCGTTCCAGTTCGCAACACACCGGCTTGGGGTTGGGTTGCGCCTTGCGCCGTGGTAGCGTTTGATGCTCTGGATGTACTCGCGGTTGCTGGGGGGTCGATGATTTGCGCCTTTCGTTCGTTACTCGTCCTCGTCGCATTCGCGGCGGGCGCATGTTCGTCTCGATCGCCGAGTGCCGACGCCCAGGGGGACACGGCCGATGAACAAGACGTGGAGGACGGCGTCCCGATCGTAGTCGACGACACGCGCGACCAAGCGATCGTGGAGGGCGACACGGTGGACGACGAGCCGGCACGCGACGACGCGGCCGACGAAGGAACGGCCGGTGAGGACGCGGCCGACGAAGAGAGCGACGACGGGGGTTCGAGCCACAATCCGGCAGACGCGGGCGCGCCGGACGAACCGATCGCAGAACACGATGCGTCGCAGAACGGAAACCCAGGGGGCCGCACACTCGTGCCGTCAGCGCCCACTCCTGACGCTGCCGAGTTCGTGGAACAACTGCCCATCGTGGAGGTCGTCGTCACGCTGCCCGGAGGTGTCACTGACTCCTTCAGCTTGGAGTCGGCGTTCGCCAGCGCGACCATCTCGGACGCTGAGACTGAGCGATTCGAGCTGCCGGTCCTGGGAGGGGCGATTGCGATGCTGGTGGTCACGGACGAGACCCGCGACCCGCTGTACTTCGCGCTGGTGCCGAGCGACGCGTACGACCAGCCCGTGCAAGTGGACGCGACCAGCACTGCAGTGAGTCTGATGGTCCTGCATCCTCTCTTGTCTCCGCTGCTCGACGGGGACGCTGCTTCGGAGCTACTCGCGGCTGTCGAACGCGTGCCAGCCGTGCAGATCTTGGCAGACGAGATCGACCAGGCAGCGGAATCGCGCGGCGTGGCGTGGCTCGAGAGCCAGAACGTAGTGGACGCCTTGCCGGCGGCCTTGGACGGAGCGATCGACGCGGCGGGAGAAGCGCTGGGGTACTCGCCAGAATTGTCATACACGCTTGGTCCGAACCAGGCGCAGAGCGGCGTTACCATTCGGACCTATCGTGATGAAGAGTTTGGCGTGGACGACCCGGCTGAGATGGGCATCGTCGTCACCAACTCCTATCAGCGCTTCATCGACGCCCGTTTCTCCGGGTCGTGCGGCATTCCTGGAACGGACGCGGGACCATCGGCACTCTATGAAGACAGGACGATGGACGCCTGCCGCCGCGACGGCAACGACGGAGCCGTTGCTCACGACTGCGTGGTGTCCATCTGTCGTGTAGAGGGTGAACAGCACACGGGCTCTGTGGACGTGTATGGGTGCGGCGTCCTCGGTGAGTGGGCGCCAGAAGCGATGTACTCGACGGTCATGACCGTGATGCTCGAGGTGACCTTGCCGACCGTCTCGGCGCTCGTCGGGCGGAAGCCGGGAGCCGCGTGCACCTGGACCGACGCGGTGGGCGAGTTCACCGACTGGAAGGCCGCGCTGAACACCCTAGCGAGCGATTCTTCACTCATCAACCTGGCGGCGCAAGGCGACATCACCGAGCTCTTTGGCGAGCTCACGGTGAGCGCGCTAACCTCGGCTTCCGTTGATCTCGCGTTGTGCTATGGTCCTGGCCTGGCCGAGAAACTCGTCAGGAACCTCGCCGCGAGGTTGCTGAAGAAGGCCATTCCGATCGTGGGACAGATCGCGATCACCAAGGACGTCTACGACCTCGCTGGGCTTCTAAAGGGAGCGGGGGAGGCGCTGTTGGCCTGCTCCGTGTCCGCGTCCCATGAACACTGGGACGTCAACGCACCGAGTTTTCAGGTGCAGGCTTTCGCGTACGCGGGCAGCTCTGCCGACTCCATCATGCTTCCGTGCTCGAGCGACTGCGTTCTCGACTTGGAAAGTGCGAGCAACGGTCCGACGACCGTCCAGATCGTGCTCGAATGCAGCGCAGCGGGTGAATATTCTGAGTGCCCCGTCGCCGAGTTTAGTTTTCATGGCGGGACGAACGTTTCCTCCTATGATCCAGAGGCTGGCGTTCAAGTCACGTTTGCCGAAGCGGGCGCTCACCCGTCGGCAGCCACGGTCTGGTCTCCCGACGGGACGGAACAGGTAGTGCCCTTGCCGATCGTGCTCAACAACTGCGATGCCGACGGTGACGGAACGAGTGACACACTTTGCGACTCCGATGTTCACGCCTGTGTCGTGGGCACGGGTTGCGCCGCGTACGAACTGACCACACTAGACTACGACGGCAACATCGTCCGAGTCTACCAACCTAGCGACTCGGTCACGGTATCGAACTACACGTTCGCGAGCTTCGGGCTCCTGCTCGGTGGAACACCCGTTCGGGTGTTCAACACCAGTCACCAGCTCAGCTCGGATTCGCAGGGGTTCGCCATCGACTACCCCGTGTCGGAGCAGGACGTTTTTGTGCCGGACTATGTGCACACCATCCAGGACACGACGAATGGCAACATCGTCGAGTTCCCTATGTCCCTGACCGTGAGCAACGCGGTGTATCGCTACTTCGCGGGAAGGACGCTATCGTTCGTGAGGCGCAGCTACGACGGCAGCACCACCACGCCGCAAGCAACGGTCGAGCTATTCGATGACTTCACGGCGACCTATCGGTTCTGGGAGGGATCCCTGGATGGTGATGAGCGCAGTCACAGCTGGGACCTGGTTTTTACAAACCAGTTCCAAAGGCAGGAAGACTGTGGAGAGCGTGGTCCGCCGCCGCCGTCCGGCGAAATCGATGGCACCATTTACCTGGGCTACGTCGGCGCTTTTGGGCCCGAGTACGCGTTGCTCAAGGACGGCGTCGCGTACGCCAACAGCTTCTACGCCTGCGAATGGGTCTTCCCGATGTAGGTTATCAGGACCAAGGAGCAGCATCGTGTTGTGTTTCGAGTGAGCACGGCTTGTGTCTCGTCAGGCGAATCTGTGGGTGAGCCAGTCGGGCTGAGTAGGTCTGCGAACGCATGGCACAGGGGAGGTTTCTCCGTGTTCGTCCATGCGGAAGCCGTAGCTCCTTCGGATCGTGGTGCCGATCGCGCTGCCCATACATGGCTCGGACGCGACATCGACGGTGCAAGGGCAATCGAACTGCCACAAACGGCGTGCTGCGAACGTGGAACCCCGGTCCGGCGGTGGGGCGAGGCCGAGCTTCGCTATCAACCGGAGGGCGGCTCTCTCGGTCTTCGCAACCTCGGCCATCGCATGGCACCGCCGCATCGAGGACAGCTCTCCAGATCCGAGGCGAAGACATGCACCAGTAGCCAGGCCCAGCGATGACGGCGTGCTTGGGATGCACAGTCGTCTTCTTCTCCCAGCAGCTCTAGTTGGTCACCTTGCGCTGGTGATGGTCGGTGCGCCGTGGTATCCTCCGGCGGCTCAGGCACAAGTCGCGAGCGGAACACGGAATGGCTGGAGAGGACGCCGAAATAGCGCGTCATGTTAAACCAGGGTGGCGGAATCGCTGCGCAGAGGCGGACCAACAGGTCGTGGGACTCGAACGTGATGGCGTGGGTGCCGTCTTTCCAGACGTTTTTCAGCGTGAGCACCAGCCGACCGTCATCTCCGCGGCACATCGCCACGCCGCACTTCGAACGACTCCTTGGTCCGAACTGTGGAAGGCCAGAGCCGTCGTCGCGCTGGGCGGAGACGCAGTTGCAGACTCCGCTGGCCTCTATGACGAGTGCTGAAGCCATTCTCAACACGCGGTCGCGAAGGGGTAGCGGCGGGGTGCTGGCGAACAAAGCGATACGCGTGTGGGAAAGCCCCGTCGTCGAGTGACGACGGGGCTTTCTTGCGTCTACAACTACGGCTCCGGGCAGCATCGTTACTCCGTAACAAACACCCCCAAGCCGAAGTGCGCCCCGTATCCGACGGCAATCGGGCCAGTCACCGCGTGCGGAAAGCGAACACGAAACCCAAAGCCATGGTTTGACGCCCGTGCGCCGTCCCCATCTTTGCGTACGGTCTTGAACTGAAGCCAGGGGGTTGGTTTGCCTCCCAAGATAGTGGACTCCAGGCGCTCCACGCTTTCCGGCTCTGGATGACCTGCTTCGACGAGCAGACGGCACAGATCGTGTTCAGGACTTCCGATTTGCATCCCGCGGTCGTCTTTCTTCTCGACGCCCGCTCTCGTGAACTTGGCGTGGCGGGTGGGAACAAACGGTGTGCGAGAGACCCAGGTGGATGACGTCGAGAAGAGCGGGCATTGGCCGGCCTCTGTATTGTCTCCCGCGAAATCCTCCGGCTTACCCATTCCGAGTAGCACCAGTTGTTGGGGATGACCGTGCTTGCTCCAAAGCCGTCGAACGTTTTGAATAGCTTCGCGAGCCGCATCATCAAAGCCCATTGGCGCGTACAGCGTGACGTGACTGACGCGCCCATGCTCGCCTCCGCCCTCATACGCCTCGGGCAAAACGAAAGTGTGCTGATTACCGCGACGCGGTTCTCCATCTGATGTTTTTCCCGAGAACACGGGGTCAGCACCCGATAGGCTCATCAGACATTTGCGGACGTCAACGGCAAGATAGAGCGCATGCGTCAGCCGCGGTGGCACCTGTCCTGCGAGGGCGAAGCGTGCCACCGTGCTCACCTTCGTCGATCGATGCCGAGTGCCCGAACGTCGGGCGCCCGAGAGGGCGTCACGCGGGCGCACGTAGTCGACCCACTGCGTGCCGGGAGCTTCGCTCCAACCTTGCTTGTGCAGATCGCCCGTATCCACGTGGAGAGCTTCGAGAAGCCCCTTGGGATACATCGCGTCTATGCTCTCTTTGTCTTTCTTGCTCAATTTCGTCTTGCTGGGGTCTTTGCCCTTCTCTTCGTCGCGACGTTTCTTCTGAGCCAGAAGCTGCTCTAGGTGCTGTTCGAACTGACGGGCGCGCCACGCCGCAATCTCCGCGGACGTTCTTGGGCATAGCACCCGTACCAATTCCTGATCCGACCCTGGAAGCTGATCACCCGTGAGAGGCAACACACGGCTGTCTTCGAACACCGAGTCTGAAGGCTCACCGTCCGAACGACCTAGATTGACGAACTCTACCCACGATTCGGCGCGGCCAAGGTAGCTCATTCTCGACAGTAGCAGTTCGAGCTTTGTTGCTTGCTCATCAGACAGCGTAGTCGTCTGCCAAGTGATGCGCAACGATGCTTGCCGGTCGATCTGAACGAACGTGTCCAGAATCTTTGCCGTTCGTTCAACCCCCTTCTCGAGCTTGCCAAGTGGCATGTAGTGGCGAGTGTGGGACGCTGTCGCCTCCGGCAACGTGTAGTGAGGTAACTCCTGCGAGAGTGCTTCTACGATTGCAGCGAGCTCGTCTTCGGCAACCTCCTCCGACGCTTTTGCATACCAAGTTGCAACAACTGCTCGCAGAAGTCGCCAGGGGCTTGGCGGCCACTCGACGGCACCTTCATTGACGTGCTGTCCCCAAGGGGTAGCGTGATAGCGCCCAGCGGGAAACCGAAGCTCGATTCGGAGCATCCGTCAGACCTCGTAGCGAACGCGCGTAACAGCTGGCTCCGCGAACTGCTCGCTGCAAGCTGCGATCAGGGCTGGGAGTGCTTTTTCGAGATCAGTGACGTCCGGCATGGCGAACCCCTCCGGGCGCTGGACCACAACATCGCCATCAGTCTGGAGATCGCATGCGGTGCGCAGGCGCAGGCCATCGCGAAGGACTCGTTGCACCTTGTACAGCGCGAGCGCGACCAGCAACTGCTCCGATTTCTCTCCTAGGCGATAGCCACGGATTTGGGCCAGGTCGAGATTGAAGTACGCGGTGATCTTGCCCGTGTATTCGTCGCGATGAAACGGCACGTGTCCGAAGCCCTTCTTCGCATCGCCTTTTGGATCCACGTCGTCGCGCTTCACTCCACCTGCCGGCGCGATAGCGACGTCTTTTGCTTCGATGAAGGCTGATAGCGCACGCGGAAGCCGCAGGCGCCCACCTGCTAACTCACTCTTTGCCAAGAACACCCCGTGAAGTAGAGCGTTGGCGTCGTACCTCAGCAAGATCTGCGCAAGCTTCTGCAGATCAACGCGTCCTTTCTCGAGACCTCCGAGCTCTTCCTTCAACCGCTCGACGAACGACTTATCCTTGCCCTCGAGGATGTACGGGCTGTTCAGGCGATGAGCTTCCAATACCGAGTTCGTGACGAGCTTGTCATCCCCATCCACAACGGACACGTAGGGCAGCCCCTTCAACGGTTCGACCCAATCGTCATTGGCTTCGTCCCAGCAAACGGCTTCGAGGCGGTTCGCCATGCTCTGCGCCGACTCCACCAAGAGCATCTTTCGTCCGTCGGGATCCATGTAGTCCGCAGCTCCTAGGTCGGGGAAGCCCGTAGGCTGAAAGCGGGAGCCCTGTAGCGGTTTGAGATCTACTTGGAGCAGGAGTCGGGGTGTGTTCTTCAAGGCATCTAGTTTCATGAGCTACTTCCTTCGCTAGCGGCTGTGGCTGGATCGTTTGCTTCTGATGGGCGAAGCACAATGTTGGACAGAATGCGTCGGGCGCGGTCGCCGATCGGAAATAGCAACGCTGCGGCCGTGCGGCGCGTCCGCTCGGCGCTCTCATAGAGCGTTCGTACAGCTGGGGCGAAGCCACTTCCACGTAGGCGCCTGATGGATTCGTTCGCTGCAACTGAGCTATCGCCTGCTGCGGCGGCGCGATGAATTCGGGGAACCAGCGGTATTTGGTCGTCTCTGCTGGCTGGTCGGCGCTGAATACTAGTTCCTGGAAAGCAGAGCTTCATTAGTGCGTAGAGCGCGCTGATCGACATGTCATCGCCGTTGGGCGATGCGGGACTATGCTCGCGTTTGACTCGCGTCCAATCGAGCAGCACAAGTCCCCACAACAGGTCTGTCATTCGTTCTTCGTCGATGCGCCCATCGATGAACGCGGCAACATCCCCGAGTTCGGCGAAAACGCGTCCAACGTCCGGGAACGAGTGTACGCCGGACTGGACAGCGTTGGTCAGCCGGCGACGCATCACCGAATTGAGGCAGTCGACAAGATGTCCCTCCGTCCAAGCAATATCCGATGTGCCCTCCCAGTTCCAGCGAACCCTCAGGCCAGAGTCGTGCTTCCAAGTCGCGACAGGCTCCAACTGCCGACGAATCGAAACGATTCTCGGTTTTGCACCTTCGCTAGCGTAGTTGCCCCAGACGGATGCGACGGCCGCGGCCAGTCGATACTCTGCTGTGCCATCGTCGCAGTCAAGCAGCCACTGCCCAGAAAGCGCGGGAACGGGGTTCGCGTACGAGGCTTCGGTCCAGCGCGAGCTCGTCGCCATCGCGCGTTCACACCTACCAAGAGCACAGAGCACCGCTTGCTGTCGCTGAGCATCTCCACGCAGACAAAGGTCGAGAATCGAGGTTTCGAGCTGCCGTAGCGCCCGAGCAGCCGACGCCGGGGCCGTCTGGGCCGACGCCTTACCACGATATTGATCGAGCCATGCGTCGATCTCATGCAAACACTCGACGCGGGGTTCGGCATGCACCTGGAAGCGGCCGATTGGGACGGCGAAATACGACAGGCCGTTGCGCTCATGGAAGCCGAAACGCTGGAACGACTCAATGCCTCTGTCGACACCCAGACCTGCTACCGCACGGGCAAAGTCAACGCCGTTCCGGGCGGCACGCCCACCGACGCGCGCTCTCCCCTCAGAGAGCACGGCAAGCAGTTCTCGGAGAGAGATCGGGCGCTGCCACAGCGGCATCCAGATCTCCGCCCGCGCTTTCGTTTCGTCGTGGGCCGTCGACGAATGATAGCCAACGCCAACCGAACGAACCGTGAATGGATAGGAAAGAACTCCCGCAGTATCTTGTTCCAGGCAGCGTGCCGCTGCCGCCGCGAACAAAGTCGCCCCTTCGAGCATGAGCACGAAGTCCCATGAGTTAATCAGCGAGTCTGCACCAAATCCGGTGACAACGTTCACGCCCCCCGCGCTGCCAGGAAGGAACTGCCCAATAGGGGCTCCCTTAGCCAAGTCAGTCGTCGCTTCTTCGAATAGTGAAGCTCGGAGCAGTGGCAGTGCCTCGGGTTCCGGCAACCCGGTGCCCGGGTCAAACAAGGACCCCAAGCGTTGCATGAAGTTATTGGTGAACTCGAGGCGGCCATCATTGCCACCCGTTCCCAGCAGAGGTGGGTATTTGGCCCCATCGTCCGAGAGCACAAATGTCGCATCGAGCCACTTCAACGCGGTGTCTGGAAAGGCTGCTCGGCACGCCCGCAGCAGCTCTTCCTTTTGAGTCGGATTGGGTTTCTCAGTCAGAGACAGCCGCGCCAACACAGTCTTGGCTGCGGCGATTGTCTCACGATAAGGCGCGTACCGCGCGGCCTCGGACGACGTAATCGCATCAATAGCCTTGGTGTTGTCCTTGTCGTAATAGCCGCTCCCGCCGTTCCAAGGACCTGTCACGGGCGTCGGCTCGTATTCCTCTAGGAGGAATCGCTCTAGCTCTGCGCGCTCCAAATTACTGCAAAGCACGAATCGATCCCTAGACCAAAAGCCCCGAGCGAGTGGATCCTTCTGCTCGGCTACCAGCCGCAGAACTCCGAGCGCCTTAAGGTAGTGCGCGAGTGGCGTCGGCCGGCAACCATCGAGAACGATTTCAAGCATCGTACTCTCCAATCTTCTCTTTGTGGCTGGCTCGCCAATCAGCGATACGCACCACCGTCTCTAGCAACGCTAGTCGAAACGGACCCAAGTTCGCTGCATCTCGCAGAGCGAGCGCACGTTCCAGCCAGCTCCCCTCCCCCATACGCATGACAGACAGATCCAACGCGACGTTGTCGAAGGTCCGTCCGTCGGGAAGGGCAAATGCTGGCAGGCAGTCTTTATCCCAAACCCCGCGAGCGAAGAGTCGCTCACGATCTTGTGGCCCTTCCTCCCCCGGCATCGAACGTAGGCTCATTCTCACTTTGCCGTGGTGAGCTGCGACCAGGTAGGCCACCAAACTGTTGAACTGTTCATCCGAGGCGTTTCCTGCCGCCAGCCACGCCAACGCGGAAGCGAGCTCGTGACGAAAGTGTTTTCGTTGAGACTCGTAGCGGAGCTGGTGGCTCGACTTCGCCCACGGGCCATCGCCGTCAGGTAGCCTCTCGGGCGAATCTTTAAGCGGCCCTAGGAGCTTGTCTTGAAACGCCTCATGCGCTTTGCCCACGTCATGCCATAAGCCTGCGGTCGACAGCGCCTCGAGGAATTCCTGCAAACCTAGCGCTTTGCCGAGAGCGTCCGCTTCATCACGGACATGACCCAGGTGATCGCTGAGCAACACCCAGCGACCGCCGATCAAGCTGGATCCAGGGTCTCCGTCGTCAGCCTCGAGCTGGGCATCTAGGTGCGCGACGTTGACTGGCGCAGTTGATACTTTGGGCCCTACATTGCCCGTCCAGCCCAATCGTGGATCGTATCCTCCGCATGCCGGATGCAACAAGAGTACTTGCCCGGGGTAGGGCTTCGCCGCCCGCACCCAGGTTCGCTCCAATGGCTGCCATCGCCAAGCGCCAAGTACTGCCGCGTTTGGTTTGGTTGGATCGTGTCGTTTGTTCACCTTGGTTACAAACTCTCGTGCACCCACGACCGATACGCGGCAAAGCTCCTCGCGGATCGGTGGGGGAAGCTCACCAGGTTCACCTTCGAAGTCACGCCAATAGAACTGCACGTCAGAGTCGTCGCCATCGCGAACGAAGCGTGAGACATCGATGTCGTATCCGGAAAGGTCAGGTGTAGTGTCGAAGAGATCCAGAAGATCTTTGCGTCGCAACACGGGGCGAACGACATCCGGAGGCTGGTAGTCGACCTCTTTTAAGCTCTGGGGACCCACGTCAGCGCCCTGCTGAGCAACGACGTTGAGCAGCTCACGCGCACGGTCCAACTCAGCTGCTTCGTAGGGCAGACACAGAGCACTCTTGGGATCGCTCGTGTCGATATCGAGCCAGACGACTCCAACCTCCTCGCCGCCATACCGATTGCATCGTCCGAAGCGCTGCACCAACGATGACCACGGCGCCAGTTCCGTAAACAGTGTGCGCGCGGACACGTCAACGCCCGCTTCAACCGCCTGGGTGGCGACCACAATACGGTCGCGCTCTACATCATGCAGCACAGCCTCGCGCGTCGCGCGATCGGCTGACCGAAACCTCGAGTGCACCAAAGCAGTGTTGTTGTCGTCGCGCCCCTGCCGTGTTCTCAGGACATCGTAGAGTGCTTGAGCACGCTGCACACGGTTGACGATCACTAGGGTCAGACCACCCCGACGCTCATGCTCGGTCATCACGCTGTCGGCCAGCTTCGCAACGTAGTTACCCTTGTCCGAATCCTTGTCCAGGCAGCCGTGCTCAAGGCAACGAATCGGCTTCTTGGCACCAACCCGAGCCTGAACGAACGATTTGTCGAGGTCGTCCGCTCGGAGCGCCTGCACTACCCATCCGCTAGACGGACGTGGATGATCAACGGTAGACAACTGCGCTTCACCTAGTGTCGCGCTCATCCACAGACTCTTGGCAGACCCGTGACAGCCAAGCTTGCGACGAAACCCATCGAGCTGCGCGCTCGTTTCGACCCCCACTCCCATGAGCTGCGTTTCATCAAACACCCACAAGCAGTCGTTGTTCAGCAATGAAAAGTGAACCGGCCACTTGTAGCGACTCATCGCGTATCCACGGTTCAGAGCGCGCGAGAGCAGCATGTCCTGCGTCCCGATCAGAATCGCCGACCCTTCAGGGGTGTTCTCCCACTGCTCGTCGACGTCCCCGCCAAGCAAGACATGTACACTCGGAACCTGCAGACCGGACTCGAGAAACAGCGCTTCCGCCTTCTCGCACCATGCCCGAGCCGCCTCTTCCGTCTGGCGCACGAGCGCGCGCATGGGGAGGCAGTAGATCAGGCGCGCTCCGGTCCCGGCATCACCGCTCAGCCGCTTGAATAGCCACGCGACCACGACGGCGGCCGTCTTCCCAAGGCCCGTGGGAACGTCGAGGAGGTCGGGCCAGACTTCGGTGCCGAGCCGAGCCTGGTATGGGTATGGCCGACGCTCGGTAAGAGCCTCAAAGAACGACGAGAACTTCATGCAGAATCTCTAACTGGACAAATTATCATTAGTAATCGATAGTTTAGGGTGGGGCGAGGAAGGTGGCGGTGTTGCTCCGACAGGGGACCTCACGCGACTCGCTCACTTCAAGGGGGCCTCGCCCCACCGCCGAGCAGCTTGACATCGACTACGTACCACGTCAACTTCGAGCGAGTCTCCTGAGGACAGTGAACGATATGCCGCTCCCGCCCCAGTGCTACTGTAGTCGCCGTGCAAGCTGTTCAACCAGAGGTCGAGCACATCGACGCCAGCAAGGATCGCCCCGTCGTGCGTGGAACCGATATCAAGGTCAGCCAAATCGCCAGCGAGTCGGAGCGGTCTGGCATGACGCCAGACGAGATCGTCGAGGCACATCCTCACCTGACGCTGGCTCAAGTATTCGCCGCTCTCTCCTTCTTTCACGACAACCGAGCAAGAATCCAAAAAGAGTGGCAAGAGGCAGCCGCCCTGATCGCAGAGCTTCAGCGTACCTTTCCCTCCGCGTCCACTGCTGGGCGCTAGGTTTCGAGAGCACTCATGCCCCTTAAGCTGTACGGCGACGAGTGCTGGGACAGGAGGGTCAGCGAGGGTTTGCGCCGACGAGAGCTCGATATCGTCACCGCGCATGAGCTGAATCTGCTTGGCGCCTCGGACGAGGTTCACTTGGAACGGGCGAGCGCGTCGGGAAGAGTGATCGTGACACAGGACAGTGACTTCCTTCGTCTGGCGAATGAATTCCTCACTGCGGGCAGAGAGTTTCCAGGCGTCATCCATTGTCGGCCTGGCATCCCCGTTGGAGAGGCAATCAGACAGATTCAAGAAATCGCGCTCACACGCGATCCTGCAAGCATGGTCAACCAAATCGCTTGGGTGACGTAGCCTGGCTCTCCGCACTCGCGAGCATCTCGCACTCGAGCGCCATCCGCGAACGCGGCGCGTCGACAACCTCCGTTCGTTCCGTAGCATCCGACGCAGCATACCGGGTGAGTTGTCACCTGAGGTCAATCGCACCTCTATGGTTGGCGGCTCGCGCTGCTCACAGCGAGCGCACGCTTCCAAAACTGATATCGACCCGCCCTCCCCCACGCCTCCGCATAGTCCGCCGTCTTAGAACCCAAAGTCAATCGCAGTTGCACTCCGAAGCGCCTTCGGACGACAAGTGTTCATCTGACGAATGGTGATGCGGTGTGGCTACGCGACGCCTATCGAACGATAGATGTGAATGCGTAGAGTCGACGCCGCTTTGCAACTCATCGAGACTCGATCACAATCGGGCGCAGGGTAGTCCGCTCCAGGACTGCTTCGGGGAACAGCTGGCCGGCGTCGTCCGTGACGTCGTCGCGCGTTCCGTTTGCGCTCGGTACTCTCATGCATCCGCTCATCGGCCTTGCCCTCTCTGGCGCGACTCTGACGCCGTTCGACGACCTGGTGGGTTCCGGTTCACTCGGAACGCCCGTGTGGGGTCCGGGACAATTGCTGCGTGATCTGGAGCTTCGGCTCGGGATTCATGGGGAGACGGCTAGTGATGTCGTTCGGACGTTGCGTTGGGCGGCGCGTATGCGGGCGCTGGTGGGCGAAGGGGAGTTCTATGCTGATTCGTTCGAGCTGGATGCGCTGGGGACGGCGCGGGCGTTGCTCGACTTGCGTGATAGCCT
>CBFGUG010000154.1:0-14283 GCA_965651905.1 uncultured bacterium | reverse complement strand
TCCAGGTCCACCCAGTCGCCGCCGTCGACGCTGATCTGGATGACGCCCTTGGATTGGGAGCCGAGCGAGTGCCAGTAGGCGAAGCGGAAGCGTGGGTTTTCGTCACCGTCGATCAGGAACTCCGGGCTGACCAGGCGAGCGTCTTGATTGACGTTGGTGTTGCCCTGAAGATTGGTGCCGAAGACTTGCTCTCCGCTCAGCGCTCGAGGTCCCTCTTCGAACTCAGGTTTGCCTTTGGCCCAAACGCCGCCTTCGACGCCCCAGTCACCGAGTGAGCCTTCCAGGTCGTCGGACCAGACGACGGTCTCATTCCCGATGCGTTGCTCGACCACCTCGTCGCCATAGGTTGTTCGTTCCCCCACGGGCTCATCGCCAGCGGCATCCGTCTCGTCGTTGGTATCCGCCCCGTCGTCGTTGGAAGTGGCGGCGTCGAGTGATTCCTCTGGTGTTCCAGAGTCCGTTTCCTCGCTCGTAGAGTCGACGCCTCCATCACTCGACGTCGTCGGTTCATCGCTTCTCGAGTCGACACCTCCGTCGCTCAATGTCGTTGGTTCGTTGTTCTCGTCGTCCGACTCCGCCTCGGTTCCTGCGTCGTCGTTCACAGTCCCCGCGTCGTCGTTCGCTGTCTGGTTGCTGGAACCGGTCTTTGACCGACTGTCGCCCAGCTCTTCGGCGTCGTCGGCGCCCGGTTCTTGAACGGCGCACGCCGGCGCCCACAGAGTGGCAAGTAGCGACAGGCTCAAGAAAAAACGTACTGGTTTCATTGATTATCCTTCAAGGTTTGTATGTGTTGGTTACGCCTGTGGCGGCCTTGGTCGTTGCACTCTCCACCTGAGAGCTCGAATTCTTACGCGGCCGTGGAGCAGATCGGGTTGAACGAACTTGCGGTTTTAACGCGGTCGATGGGTTCGCCGTGCACGGTCGTCAGCACACAGATCCGAGCATCGCGATGTTCGAGATTCGAGTGCGCTGCATCAAGTGAGCATCGGAATGCTTCAAGTCGCGGCTCGCCGTGTGAAACCGAGCATCGCGATGCTGGCGCGCAACACGGATGCTCGGAAGACTGAGCAACGCGATGCTCGATCGTGGGGCTATTGATCGAACGATCGAACATCGCGATGCTGGCGCGTAACGCGGATGCTCGAAACCGAACATCGCGATGTTCCAACTGGGCGACGATGTCCTCTAGCAAGCGTCGCGATGCGCAGCAGGGTCGCGTTACCTCGACCTGTTCGCCATGTAGCGGCCCCGCTCCCGACATCTCCATAGTCTCCGCATCAAGGGCGACAACGGAGACGTCGTCATCGTCGCGCTCAACGGGACATACGATGATGTCGAACTGCCGATCGCATCTCGCGCGAAGCGGTGCCTGCTTCGATAGTCCCCCACCTCACCTCGGAGTCCGAGAAACTGGGCCAAAGGACTAGCGGTGCCGTGACGGATGGCTCACACCAAGCATCCCAGCCCGCGATGAGCGTGACCACCGTCAGTGCATGAGGAACGTCGTCATGGGCCAGCAAGCGTCCCCACTCACCCGCAATCTCCTTCCGCCACTCGACGGGTGAGGTCTTCGAAGGGGTTTAGGGAGTTGGGACTTCGAGTCGACGTGCTTTGTACATCACATCAGCGGTGCATGATGTGGCTCACTATTGGTTACTCAGCCCAGTAGCGCACGGTGATGTTGCCCGCACCAGATCCCGAGAGCTCTATTGTCGTCGGGCAAGCGGAACTCGTAACGTGTAGGTATTCCGCTTGCCAGTTGTCGGTGAATGAGCCACTTCCGCTACTACCAGTGCAGCTGTTGCTCCAGATGAACGGCGTCGGATACGTTCCCGAGTCGGCACTCTCGAGTTTCATCGTGCGTGTCGTCCACCACCAGTCGTACTGCGTCACTTGCAGGCAAGCATCGTTGGCGACGGTCACGTCGTTACCCGGACCGCCAAGGTCCACCGCGCCAACGCAAGGGGACCCACCTGACCCGCCATCACACTGGATGGCGACCTTGTCGACGAAGAGGTTCCGGTCTTGGGGTGGGGAGTATGCATCGTTGTCGAACGTGACGCGGACCTCCTGCAGACCGGGTTCAGCCGAGAATTCGAAGCTGTACGCCTTCCACGCGACGTCGTTCACGAACACGTCGCCTATCGGCGATCCATCCACGCTGACAACCATATGCGGCCAGCCACCGTTTGCGGGTGTTCCGCGTGCAGTGACCGTGATGGTGGTGTCCACTTCGTCGAACGCGTGCTCCGCGTACATGAAGCCGTTTTCCCAGAGGGCCCAGCCGCCAGTGACAGAACTACCGCCCGAGTGCGTCATGTTTTCCGCCTCGTACTCGCCAGGCGCGCACTCTCCCGGACAGGAGTTGGGGCAGGGTCCCCCACAGTCGACGCCCTGTTCACCTTGATTTTGGACCTGGTCGCCACAGGTGGGGCAGGGCTCGCACTCACCGCCACAATCAACCTGCTCTTCGCCTGGGTCCAGAATACCGTTCGTACAAGCAGAGACCTGCGTGGGCCACGGGAACGGAAAGGGGTAGCCGACCACTGTATTGTAGGGCAGTACGCGAATGTCTTCTGCGTAGAACGTGCCTTCGTACGGATCGGGTGCGCTCTCCAGCCGAATCGTCGCTCGTGGCGCGACGATGGTGCCCTGAAACGCTGTCTCTACATTGACTTCATTCGTTCCGAGGTAGGCCACGAACAGATGAGCGAAGTTTCCAGCGGTCGTGACCGTTTGCCCGTGGAAGTAGATCTCGTCCCCAATGTGCAGGTAGATCGGGCCCTGGGACATATCTAGTTCGAGCGTTGCGTCGGGCTCCACCTGAAGGCGATTCGCGTAGTAGTTGCCGGTCGAGAGCAACATCACCGAGTTTTGATCGAGAATAAGCTCATCGTAAACGCCAGGGTCTACGACTGCGACCTCCGATTCGTCGAGCTCAACGCTGTCGCCGCCCGGCGGAATCGTGAGGTCGAACGCCGCAAGGTCGATAGGCGCGATGTTCGCACCCTCGACAGTATCACCCACGACAGTGACGTCGTTCTGCGGGTAAACCGTTCCGTTGGTCAACAAGTCCCCGTTCACCAGGGCGCCTTCCCTGAGGACTGCCGAAGCGACGGTGTAAACGTCGCCGACCTCGGATTCGCTCCCGATCCACGTCTGCACTGCCCCTGCGTTGACAACGTCGCCGTGTTCCAGTTCTGGGGTCAATAGGATCGTTCCTTCTCGAACGACGACACGATCGTCTGCGTAGAGGACGACGCCGTTACCCTGAACGATGTCGCAAGCCCCCACGGACGTACAACACAGCGACGACAGTTGCGCCGTACACCCCCATGGGTTGACGCTGGGATCCGTGTCGACGTTGTCAATGTTGTCGTCCCTGTCGCCGTCCGCGTCGCAGACGTTCGGGATCCCGTCGCCATCTGGGTCTCCGTCGACTTCGTCGATGTCTGGAATACCGTCTAGGTCACAATCCCCGAGGAACGGAAATGCTGGATCGGAGGGTAAAACCTCACCGGCCGCCCCACTACCCCCACTGCTTCCATCGCCGCCTCCGGGAAGTGGCGGAAGTTGCTCGCTGAAGTAGAAGAACGTCGTGCTCGTTTGTCGAGTGAACGCGTCGACGTTCTGCGCGACGCCAGGAACCTCTTCGTGACCGGGGAGGTTCTCGCCCTGCTGTTTCTGTGCCCCGTCGGAGACTTCGCAATTGATCGTTGCGATGTAGTCACCTCGGCCATTCAGCAGCTCGGGGGCGACTGGTGCAACGAACTGCTCGCGCGACGGCTCGTAAGTGAACACCAATTGCTCGACCGAAAAGTCCGGCCGTTGGAGAGTACCAGTGATCGTCGTGCCAGTGACGACAGGAGCGTCCTCGAAGTATGCTGCCGCGAGGATCTCATTCGTGCCCCCCTCGTCGAGAAACGGTTTGGTAGCCGCTGCGTAACACTTGGGCTTGGGATTGTCGACGAACGCGGAGACCAAAACCTCTGGCTGCTCTGCCGCACGGTAGTCGCCCAGATCCGAGTCCCAAGTAACAGCAGTCCCAGTGTCAATCAACGTCCAAGTGCCTGCCGCCGGCGCGTAGTACGTGACCATTACATAACGTTCGTCCGTAACCACCTCGTCGGCGGGTGGGAAGCCGCCCATCGGATCCCGGATCGACCCAGTTGGCGCGAAGGACTGGTAGCCCAAGTTGTCCGAGATCAGGATCGTCAACCGAGACGCGCCCGACTCGACGAAAATGGGACTGGTCATGAAGGGGACCTCTGCAAACTCGGGGACGAGAGCAGCGCGATGCGTTCGCGCGAGCTGCTGTCCTTGCAGATTCGCCTGCGTCTCGAAGAAAGCAGGGATCGCCTCAGCGTAACGCGGCGCATCCGTCACTTTGCCGCCCGAAGCCGCCGCGATTTGGTGCGCGGTGGACCGATCCGCAGTCCTGCCGGTGGGGATCATGTGGTACTGAATCTGGTCCTGAAACTGCCCGACGATGGTGTCGACCACATGGCGAGCCACAGTCTTTTGCTCCCCTTTGTCGTCGTAGACGGGCGGGTCCGTCAATCCCGGGGGCAGGTTCGGTTCGTCGTCTGTCAATAGTACGACTGCGCGCAGCGAGGTTTCGTCTTTGCTCAGCAGCGTCGCGTTGGCAATGGCGAGCGCCGCTCCCGTAGCAGTCATGCCCTCGGCCGGCGGGTTCTCGTCCACTTGTGAGGTAGACGGTACGAGGGCCCCTTTTAGCTCACTGACGAATTCGCCCGTCGCGCGGCTGAGATCGCTCGTCGATGGTGATGGTGACTTCAGATCTGGTACGTCGTTGTACCAAATCAACCCCACCCGCGGCGCCTCACCACCAAGTCCTGACCAATTATCCAACGTGGCGCGCGCGCCACCCTTCACGAAGTCTAGGCGCTTGGCCGTCTCCGTCAGCGGGGCGTTCGGGTCCGGGGGCGTTGCGTCGTATTCGTTCATACTTCCAGAACGGTCGAGCACGAACATGATGCGCGAGTTGTTGTCCAACACATCGATGCCATCGGAGATGATCGTCGTTTCCTGACAGCCGGGATCGTCCGCCTCAGGAGCAATGCCCTCACCTGTCAGAAGGTTCGTGTTCCCTGTCACCATCCCAGGGAACCCGCGCGCTGCCAGGTTTTCCACGAGCGTATCCCACTCCGACTTCAGCGCGTCCCCCCGTACCACGGGATCTGGGCTGCTCAAATCAGCGATGAGCGCGTCGAACTCGGCTGCGCTGCCGCCAGAGGTGCCATCCAACGCGAAGCGCCGTTCGAACTGGTTGATGGCGTGCTCGGAACCCGCGTATCGACGCAGCGTTGGATTGAATGCCAATCGGTGGCGTTCAACTCGAGCTTGGTGCGAGTACGCGGGGTTGCACGCGCCAGTCTGCGGCACCTCATGGGGTTGTCCTCCGACATCGATGACCTCGTGGCGCGCGTACGTACTCAGTAGCGACGGGCCCAGCGTCCTGTCGATGGACACGCACTGACCCGAGGAACAGAACATCGGCGTTCCCTGACTATTCGCTTCACAGCCGCAAACGCCACCACAGCCGTCATCTTGACCGCAGGTGGTCGTGCTGGTGCCGCAAACGTCGTTCGGATTGCAACCTGCGGGATCGTCGGCCAGACTACAGCGTCCATCGACACAGACTCCAGAGTCGGGGCTGCAGCCACAAACGCCGCCGCAGCCGTCAGGATCTCCGCAAGAGCCATCGCTGGTGCAAGTGGGTAGGCAGCGTCCAGACGTATCCAAGATAGCCTGAGGCGAGTTCTTGTCTTGATATGCGCGAACTCTCAATCCGCTGTAGTCGATGGTGAGGCTGAAGTCCATGCCGCGAATCAGGCTTCCGACGACCAGCGCGTTGGGGTCCCCGCTCGTGTCGCGGCCGTTCTGAATCAGCGCAACCGTAGGTGCTCCGCCCGTGCCACGGTTCGCGTCGAAGGTCAGGCGCACCTTCTTCAGCAGCTCGAAACCACCTGCTGGAGCTCCGGACTCGAACTCGCGCCTATCCATCGCGAAGGTCATGTCCCAAACCTCCGTCGCACCCGGATTCGCGTAGAACGCATCTTCGACGAAGTCTGGGCTTCTCGGATCGAGGTCATACGCGTACCTCTTGGTGACGAAGGTGAACACGTAGTGGCTGGACTCCCCAATCGAATCCAAATCGACTGCCAAGTCTGCTTCCAACCCCGTCACCCACTCGAAGCCTGAGCGAACATCGCCTCCAGCGTCGATGACCTCCGTCATGTTCCAAGTGTTCGTGCCCGCGTGGTCGGTCCGCGCCACGAGGCCCGCCGCCGCATCGCCTAGAGTGCCACTTTGATCGACATCAAAGCTCCGGATCGTGGAACACGGGGAGAAGTTGTAGGTGCAATTGGCGTTACACAAAGGGCTTCCGACGACCGCCGACAGGCCCGTCACCGCCGCGCAGGTAAGCGGGTTGCCTCCCCCATCCACGAGTGGCTGCAAGGGATCGCCCGCGGTGTCACACTGCTCTTGGCCCTCGACGCTGCCGTTGCCGCAGTCGGAATCCGTTGGCGCGTCGCATGCTCGATAGTCGGGAAGGCATCGAGAGCAGCGACGATTGGACCCGAGACCACAAAACCCAGGGTCAGGGGCCATCGACGAGAGCGAGCCATCCACGCAAACCTCTCCCAGCGCCGCGATGGGCGTGGGGTTGCTGGGATCGTTGGGATTGTTACCCTCCGAGTCTATCCCGCACTCCGATTGAATCGTCTGTGACGGATCGAGCGGTTGAAGATAACCCTGAACAACGAACTGCTGCCCAGGTAGCACCACGGGATGCAGCGTTCCTCCGACGTTGACGAGCTCACCTTGGAGCAGCAGGGGGTTCCGATCTATATCGTAGGTCCCGTCGTTTTCTAGAACGCCGCGCGTGGCGAGCTCCGAAGCCATGGGCGGGGCGTCGCCGAAGTAGCAGATGGTGTCGTTGACGGCGTGCGGACTGGTCTGGCTACCACAGTCGTCAGGCTGCGCACAGGACCGACTAGACCACCACAGCGGGTTGAGCTCCGACGGACTCAGGGTGTCCGTAACGCTTCGGCACGAGATCGAGGATCTTTGCATCACTGTGTGTGCCCGTTCTGCGGGGGCGAAAAACAGCCCGCCGCTCAACCCGAGTGTCTCGACATCCCGATCGCGAAACACGCGATTCTGAAACACTTCGCCGAAGAACGAACGAAAGTACGGGTATCCGTCGGAGCCAAGCACCTGGATCGGCCCAGTGACTGCCGCGCCTCGTGGACACGCGCGGTCACCACCGTCGGCGTCGTCGTAACCGTCACTGATGCCGAAGACCGCGTGCCCGAGTTCGTGCGCCAACGTGCCGCCGAAGAACCCGACGGGATCGGCCTTGCAGTCGTCGTCCCCAGTGCACGGTGGGTAGGAGTACATCAACATGTGCCCACCTGGTTGGTTCAAACCGAAGTTACCCAGACCACCCGAAGTTGCTCGACCGTTCGCCGGTAGCCACCACAGATCGGCGGCAGAGCGCATGCCCTCGCCAATGGTGAATTTCACTTCGGCGATTCGGAACTGCCCATCCGTCATGTCGCAGACCATGCGGTTGGCGAGCTGGATCTGTTCGGCCGCCACCCCCAGCTGCTCTTCACTGACAGGTGCACCCAAAAAGATGCTCATGTTGATGTTGTGGGGCTCGTTCGCCTGACCCACGGTAAGCGTCCCGGTACCCGCGTGGCTTCGTGACGCCTGTAGCCCCCAAAGCGCGATCGACGCAACAACCCCAACCAGACCCACCCTGAGCGCTCTACGTACTCTCCGCATTTGCATCACCCCGCTTTCACCCCTTGCGCGCCTAGGCGCGCGAACCGACACGCCACCCTGGCTGCCCGACAAGACTGTCTCAGGCAGGACACACGAAGTCAATCTGAGTTTCTCAACTTTCTACGCGCCTGCGTCACGTCGACCACGCGAGAATGGTGGAACACTTTTCGTTGCACTCCGGGATTATAAAACGTGCACCTAACACGCTGGTAGCTGTGCCAGAAGAACGATAACGCGGCGCATCCAACGCGACAGGACACGCCAACGCGGCGCGGCAACACAGATGATTTTCGAGGCAAAGCACAACCTGTGACCACCTTCGCGCGAGGCTTCAGTTTTCTGGGTGATGATCTGGTGTCGGGGGTCTCACGAGCAAGGGTCACTTGCGCGGTCGCGGTGCATGGCGTACACCAGCCGGGTTGGGACGTCGCGTTGACTTGCTGCGCTGCAGCCCGTTGCTCCTGGGGGGGCTCTTTTCCTGCTCGTGTGATGGCACGAACGCTCAGTCTCGCCCGGTTTCGCCAGCAGCACCGTCGAATGCTTCCCCTGAAGCAACCTCGACGGGCTTAACCAACGAGCCCTCTACAATCTCGGCCAGTCCGAGCCAGCTGATGGACGCGGCATCCAGTGCTACCGACGCTGCCGTCGAAGCCTGCGTTCCAGACGTGCCTGGTTTTGGCGATCCAAACGAACCTCCGTGGTACATGCCCAGCTTCGACTGGAGCCCAGCCAACCCCGCTAACTTCTGCGGGCCGTGCGGTCGCGTCCCCCCCCACCGCGTGGGAGATGAATACATTCACGCGCTAGGCTTCTTCAGCGATGGGGAAAGCGGCGCGATCGTGACGCAAGGGGACTACGTCTACTGGACCCAAGCACACGGCCAAGTCTTCCTGAGGGGGAGAAAAGATGGTGAAGGCAGGCCAGAGGTCATCGGCGAGCTCAGCCAGCACATCGCAGGCTCGGGCATTCTGATCGACGAGGACCACATCTATTGGATGGACCACACCGTGCTGCAGGCGACTAAGCTGGACACGCTCAAGATGCGGCAAACCGACACTGGCGTGTCCGTGTACTACGGCGCATTTGCGCAAGACCAGGACCACATCTACCTGGCCACCCCGGAATGCGAAACCATCCTCCAACTTTCCAAATCGGAGCTAGAGGTCACGCAGACTTACCAACTGGAGGTGCCGGAGGGTGGGGCAGGCAGCGGGGGAACGGCACTGGCGATCGACGACACGAGCCTCTACTGCGCGAGTCATGCGCGGACCTATGTCCAGCCCAAGGCTGGGGGGGAGCCGCTCCTGCTGGACTTGGAACCTGAAGTCCGCCGTGTCGCGGTGTTTGGCGATACAGGCCAGCGCATGTACTGGCGCACCACTGAAGTAGGCAACGAGTTTTCGAATCTCGCCTATTTCGACAAACGCACCCAAGCGGTCGTCAGCGTCGGTCAGACCCCAGGTGCTGGTGGGGGCTCGATGACCTTCGATGCCGTTCGCAATAGGCTGTACTGGAACACCATCTCCAAAGTTGTCAGCTACAATGTCGAAACCGAACAGTTCGGCGTGCTTGCTTGGTTCAGAAACACCTATAGAGGCACGGCTGATAGCGACTACATCTATTTCGGCGAGCGGGTGTACGGAGAGCCGTGTAACCCAACGACGACGCAGATCGGTGTGATCACGCGCTTTCCAAAAGATACCCCTGCGGAGCCTTGGCCCTGGGTGCATCCAGACGACCGCTGAGTCCCGGCTACTCAGGCGCGTAACAGATTAACACCCGCGCGGGTTCGCGTGCGCTATCACGGCGTAAGTGACGCACACCATCTGAGCGACGATGTCCTCCAGGCGAGGACCGCTACGCTCAACAGCGGTCAAGTCGCCACCTGCGATGTCTACCGCTCGATGTAGTTGTGCAACGCGAGCACGAGGTCTTGCTCGACGGGCAGATGCGCGAGTTCCCTGTGTGCCTGAAGCCCTATGATGATGCGCTTTCGGTTCGCGCGACTGACGTTGCGTCCCCCTGCGGTCCACTGAGCAATGGCCGACAGCTGGTTGAGAATCGCCGAAAGCACGGGCTCGCCGGGCTCCTCCTCCAGACGCTGCTGAATGCGCTCGGTCGTGCGCTTCCGACACTCGTCGAACTCGGCTCGACTCTACAGGATCGTTCTCACGCGCCCTCCGACGGGGGTTCGCGGCGCGCGGTCATGTACGAAAGCCACGCCGCAACTTCGAAGCGCGGATACGACGCCTCGATCCGTTCACGCTCGCTACGCGGCGCGTTGTCGGGGCCCGCTGGGTAAACGACGCCCACGATGGGCACGACGCCAATCACGTCCGCGCCGATGTCGGGTGCGCCCTGCGGTTCGATGATGGCGCGCTCGATGAACGAATCGCGAAACACGGGGACGCCGAAACGCTTCACTCGCGCCCCACACGACGCACAGTTGGCGTTGAACCCGAACGAATGCGTGTCTTGGTCGGCGGCTGAGAAACGGCGATCGAACTCCGAAAGCAGCAACCAAGTGTCCGACACGCCCCACTGCGGCGCCCCCACCTCTGCCAAGTCGCGCGCGACGGCCGCGCGAAAGCGCGGATAGCGACAGGGACACCCGCCATCGTAGTAGCCGTCGAACAGGTGTTCGATGTTCTCCGCGGTCGGACGCTCCACGTTCACCTTCGACTAAAAGTCGCTGATCCGATCACGCGCCAGCTCGGGGCGTTGCTGCAAGAAGTCCTCCACTGCACCGACAGCGTCGTCGGGATCCGTCGAGTAGCCCCAGCGTTCTTGGTCCCAGCGCAAGTCGTCTTGCACTTGGTCGGCGAACACTTCGAAGGTGTCCTGCAGGCTGTCTTCGTGGAAGACGCTGTCGAGCAATTGCCAGTAGCGAGCCACGAAGCGATCGCGCAAGCTGTCGACCTCGAGGATGCGTTCGGCGAGTAAGTTCCCCCCGTCGAGCCAAAAGCCGCTGCTGAACGAAATCAGCCCGTCAGCGTCCGCCCAGTCCGCCCCAAAACACAAATTCGAGTCCCATGGGATCAGACGCCACGGCGGGATCCCTGGCAGAGGCAAATAGTACAAGAAGAAGTTCTGCGCGACCGCATCACCGTTTTGGGTGAACGATACCCAGATCATGCGATCGATGTACTCGTCGAGGAACAACTGCTGCTCGATCGCCTCGGCAAAGTCTTCCCCCTGGATGTCTTCGTCTTGGATCAGATCGACTAGCTCTTGAAGCACCTCGTAGTTGGGAGCATCGGGGGTGTAGTGATCTTCGAACGCGTCGGCGAGGTTACGCCCGGGGTAGAAGTCGGCGTAGCTGCCATACTTGCGCACGGCTTTGTACAAGCGCCCGATGTCGACGATATCGCGACGCCGCAGGTAGTCCTTGTCGACGGGTTCCACGAGCACGTACACGCCGTGGTAGCGGTCGTTGACCTGCAGGTTCAGGAAGCTCTCACGCGGCGCTTCGTGACCCATTTGTCGCCATAGCTCGAACGCCAGGGTTTCCCGCGCAATGAAGCGGTCGGTGGCCATCGCCTTGATCACCACCTCGTCGATGCTCGACTCCGAATCGAAATACGCGCCATCGAGTTCGAAACCGCGGTTGAACTTGAGCTTGTAGTTCTTCTTGGGTAACCGCCGCGATGACGCACCCTGGATCTCTAGCCCGATCGGGATGAGTTTATCTCCGACACACACCTCGGCGTTGACCTCGACGTCCGCGTTGACGTCGGCGTGCAGTTCGTCCCACGCGGCGTCTTCGAGCACGAGCGTCCACAGCGGTAGCGTCAGATCCGATTGATCGGAGACCACACCGCAACTGGGTAGCTCGTCAGCATCGTTACAAGTCGGCGTATCGTCGCTTGGGGAATCGTCGTCTGCGGAGTCGTCATTTTCGCCCTGGTCGTCCGAGTCCTGGTCGTCGTTCGAACCTTGGTTGTCGTCGTCGTCGTCCGAGTCCTGGTCGTCGTTCGAACCTTGGTCGTCTTCGTCCGAGTCCTGGTCCTCGTCGTCGCCCTCACCCGAGTCGTCGTCCGAGTCTCCGTCGTCATCCACGTCCCGCTCGCGGTCATCGTCGTTCGAGTCGTCAGGTGCCGAGTCTCCGTCCGCTCCGACTGCCGCGGCTCCGCCATCCGCACCCGTGCCATTGACCGCCTCAGCGTCTTCAGCCGCCTCCACGCCGCCAGCGTCTTGACCCGTCGCGTCACAGCCCGGACGCGAAGGCGCGCCGCCTTCGTCCTCGGGTGCTTGCCCGGTTTCCGACCCCTCGCCAATGCAACCCACAGCTCCAAGAGCCAGCGAACAGCAGAGAAGAAGGCACCCGCTGAGTTTCGCTCGAGCGGAGTTTTGGAGCGGCTTGCAGCGGCGGTAGGCACGTTTGGTCATCGCGTCGGTCGGGTAGCTTACACCAGAGCACACGGCGGAACCGCTCGTGACGGCACGTGACGCCACCCAACGCCCTCGTCGAGTGCCCGGCGGCCTGGATCTCAGCTCCGCGCGCCGCGCAGCGCAGACTCTCGGCGGCCTGCTCGGCATTTTAGGTCCCGCTGTTGATTCCGGGCGATACTAGGCTGTTCCAGGCGAAGATTGACTTACTCCGGGCGCTGATTGATCTATTCCGGTCAGAGTTCTAGCATTCCGGGCGCGTTATCCACATTCCAGGTATCGCGACCGCCTTCGGGCAGCCTAAACCAACGATACGCGGGGGCAAATCCGGCTTCGTCAGGGCCACGCCTCCGCCCCGAGCGAGGCGTCGTCGCAGTGTGACCAGACGAGGCACCAAGCGAGCGGATCCGCAAAGTTGACCAGGCTGGGGGCTCAGCGGACACGAACGAGCGACATGAATCGCCTCGGATTCCTCCCGGCGGGTATCGCCAGCTTCGCGCTGCTCAGTTGCAACGCGGCCAGCTCGAACGCAGGGGATCACCCTTCTGGGAGTGCGAGTGACGAAGGCCAGACCCACGCCGCGACAGACGCAGCAGCGGCCGACCCGTCGACGACCTCCGAACGTTCCGACACCAACTCGGACGACGACTCGCCTCCAGCAAGTGACGAAGACCCCGTCGCGACATCCGATGACCGCGAGCCCGTGGACGGATCCGCCAACTCCGACGACGATTCCCCGAGCGCTGGCCCCCGAGACACGGACGACGAGCCCGACTCACGAGCGGACGACGATTCCCCCGACGAAAGCGACGACGAAGGGGACGACCGTTCACCCACGCCCGACGACGACACCAGCGACGACCCGACGGACAACGACGCAGCGGGCGACGACGCGACCGCGGAACCCCCACCCGACGACACCCCTCCGACGAACGCGCTCGGCGCGTTCCCGTTCGAAGACTCCGCGGTCACCCGCGGCGGCACCATGACGTTCACCAACGTCGGGGCGCCAGGTTGGTGGCCGCGACGAGTGCACAGGAGCTCTGGCTCCGAGTGCGGATACAAAGACGGCAGCGACACCTGGGGCGGAGACTGCTGCATGGAAGAGCACCACACGAGCAGCGACGCCCTGTCACCCTTCGACGAAGAGATGACGCTGATCGTCAAGACCATCGACATCAAACAGCTCGCCATCTATCAGCCCGAAAACAACGACGCACAGTCGGGCTGGCGGCGGGTGAGCGACTGGGATCGCCGCAGTGAACAATCGAACAACCTGTGGTTCACCCAGGAAGGCCGAGGCAGCACGAATTTCCCTGGCGATCTGACCAAGAACGATTGCGTCGGCTACGTGATGCAGGAGCCACTGCTCGACTGCGAAGACGTGTCCGAATACTTCTGCCCCGACGATCCTGGCATCTTGCACCAGGGTTACGCGGGTTCGAAACTGATCGTGTTTCTCGGCTCGATGTTGGTCGACGACAGCGCCGTGGAGTCGTGCAGCGGCGAGGGTTCGGGGCACCCGGGCCCGTGGGTGGCGATGGTCGCGTCCGAACTCGTGCGCGATGGTGGCCGCAAGTGGAACGGCGCGTGCAACTGTTACTCCAAGACGGGCAGCGTCGGTGACGGCTGCGGCGAGATCAACGTGTTCGAAGTGGTGATGGACGGCAACGAATACTCCAACCGCGAATTCGCCAGCACGGGCGTGCGCTCGTACCAAGCGGGACACGTGGGCGGCGCCGTGTGCACAGCCGACTGTGAACGCGACGCCTTCCCGAGTGACGTCGAGGTCATCGACGCGTGTGCAGGCGACGCTTACGCGACGGGCCCCGAGCTCGAAATGGGCGGCGCAACCGACGGCTGCCCCGTGTGGCGACGCCCAAACGGCGATCGTTACTTCTTCATCCTCTTCGACGAGACCCGCCGCAGCATCCAAGTTGGCGTGCTCCACCCCGCCAACTTGCCCGCGTCGATCAGCGGCGTGTTGCCCGAGCTGCACGCCGAGCTCCACCGCCGCGACATCGACGCGCTGCTCGAATTGCGTCTGCCCGCCGAGTGAGGGCTGCGCATTCGCGT
>CBFGUG010000153.1:0-14335 GCA_965651905.1 uncultured bacterium | reverse complement strand
AGGGTTCGTGGTGGGCGGAGTCGGGGTCGAACCGACGACATCCGGCTTGTAAGGCAAACGGGAGCGCTGCAACCAGCGGAAACGACTGGCAATGCCGAACCGCCGAGCCTGGTGGCAGATGCGGAGATCAGCGCTGATCCGGAACCGGATGCAGAAAAGATATGCAGAAACTCTGAAGGCCTCGACGCCGTGGAACGCGTGTTGGTCAAGGGTATCGAAGTTGCTGCATCCGAGGGCGACGTCGAGACGATCACGGCCCTCACTCGCGAGCTAGAGGCGCATCGACAGCGTCGCGCTACCGTGCCAACACTCGCGGCTGAACGGAAGCGACGAGGGGGCGACCAGTAGACCACCGTGCACGGCGGGTAGTCTGCCGTGCGCGCTTAAAGCAAAGACCCGGCGCAGGTGGAGCTGGCCGGGTCACGCAAAAACATTGGAGACGAGACAAATGAAAGCAATTCGCATAGCAGAAGCACGGGGATCGGTGGACCAACGCTACAACGACATGCTCGAGACAGCGTTGCGGCTGGCGGGAATCGACCCCAAGGGGGCGTGCCCAGACCGGCAAGCCAGGGAACTGGCCTCGAACGACATTGAGGTGCTCTCGGAGCTGTTCCGCCTCGCCGGTCAAGGAGATATCGCCCTCGACTCTCACTACATGCTCTGCCTCTCGGACATGCTCCAGCGCATCAGCCATCGGCTCGCGACAGCGGACGATCTGATCGGTCTGCTCGCGAAACGAGAAGGCGCCGCCAAGCTGGGGGCATCGGAAACGTGATACTCTGACGCGAGAAAGGAACGCCCCCGCGGAGCTGGCAGGCTCCCGGGGGCTACGGGCCAGGGTGATGACCGAAGAAGACGATACTCAGGACCAGCAGCTTGAGCAACTCAGACGACTCGTTCCCACTGGTCTCGGCGCGACCTCATACGAGGAATGGGAGCCATGGGACGCCCGTCGGCGTCTGAAGCAGAAGGCATTGCGAGACGCTGTTGAGGCGATGGACCGCGATACGATTGGATCCCAAACGAGGCCATCGACCCAAAAAGGCATGTACCAAGCCGCCGTGGAAGTCATTGAATTCTGGGGTGGTGAGTACACACGAGTCGTGCGTACGGGGATCGCCAGAGAGGAAGCGGTACTACGAGCTCGCGGCGTCACGCTCCCCCCCAAAGACCCCGGGGACCCCGAAGACGCTCAAGACGGGTGGGCTCTGTGGCGGGATAACCTTGAGAAGTCTTGGCGTGATCGCATTGCTAAGCGCGCGCTGCTCGACCTTATCGAGAACGCTGATACGGCGTGGCTACCGGAGGGGTCGGATGGGCAAGCGGAATCGTTGCGTCTATCGGAGCTGCTGCTGGGGTACACTGACAGGGATAAGCCACCCGAGGGGAAGTACGGAGCAGCGACCTTGTTGGCCAAACTTAACGTTGGAATCGGGGCCATGGGGCTCTCCCCGGTCAATGATCCTGACCGGATTGAGAAGAATAGCCGCGCGATTCGCCGCGGCTAGTTACTGACCGGTAGCCCAGGACGTCACCGGGTGGTGCCGTGACGTTGTTGTGCCGCGCGGACATCCTGCCGGCATGTCTGCACCCATCCGAACCGCGGAGTTCGACTCCGCCACCGTCAGGCGCGTTGCAGTAGAAGCAAGCGCCGATCCGCGAACCGTTGTTCGATATCTCTCGAAGAAGCGGGTAGCTGGAGTCTGTGCTCAGCGCATTTCTGAAGCCCTGGGTCGACTTGGACTGACCGAGCCTGAAGAAGAGGCCGCCTGAGACGCGTGAGCCCCGCCGGCGTCTCCTCCAGCGGGGCTCGTGATCACTGACCAGAGTGACCGTGAGCACAGGTAGCACAGCAGGCAGCGCCGTCAACGGTGTAAGCCTAAGACCATACCAGTCCGCAGCCGTCGAGCGTGTAAGGCTCCAGCTGCGCAATACTCGCCGCGTCTTGCTCGTTGCCCCTACCGGCGCCGGCAAAACGGTGATCGCCAGTCACATGATCGAGCGGGCCCACGCAAAGGGCCGGCGTGTTGTTTTCTTCGCGCACCGACGCGAACTGATTCGACAGACACGATCGAAGCTGATCGCGGCAGGTGTCGAGCCGATGGCGATCGGTATCATGATGGCCGACGACCCACTGACGAACCCGGCTGCACCGATCCAAGTCGCTTCGATCGACACGTTCCGTCACCGCGACCCACCGGTTGCAGACTTGGTGATCGTCGACGAAGCGCACCGCTCGCTGGCACCGACGTACACGAACGCGATCGACCACTACGCCGAAACTGGTGCCGCGGTGCTGGGCATGACGGCAACGCCTTACCGGGCTGACGGCGGAGGGCTTGGTGGAGTGTACGAGGCCATCGAGGTCGTGGCCTCCCCAGCCGAGCTGGTCGCTGCGGGTTATCTCGTGGCGCCTCGGGTTTTTTCCGCGCCGTTCGCAGCTCGACCAGACTTGAGCGGAGTTCGGGTGCGAGGCGGCGACTACGTCGAAGGCGATCTGTCAGACGCGATGAACACGGGCAAGCTGGTCGGCGGCATAGTGGAGCACTGGCAGAAGCACGCGGGAAGTCGACGCACGGTTGCGTTCGCCGTCGGCGTGGCTCACTCACAAGCGATCGCCGCGGCATTCGTCGAGGCTGGGATTGCTGCTGAACACCTCGACGGCACGACTCCGACCAAAGAACGAGACGCGATCCTTGCTCGCCTCGAGACGGGTGAAACGAAGATCGTCAGCAACTGTGGCGTACTCTGCGAGGGCTGGGATCAGCCGTCCGTCAAGGTTGCGATCTTGGCCCGTCCGACGAAGAGCACGGGGCTCTACCTGCAGCAAGCTGGGCGCATTCTGCGGCCATGGGAGGGAGCTAGCGCCCTGATCCTCGACCACGCCGGCAACGCGCTCGAGCATGGTCTCCCGCAAGACGATCGGGAGTTCACCCTCGACGCAGCGTCGAAACACTCGACGGGTGAGGCGCCGACGAAGGAATGCCCGGAGTGCTGCGCTGTTCTGCCGATGGCGGCGACACAATGCCCCGAGTGTGGGTTTGGGTTTCCGCGGCGCGAGACCGATCCGACTGAGGTTGCTGACGGCGAACTGGTTGAGCTGAAGACGGTTCTGGAGCAAGAGCTCCGGGCCGGCTGGGACGACTTGCTCGAGCAGTGGAACCGGATCAACGAGAGACGCTCTGTAAGAGGTGAACAACCCATCAAGCCGGGATGGATCTGGTTCAAGTTCCGCGAGCGCTACCAGCGCAAGCCACCGAAGGGATGTCGGCTGCCCGCAGAAATCGCGAGCGATGAAGTCAAGAGCGATGCTCTGCGAGAGCTGCACTCCGTGGCCCGTGCGCGCGGCTACAAGGCGGGCTGGGCCGTGCATCGGTACCGCGAGCGCTTCGGTCACGACCCGGGAGCGACAGCATGATCGGTTCTTCACTCGATCCTGTCGGGGACCTGCGCCCGAAGGATTCCGCAGTCGCTTGGACGCCACGACACGCACGCTGGTGGACCGCGTTCAAATCGATGAGCCCAGTCGACCAAGACAAGTCGGCAAGGTTCCGTGGTTGGAAGATCCCCAAGAGTCCAGCCGAGCGCGGCGAGTGGATCAAGCGCAAGCGGAAGCAAACGTGCAAACCGCAACCACGAAAAACCCGACCCCAACCCGACGCTCCTGATCTTCAAGAGCTCCTCGATGACCTGAAACGGCTCCAGGAGGACTTTCGACGGACACAAGAGCAGCGCGAGCGTGAACAGCAGCGCCGTCCCAAGAACCTTGGCGAGGCCCTGGCGATGTTTCCTGTTTTCACAGCCGCCAAGGCATTGGGCTTCGAACAACCGTTCGATCTGACCGAGTCTGAAATCAAGGCTGCCTGGAAGCAACGGGCAGCACAGACACACCCTGATCGCGAAGGGAACGCGGATGACTTCATCCGAGTCACGCACGCCCGCGACACACTACTGACGTTCATTGCGGGGGATTTATGAGCGTCACGATCTTCCGCAACAAGTTCGCCAAGGGCTGGCCCCGACACGACGAAGGCGAACGTGGATACGTCGTACCGCTCGGGGACGCCCTGGAACGTTCCTACACCACCGACGCGCACTTTGCGGCGTACTCATCACCGAACCGCAGACGGCTGACGTCCGAGATCCTAGACCGCGATCAACGGGTGACGATGACGGCGATCGTGTTCGACCTGGACTGCCCACTTACCCACGGAACATCGACGCCCGCACCCGAAGACTGGCGCCGGGACATTCGGGATCGTGTGGTCGCTGCGGCGGAAGAACACCCCGGCGTCTACGTCTACGAGACGCGTGGCGGCTCTCGGTTGGTGTGGCGCTTGCCGAGCCCGATTGGCATCAGGACCGCCGACCACGCCCAAACGTGGGCGCAGGATTACGCGTTGTGCACGGCGTACTTCCAGCGTCGCTGGGGGCTCGAGTTCGACGGGGCGTGTTCCGACTGGCAACGGCTCTACCGATTGCCTCGGGCGACGCGAGACAAGAACAGACGCCCAGAAAACTGGCCGGTTTGGGGCGACCCAGACCAGATCGGCGCACTAAGGATCGCTCCGACAGCCGCTGACTTGAAGGCTGCGGCGGAGATATCCAAGGCGTTCGAGCAGCGACGTGCGCTGAAGTTCGAGCCCTACACCGGAGGCGGCGAGGGCCTGTTCTTCTACCTGCTACGAGGGCGCGGATGCATCCCGGCCAACGCACGACAAGCTGGCGGCGGGACCGTGATCCGTTGCCCCAACGAACACGATCATTCCAGCGGCGCGACGATGGACGGGTCGACCGTCTACTACGCACCCGCAGCAGGTGAACAGCTGGGGCTGGTTCACTGCAAACACCTTCACTGCGTTGGGAAGCGAGCGCGCGACTGGCTGCGCTTGTTCACCGACGACGAGATTCAACGAGCCCGCGATTCAGCAGGCATACCCGAAAGGAAAGCGGCATGAACCATGTCGATCGCAGTCACCTTGCAGAGGTGCCGCCCCCCGACGACGATTGGAACCCGACGGACGACGACGCGCCTGATGCGCCGCCTGCGGCCCAAAAACGAGAAACAATTCCGCTCAGGCCACTGCACGATCTCATTGCGCCTGCTCTCGATAGAGCGGAGCGACGGAGGACCGGAGAAGAGAGGCCGATACCCGTGCCGTTCCCTGAGTACGCCGACGCGCTTGGTGGCGGTTTTTGGCCCGGCATGCACGTGCTCGTGTCCGGTACGGGCGCGGGCAAGTCGCAACTGGCACTGATGACCGGTCTGAGTGCTGCCCGTAATGGGTACCCGGTTGGTTACGTCGGTCTCGAACTTGACGAGTGCCAGATCGCCTTGCGGGCCATCAGTGAGGCGAGCAGCCTTTCGTGGTCAAAGCTCTACCTCGGCAAGTGCAGTGCAAGTGACATCGCCAAAGCGCGGGAAGTGTCAGCGGCACTTGCTGGCCTGCCTTTCTACGCTGAGTTCGGTTCGCCTATGGGCTGGCCCGCCGCGCGGCTCGTCGATCTCGCGCGAAGAATGAGGGCCGAGCACCCGAGTGGTCCCATGCTGATCGTGCTCGACTACCTGCAGCTGATTGGTGACGACCCAGCGGAGGGCGGACGTCGTCGGGAGCTACGGGAACGCATCGGTTCGGCTGCGTACGCCGCCCGTCATGTCGCAAACACGTACGATGTCGCGATCGTCGTGATCTCCAGCGCGGCGCGTACCCACTACGGACTACTGGCGAGCGATGCGAAGGAAGCGGGGCTCGTCTCCAAACGACTGCCGGGATTCCACGGCCCAACGAAGACGATCCGAAACCCAGAAGTGTTGGTTGGGGTTGGCAAGGAATCGGGTGAACTCGAGTACGCCGCCGACACGGTGACGGCTCTCATTCGATGGCCTGCACAGCTCGACAATGGCGCCACGGCGGTCATCTGCGCCGTTCCCAAGGTTCGGGCAGGTTTTCCGCGCTGGTCGGCACTGGCGTTCGAGAGGGGCCGTTTTAGCGAGTACAGGGTGCAAGACATCGACGAACTGCCGGAGGTCAAGAGCGTCAAGGGTGGTCGTCCCAAGGTCGCCGATCCGGAGCTGACGGAACGGCTCATCGTCACGATTCGAGGCGGTCGCTACACGTCGAAACGGAAGATCGTGGAGGCCACCGAAGGCGAAGATCGAAAACTGTACGCCTCGCTAAATTCACTCCTAGCGGACGGGTCGGTAACTCAAGACGACCAAAAGGTGTACGTCGTGAGTGCTGCGGGTGCTGCGTGACATCGAAGCAAGGTTCACAGCTGTTTTCATGCGCTGCGAGTGCTGCGGACGATGTTTTCGCATTGCTTGCCCGGCCAGTGGTGGGGGGACGGACGTCAAGGGAGTCCTCCCCCCCTGGCGTGCGAGTGCTGCGTGCTGCGTAAACCCCCTTTAGGGGGAAGCAATCCGCAGCACTTTGGAGAGGCACACTCGCGAAGACACACCACACGTTCGATGAGGGGGAGCTTGGATGGTGGGGTCTGAAGAGCGCAACACTGACTCGCGCGTCAGGACGTCACCGGGTGGTGCCGTGACGACCGAGCTTGTCTGCGCGCATCATGTCCACGTGCTGAAGTCGACAGAACGTCACGAGTGCCGCGACGCATCCACACACCCGCAAACCCGGAACACGCCATCGGTCGCAGTGCTGACGGCCGAGCAACTGCAGCAACTCGTCGAGGATGCCGTCGATGCCGCGCTTGAGCGTCACGCTGAGAATGTTTCAGAGCCGCCAGCACTCCTGACCCAGGCGGAACTGTCAAAGGCGCTGAGCGTGTCAGTCAGGACCGTTCACACGTTGCGTCGGCGCGGCATCCCTACCGTGATGGTAGGCGACTCTCCGCGGTTCTCACTGTCGGAGGTGATCGCGTGGTTTCGATCGCAACCGGCTGTAACAGCCGGCGCTCACCAGCAGGACACGAGCGAATTGCGGCAGGTTTCCGACGGATGCGCGGACGTTTCTGCATCGTCGAATCTGCATCGTGAACCCGAGACAAACAATTCCGCGCACTTACGCCGAGCAGGAGGTCAGCGCTGATGACCCTCCGTTCCGGACACGGCAACGGAGCTGGCGTGCCTCGCGTCGAGGTGATGCCCGCCGATGAGCTTCCCGCTGGGTCGCCCGAACCCGCCCGCCCGGCTGCTGCCCGCGATAGTGCCGGTAGGTTCCTCCCTGGCGCCGGGACAAGCGAGCTGGCTCGCAAGGGCGCACATGCGGCCGCTGAGGCGCGACAGCTGGCGCAGCTGCTCGGGCTCAAGTCCTTCGATGAAGGCCACGGCTACGCCCAATATGCGCGACTAGCGCGCGAGTGGCGCGACGATCACATGGCGCAACTTGCCGCGACGGTCGGAGGCGGCAGGGTCGGACCCGGGCCTGCGTCAATCGTGAGTACCGCCGCCCTGCAGCTCGCCGCGAGTCGCTACCTGGCAGACCTCGGCGCCGACGAAGGCAACGCCAAGACCCTGCTCGAAGCGTCGCGCTTGGGCGATGCGTCCCGCCAGAACCTGCTCGCCGCCCATGAGCTCGTCGCGAAAGAGGCCGCCGCACGCCCCACGAACCCCAACGACACCCCGTGGCTCGGAGACTCCCATGGCTGAGCACAACGAGCAGTTCCCCGCGTTCGTCGCTGCCGTCTCCCAGCGCCTCGACGCTGGCCGACAGGCGTACGGCGATCGGAGCTTCAGCGCCGAGCCTGCCCAGCTCCTGAGCGAGCTTGACCCTTGCTGCAACTGCAGCCGCAACCCGCTGTTCACCCACAACGGCCGCAACGTCTGCCGCGGATGTAGCGCTGCCTACTTGAGCGCTCTCGCCCACGGGAGGTCACGATGAAGGCGCGGGGGACGTTCGAGCACTTCCTACGCCGCGTCTTGGGGCTGGGCCACCTCAGTCGCGCCCAATGGGTCTATGTCCGCGTCGTGTTCGACCGCGTCGAGCCCGGCGAACTCGAAGGCGACGAGCGGGAGCTGGCTCGTGAACTGTTCGGCGACGTGGACACGATCCCCGATGCCGCACGGCACGTGGTCTGCACCCTCAAGGGCGCCCGCGTCGGCGGAACCTGGCTCCACAGTCTCTACCTGCTGTTCGCCGCGCTCACCGCCGATCTGAGCGGACTCGCCCAGGGTGAGGTGGCGTTCGGTATCATCGTCGCCCCAGACCTCCGTTTGGCCCGCCAGGCTCTGCGCTACTGCGCCGGGGCCGCGAAAGAGGCCCGCCAGATCGCACAACTCATCGTCAGCGATGGCACGGACTCGCTGCAGCTGAGGCGTCCACAGGATGGCCGCACCGTGGAGATCGCCTGCCTGCCTGCGTCGCGTGGCGGGGCATCCGTTCGAGGGCGCACGCTGTTTGCCGCGCTGCTCGACGAAGCCTCGTTCTTCCGCGATGAGTCGAGCGTGGTTAACGCCTCCGAAGTCTACCGCGCGGTCGTGATGCGCATCCTGCCCGGCGGGTTGCTGTCGATGGTCTCCACGGTTTGGAGTGAGACCGACCTCCTGTTCGAAAAAGTCGAGCAAAACTTCGGTCGCCCACAGTCTTGCCTCGCTTGCCGCGCCCCGACGTTGCTCATGCGCAACGACGAGCGCATCAAGCAGATCGTCGCCGAGGAACGCGAACGCGACCCCCAGAACGCTGCTCGCGAGTTCGACCTACAGCCGTTCGCGGCGGGAGCCGGATTGTTCTTTGCTGCCTCGACGATCGCCGACGCGAGGGACGATGGCCTGCCACTGGTCGTCTCGCGAGGCAACGCATACGTCACGGTCGGCGTAGGCTGCGACACAGGCCTCGTCAACGACTCGAGCGCATGCGTGTCCGTGCACCTCGACGACAAGATCGTAACCGTCGCTGAGGTCGCAGAGCTCCGCCCCACACCCGGCGCGCCGCTCAGGCTCTCAGAGGTTTGCACAACCTACGCCGAGCTGATGCAGCGACATGGCGCATGGTCAGCGTACGCCGACCACCACGAGCTTGAGCCCAGTCGAGAGCACTTGTTGCCGCACGGGGCGCACCTCGAAGCGATGCCAGGTGGCAATGCTGGCAAGTTCGACGCGTACACCAAGGTGCGCAACCTGCTCAACGAAGGGCGCCTTCGCATCCCAGCCGGTCAAAAGCGACTGCTGAGGCAGCTGCGGGAAGTGTGCTCTCGTCCCATGCCCGGCGGCTCGCTCAAGATTTGGAGTCCTCGACGCGGCGGCCACGGCGATCTTGTGTCGGCGCTGGTGAACGCAGTGTGGGCGGCAACGGAGGGAACGACTCCCCTGATCGAAGCGATGCGAATTCGCATCCGACGCCGCGAGCTCGCGGAACAACAAGCCAACCAAGCAAACTAAAGGACCACATGGAACAAGTGAACGACCTCAAGAAAGAGCTTTTCGGCGCACGCGAGAGTGCGGCCAGCTACACGGAGCTTTGCTCCCGGTTGGTCGACGCCTTCGAAGAAGCCGAAGCCGCCTACGTCGCCGACCGCTCCGACGCCAACTGGCAAAGCCGCCAGGCTGCCCGCGACCGGATGGAGCGCGCGGAAGTCGACGCCCAAGCCGCCCGGCAACGCGTGGTTGCCCTCGAGCATCAGATCGAGAGTGACCGCCGCCAAGCACTGCGTGATCGCCTAGCGGAGCTCGAACAGCGTACGTCGCGCTCCGCCCTGGCTGAGCGCTTGACCCCCTCGGCTGAGGAGATCGCCAGCCTCTACGAGCGGCTGGGTGTCATCCGCGCCGAGATGCAATCCGTTTGGGACGAGTTGGTTGCCTCTCACCGCGACGCCAACGCTATCCGCCAAGAGTTGCACAGAATCGAAATCGCCGAGCTGAGCGAGTCCGAACGCGCAGAACTCAACGCAGGCGCGTTCACGCCGCTCTTGCCGGATTTCGAGGGCGGCCATTCTGCTCTCGATCGTTTCGTTCAAGCATGCCGCGCGGCCATCGCCGACCGCGGCATCAACCCAGATAACCGCGCCAGGTTAATCCCTGGCGCATGACCACCCACCAACACGAAAGGTTTCAATCCAATGTCTGTAATCAAATTGCCGCCAACCCCCGCCCGCCGCCCTGGCACCCTCACGTCTTGGGACGCCCCAGCGGCTGACCCATACCTCTCGAGGCTCGCCGTCCAACGAGCGCGCGACGAGAAGCGCGACGAGACGCTGGCGATCGCCGCTGCCGAAAGGCCGCCCGTCCCCGGCGAGCCCAACGCTACGCCCAGCGCGTTCACGCCCGAAGAAGTCGAAGCCCTCAAGGCCATCGCGCAAGCCGCCCCCGTCTTGCTCAGGGCAGCCAACGCGAACCCCGACAGGCAAGGCCTTCCAAACCAGACCGCGTCGACCGATGCTCGCCCCCGCATGTCGCTGAACGATCGGTTTCACCAGCGTGCGGCGGCCGCGTGCGCAGGCAAGCAGTCGTCAACCGACGGTCGACGTCGGCGCATTGGCGAGGGCGCATACAGCGCCTATCGCGGCAGCGCGGCATAAACTCCAGACACTCACCGCGAGGCCTTTTTGTTCCCGGGTAGTTCGTTGTCAGGTCTCGCGGGCTTCGTTGCCCAAGCGAAGAGCGGTGTCAGCAGCGAGTTGTAGCGCTGCTGATGCCGTGAGGTTTCGGGTCGTCGATAACCTGGTGCGTTAACCAGGCAAGCCCCCGGGTCGTGGCCGGGGGCACTTTCTTCACACCGAGAGGTTTCAGACATGACCATTCCCACCAGACCACATGACGCCCCCGTGCTCTCCTGGGTTGGCGAGGGCGGCGCCGTGTACGTCGAGATCGACGCCATCCCCACGTTCGAAGACGCTCACGGAGGAAAGCTCACTGACTTCGCCATTGAGGATGGCACCAGCATCGCCGAACACTTCGTTCGAGAACCGCAGTTCATCCGGTTCGAGATCAACCAAACCCCCACGCCCATCGACGAGGCGGTAAACGAGAAGTTCGAATCGTCGATGGAGTGGGAAACCATCGAGCTCGAGATCCCCGAGAACAGGTTCAAGCCGACGGGGCTGCTACTGGCCATGACCGCGCTGGGCTCTGGGGTCGAAGCGATCGGCGGAGCACTTGGCCTAGTCGAGCCACCGTCGTTCAGCGTGAAGGTCCTGAAGTTGAAGAACTCAGAGGACCGCATCAACGCGCTCTATGACGACCTGGAAAAGGCCTTCGGCAAGGCGGGCCGCTGGACACTTCACTGGCTCGGCCGCGACTGGGAGGACTTCGTCATCGAGCGGTTCGGGTACACCCGTCAGGGCGGGCGACAGCTCGGTGTGTTCAACATCGAGATGAAGAAGGTCAACGTCGTCACGACGGCGACGGCTCAAGCGATCCAGCTTCCAGCCGAGCTGACCATGAAGCTCCCCGTCAATCTCGGCAACAGGCCAGGTCAAAGTTTCAAGGCCACCGAGGAGCGCGTTCGAAAGAAAGCCATGGTCGAAGCCAACCCGCCGCCCAAGCTGCTGCCGCTTATCCAAAAGTAGGCGAACGCGGCGCGCGGTGAACTTATAACGGTTATAGGTTCACCTGCCGAACGCGTCGGCCGGGACGGCAAGACGCGCCGCATGCCTTGCTTGTTGCTTGACCATGTCGACTCGAAGCTGGTGCGAACCGAGATCAACTGATGGCTCAAACGACCACCACAACGCTCACACATTGTTCGCGTTGATCGCTTCCTGGATCTCAGCGTCTGAGACAGTTCTCGAGCAGGTCATCCGGACTTACCAGCGCACCACGAGGAAGCGGACCTCACCTTGCAAACCGATGATGGGCACGTTCGCAGCCTTCCAGCCGAGTACCTGGCCGTCCGTCACCAAAGCATCATCCGACGTGCTCGGCAGTCCCTGGCCCCTTCGTCCCTTGGATGCTGGTAGGTTAATGTTGACCACGTCCGTCTCGTAACCTTCCGCTGTGATAGCGGCGCGGGCATCGAGTACCTCTGAAGTTTCCTTACCGACGAGTTGTGCAACAACCGCGAATCTCACACGATCGTGCTTCGCGGCCTCAACTACCAAAGAGTACCAGCTTGCAACGACTTTCTGCGCTGCGGCCTGCCTGCGCTTGAGTTCCGCGTCTTCGGCCGCTTGGTTCCGTGCTTCGCGCGCTTTCCGCTCATTCTCTTCAGCTTCCCGCTCGCGTTTCTCTTGTTGCTGTCGAAGTTCGGCAGGACTCAGTCTTTCCTCGGTCATGGCACCTCCATTGAATCTGCAGCCAACAGCCTAGCGTCCAACCCCCCGATCACAAAAGCCTTTCTCGATTGTTGAAGAAACCGCTTGTTTGTCTAGCGAACGTCTATACACTGAGGGTGATGGCTGAAGGCAAACGCGACCAAATGATTACCATTCGGCTTTCCCGCGAGGAATACGACATGGTGAACGCGGTAGCCAAGCACGAGGGGCTGACCTTGTCGGATTGGATCCGACAGTCCTTCCGCAAAGCGTACCGACGGATCTTCGGTGGCAAGCGTGGGTGACGTACTGAACTGGACCGCAATCATTGCGGCACTGGGCTCAGTCGGCGCGGCGTTCCTATCGTGGGGGCAAGCGCTGAGCGTCAAGCGGGAGGAGGCCAGTCTCCGGGTTAAGGCTGAGGTGAGGCTCCAGCTCTTTTCCCGAATGGCTGAATCAGCCGAGCAGGCCGCCCGGGTGCTCGCACAGTTCGACGATCTCGACGACTATTCGGATGGGCGAGTCAAGATGGGTACACTTCTTCGCTGGCAGAGCGAGGTCGCGTTGTGTGGTTTCTTTCTGCCGCCGGACCTCGAAGAACCCTTCAAGGGTTCGGTGGACGCGTTGGTCCATCTCACTCGTGTGGAACGAGGACAAGAGAGTAGACCCGGTTCATTCCCCGACGTGGAGGCAGCTCTTGAGGCACGGAGCAAGGCGACGGCGTTCCGAACGGCGTACGTCGCGTGGAAAAACAGGGAGTACAACGCGCTGACGGGAGCACTGCCATGACCGAGCTGCGCCAAGGCCGCCCCCGAACGGGCTCACTATACTGGACCAAGTCCGGCTGGCGCGCACGCCTAACCATCGAGGTTGATGGCGTCCGAATCCAAAAGAGCTTCGACTTGGGGACGACCAGCAAAGCCGCAGCGCGCGTGAAGCTGAAGCGTCTAGTCGCGCAACACGCGTCCATCGCCGACATCGAGGCAGCCGCCAAGCGAGCCGAAACGTTCGCAGAGTCGGTCGAGCGCATCATCAAGCGCCAAGAGCTCGCCGGCATGCGGAGCTGGAAGGACCGTCAGCAGCGGCTGAGGGACTACGCGCTAGAGACGATTGGGCACATGGCCGTCAACACGATCAAGCGCGGCCACATTGACGAGGTGCTTCAGGCAGCCGCGGACGCGGGCAAGAGCGAGCAGACGGTTCGCCACCTGAAGAACGACCTTTCGAGCGTGTTCATCGCGCTCCGAAAAGAGGAAGCGATCCCCGAGAACCCGGTGGAGCTTGTTGACCTGCCCGACGGCGCGAAGTTCGAGAGCCGCGAGCGCATCGTCCTGACGGATGCTGAGTTCGCCACGTTCATGTCCTGCGCTGACGTTGACGCCGAACTGCACACCATGGCACTGGCATCGAGGACGCTTGGAGGGATGCGCACGAGCGACTTGCACGCGTGGGATTGGCGCCACGTCGACACCGAGAACTGGCACGACGCTCACGTTCCTCGCCCCAAGACCAAGCGACACACCAAGACGACAAGGCACGTCCGCATCGCCCTCCCCTCGCTGCTCGTTCCCGTCTTGCAAGCGTGGTGGGATGCAGCCGGGCAGCCCAAGACGGGCCCGGTATTCCCGGTTCGCAAGGGACCGCGAGCTGGCGAATTCAAAAAGAAATCGAGCTACGCCAAGGCACTCCGTGCCGCGCTGTGGGCCGCCCGCGTGCACCGGCCCCTCCCTGGCTTCGAAGATGCGATCGGCGAGTGGCACCGATTGACGGAGCTGGACGACACGACTGCCCACCACGTCGACCAAGCCGAGACGACAGCCAAGAGCCTCTGCCTGATTCAGTCGGGTTCGACGGACGACTACTTGCCGCTCGACTTCCACAGCTTCCGACGCCAGTACAACACCGCGCTGGCCGCGGCGGGCGTGAACATGCAGACGGCCATGGCGCTTGCGGGCCACAAGAGCCCAAGCACGCACAACACCTACGTGAAGCTTGCTCAGCTGGGAGCACTCGAAGCTCCCACGTCTGCCCTGCCCCAGCTTTCTGCATCGCTCATGCAGAAAACATCGGGCGAAGTTGACCCACCCGAAGGCAGCGCCGTAAACTCCAATGATATCAGTAACTTACGTGGGCGGAGTCGGGGTCGAACCGACGACATCCGGCTTGTAAGGCCGGCGCTCTA
>CBFGUG010000152.1:0-14438 GCA_965651905.1 uncultured bacterium | reverse complement strand
AACGCCCACCGCGCGGTGCCCGTTCGCAGTATTGCCCCGGAGCGCAGTGTTGCCCACGGCCAAGCCATCCAGCGCGAGATTGCGGACTGCAACATCCACCAGGGAGAAGTGGTACGACAGCGAACCTGGTCCTCCCACTTACCCTGCACTCGGCGCCAGTCGTCCTCCAGCGAAGCACGCGCCAGCTCACTCGAACGTTGTTCAGCCAGCTCACGGAAGACGTGGGCAACCTGTTCGGGTGTGGGCGTTGGACGATCGCTCATGACACCCTCGTGCGATCGCGGATGTAGTCGCAGAGCAACGCGTTGCGACTGACTCGCTTCATCACGTGTTCCGTGGCGCGTCGCGTCCAACGTAGGGCCGTCGATTCCGAGATGTCGAGCGCCTCCGCTATTTCGCTGAACGCCATCCCCTCCAGACTACGCAGCAGGAACGCAGAGCGCTCGTCGCCATCGAGCTCGCTGAGCACGCGGCTGAGCTGAATCAGCGCGGCCTTCGCTTTCGGGTCGTCTGTGCCCGCGCGATGCTCGATTTCCTCGGGTTTGCCCATAAGCCTGTGTAGGAGCTGCTGTCGCTTCTGCTTTCGAATCTCATGACGGATCCTGTTCATCGTGATTGAGACGATGTAGTTCCGTACTTTGGCAGAGGCGCGAATGCGGTGAGCGCTTGCAAAAAAGCTCATGAACACGTCATCCAGCAGCTCACCGACCTCAGCCGATGGGCCGAAGGCTTTGGTCAGCAGACGATGCACCAGCCCGTGAAAGTGCCTGTACGCGCGCTCCTGCCACCCGGGTTCGTTTGCCAGGATCTCTACAAACAGCTGCTCTTCCACGGCTTTTGCCGTGCCTTTCGACGCAGAGGGTTTGGAGGGCCGCTGGCTCGAGTTCACTGGGTTCTTTGTGCGGAAGGGTGCGTTGTCTTGGGGCAGTAACCCGCGTATCTGCTTTGGAGGCACAATCCGATCTGGTCGAAAACTAACAACAGGCGCTGGTCGTCCCTCTGTCTCGGACCCTACCGCAGACGTGGCGTCATCGCACCCCCGAGCTTGCAGCTGTGCGGAAACCGCGTACCCTGCCCACTGTAGCGTGTGTAAGCCTTTCCAGGCGAGGGCTTGGCGCTGCGTCAGAAGAGCTCAGATTCTGTTTCAAGTTCACTTTCGAAGGCTCACACAAATGCGCGGCAGTCGGCTTTGGGAAACGTTTGCGGTAGCCACCGTCGCTTGCGCTTGCGGCAGCTCGGACGTCGACGTCATCGTGCGGTCCACGGGAGCACCAGCCGCCTTGCCGTCGGCAGACGACACCCAGGACGACACGGCGAATGCGGATGACGCCGAGGCCATGGACGATTCGGAGAACGACCTCGTCGACGCGGACAGCGGCGACGACTCGAGCGCCGATGAAGGGACAGAAGCCGACGCTGGGCAGGTGCTGCCCCCAGAAGAGCCGGAACCCGTGACGGTCGATGCGGGCGCTGCTCCCGTCGAGGTGGAGTGTGACGGCGTCTCCGCCAGCTTGGCACGTTACTACCGCTTCACGTTGCGCGACGACGACCGTTGCATGGTGCTCGGTGAGCAGCTCATGGGTGGTAACCTACCGCTCTACTTGCCAGAGCTCAGCACCACGTGTGAAGGGGACGACTCGTTGTGGCAGCTCATTCAAGGGCTGGACGGTGCGTTCGAAGTGCGGCACTCCCAGGTTGCGTTGAATCTCGACGTCGAGATGGGCTCACCCGATGTCGGTGCTCCAGCGGTGATCGTGCTGCCCATCGGTTACCCGAGTCAGCGCTGGGAGTTCCAATCGCGGTCGGGAGGTGCGGCAGCACTGCGTCCACTTCACACGTTGGATCGATGTCTCGCTGTGGGGGTTACTGGCGAGGTCGAGCTGTCGTTGTGCGTGCAGGGCGCCGCGTCGCAAGAGTGGGTCGTGGAGCAAGTGCCCTGCGCGCAACCACAACCCCTACCGCCGCCAACGCAGTCCTCACCGTCTACTCCCGGCTCACCCTGAGATGGCGCGAGCGCCGTGTCTGGGGCTTCCACGCCGTTAGCCCGTGGCGCTCCATGTCGGTCAACGTGACTGTGCCCCTCTGAAGTCGCGCAGACGCCGCTTCCACTCCGCGGCGCTGACGTTTCTGACGTCGAGTGGACCCTGACCCGCGCCAGCATCGAGACCCCGCTGCGCGGCCAAGTCTCTGATGCGGTCGGTCAGCACGATGTTGCGTTCGCTCAGTTGGGGGGCCCTGGCGATGGTCGCACGGGGTGGCGACGTGCTGAGGTGCTCGCGCGCGGTCGGATCGGAGTCGACCCTGGCCTCGGCGCCAGATCGCGTTTCGTGTTCGTGACGCAGCTCTGGGGCCATCGAGCCCGTCTGACGAAGGGTGGGGTCTTGCTCGTCGAGCGTCGCCGTCTCGGTCGGGTCAGCCATCTTGTCGCGGCGGGGTTTGGACTTTTCGTCTCGGGGCACGGCGGCCCGCGTGGGAACGTTCGTCCCCAGATCTCGAGCGGAGTCGGTGTCCGCCGACGCGGGGGCCTCGGCGCGTCGAGTGCGCTGCCGATCGTCAATCGACACGAACACCGCGGTGGCGACGGCGACGAGCAAAGTCGTCACCAGTAGCCCTCGCTTTGCGGTCAACGCAGCACCGTCAAATTGAGCGCGGTCCAACCGCCCGGCTTCACTTCCAGCTTTTTGACGAGGGTTTGTCCACGGGCCTGGAGCTTCACCGTGTGAACCCCGGGCGCAACCTTGACGCGACCGATCGCTACGCGTCCGGGTAGAGTCGACCAAGAACGCGTGTCGGGTGTGTCCGTCGCCGTCAGTGTGGCTTGCGTCGCGAGACTGAGGAGCAGACCGACGCCACCTTCCCCTCCAGCCTTGTTCGCAGCTTGCCCGGCCACCACGCGAGCGATCATGCGCGTGATGGCCGACGCGATAACGGAGCCTTTGCTGTCATTCCACGCGGACACGGTCAGCTTGTCGATGGCGACTCCATCCAAGCTCTGGATCTCTTCGTCCAGCAGAAACTGTGGAACGTCCGGGTAACGTTTGGGCTTCTGGAGCTCAGGGTAGTTGACCCAGGTTACTAGACCTTGGGCTGCGAGCGAGTTGGCGCGAGCGCGGTCGGTGGGGCTGATGAAGCCGCTGGCGTAGGTCAGGGCCAGGCCGATGGGGACTCGCTTGGCGATCTTCGCAGGTACGCGACCGAAGCTGATGACCACCAGCACCTCGCCGCTCTCTTGGGATGCTTCGGGGGGAGGCGCGTCGGAGGCGGCTTGCCCGCGTTCGATCACTTGCGTGAGTCGAGGCGTGCGGTAGCTCGATTTCGCAGCGAGCTCGACGATGGTGGGTTCGAGGGTGCGAAAGTCACCAAAGGACAGCGCCTCGTCGTAATAACGCATGGCAGACTGCGGCTCGCCACTCTTCTCGAAGATGTAGCCCGCGAGGTAACTGCCAGGGCCGAGTAACGCTGCGCCCGCACTGTCCTCGTTGTCCTTCAGGTACTTTTGCATCACCGCGAAGCGCCTCGCCTCGATGCGCCCACCCGAGAGGTCCCCACGTACGAGATAGTTGATCATGTTCATGGTGTTGATCATGAGCTTCTCGTAAGGCGGGCTCTTGTATGGCCCCGTGTCGTCGCTGAACAGGTAGCGTCCGATTTCGTCCGCGGTGCCGCGGGAGAAGTCGAGCATTTCGACCTGTTTGTCTGCAACCTGCAGATCGCGCGCAGAGAGTTCGAACTCGCCAAGCTGTTGCAGGATGATCGCCCTATCGAGCAGGAGCAGCGCGTTGTCCCCGCTGACCTCGCCTGGGAGGTCCTTGGCGCTGTCTACCTCGAGTTCCTCGTTGTACAACGCTAGCGCGCGTTTCGGCGCGTGAGAGTCCAGTGCGCTGCGTGCTTCCTTGGTGCGGTCTGAATGGCTTGCGCAGCCCAGCGCCAAAGCGCAAGCCAACCCAAGCCAAGACGTGCAGCGTCCGAGCCGCGTCACACGTGGTCTAGACAGTTCTGCATTCATCAGCGAAAGGGGCTTCATGCGGCGTCCTGCATGGGTGACCTGCACCAGCGGCCTGCACTAACTGCACGATGGCTCGTCAGTTGCTCAGCAGCTTGGTTTCGCTGGTCTTGTTCTGCCAAAGGATTGCGCCTGTGGCGGCCTCCAGCACGCGCATGAACAAGAAGTACTGCACTCGCCGCTCACCTTCGATGCGCTCGTCGACCGTGTACACCTTGCCGGTCACGAAGTAACGTGCGCCGAGCTGCTGACCCCAGCTGGCCACCTGACTTTGGTCGAAGGCGTCACCTTGTTGTGAGCGTACCTGTTCGATCAACTCTGGCTGTTGCTCGGCATCGATCACGTTCAACACTTGGGTGTTGATGAGTGCGGTTTCGATGTCGCTGATGAGAGACTTCAGCGCCCCGTCGATGTGCTCACTCGTTTCGTTGTTGATCGAGAGCACTGCGACAGTTGGACGATTCTCTTCTTCCCAGCGTTGAATCACCTTTGACGAGTTCAATGCGTCAATATTAACCTGGAGCATGCGTTGCAGGTCTTTGCGGTCCAGACCCGTACTCATGGCCGTTTCGTCCAGTCCTGCGGTCTCGCTTCCGCGGGACACCTCAGCCCCACAGCCTCCAAGCGCGCCAGCCGCGCTCGAGATGCCGAGCAAGATCGCCCACGAGGTCGAAGTAATTAGCCTTTTCGGTGTCGCCATTTGTGCTCCCTTCTGGTCTCGCTGTAGCGCAAGCTTGCGGATACGCCAAGCTGCGCGCAACCGAACGCATGCTCTCAGTCAGTCCCACGGCGGGTCATTGCTCAGCGCCAATGCCGGGTGCGTAAGTGTCTGAACATGCAGCTGAAATCTACATGCCGCGAGGCTGGCGTGGTGATCGGCGGGGCGGTTGGAAGCGCAGCTCTCCGTCGCTCGAAGCCGCCCGGCATCAATGCCCCCAGCACGTTCTGTGCGACTCGACGTGAATCGATCGCGGCCTCGGCGCGTCTACTCACCAGGCCCCGGGGTTTTTCTTGGGTTCCAACCCCGCTTGGGCTGGCTCAGTTCAGCTCTCCCGACGAGGTCACGGCCCGTCGGGAGAGTCGGCTGGCCTTCTCTCGCTTTTCGGAAAAGGCCGAAGCGATCGTCAGTTCGAGCGCCGAACGGGAATGATTTGGACGCGGCGGTCTTCGCCCTCGCCCTCACTCTTGGTGATCACGCCGTCGAACTTGGCGAGTGCGAGGTGCACCAGGCGTCGATCGCGGGGTGGCATCGGTTCGAAGGTGATGATCTTGCCGTCGCTCATCGCCTGCTTACCCAGGCGCTTCGCCATGGCTGCGAGTGAGTTGTCTCGTCGGCTTCGGTATCCCTCTGCATCTACCGTGACGTAGCGCCTCTCTTCACCTGGTCGGTTCAGAGCACGGTTGGCCAGGAACTGTAGTGCACCCAGGACCTGACCGCGTTTGCCGATGACGCGCGCGGAATCACGCCCCGAAATCTCGATGCGAATGTCGCGGCTCTCGTCGTCGTCGTTGGGTTGAAGGTCCGCGTCGCAGTCCATGCCCATGCACGCCAAGACCTCTTCCACGAAGGTCAACGCGCGTTCGGCCTGTTCGTCTGGGGCAGTATCGTCACTCGGGGTTCGCTCACGGCGCTTGGGGTTTGGTTCGTCGTCGCGGCTCCGTGACGCACTCTCGACGTCTGCTCTGTCGTCGTCGCGATCATCTTGGGCTGTGTCTAATACTTGCTGTTCTTCGTCGGTAGACTCGGTCATTACACGTCCGCCTTGTTGGTTCCGAGGAGACTCTCCCCGGGTTGGTCTCGATTCCGAATTCGTCTCGGTTGCCGCCTGTCAAGCGCGCTTGCGTCTGCTCCGTTTGCGACGGGTCTTGTCCTGCTCTGGTTCGTCTTGCTCGACTACCTCTACCTTGCCCTTGCTCGCGGACCGTTTCATGTGAGCGTGTACCGCCTGCTGCTGCACGATCGCCAGCAGGCTGTTGGTGAACATGTAGACACCCAACCCAGCTGGGAGGAAAATCATGAACACCGTGAACATGCCCGGCATGAAGTACATCATCATCTTGCGCTGCGCCGGATCCCCCGTAAATGGCATGATCTTCTGCTGCAGGTAGTATGTGCCTCCGATCACGATGGGCAGTATCAAGTACTCGTCTGGCTTGGACAGGTCAGGAAACCAGAGAAAAGGGATATTGTATAATTCTACTGCTGTCTGCAGGGTCGTGTAGAGCGCAAACCACACGGGCATCGTGGCCAGCTGGGGCAGACACCCTTTGATCTGGTCGAAGGGGCTCATGCCGTGTTTTCGGAACAGCTCCATTTGGGCCACACCCTTGGCCCGCATGTCGTCCTTGTACTTCGCGTTGAGCTTGTCGATCTCGGGCTTCAACTCCTGCATCTTCACCATCGTGCGAATGCTCGGAATCGATAGCGGGAACAGCAAAACGCGAGCGCACACGGTGAGCACGATGATCGCGATTCCCCAGTTGGGGATGATGCTGTGCACTTTGAGCAGGAAGGCCACCAGCACCTTGGCGATCGACGAGAAGAACCCGAGATCGATGAGTTCCGTGAGGTGTGGGTGTCGTGTTCCTGCGGCTTCCAAAACGGCCCGCTCTTTCGGGCCGATGTATGACATCACTTCGTAGGTGGCCGTGGCACCCGGGTCCAGGTTTCGAACGGGGTAGGCCAACCGTGCTCGGTAGAAGGCACCCGGTTTCGTCCCCGCGCGGCGACGGAATTCGACTTGCAGCTGACAGGCGGGTTGCCCGTCGCCGAGTGGAACGAGCGCGTGGGAAAAGTATGCGTTGGAGACGCCTGCGATGGCGGGTGGAGTCTCCGCTTGGTACCAACCTGGCGGCGCGTTCGCGAACCCCGGGTCTTCGAGGTCGGGATCGTCGAAGTCCTTACCGAGTTTGCGGATCGCCTGTCCGTCCTGCCCGATGCACTCCACGTTCGTGATGAACGGGCTGACGCGAAACATCTTCGCTTCCACGTCTTCGTCGAGCCACCACGCGGTAGTGTCGATGGCAGCCGCGTGCTGTTTGGCCTCGCCAGACTTGTTCTCTATCGTGACGGTGATGAGCAGTTCGTACGGGTGGTCTGCCGCTCGAATCAGTTTCGTCAAAGCGACGTCGGCGTCAGAGTAGCGGTACTCGCAGCTCTTCCCATCCGACTGGGCGAGTTGCCAATCTACGCTGTCGTAGCTGATGTTCCAGTTGGGTTCCGCTGGAACGTCAGGCGCAGTGGGGTTGCGGAACTGAAAGAACAGCTGCTGTCGAAACTCGTGCGCGGTTCCCGGCAGTTGACCGTTGCCCGCGTTGGGATCGTGCTCCTCGGGCGTGTCGGGGTTGACGCCCGGCTGCGGTGTGGTCGAGACGTCGTAGGGTTCGCCATCATGGCGGTACTTGTCGCGCAGCAGTTCGAAGCGTTTGAGCGTCGCTCCTCGACTCGTGAGCTGCGCTCGAAACAAGTCTGTCTTGATGTCGCAGTACTCGTAGGGGGCACGAGACTCCGGAACCAAGGCTTTCGCTGGCTGGTGGTTGGCTGTTTCTTTGACGCTCTCGTCGTCGGGTCGACTCAGCCACATGAACAGCAGCAAGCCGCTGAGGAAAATGAACGCGAATCTGAATGCTGAGGCCATGGTTTCAAGACTTCCGAGCCGGGCTGGCGACGGATGAAGGGCGAGCGTTTCCGCCCAGGTGAGCGTCAGTCAGGCGCGCGACGCGCTCCCAATCCGGCTCGAACTCGCTGCGATCCACACCTTCGGGTAGTGGCGGGAGGTCAACACCTCCAGCGAAAAGCGGATTGCAGCGCAGCAAACGTTTGAGCGCGAGCCAGCTGCCCGAAACTGGACCGTGATGGTGCAGGCATGCGGCGGCATAACGCGAACACGAAGGCTCGAAGCGGCAACAATCCCCGAGCAGCGGCGACAATGCTCGCTGATACACGCGGATGAACAGTTGAAGCAGCCAGCTGAGCGCCTTCACGTCGATGAACCTCCGTAACTGGTGCGCATCAGACGTTACCGTCTTGTCGCGGGCGTAGCCGTTCAGCGATTTTGCGCTCGGCGCGTCGCCACTCGGTGACCACGTCGGCGAGCGTCAGGGGGCGATCGAGTTTGCGAACGATGATCACCACGTCGGTTCCGCGAGGCCACAAATCTCGACAAGCTCGAAACGCCTCACGCACCAAACGCTTGACGCGGTTTCGCCGAACCGCGCCCCCAACCTTGCGTGACGCGGTGATGCCCAGGCGCACGGACTCGGTTGCAGAGCCGCGCCCAAGCAGCATCACGAAGTGGTCGGTCACCACCCGCTTGGCGCCGGCCTGTATCTGCCGGAATTCCGCTCGTTTGCGGACACGCTGCGCCTTCGGGAAACGACCAGCTGGTTGCGCTGGCTGCACGCCGCGCTCTACTTCTTGTTGTTCGTCGTTACCGCGAGCCGCCAGCGACCCCGCTGACGTCGGTTCTTGAGAACGTTGCGACCACCACGGGTGGACATCCGCTTGCGAAACCCGTGGGTTCGAGCGCGGCTGAGATTGTGTGGTTGATAGGTGCGTTTCATGGGCCCTCTGGAGGCTGGTTGGAAACCGCGAAATCGCGGGAAAAATTGCGAGCGGGGATCGAGCCGTGGGGGGCCTGCAGCCCGTCGCTACTGAAACTTCAATATCCGCTCACTTGCTGTGAGGCGGCATTTTGGCTTCTTTGAACACGACGTGCTGTCGCACGACGGGGTCGTACTTCTTGAGCTCGAGCTTACCTTGCTGGGTTCGCTTGTTCTTGGTCGTGTAGTAGGTGAAGCCGGTCCCGGCGCTCGACACGAGGCGGATGTTGTCACGCATAGCGGGCGAGCTGATAGCACCCGCCCCACCTGGGTGCAAGTTAGAACACCGCGCCAAGTCCCAGCTTTTTCGGTGTGATGAGGCTTACGGGCTGGGGGAGTATCGGCGATTTCGCTCTTGGCTCGGGGGTTGCGGGTCAACTGGCGTGGGCAAAGCGCCTCGTGACGACATCAGATGCTGTACAAACGTTTGGGGGACGATTTGCGGCCCGACGGGCCGCAAATCGTCGGCTCCCTTTTTCTGGCTTCGTCCCTGCTAGTGAGGGCCGACCCAGCGCGTTTGGGTTTACTGGCGTTTGGGGGGTTACTGGCGAAGGATCTTGAACTCGACGCGGCGGTTCTTGGCGCGTCCCTCATCCGTGTTGTTGTCGGCCACTGGCTGCTCCATGCCGTAGCCCGCCGACTCCATACGATCTTTGGAGATGCCCTTGTCTGCGATGTACTTCACGACGGCGGCAGCACGACGATCGCTGAGCGCTTTGTTGTAAGCGGCCGCGCCTTGGTTGTCGGTGTGCCCGTAGATGCCGAGCTTGAGCGACTCGCGCTCTTTCATCAGTGCCACCACTTCGTCGAGGATCGAGAAGCTCACCTCGAGAATGGTGGACTTGTTGTACTCGAACTGGATCGGCTCCAAGAGCTGGATCTCGTTGCGGCCGACGAAGATCTTCTTCTTCTTCTCTGGGGGACAGCCGTTCTTCTCGGGATCCTCGTGTTTGACGCCCTTCACGAGCGGGCAGGCGTCGTCGACATCCAGGATGCCGTCCTTGTCTGCATCCTTTTCGGGGCAGCCGTCTTCGTCCTCGATACCGTCGAAGTCTTCCTTCACGAGCGGGCACTTGTCGACCTTGTCCAAGATGCCATCGTCGTCCTTGTCTAGGTCGGGACAACCATCGGAGGGGTGCGGAGGCTTGCCGTCTTCCTTGATCGTCGGGCAGTCGTCAGCCTCGTCGGGGAAGCCATCGCCGTCGGTGTCGCGATCGGCGTCGAGCGACACCTTGTCGATCGGCTTCTTGAGCTTGGGGGTGTTGTCAGGCCCGATGTCTTCCAGGAAAACGTGTGAGCCGATCTGTGCGAGGAGACGCACATGGGGTGCGCCGTAACCCGGAACCAGCAAGGTGCCGCCACCCGCCATCAAGTACCAGCTCTTTTCCTTGCCCATCATCCAACGGCCCTGGGCCAACCACTCGAACGGGTAGTTGTCGATGCGTGTGATCGCGTTCTCCTCGACGTTGTTCTCCGTGTCTTCGACCGTGTTGAAACCCACGGAGCCGAAGACCTCTAGGCCCAACTGCAGCCGCCCGTCGCGCATGGGCACGAAGCCACCCATCGACATGCGTACCTCGTTGCCGACCTGCAACGTCGAGGGATCGGGACCCTGTTGTGCACGGAAGTGCGGACCGACCATCCACGCGAACATCCAGCTGTCGAAATGGTGCTCGGCATTGGTGAACAACCACACGCCCGTCTCGCCGTCGCTGGAGAATCGGGGTTCGTTGCCTGTGGGAACGAAAATGGCGCCACCCGCGCCCCAGCGGAACTTCTTGTCGTCACTCTCGTACGCCATTGCGCGAAGCGAGAGACGAAGGTCGTGAACGGCTGCGCCTTTGGCCAGGCCGTTGCCGACGTCGGGCGCGGGATCTTCACCGCCGCCGCTGACGATGGCGATGGGCAACGTGAGTTCCGCTGCAACCCTCCTGTTCAGCTGCAGGCCGCCGCTCAAGTACGCGATCAACTGATGCTGGAAAGGGTTGTCCGCACGATCGATCACATCTTCCTGATCGGTGAGGTGCTCGATGCGCAATGGGTTCAGCGAGTAACCCAGGGTTGCCGCGCCGTAGAAGCGAGTGCGCTCCGAAAATGTGGGGCGCCACGTCATGAATGGATCGTCGGGCGCGCCAGAAAGCTGCGCACGATCCAAATAGAACGAGCCTGCGTCCTGCGCCTGCGCGCTGCCGCTGAAACCCAAGCCGACCGCCAACGAAGCCGTCGCGGCGGCTACCGCCCCCACGCGAGCCGTCAGCAAACCATTGACCAAACGAGCAATTGAGCGAATCACGAGGCGGAACTTACCCGCGGGCGCCTGGCTTGGGAAGGTTTTGTGAGTGGCTCAGGCGCAGTAGTTCACTGGAAGCTGGCGTACAACTGACAGACCCAGACGGCCCCGTCGGCGTCCTCCATCAAGCCGACGCCGACATCGGTGAAGCGCTCGTGCAACATGTTGCCGCGATGGGAAGGACTCGCCCAGAGCGCGCGGTGAGCCAGCACCGAGTCACCGCCTCGCGCGACGTTCTCTCCGAGCATGTGTGGCGCTAGGCCCATCGCGGCGATGCGTTGTTCGGGGCCCCCGAGCCCGACGTCGTGCGCGACGCGGCGGTTTTCCATCATCGCTTTGGCCTGCACCTCTGCTGCGAACTGCAGCTCGGGGTGAACCCGCAGGCGCGAGAGCCCTTCGCTGTGCCGCGCGGCGTTGAGCATCGACACGACCGCGTCCGCCGAGTTCGGCGAACCCGCCTGCTCGCCCGGAACTGGCTGACTCTGAAAACGTTGGGGAGGCTCTTGCTCGACGAACACGACGGACTCGGCCACGGGTCGAGGTCCCCCCTCCAAAGTAGCCAGCACCTGAATCAGCCATTGGCCGGGTTGGTCCACGGGGACGCGCGCACTCACTTCATTGCCGCGGAGTGAGGCGGTCACGGAGCGCGGGGCGCCACTCGGGCCCAACACGACGACCTTGGCAGCGCTGGTGGGCGCGAGCATCTGCGCCTTCAGCTCTATCCACTGCCCAATACGTGCTGTTCGCGGCACGGGGGCTAGATCGGCGAGCGCGTCGAGCGCTACCACTGCCACGACGTTGCCGATCGCCGAGCGCGCGTGGCCGACGCCGCAGCGTCGTGACCCGCCATCGTCGAAGCTACCGAGCCAGTTGTTCACACCGACGCGAGCTTCGTCACTGCTGGCTTCACCAGTGAGCGACCAAGCACGCGGCCAGACTTGAGGGACCCCCGCGGAGCGCAGCTCGAACGCGATCTGATCCGTATCCAGCATGGCTAGTTCCCGCGCCTGATGTTCGGCCAGTCGGGTGGCCACACGCATCAAGCCGCCATCCAGGCGCTCGCATTCGCTCAGCAGTTCTGCGTCGGCCGCGGAAGGCGTCACGGCGGTAGGCGAGCTAGTCTGCGAAGTCCAGTGGCCGAGCCGCAGAGGTTCGCGTCCCGCGTTGGGCGGGGCGTTCCGCGTCTGAAGCGCGTGTGCTGCGGGAGCGTTCGTCGACTGACATGCTGCAGTGCAGCATGAGCTGAAGCTCAGTGCCGCCAACGCGATCCAGGTGTTGCATCGGCCTATCGCCATTCGCATTCAAGAACCCTCATAGGACGTCAATCGCCGCAGAGTTACGTGCAGTTTGGAGCGTCAGGCCGTTCGATACAACCTCCTCGCCAACGGATTGGTCAGCATGAGACCAATACTGGGGACTGCGCCAACTCTGTCGTATGCATGCCGACGAACCATGAACACTTTCCTGAGGACAACCCTTGGCTCGCTGCTGGCAGCCGCCTTGCTCGTCGCACTCGTCGCGGGTATCTCGTGCAAACGCCCCAAGGAGCCCACCGAGGCGCCCGCAGAAGCTCCCAAAGAGCCGAGCGTTCGACTCTATTTGGTTTCGACGCTGGCAGGGGCGATGGAGCCCTGCGGTTGCCGCAAAGACATGCTCGGAGGGGTGGACCACGCTGCCGCGTTGATAGAAGGCGCGAAAGGGCAGGCGCCGCATTCCGTAGTGCTCGGGGCAGGCCCGATGTTCTTCCTGAACCCGCAGTTGACCGCGGAGAAGCGTCAGCAGGATCTGTGGAAGGCGCATGGCATCGCCAGTGCGTTGCGCGACATGAACCTGGCCGCGTGGGCTCCGGGGGTGAACGATCTGGCCGAAGGGGTGCAGGAACTCGCGAAGCTCCGCGCCGAAGCAGGCGCCAAGATCGTTGCGGCGAACCTGAGCATCCAGGGCGTTCCAACCGTGAGTACGCACGTGGTCGAGGTTGGCGGCGTGAAGCTCGGGCTGACGGGCATCAGTCAACTACCGAACGCGCCAGGCTTGGAACTTCGCGAAGCCAAGCCCGCGCTCGAAGCGGCTCGCGCCGAGCTTCAACGTCGAGGCGCAGACGTGTTCATCGCGCTCCTGGCCGTGGATCGTGGGGATGCGCTGCGGTTGGCGGAAGCTGTTTCAGGATTTCACGTGCTGGTCGTTGGCAAGCCGCTCGACAAGGGGGAGTCGAACGACGCGCCCACACCGCCCGTGCTCGTGGGGGATACCTTGGTCGCGCAGGCGCCCAACCACTTGCAGTCTCTGGCCGTCGTCGATCTGTTCATTCGAGGCAAGCAGTTGACGTTTGCCGATGGTTCGGGGATTCGAGAGGCCGAACGACGCACGGGGCTCGAACGGCGCGTCAAAGAACTCGAAACTCGAATCGCCGAGTGGAAGAAGTCGGGCAAGGTCGCGGCGAAAGACCTCGCTGCGCGCGAAGCCGACCTCGCAGCAAAGCGCAAGCAGCTAGCCGCGTTGAACGAGAACGACACGCCGCCCAAGGGTAGCTTCTTCAAGTACGAGCTGCGCGACGTGCGCGAGGGGCTGGGCAGCAATCAGCAGGTGCTCGCGCGCATGCGCGACTATTACAAGCAAGTCAACCAACACAACAAGCTGGCCTTCAAAGACCGCAAGCCCGAACCCGCGGCGTCGGGAGAGGCGCACTACGTGGGCGGGCAGCGCTGCATCGAGTGTCACGAAGAGGCTCACGAGTTTTGGAAGACGACTGGCCACGCCAAGGCCTATGAGACGCTCGAAGTAGACTTCAAGGAGTTCAATCTGGACTGCGTGAGCTGTCACGTGACGGGGTACGAGAAGCCGGGCGGCTCGACGGTAACCTTCGTCGAGAACTTGAAAGACGTACAGTGCGAGGAGTGCCACGGACCCGGCTCCATTCACGTCGAGAAAGAAGACGACGAGTACATCACGCTGACGCCCGAAAAGACGCTCTGCGCCAAGTGTCATCACCCACCCCACGTCGCTGACGACTGGGACGTGGATGAAGCCTGGAAGCACATCATCGGCGAGGGTCACGGCGGCGAAGCCGCAGCCGCTCCAACCGAACCCGCTGGCGGCAGCACGGTCGTCCCCCCGGGCGCGCCCCCACCCAACCCTGCGCCCCCAGGCACGTCAGGCTAGTTGCAGCGCACGTCCCCATCGTCAATACCCGTAGAGGGAGCCGACCACCGACGCTAGCCGACTCCCCAAAACAAACGCAAAGACGAGGGAGCACCTAGGACTCTCGTCGAAAAGCCGTTCCGAGGCCAAAGGCCGAGGCGGCCTCAGCACCGCGCCCGTATCTGCCGGAAGTTGGAGTAGAGAAACACCCGAGGCCGTAGGCCGAGTCGGCCCCAGCACCGCGCGCGAGCGCGAGCGAGCGCCCGGAGCGCAGCCGGTTTATGGGGGGAGTCTCGCGAGGAATTCACTTCCGAGCGAGGGGGGCTTTTGAAAAAGCCCCCAAGAATGGGGGTACCTAGTCGCCGTGCCCCGTCGTGTGCTTTCGCGAGTTTGAAGCGACAAGCG
>CBFGUG010000151.1:0-14454 GCA_965651905.1 uncultured bacterium | reverse complement strand
GAGCGGGAGACGAGATTCGAACTCGCGACGTTCAGCTTGGAAGGCTGACGCTCTACCAACTGAGCTACTCCCGCAAAGTCCTTGGCCGATTCATGGTGTGCACTGCGGCTGTTTGCATGGGTTGTCGATGAACGGGCTGATGGTGGGGTGGAACTGCTCTCCGAGAAAGGTTGGTGGTTTCTGACTCTCTTGCCGCTTGTTGTGCCGCTCTCGGTTGAAGTGGTTCTGAATGAAAAGTGGGTGTTGGTGGAGGGTGTTGGATTCGAACCAACGAAGGCATACGCCGGCAGGTTTACAGCCTGCTCCCATTGGCCACTCGGGCAACCCTCCGAAGTCCTGTGAGACGAGTGCGGCTGGAGCCACGAAACTCTCGGCTGCGCGAAACGGCAGCGCTGGTCAAAAGCTGATCATCCGAAACGTCTTCAGAGCTGGAGAGGGGACTCGAACCCCTAACCGCCTGTTTACAAAACAGGTGCTCGACCAATTGAGCTACACCAGCAGATAGCTGAGTTGCCGCGTCGGCCACCGACCGTGTTCGGCGCGGTGCCATGCTCCACGGCGTTGAACTGAGTTGTTGTGCGAGCATGGGAGAAAGAGACTAGAGGACGTAGCGTCCAGGGTGACATCCAGAGATACCTCCCCCTGCCCCGACCCGTAGCAGCAGTGCTACCTGGCGCTCGAGACTGACGCGCGGCCGAGAAATTAGTGACGAGGGCCCTAAAGGACCGCGCACTGGTAGCGCCCACCCCAGGGTGTGTCAAGCACATTTCGTACCGACTCGAATTGCGCGATTCTGCTCTTGTTTTCAGTGATCACCAGGGGCGCTGGGGTGAGCACCCTCGGCAGCGCGTTGCCGGGCCTGGATGCCCTCCAGAACGCGCCTGAGGTCCTCGCGTGAGTACGGGAGAGAGTCGATGAACGCGTGCTGGTCCCCCAGCAAGCGGCGCAGCTCGACCGATTGTTCGCGTGCTCGCCCCACCCAAACCGAGTCTTGTCCTGTACGTTCGGCCAGCGAGATGGTGCGCTCGAACATGTCCAGCCCCTTCTCTAGCAGGATCAGGTACCGCAAACGAAACGCGCCGTGAAACGCGTCGCTGCGTTCTAGGCCGGGTGGCGTCGGCGTTTCCATGACGTCCTGGTGCAGTTCGGCGTAGAGCTGGCCGATTCTGTAGCCGGACATCGCCGACCAGTGGGCGTCGCGCGCGCGCATCGTGTCCAGGTAGGCGCTCTGCGCGTCGAGCAAGCCCTGGGCGCGACGCTCGAAGTGTTGCGCGAAGTCTGGAGGAAATGGGTCGAAGCGGATCTCTCGCGCGCGCAATCGACGCAACTCGCCGAGCGCGAAGTACAGCTGCGCGACGTCGCGCGGAATCACTTCCAGTCGATCCAGCGGCGTTGCATCGAGCACACGTCGCCCGAGAGTGATTTGCGCGGTGGCCGTTTCGATATCCCCGGAATCCAGCGCAGCAAGAGCCCAGGCGGATCTCGCCGCGACCTGCTCCTGCGCGCCGAGCGTGGGCTCCGACTCGAGCGCGAGTGAGGCTAGACGCCGTGCTCGCTGGAGCTGCCCGCGAAACACCCACAACCGCAGCGCGCGGACCCGACACTCCTGCGCCTTCGGGTCCGCTGGATAGTCTGCTGCCAGAGTTTCGAAACGTTGGGCGGCAGTCAGTCGATCGCCTGCCTGCTCGTGCGCCAGTCCCGCCCCGTACAATGCGCGCGTGGTCGTTGCGGCATCCCGCGAGCTTCGGGCCGTCTCATCGTAACGCTTTGCAGCCTCCGAGAATTTCCCGGCGTCGAACGCGGCGCGAGCGCGTGCCAAGTCCTCACGATCCGTCGTGGGAGAAGTGAACAGGTGCCGTGCTGGGCGCTTCGAGTTCACATCGACGGCAGCTTCAGTCGTCCCGGGTTCGTCGAAATGACTCACCTTTGACGGGTGCGTTACGCGCTGCGCTGGCAGCGAAGAACAAGCCATGCCAAACGCACCTGAACAAACCAACAAGACATTCACGACGCGCAGCAGCAGCGCAGTGCGGCACGGAGAATGCTGGTCAAGCCGCGTACATGTGCGCGAAACACGCTCGCTGTCAAAGTGAACCACGTCGGTTAGGCACAGCATTTGCCATTGCTTGGAGCGGGATAATCCGATTGACGCCAAGGTCGAATGCTCTAGGTTGAAGGGGTGCTTATCGGCTTTGAGCGCTTAATCGACTCTCAACCCGAACAGCTCCAGACTAGCACCACGGGGAAGCGCGAACACACCCGCGTCACTCGACGTCAGGCTGGGGCATGAAAGGCCTGCCAATGAAACTAGTAACCGGAGACCAGCAGCTGGAACGGTTGCGCGCCGCACACCGCAACTTGGATAGCGAGCTGCACCGACTGACGCGTCACGCACACTTGACCCCGTCAGAGGAGCAGCGCGCCCGCGTCTTGAAAAAAGAGAAACTGAGGACCAAAGACAGCATTCGCTTGCTGATGAACGGCTTCAAAGTCGGCTGACTGGTGCCGGCCAAATCGGCTGCTGCGGATCCAAGCCGTGACGCACCGATCTCAACGCCCGCAATCCCAGAGGGGGAACGCGGGCGTTGTCGTATCCGCAGCGTCGCCGAATACCGCGCCCCGATGGAGCCAGTGCGGTGCCCGTCGAGTCAGGGCTGCACTGCTGGGCCCGTCGGCAGAGGGGTTCCCGAAGTGCCTGCGGGTGACGGATCACTCGGGGTGGTGTCAGTGGGAGTTGGGGTGCGCTCAGGCTGCACGGGCGTTTGGCAGGTGCCTCCGACACAATTCTCGTCCAGTTTGCATTCGGCGTCGGACGCGCACTTGGGAGCGTCGAACCCTTCGACGGGAGCAACTCCCGCGGGACCACTCTGAGCCGCGCCGTTCAACGCGGCGATGCGCTCGCCGAACACGTCGTTGTTCAAATCAGCCAACGCCGCATCGGCTCGCTGCACCCAATCGCTCGAGAGCCCGCCCGGGTGGACTGCATTGATCGCTTTGGCAATGGCGAGCCAGTGCCTTGCGTCCGCACGAAAACCCAGGCGGTAGTCGGTCATCCCTCGCAAATAGGCGTAGCGAGCTTGGTCGCCCGCGGACAACGAGTCCATATCCAGCTCGAGCACACGCCAAATCGCCAGAGCCTGCTCGTATTCGTTCTGCTGGTAGGCGCGCTGCCCCCTCGCCAGGTGGTTCTGGTACGTCGAGCAGCCCAGGAGTAGGACTGCCAACAGCGGCGGCAGCAGACGCATCGCGCGAGGGTAAATCAGCCTGCAGCGTTCTGGAAGCGCAATTGGAAGAAGGGCAGACCATCCTCCAACGCGCGCCATTCGCGCGGGGAGCGCGCGCCGAACTCGTCGCCCCCGGGATCGCCGACGATGGGCACGCGGGTGAACTCGCGCTGATCGGCAAACACTTTCGCGTACGCGTCCGCCCGCTCCTCGACATCGGTTTGGATGAAGACCTCTCCGCCAGGAATCAGAACGCGCGCCGCCTGCTGCGCGAACCAAGGATTGATCACCAGGCGCTTCTGGTGACGCTTCTTCCACCAGGGATCGGGGAAATGTACGTAGATCCGCAACATGCAGCGGTCGGGAAAACGCGGCAGCGCGTTGCGTACGTCTTCCGCGAAGACGCGGCCACGAGCGGCGTGGCCCAGTCGCTCGATTTTGCGATCGACCAGCGTCGCGAGCTTGCGTCGGATCTCGAGCCCAAACATGTGGACTTCGGGGTCGGCCTGAAGTCGCTCGACGATGAAGCTACCACGGCCGGGTCCCACCTCCATCTCCAGGGAGCGCGGGCTGATGGGACCCGCGACGCCAAACAAGGTCGCAGGATCGATCCGCGGCGTGTCGGGCAGACGCGGCGCATCGGCATAGGGGTCCAAACGTGGAGGTCGACTCACGGGAGCGGCGGTTTAGCCGATACAGGGACTTTCGCGAACACGTAGGGGCTCCCCCCATCGGCCGAGAGCCCGATTTCTTTGACGCGCGAAGCCAGCGGTCCAAAGCTGTATGGGTGCGGCACTCCTGTACCCCTCGCCGTTTGCATTCCGAACTGCTCGCTCGAGCCACTCAACCGCCTCGCTCGTGAAGACACCACTCATCGACCAGCTCGCCGCGATCGCACTCGAAGCGTGCGCTACGATCGCGCAGTTTCACGCGACCGCCGTCGACGTGACGTACAAGACTCCAGGTGACCCGATCACTGAGGCCGATCGCGCGGCGAACGACGTGATCTGTGCGCGCCTCGAGCAACTCTACCCGGGCGTGCCAGTCGTCGCTGAAGAGAGCGCGCCAGAACGTTTTGCTGGGCACGCGCGTGCCGACCGCGTGTTCTTCGTCGATCCGTTGGACGGCACCAAGGAGTTCATCGCCAACAGTGGCGAGTACGCGGTGATGATCGGTGTGGTCGACGATGGCGTCGCCAGCCATGGCGTCGTCGCGGCCCCGACACTCGGGCGGCTGTGGGCGGGTAGCGTGGGGGTGGGCGCCTTCGTGCAAGCTGCAGATGGTAGTCGCTCGGCGATAACGGCCAGCAGCCGCGCGCGACTGAGCCAAGCCCGACTGTACGTCTCACACTCGCTCAACGAGACGTTGGTGTCGCGCGCACGCGCACAGTTGAGTCTCGGCAGCGTCACGCGTTTGGGTAGCGCTGGCCTCAAGGGAGCGATGGTCGCAGAAGGGCGAGGCGACATTTACGTCTCGCCAGGTGTGACAGGCAAACGCTGGGATGCGTGCGCGATCGATGCGCTGGTTCGAGCGGCGGGTGGGCGCTTCACCGACGCTCGGGGAAGTGCCATCGACTATCGCGCTGCAGATCTGAGCAATCACCACGGGCTGCTCGCCACCAATGGCGCCCTTCACGATCTGGTGTTGGAGCGAGTGCGTGCGCTGCGTCAACGCGCGAGTTGACGCTCGCGCGCCTGGCTAGTGTTTGAGCAGCCACGTCACAGCGACTCGATCATTCGACGCGATGTAGGCAACTGTATCCAGCGGAGAAAATCGTCGGTAAAAAGTTCCATCGGCGAACCACGGGCTGACAGCTGAGCACTCACGCGCGCGCCAGTGACGCGCGCCGTTGACAGCTGAAGTGACCGCAGCGTACCGTCCGCAGCACCGCCCAGTCCGGTTGTGGAGTGGCGGAAAACACCCAAGAATCGGCCCAAGGCAAAGCCCTGTCAGGGAGGAAATTCATGTACCGATCCACGCGCAGCACTGCGTCGTTGCTTCGTTCTCTACTCGTCGGTAGCGCGCTTGCGCTCAGTGTATCCACCACGTTGGTGGGCTGCGCCGATGAAAGCAAACCCGAGTACTGGGTTGAGAAACTCGAAGACAAGCCCTGGCGCGCTCGCTCCATCGAGAAGCTCACCCAGATGTTCGAGGACGCCATGACGACGTCCAAGAAGGACATGAAGTCGCCCGAGGTACAGGAGTTCCTCAAGGTGGCGCTAGAGCCTCTCACCAAGACCTACGTCGACGAGTACGCCAACCTCGACGAGAAGACGCGACAGACGCTGATGGAGCTCATCGCGTCGTTCCGCGACGAACGCACGGAACCTGCGCTCAAGAAGGCATTCGACGAGTTCGCCGCCAGAGGCCGCGGCGGCAAGGACGTGAAGTTCGCGTCTCGCGCCGTGCGCGACATGAAGCTCAAGTCGCTGGCACCCAGCGTGCTCGGAGCGTTCAAGAAGACCAAGCCCTCGACCAAAGAAGGCGCGTACTACCGCGACCTGAATGAGGCGCTGACGGTCGTGGCGGATCCGAGCTGGGTCGGCGAATTGGTCCCCCTGTTGGACGAGGACTTCCCGATTCCGCCGAAGGGCAAGAACCTCACGCCCGAACAGGTCAGTGAGAAGAAGGACAAAATCTACCAGACCATCACTGCCGCTCAGCTGTTGGGCGAACTAGGCGCAGAAGCAGCCGTCAGGCCGCTGATCAAAGTGATTTTGGACCCGACGAAGGCTGATGCCGCAAACGAGTGTCTGCTGGCTCTCACGAAGATCGGAAAGCCCGCGATCGATGCAGCAGTCAAACTGCTGAAGGACGACGACAAGGAGCTTGTCGAATTCCAGAAGCGCCAGATTCAGAAAGTGACCCACGCGGACAAGCCACCAGAGGGATCCCCGCACCTCGAAGCGGCAGCCACTATCGTCGGAGCTTTGGGGCGAACCGAAGGCATCAAGCCGATGCTCGAGGTGATCGAATCCAAGAAGGAAGAGGAAGAGAAACTTCTGTTCTACGTTCGTCTGGGGATGCTGCCGCACACGGATGAGGTGAAGAAAGCATTCACGGGGTTCCTCTCGGACGTTTCCGCTGACACGCGTGGTGGCCTGCAAGCGATGGCCACAGCGTCGACTTCGTTCTTCGATCCAGACCTGGCATCGTTGCTGGTGAAGCGAGCGGGCGACGTGAAGGACGATCCGATCACGAAGTTGTCGATGGCTTTGGCCGCGGTGAAGCTGATGGACGCCTCGAACTCGAAGTCAGTCATGCGCTTGGTCGACTCCGTGAAAAAGGAGGCCGCCAAGGACGAAGAACTGAAGAAGCACGTCGACAAGTTCGCCAAAGGCGCTGAGCTCGCTGAAAAGGTCATGGAGACCTGCAAGAAAGACGTCTCCTGCTACCTCAAAGAAGCTCAGAAGAGCGACAACCAGAGCGAGCAGAATCAGCTCGCCGCGGTCAAGGCGCTGTACATGGTCGGTATCCACGGCGGCCCCAACAACGCGAACGACTTGATCGACGCGATGCCCGGTCTGCTCAAGGGCGAACTCCGCCAGATTGCCGCCGACGTCATCGACCACCATCACCCGAAGGGCTCCGAGGACGTTGCCAAGAAGCTGGAAGCCATCGTCGAGAAGGACAAGAACTCGATGGACAAGGACAAAGCCATGGCGGTCAAGCCGCTGCGTGACGTGATGTACCGCCTGCGTGCGCGCGGCTGAGTCCGAACTCAAACTGAAAGTCGAAAAGGCCCGAGCGACGTGCTCGGGCCTTTTTCGTTCGTGTCGGCGCAGCTCGGACTCGAGCTACTCACATGGGGTACGGATCTCTGCCCTTGCCCAGCTGCGCGAGGGCAGCCGAAATTGTCGACGCGTGCCCGCTCGGGTTGCTCGTGTCGAGCACGCTCAAGACCGTGCCATCGGTGTCTATCAGGTAGCTCGTGACGACGCCTGGCGCCAAACCGAACATAGCGTGAAGCGAGCCGTCGACATCCGACACCAACAAATGTGGCAGCTCGTGTTCCGATGCGAAATCACGATGGTGGAAGACATCGTCGACAGACACGCCGAGCACCATGTCGACCTGCGCGTTGATTTCCAGCCAGCTATCGCGCAACGCGGTGGCCAGGGTTTGGCACGTCGGGTGTCTGTCGTTAGGGCAGAAGTAAACGACGACTGGCTTGCGCGAAAAGGTACTGAGCTTGATTCGCTGTCCCGTGTGCACGAGCGCAGAGAAGTCGTACACCTCATCCCCCGCGACCAGGGGCCGTTCGGGTAGAGGGGCTTCGTCGTTCTCCAGCGCCTCAGCCGCCGCCACCGCCGTAGACGCTGTCTCGTTCGAGTCCTCAGGCGGGGACTCCTTGCAGCCGATCATCACCACGAGCCCCGTCAGCATCATCACCGAACAACGCATCACTGAATCTTGTACTCACGAAGTCGGCGGTAAAACGTGCGGCGCGGGATCCCGCTGAGCTCTGCAGCTTTGACGCGGTTCCAGTTGCAGGCCTCCAACGCCGAGATGATGCGATCGCGCTCGGTGCGGCGATGTTCGGACAGCGTCCCCTTGGGTTTCGCACGCGGACTGGCTGCGTCGTCCGCCGTCGCCGCCCTGACGGGAGCGGGTTGAGTGCTGACGGGTCGCGCTGTCTCGTCGGGCAGCTCTAGATCCGAGGCGTCGATGTCGGCCTCCTCACTCAGCACCCACGCGTTCAGCAGCACGTGCTCCAGCTGCCTGACGTTACCTGGCCACGGAAACTCTGCGAGACGCCGCAACGCCCCCTTCGTCAAGCTGCGCCGATCACGCTTGTATCGCGCGGCGAAAATCGTCAGGAAGTGGTCGACCAACAGCGGGATGTCTTCGAGACGGTTGCGCAACGCGGGCAGCTCGAGCTCCACCACGTGAATGCGATAGTATAGGTCCTCGCGGAATTTCCCGGCGTCCACCAGCTCCTTCAGATTGCGATGCGTGGCGAAGATGAATCGGCAATCGACCGGTTCCTCGCGGGAGCCTCCCACTGGACGAACCTTGCGTTCCTGCAGCACGCGTAACAACCCGGCTTGCATCTTCTGAGGCATTTCGCCGATTTCGTCGAGCAGTACGGTGCCGCCCTCCGCGTCGCGAAGGAGCCCTTTGCGCTCGCGATCCGCTCCCGTGAATGCACCGCGGATGTGACCGAACAGTTCACTCTCGAGCAAGTGTTCTGGGATCGCTCCGCAATTCACTCCCAAGAACGGTAATTTGCTCCGCGCCGAACCGCGGTGGATGGCGCGAGCCGCCATCTCTTTGCCAGTTCCGCTCTCCCCCGTGATCAGGACGGGAACATCGGTGTCCTTCACGCGATCGATCAGAGAGTAACAGCGGCGCATGGCGGCGCTCGTTCCGACGATGCCTTGGTAACCGAAGTGACCGTCGAGCACGTCGCGTACGCTGCGCAACTTCTGACGAGTACGCTTGAGCTGTTCGGTGCGGTCGCCGAGGAGTTCCTTCAGCTTGTCCTGCGCTTTTTGCAGCTTGGCGTTCAGTTCGGACAGTTCCTTGCTGCGCTGCACGTTTTCGTTGATCAGACGCGCGGTTTCAATCGCCAGCGCGACTTGGTCAGCGAACGCGCGAAGCGTCGGGATCTCACGATCGAACCCCTTGGTCGGCTTGCGCCGAGTCTCGACGTAAAGCGCGCCGATGGGTTCGCCGTAGCGCGCTACGATGGGCACACACGCCACTGATTCGAGCAGCATCTGATGCACGCTCTGGTAGCCCTGCATGCGGGAGTCGGTCCGGGCCTCGATGCTCGAGATCGGTTCGCGCGTGTCCATCACGCGTTCGGCGATCGAACGTGAAAACTGCAGATGTTCGCTGTCGCCCTCACGCGTGCTGCTCGAATGCACGACCAGCTCCCCGCCCTCCCCACGCAAGATCACGAACCCGCGTTCGGCCCGAAGCAGCTCGACGGCGTGAGAGATCACTTTGCTCGTGAGCCTCGTCAGGTCCACCTCACCGAGCAGTTCCCGATTGATCTCGAGTAGTCGAGCCAGACGCTGCTCGAGCGGCGTCGACACCAGCGACGAGATCGCTGATCGGCTCGGGTTATCTGGCTCGAACACTGGTGGCGCGTGATGTGTAGGGGCCACCCCGATCAACTGATCGACCTCAGTGCGCAGCGAGCGTCTGCGCGCGTCGTTCCAGAACACCTCACGCAGGTCGCGCGGCAGTCGCGCTGCTATTTCTTCCAGTACGGTGACGGCTTCGGTTCGGTCGCGCCTCGCCATCATGCGTTGTCCCGAGCGCTCTTCGAGCTCTGCGCGCACCGCGAGCAAGCGCCAGATCCATTCCTTTTGCCCTGCCTCGCGCGCCGCCTTGATGCCCTCTTGAAGTGTCTCGCGCGCACCTGTTTCGTTGCCAGAGGCTAACTCGACGCGGGCCGTCGCCAATAGCACCAGGGCACGGTGCGCAGCGCCGTCCGCCAGTTGTGACTTGGCCCGCTCGACCTCTGCTCTGAGCGCGTCGATGTCGGGCTTCGACGCCGCCGCCGAAACCAACACCGATTCCAGCCGAGCTTCCGCCCCGTCAACTCCCGAGCCCAACTTTTCGAACGCTTCTGCGCATTGGCGGTAGGCTTCGATGGCGGCGTCCAACTCGTCCGTCCGAGCAAACAGCTCCGCTTTCAGACCGTACAGCTGTGCAGCCGCGCCCGTCGGTAGTTCGTCGCGTTGCGCTTCGAGGGCTTCGATGCTCGCCCGAGCGCGCGCCATTCGTCCCAGGTAAATGTCCGAGTTGGCCAGCTGCAAGAGCGCGTGCCGAACGGTAACCTGTCGCCCTGAGCGCCGGCCCATGTCGACGGCGGCTTCGAAGTGCTCGATGGCGCCAGCCATGTCCCCGCGCACCTTGAGCAACACGGCGAGGTTGAGCTGAACCGTCCCCAGCATGCTCGCGTCCCCTGCCCCCTGGGCGAAGGTCAATGCTTCGAGATATGCTGCTTCTGCTCGATCGACGTCCCCACCCCGCTGCAACACGAGCCCCAGACAAGCCAGCGCCAGCCCACTGACGCGGGCGTCGCCCGCGTCTTTAGCCACATCGATGGCGCGCCGCAATGATTCTTCCGCGGATTGTTGATCATCGATGTGACTGAGCGCCAACCCTTCGAACGCGAGCGCCTCTGCCGCGAGAGATCCGCCAGCATCGCGCGCCTTTTTGAAGAGCGTGAGCGCCTCACTGTATTGAGCTAACGCTACCTTCGCGCGGCCGACCCACACTTGCCATGCCAGGCCTTCGTGAGTTTCCGCGCGCTCTTTTGCATCTGTTTCGACGGCCATCAGGGCTTCGAGGGCACCCCGTCCATCACCGAGGCCGACACACAATCGCGCACGGGCCACCGCGATCACCAACGGATCACCACTCTCGACGTTCGCCAACGTGCGCTTTGCCTCGTCGTAGCGACCACGCATGAGCAACTCCAAGGAGCGCTGAAGCGGGTCTCGCGCGGGGATGCTATTCGTCGCCGAGTCTGTTCCGAACAACACGCGATCGACGTCTTCGTCCGACACGACTGGCGTTTTCGCCAGCAGTTCGACGAAGCGACGCAGTTCACCAGGCAGGCCCATCGCGCCCGCGTTGATGCGCTTGGCAACCCGTTCGGTGAGTGATGGGATGGCCCGACGCAACAGCTCGAGCGCTGCGTGCTCGGGTAGCGGCGGAACGTCGAAGAAACGGGCTTCGGCGCCGAACGCGCGCGTCCCGACAGCGACGACCCGCGCACCCGCTTTGCGCGCGTCTTCGACTGCCGCGCAGGCCCGTTCGCTCATGCACTCCGCGTCGTCAGCGACGATGATCAGCTTTGCGGGCTCCGCACAACGTTCGACCTCGGCGCGAATCGCATCCGCGTTGTCCGCCATGAACTCGTCGACCAACACGAGTTGATGTCCCTCGACCCCCAACGACCATGCTAGACGCCGCATCAACACTGTGCGACCCGAGCCCGTGCGCCCATTGACACACAACACTTCGCCAGGCTCGAGCGAAAGCACCGCTTGTACCAACCTGCCCGCCGTGGCGTCGATCCCCGTGATGGGCCACACTGCGGCGGCGCTGGGTTCGTCGTCACTCGGCGGCTCGATGTTGGCTACACGACGTAGTGCTGCCGCAAACTCGTCTGCGCTGGGATAACGCTGCTCTGGTTCCACCGCGGTGGCCGTCTGCGCTACTCGCAATAGCTCGGGCACGAGGCTGCCAGCAAGCGAGCCCTCACCGCGTTCGACAGCCTCCCGTAGCGCGACGCCCAGCGCGTAGACTTCACCGCGCACCGTCAGCGGTTTGCCACTGAGCAGCTCTGGCGCCGCGTACTTCGGGGTGAGACCTGGTGCAGTGATGCCCGCGTCACGCCAAGGCGCCGAGAGCCCCAAGTCCACCAGGGTTGCCCGATCGCTACCCGATACGATGATGTTCGCGGGCTTGATGTCGCCGTGAAAGTAGCCCGCACGATGCACCAACGTGAGCTGCTCAGCGGAGTTGGCTAACGCCCGCAGGATGCGGCGCGTGGGTGCGCTCGACTGCATCAACTCGTCCAAGCTCTCCCCTGCGACCAACTCGCGGACCATGTACGGCCGCCCCGTCTCAGCAAGCCTTCCGAAACGATAAATGCGCGGCACCCCGAGCCCCTCGAGACCCGAGAGCGCGACCGCTTCGCGCACGAGCGCCGTCATTTCATGCTCGCTCGCGTCACTAGCGAGCACTTTCAGCGCGCAGTGTTCGCCCGTGTGCTGATCACGGACGTCCCAAACTTCGCCCCCACCGCCCGTACCCAGGCGCGTGTGGGCTTCGTACCTCGAAGGAAAGATCGGGGGATCGCTCACTCTAGTTCACTCGATCGACGATGGTCGCTGCTGGGCTCACAGCCCGTAGTCCGCAGCTAGCCCCACGAACGCGCCCGTAGGCATCAGCCCGAGTTCGACGCGGCCCACGAAGTTCTTGTGCGCCTTGTAACGAAGCCCGATGTTCGCCGCCATCCACGGAAAGATCAACGGACTGGAACCGCCATCGGCCCAGGTTGGTTCCGTGTAGCTGCCGTAGTGGTCCGCACCGTCTCCCGTACCTTGGCAGTACTGGGGGGTGGGGCTACCGACACCAGCACACTCGCGATAGGCGTCGGGGTTCCCATCCTCGCTCGGGTCGAACGCCCCCTGGCTGTTGGCAGGATACGCTTGAACCCGCCCCAGGTCCCCAAACACGAACCCAAGCCCAACCCCCGCGCCATAGATTAACGACAGCCCAGGAGTAAAGTCGTCCGTGCTCCACATGAAGTCTGCGCCGAGATACAAGATCTTGTAGTCCGCGTTGATGATCTCCCACGCGTCGTTCTCGTCGCTCTTGCCCTTGAACGGCACATCTTCGAGGTTGTAGAGCCCCAACATCCCGAACAGCTGGTACTCGAACTTGTCGCGGCGAATCGCAAACTCCACGCCGGGTGTGTGCGCGTAGAGGCTCTTGCCGCCATCAGAGAACAAGTTCTGCACGAACTTGGGGATCATGACGTTGCGGTAGCGGGCCCCGATGAACATGTACGTCTTGCCTGGTGCCTCGGTGGTCCCTTCGAGCGCGTCAGCCACGGCGGCTTCGTCGACTTTGGTTTCGGCCGTCTCGGACGCGGCCACACCATTGCCCTCAGGGCCCTGTGCGCCTTCAGAGTCCTGGGCCATGGCGTGTGCCGGCCAGTACGCGCAAAGCGCTGCAATCATTACACAACTTGGCTTGTTCATGTTTTTCCGCGCTCCTCTCGGCGGCCAATGGCGCTCCTGTGCCAACGTGGGCGCGGAGTGTGCCACGGCGCTGTGCCAGAACGCAACGGAACAAGCTCAAAACCGACCATCTGATCGAGCGCTGCACGTCCGCGGCATTTTTCTACGCCACGCTCCTCTAACCTCGTTCGGCGGAGACCGCGCCTCCAGGACACACCAACGAACGACGACGCAACTCTCCGCTGCGTGGACCCCCACGACGAGAAACGGCGCGATGGGTCAACCAGCGCGCCGCTCTTTGCTGCACTTCTTCGGAATCAGCTCTCTTTGGCGTCACCCCGAGCGAAGATCGATGCCACGTAGTTGAGCACGTCCGTGGCGCTCACCTCGTTGTAGCCGAAGTAGCGCATCAAGCGGCTCTTGATGATGTCGATCTTTTCCTGGGTTTCCTTGTCGACCACGGCGGACACCAGCGTCTTGAGCTTGATGCTGTCTTTCTGGTCCTCGAACAGCTTGAGCTCGAGGGCGCGGCGCAGTCGGTCGTTCGTCTGCCAATCGAACTTCTTGCCTTCGATCGCCTTCGCGCCGATGTAGTTCATGATCTCGCGGCGGAAGTCGTCTTTGCGGTTCTCGGGGATCTCGATCTTCTCTTCGATCGCGCGCATCAGCCGTTCGTCGGGTTCCTCGTCTTGGCCCGTGTACGGGTTGCGCACCTTCTCGTGCAAAGTGTACGCCTTGATGTTGTCGATGTAGTTGGTTGCCAACCTGCCGATGGCTTCCTCGTCGGCACTGATCGCACGCTGGACTTCGTTCTTGACGATCTCGTCGTACTCGGCCTTCACGACGCCGATCAGCTCCTTGTACACCTTGCGCTGCTCTTCGCTGGTGATGAGCGAATGATTGGTCAGCCCCTTTTCCAGCTCATTGAGCACCATGAAGGGGTTGATCGTCCCCTCACCCAGATCACTCACCAGCGCGTTCGAGATCTTGTCCTGAACGTAGCGCGGGCTGATGCCCGCCATGCCTTCGTTCTTGCTCTCTTTGCGCAGCTCTTTCACGGTGTCTTGCGTGTAGCCGGGTAGCACCTTGCCGTCGTACAGCTTCATCTTCTGAATCAGCTGAAGGTTGTGCTTCTTGGGCTCTTCCAGGCGCGTCAGCACCGCCCACATTGCAGCCACCTCGGTAGTGTGCGGAGCGATGTGCTTGCCACGCACGCGCTGTGGGTTCAGTTCTTTCTCGTAGATCTTGATCTCGTCACTGAGCCGAGTGATGTATGGCACGTCGATCTTGATCGTGCGGTCCCGCAACGCTTCCATGAACTCGTTGTTCACCAGACGGCGGTATTCGGCCTCGTTGGTATGACCGATGATCAGCTCGTCGATGTCCGTCTGAGCGAACTTCTTCGGCTTGATTTTGTGTTCCTGAGAAGCTCCCAACAAGTCGTACAAGAACGCCACGTCGAGCTTCAGCATCTCGACGAACTCGATCACGCCGCGGTTGGCGACGTTGAACTC
>CBFGUG010000150.1:0-14604 GCA_965651905.1 uncultured bacterium | reverse complement strand
CTGTCGAACCTGAGGGGCGTAGGTAACGTTCACGGCAGCAGGTCCGAATGGACACCAAGTCTCGACGAGTGTGCAGTCTTGATCCGAGCGACATAGTCAACCGCATCCTTGGGAAGTGGGCCAGACGGCGGTGTGCGTGACCTGGGCTGGCGTGGCAGACATTTGAACGACGGAACCGTGTCGGGGCCATCGAAATGGGATCGGTTGTACAGTCGACGCTAACGTTTCGCGTGTAGAGCGAAGCAAGCATACGTCTGCTGGAGCGTGCCACGGCAGCGTTTGCAACTAGGGAGGGACGTGTGAAGCTTGAAGCAAATGCTTTTCGAGAAGAACAGGGCTGGTGGGGTCAGTTGCGTTAGTGAGTTGACGTACGCTGTGTCGGGACTGGTGGCGGTGGTGCTGGTTGGATGCAGCGACGACGATCCGGTCACGACAGTGTACGAGGATCGAGGGAAAGTCTGCGTCGAGTCGGAAAGTGACGGGGCAGTGAGGGTGCAGGTCGAATTCCCGACGTGCATGTCGAGTTCTTGCGATCAGGCCAAGGAACGCACGTGTTCGGTGGAGCTGGCGGGTGATCGGCTGATCGTCGCGAGTCGAGGCGTGGTGGAGTCTCGCGGCACGACCTGCACAACGGACTGCGGAATACTAACAGCAGAATGCAAGTCGGAGCCGGTGGAAGCGGGGATGTATGTGATCGTTCATGGCGAGCACTCAGCCAACGTGACGCTGCCGACGGGCGCCACGCCGGTCCTGGGGGAGGAGACTCCGCTGGAAGGGTGCGACTAGCGATCGACGTGAGTTGGAACGCCGAGCTTTGGCCTGAGCGTGAGCAGCAGCGGAACGAGTTGTTGCGAGTTCCGCAGAGCAGGCCCGAAACTCGTCCAGAAGGTCTGAATCTGCCTTCGAGTCGGTTCAATCCCGGATGCAAGGGCGCGGGTTATTTCAGGTGTTCGGCTCGAAGCCCGTCCATACGAATGGCCCACGCGCTGGGTCCCCCTTCCTGAATCTGGCGAATGTACTTGCGGGCTGGTGCGTCGAGTTTCTTTGCGTCTGGGACCCAGCGAGAGCCCCATGCCCCGATCTGCACGACGATGGGTAAGAGTTGGATGGACTTTTCGGTGAGCGAATAGATGGCCTTCTGCTTATGGGTGGGGTCTTCGGACCTGGTGAGCAGACCGTGGTCGAGAAGACGAGCCAGCCGATCCGCGAGGATGTTCGACGAGATGCGTTCGTCGCACTGGAGCAGCTCCCGGAAGTGGCGCTTTCCGGCGAACATCATGTCGCGGAGTACCAACAAGGTCCACGAGTCGCCGAAGATCTCGAGAGAAAGGTTGATGGGACAATAGGAACGGGGATCGGCTGAAGGCATGACTAACTGCTTGCGTTTTAAAACCAGTCGGGTAATCTGGCAACCGCTTGCAAAACGCAAGCACAGTAACCGGGAGACGGTCCATGTCCGAAAAGACGTATGCGGGAAGTTGTCATTGTGGTGCGATCCGGTTCGAGGCAGACCTGGACCTGGAGGAAGGGTCGAACAGGTGCAACTGTTCGTACTGCGCGAAGGCGCGCGCGTGGTTTGCATTCGCCAAGGGGCCCGAGCGCTTCCGCCTGTTGGAAGGCAAGGGCGTCTCAGAATATCGCTGGACGCCACCAGGGGACGCCGAGCCGCATCTGACGTTCACGTTCTGTCGGACATGCGGCGTGCGCACATACGCTCGGGGCAACCTGGAATCGCTCGGTGGCACCTTTCACGCGATTTCGGTGCCCTCGTTGGACATGACGCCGGCGCAGTTCGCGGCGATCCCGGTTCGCTACATCAACGGTCGCGACCGTCGCTACGACGAAGCCCCGCCGTTTCCGGAAGCGCTCTGACCGAGTGGAAGTCGAGTAGGACGGGTCTGATGAACACTTGGGGCTCCCTTGCGGTGCCTTGCCTCTGCTTGCCACACTGGGGGCGCGAAGATATCGTGAGCGGATGGTGGCGCCTGCAGCACTTGGAGCAGTCCGACCGTTCACCTGTGTGCTCGGTTCGAGTGCCGCAATGGTCGTGCTTGGGCTGGGCTGTGCGCCGAACAACTCCGCGCCGACCAAGTCAGCTGGCTCGGTTCCTCCAGAGACGATAACTGTCGAGTCGAGCACCCCGCCCGCGAAGTCAGCGCAGCCCCCCCATCGGCATCGGCCGTCGATGACCCCAAGTGAAGCATTGGCCCACAACTGTGAGCTCGTCTTCGATACGCCCACTCCTGGAGCGTGGGCGTACGGTTATTCGAAGGCCGAGCAACATCCTGCGGTTCCCGTACCCGATCAACCGAGCGATGGTGCGGGCGATTGCTGGACCATCGCGCAAACACGCGGCCCAAATGAACCCAGAGCAGCTATTGTGTTTCGCGCGTCCAGACCTCGTGGGCACATGGGCGGTCGTCACCGACGAGCAGATGGACGCCGATTCTGCCGGGACGTGGAAGCTGGTATTCGCTCGCGACGGCAAGCTGCTCGAGGGCTTCGGGGCCGTCTACTCTCCGGATGGTGACCCCGCGGCGATGGGTGGAGGAAGCCCTTCGATCGCCGAGGTCGAAGCCGTCGTCGACTTCGATGGTGACGGCATGCCGGAGGTGATCACGAAGCGGCTTCATCCAACCGACGCTTCCGGCAATGTGAGGGCCGAGTTCAGCGTGTGGACGGCTGCGGGTGGTCGCGTCGATTTCTACAAACCCGCGCTGGAGTTTCGCATCGTGGGACTTGTGGATCAGGATGAAGATGGTCGTCCCGATCTGCTCGTCGATCCATACACCGATGTGCTCGTGGGGAGCTCCGTAGGTTGGCTCGCGGGAAAACGATCTTGGTCGGTTTTGGCCCACTCGACGCCTGACGGCGCGTTCGCGACGACCGACGCGACGGCAGTTTCCTACGCAGCATCGCTCTGCCCGTCGCCCTTCGAACTCGCGTCGACGGCGAACGACGGGCGATGCACGACCGGTGCCGTGCATTGCGCTGGCATTTGGAGCAAGGACGCCGCAGCGCGGCTCGCGGAGGTCGAGCGGTTCTGTGCGGATGAACGCGCCGCGCTTTCGGCAGACGGAACTCCCCTGGGCATGGGGTGGTGCGACGCGAGCGAAGCGGCCTGGAAGCGCATGATCGAAACGCCGCTCCCGGTCACATTGACGCCTGCGGAATGACGGTCGTCGCTATCCGGCAACGTCCACGCGAATGTTGCGGCGCTCGGCATCGCAAGGATCGTCGTTTCTGGGATTACTCGAATTGCTCCGGGCGCACGATTTGGAATTGGCTTCGACAGCTGCTGAATCGCAAGGCCCGGTAATCCGAAAGTACGCCTCGACATACGCTCGGCTCTCGTGGGCTCCGCGGTGTGACTTGCCACTATGGCCGGAGGTCTAGCTTTGCGATTCCGGTTGCGGGATCGTACGGGAACGACACGTGCTGGTGGATCATCTTCCAGGCGCTGTCGACTTTCCGAAAGATACGCGTGCCGCGCGACCACGTGTCGACGCCTGGGCCGTACATGTGATTCAGTCCCCAGGTGACGGCAACGTCGCCGCGTACGATGACCTTGAGATCGGGTACTTCCCAGCGAAATCCGTCGGGCATGTGGTCGAAGCCGGCCTTGCAAATAGCACGCATGGAGTCGACTCCCTCGTAGGTAAGCGGAGCGTCGTGCTCGTACGAAATGACATCTCCCGCCACGGGAGACATCGAACCATCGAGATCCTTCCGCTCAGCGGCTCGGAACCACTCCTCGAAGAGGGTACGCAGCTCGCGATGTGCTGCGAGTTGCATGTCGAGCTTGTCGAGGCAGGTCTTCCAGCCTTGTGCCATGGAGTCACGTAGATCGTTGGACGTGAAGCCCGTTTGGACGAAGGTCATCTTCGTCTTGCCTTCGTCCTCTCGGAGGTCGACTCGTACTTCCGTCCGGACCATGACCTCGCCGCTTTCGTTCTCGTTCACCAGGGTGAAGCGGATGCGTTCAGGGGCAACGATTTCGATGAACTGACCGTGCTCAACGTAGAGCTCACCTGAAGCTGAGCGATATGCGATCCGCCAGCATCCACCAGGCCGTTGATCCACGCTGCAGTCGACGACGTCGAAGCCGGCAGGCGCAAACCACGCGCCGAGGTGCTGGGCGTCGGTCCAGTTGGCGAACACGAGCGCACGAGGAGCTTCGAAAGCTCGTTCAATCCTAATCTGATGGTGGGTCGTCTCGGTCATTTCCTTTTTCCTTTCTGTTGTTCTGCGAGCCGTGTGTCCAAGCGGTCGAAGCGTTCGTTCCAGAGCCGTCGATAGTCGCTGAGCCAACGGTCCACCTCGACGAGCGGCTCCACACGGATGCGTGTCGGTCGACGCTGCGCATCCTTGCCGCGAGAGACCAGTCCTGCAGCTTCCAGAACAGCGACGTGCTTGGAAATCGCGCGAGACGAAATGTCGAACGGCTCAGCCAGTTCGGAAATGCAAGCTTCGCCGCGCATGAGGCGTGCAAGGATCTCGCGTCGGGTGGGGTCGGAAAGAGCTGAAAAAATGGCGTCAAGATTCATGGTTTGTACGGTACCTAACGGTTCCGGAACCATTTGGTACCCAATGAGGGCCTCGACGTCAAGCTCGGTCTTCTCCCCCCGGTCCCGTTACCTCGACGCCCTGCACAAGCGTCATTCACCGTTACTCGAGTACGCCGCAAATTCTTCGACTTAGCCCTTGCGGTCCGCCTCAGGGTGCGGGTTGGGTGGCATGGCGCGACTGGTCGTCTGAGTCCGCCATGATGGGGCGGCATCCATCTGTGGTCAGTTCGAAGGAAAGTACGTCCGCAAGCTCGGTCCAGGTCACGAGGGGCTGAGTACGACCCATTCGCAGGGAAAGGTGTTCAACGAAGACAGCGCTGCGGGTCTGCGCGGGAAGATGAAATGCTGGATAGAATCGGATGACGGAACCTGGAAGGACGCGAATCGACTGTGGCTGGACCAGTCCTGTCACCGTCGGGATAGTGGCGAAGGCTTGTACGTTAACTTGTGGGACGCCCACGAGAGTCTCGACAATCAGCTCGTCGTCTGACAAGTTCCTCAAGACCAGATGCAGGCGGAGGCTGTCTTGACCACGACCACTGGGGGAGAGCGTTACACTTCCATCTGGCAACGTCTCCTCGAACACCAGTGCGCTGCAAGTCGAGCAATCCACTAGCTCGAGCCGGACGCGTTGACCAAGACGGACGTTGCGGGCGGGAGCCTCCAGCGCGGGAGCCACTGAGACGATGCCCGTCTGCGGCGAAGCGCAAGACGAGGAAAGAAGCGTTGCGAGAAGCAACGTCTCAACCCAGTCGTAGAGAACCATGAGCTCTATGGTCAGCCAAACGACGGTGAGGTTCCCGGTTTTAGCGTCAGCATAGCCAGTTGGCTCGAGGTGGCAATGTCACGAGATTCGATGGAGAAGAAGGTCCACCGTCGGCGACGGCCGTCGTTCGGCAGGGCACCGCTTCGAGTCCTTGGTCGTCCGCCCAACGCCTTGGGTCTTGTTGCAGGGGGCAAACCGCCAGTTCACAGCAGATTGGAAGGATAGAAAGGGGGCGGCGATCAGCCGCAACCCACACGAGGCGGAGCGAGGCGCGTCAGGCACCCTGCCAGCAGCAAGCCCGTTGCGGGAGGACGGGTTGGGCGGCGCCGCATCCCAGCGAGGTGTCGACCCGTGAGGACCTAGAGGAGGAGAACGAGTAGTCCAGCCAACGTGACGCCGCTGAGCGAAACAGCGACGATGGTCCCCGTAGGGTTGAATTCCTCGACCGCCGCACCGACAACGGAGTCCAGCTCGATGGCGGCAGGTGGCTGGTTGCCGCTGAGAACATGAAGAGTCGAGTCCTTGAGTTGGGCCTCGACGGGATGTGTGTACCAGGTACAAACAGCGCCACGAGTACAGAGCAGCAAGTCGAACTCCCCCTTCACTTGATGCAGTGTTCCGTCAAGCTTGCGGACATTCGACACGGTGATGGCGTAGGTTCTGTTGTTGGTCGGCGTCGCTACACTTCCTATGTCGATCGTCGATGCGCCGTTGAGCTTGGGGATGTCGCGTGGCTGTATGCGCGTCGTACTGTAGCAGCCAAGGCACAGCAGCGGGGCGAGGAGGAACACGGAGTAGCGTGGCACGACAGTGTGCGTATCACGACAAGACCGGTGCGAGAAGCTGTGTGTCCGGGATGCAGGGTCGGCCGCGCCCAGAGTGAGGCGAAGCCATGAACGGAGGCGGCGGTCAATCAGTTGGTGCGTTGTGCACCGTGAGTCTTGGCCAGCGAAGATGCCAACGCTTGGTCCGGATCCGAGCGAGATAAGCGTTCGGATCATTCAGACCGGGACTGGGGCGGAGCTGCAGACCGAAGAGGTCATCCAAGCCGTACGGCGCGACTATCGAGAGCGAGCCCGACGGTGACAGCTTGACCGCGACTGCTGTGGCGGTTTCGGGCCAGCTGGCGATGGCCGCGTCGAGCGACGCATATCGTGCAATGGGACGCCCGAGCTGCTGACTCTGCCAAACGTGGACGTTCGCTTGGTTGGTGATGTCCAGTCGCAACTGCGGTAGCGCGTCGCGAAGGCGGAGACTCCAGGCCGTCGGCGTAGGGTGGTCCGGCTCGAAATAGACGAGGTCTACGTCATCAACCGGGATTACTTGATGCGCGTCATCGAGGGCGTCCCAGACGAGATTTCGGATCGCCCCAGCTCCGACGTAGGCGGGATGCGGCACCACGTCGTTAACTGTCCGCAGCACATCGACGAGCCACGGCGTGCCCAAGACGATCCGTTGGAGTTCACGTTGGAGATTGGTCATGATGTGGAGCCTGCTGCCGCAGCCCTCAGGCAAAGCACTTTGCATCAGGACGTTGAACTAGTGCTGCAGGTTTCGGCGGGGCATTCACTACGGGCAAGCAGGCCGTAGTGACGGAGGTCATGAGCGCGCTCGTTCCAGAAACCGTGACGCCGCAAGAGACCTTCCTGCTGGAAGCCAGCACTGAGGAGGAATTGGTGGCAAGCGTGATTGTCGGTGGTGTTCTGAGCGCAGACCTTGATGAAGCCCAGGGAGTCAAAGGAAAAAGAGACGACTGAGCGGAGCGCCTCGGTCATCAGACCCCGGCGCCAAAGCGTCGGCAGTAGTCCGAAACCGAGCTCCGCCCTGCGATGAGTCCAGCAAATGGAGAAGATCGAAATGTGCCCGACGGGCGCGTGTTCGCCATGTGGTACGAGAACCCAGCCAATCCCCGAGCGGTCCTCGTGCTTCTTCAAGATGGAGCTGATGAGGTTGGCGGTAACGGACGGCGAGGCGTGGGGCTGCTCATGGCTGGGGTCCATGACGGCGGGGTCTGAAAAGACCTGAAAAAGCGCGTCTGCGTGAGCGAGCTGAATAGGACGAAGAACCAGCCGCTCAGTCTCGAGCGAAGGCAACGGATGAAAGATGGCGTCAAGCTCAAGCCTTGTAGGCATCGCAGTCGAGTTTGATGAGTCTTCGGGGTTCTGCTGCAATGGGGCATTCACCACAACACAGCAGTCCGGAAGGCTACCAGAAAAGGGGGCGCCGATCCGCCACCACCTTCGTGAGGCGCGGCAGCGAAGCCTATCTGTCCCCCTGCCAGCAGCAAGCCAGTGAAAGCCCGTGTTGGTGGCCATGCGCGCTATGTTGCAGTTCGTTGAACCGTGTCGGGTTACTCTGGTTCACCCATTCGAATCTTGGATAGCAGGGCCTCGAACACCGCTTTGTGCTTGGGAAAGTCTTCTGGTCGAGCCGAGTAGCCTGCGAGAATCACGGAATTGTACTCGACTCGACGTCCGACGGGGAGCCACTTGCGACTGTGCGCCAGCACGAGTCGAGCGCGGTGTCGAGGAGTTGAAGCATCGAGCTCCAGCTGGTCGAGGTTGACGACTTCGATCTCCACGGTGTGCGCGGGTTGCTGTCCGAGTCGAGCTGGCGCGCTGGAAACAATCTTGGTGCCGTATCGCTGCGCCTTGGCGACGACCTCGTCGTCGTAGGTTGCGAATGCGAAGCCAGAGCCAGCTATTCGCTCGACGTAGTTGAGGAGTAGGATCTTCGGGTCCTTCCGGAAGTAGCGATCCGGGATGGGTATGCTCCGCATCCAAATCGAGCTCGAGTCCGCAGAGTGCGCCCAGTACAGATCGTAGAGTGGTAGCTCGTTCTCGAAGTCGTTCTCGCCGTCACCATTGGCGTCGAGGTGGTATGTGACTTCGTAGGCGGGTCCGGTCTTCAACTCGAGATCATCGACATCGTCACCGTGGTGGCTGTCCAGGATCCAATCGCTTCCCAACAGGGTTGGGCTCGACGCGACAATCCGATACTGTTCGCTCGGGTGCGTGTAACCGCTCGGGCCGAAGGAGGAAGGGGTGCACGCGGTGAGCGTGAGCACAATACCGAACCAACGTTTCACGGTGAGACGGTACCGAGTAGCGGGATGATCATCAAGGCACCTCACCGATTCACATCAACGTCGAGGTCCACCCAACGTTTTGGGTTTCTGCTGCAGGGGGCAAGCGCCAGCAGCGAGCCCGTGTTGGGCACCTGCGCTGACTCGAGTCCGAAAAATGGAATCAATCCCCCCGCCCAGACGTATGCAGCCACGGACTGAAGGATGGAACGCATAGTCGTAGCGGTGGCGCTGACAGTTGCGGGCTGTGCGCCAGGCGCGACGACGCAGCCGCTCGAGCTACCCCATCAGAGCGATGGGCGTGTTGCTTCAATTGCGGAGGAGGTATCGGGCGTGGTGATCGAGCGTTGCGCATATGGCCCACCGAACTATGGCGAGTCTCCGTCCAGCGACAGGCGGAAGAGGTTCGCGCTCCTGATCTTGGACGAGCCCATCAAGCAGCTGACGGCTTCAGGCAGTAGTGGATCGTCGCAGGTCGCGGAAGTCGCGGCGGTGCAGTTGGTCAGCTCTACTGATTCAAAGGGCGGTTCCAACTTGGCGAGTCTCGTGGGGCAACAGGTTCACCTGAAGGTGTCGGAGTGGATGGAGGCGGAAACGGGACACCATCACACGCGAGTGCTGCTGTCCTACGATTCGGTGTTGGAGAGACAACCCGCGCAGAGCACGGATTGGCCCGACTTGGGCAAGGACTTGCTGGGGACACCATGCGACGGATACGAAACGTCCGGCGACGGAGAACGTTAGGTTAACGACTGATGAGCTGGGCGATACGAGGTCCGCCCCGCTCCGGTTGACAGATCTAGTTCGCGACAGCAACGCGCAATCCGATACCGCGTCAGGGCAGCCTTCGCACACGGCTACTCGTGAGGTTCGTCGTCGCGTTTCCAGAAGCCGTTGTCCATGAAGCGCTCGAATCGTTGAAGCTGTTCGATATCGTTAACGCTAACCCAGAAGGGGAAACCGAGCTCCCAGTGATCGCCCCCATGAGTGAGGGAGAAGTCGTCGTGGAACGCGGCGAGCACATGAGCGGTTGTCTTCAGGGCGCGCCGAGCGCCGGCAACAGCCAGGTTCAGTGCCTGGAATGAGTCAACGCCTCTGGCGTACTGTATGTCGTCGTCTGACAACCCAACGACCTGGAAGGGGCAACGGTACCCACCAGCGTGCGCCGGGTCAGACTCAGGCGCTCCGATCAAGACGGTCACGACTCGATCAGCGGGCCCCTTGAGCTGAAAGCTACGTCTGGCGATTGTGGGGAACGGTGACGAAGTCATGAGACGAAAGGGATGAGTTCAAATGCAGTCGCTTGCGCAGGAAATGGTACGGCAGCTTGCGCAGAGCGCGCCACTTTGATCGGCGATCGCTTTAGCTATCTGCTTCTGCAAGAATTGCCTTCCCATCGCCAAGTCTCCAGCACCCCGGCTTGGGACGCGACAAAGGTTGTCTTGCACCAGTTTCGCTCCACCGTGCTGGTGGAGGAATTCGCGTCGTGGTTGGTCGTGACAACGGTTCCACCGATGCGCAACCAGGTGTACATGGTCTTGCCGTTTGGCATCCCGTATTCCTGCGTCGGAGGGCCCCATTCCGTGAGCAGGCGGTTGATATCTTGACCCACCCAACTCTGCAGGACTTTCTCGTAGTTGCCCGTTGTTGCGAAGCATGCAACGAGCACGAGCGGCACGGCAAGCGCGCACGTGCGATTCAGGGTCTGCCAAATGGTCATTGCTGGAGGTCTGCTCAACGGCTTTGGGTTTCTGCTGCAGGGGCATTCACCTCAACGCAGCAGGTTCGGAGGCTACCAGAAGTCAGGGCGGCGATCAGCCGCCACCCACACGAGGCTTGAGGGCGAAGCGAGGCGTTTCGAGCCCCCTGTCCGCAGCAAGCCCGTTACCGAAGGACGTTCGCTTCCAACCCTGCACGTTCAGGTATCGTTGTAGGCGTCGTTGAGGTCGTATTCCTCGAGCCAGCCTTGGCGAACCAGTTGACCTGCAGTGTACAGCTCACGGTCCGCAGCCCAGTATACGAGTCGAGCGGCGCAATTCGGACAAACCACAGGCCAGAAACTCTCGTCGCCCGGCATTGCGGTAGCGGTGAGGCGCTTGCGGATCAGCCTGTCTGTTCGATCGCTCGCGGCCTGGGCCTCGCGCTCCCCAATCTGGGCGGCGCACTGCGGGCACTGGGCCTCGCCGATGGTTCTCAGAACCCTCCTGTGGTGCCTCAGCGCTGGACTCCAGCGTGTGGACAAGAACAGAAGCACCACGAACCCTGCGAGCCCGATCGCAAGAACCAGGGTCACGCTTCACTCTCCTTCACAGGTTGAGGCGTTTCGCTTCGAACTGGCCAAGCCGAAACGACACGGCTGAGATCGCTTGGTCTGATGAAAGGCCAAACATCAGTGTCCCCTTGGCGATCGAGCCACCATTGCAGAGCGGAACCAATCAGGCCAAGCGTCGCAACGTTGGGAACGAACAGCAGGACCTTCAACCAAAAGGGAACCTCCACCCACTCGTACTCGACATCCGACTTGAGAAACACCAGCCAGCGCGCAACATGACGGCGTCCGCTCGGGGTCAACGCGTAGGGACCAGTCATGCGATGCTCTCGCAGGTCGTCATACAGCAACCACGCCGCCCAAAGGATCGCCTGGACACCCGGGTCAGCAGAACGCAAAACACGGTTGCTGAGACGCGCTTCAAACTCGTCATTGGTGATTCGCCCAACGACCAGACGCCTCAGCGCCAAGTACAGCTCGTTCCGTGCGTGAAGATCGGGCATTGAGACCAGGAGCGGCGTCCGTCCAACGTTCTGGGCTTCTGCGGCAGGGGGCAAGCGGCACTCCACAGCAGAACGGAAGCTACCAGAAATCGGGGCGGCGATCAGCCGCCACCCTCACGAGGCGCCTCGGCGGAGCGAGACGGATCAGGCCCCCTGACAGCAGCAAGCCCGTGAAAGCAAGTGTTGGGCAGCTCCGCCGAAGAGGCGTTGGTGTTCAGACTCGATGAAGGATTGCTACTCGAGCTTGGCCTTGGCTTCAGCCAGCAACTGATGATAGCGGCGGTTGCTGGGAACCCTTTGGATGAAGCGCTTGTACAAACCTAAGGCTTGTCGTGATCTGCCAGCAAGTCTGTGGGCGGAAGCCTCCCAGAAGTAGGCTTCCGCGGTTCCAGCCCACGAGGTGCGCTTGGCTTGGCGAACGGCTTGTCGCGCGGCGTTAACGGCTCGGCTCAAATCCCCCGAACCAGTACGCTCATGGTAGCGAACGAGCGCTTCGGCGAGGCTGAGGAGATGAGTCGGGTTGTCCGGATCGGTGCGCAGGAGATTGGTGGCAGCGGAGATCTGGGCGTTCAGCGCGCGATTGCTGCGCTGTTTGCGACGACATTCTACGCATCGGATGGCAACAGAACCGAAGTGAAAGTGCAGAGTCTCGAACCAGTACTTCTGTTCGCGGGCTGAGAAGACGAAGTGGCACCCGCATTGCAAACAGGACCGGTCGTCATCGACATAAAAGTACCTTGGGACATGGCAAGCAGGGCAAAACTGCTGCTTGCGTACGTCGCCTCGGACGGCGCCCTTCGGGAGCTTCGGTTGCCAGTCGAGATCGTAGGTCAAGTACTCCTGCGTTCTTCCTTCCGCATCGTCGGAGCTGGTTGGCACGAGCGGAATGTCACCAAACAAAGGATGGGATCGATGCGGCGCGTCGTGCGACGCCTGCTTCAGACGCGCCCGCTTGCCTGAAGCTCCATGTCTATGATTGCGGTAGATGCGTGACATGAGTCTGCCCAATGACTTGCCATTCTGCAGCACAGGGGCAAGCGAAACAACACGCTAACTTGGAAAGCTTGGTGCATGCGCCGTGAACCGAACGCACTAATTGGACAGTATGTAGATAATCCAGCGCCAGGCGATGTCACCGAAACGCCCCGCCGCGAGTCCGCAGAGCAGTGCGACGACGGCGACCTTGGTGAGATGAGCAGGAAGGCGCAGCATCATGACGTTGAGCGCGAGAAAGCTCGGACCACCGCCCACGACGACACCGAACGCAAACTGAGTCCAACTCCAGGACGTTCGGTCTGCTTCTGATGCGTCGCGCTTCACTTGTCTGCCCAACACGGGTCGGCAATAACCTGCCGGGAGCCATTGGAACAAGCTAACAGGTTGGGAGGCTAGCAACAACCAGTGGCCGCGACGAGCGGCCACGCAGCGAGAGAGCAACAGCGGGGCGAGGCGTTTCAAGCTCCCCGTCGGTGTTCATTGCCGTGTTGGGCAGCCAGTAGTGCCCGCTCTTGAAACGCGCCACGGGACCAAGTAGATAGGCCGCATGAAGTGGGTGGTCTTAGTGTCCGCGATTGCGGTCCTCTCTGCCTGTGTGCGTCCAACCGGGGGTTCGTCGTCGTTTGCGGCGAAGTCTGCTGGTAGCGTAGGCTGCGTGCCCGGTGACATAACAGTTAGCGAGGAATCGAGCATGGGGTGGGCGCCAGAGATAACGAATACCTGGGTTGCCGAGTGCGCTGGGCAGCGCTTCATGTGCACTGAGGTCGTTCGCAGTGGTGGAAGCAACGTAACCTGCAACGAGGCCATGGGAGAGAAGGCACAGCGCGACGTTGACTCGCTCGCACCGGACAAGAACAAAGCGGGCGCCCCGGACGGAGCGGCGGGCTTTGAGTTCGGCGCCCCCATAGACAGGTCGCGATCGACATGCGAGGGCGCCGGGCACACGTGGCGAAGGATCAGCGGCGATATCTACGGTTGCAGTGGGACGGCGCAGAGCTTGGCGTTCACGGCCTCCACCGCCGTCGAGTTCTGTGAAGGTTACGCATGTGAGATCCGTATCGTGCACAAACCAGGATCCGCTTGGGTGGATGCGGCAAGCACACTCAAGGCGACGCTGGAAGACAAGTACGGCAGCAAGTTCGAGAACAGGGTCCTTGCGAATTCCGAGTGTTCGACTGATGACGAGTTTCTGCGATGTCTGCAGGACGGTACGGTGCAGATGAGATACATCTGGAAGTGGCCCACGCGCGAAGAAGTTGAGTTGAGATTGAAGGCGCCGGAGCCGGAGTTAGACGGCGAGACCGAGCCCTCGATCCGCATCATCTATTCGAAGCCGAATGCTGTCCGTAAACTCGACAGCTCTGGACTGTAACGAACGAACCTGCGACCGGTCGTGAGGGAAAGTGGACGGGGCGGTCCGCCCAAACGACTTGCCATTCTGCTGCACAGGGGCAAGCGAAACAACACGCCAGCTCGGAAAATCACCAACAATCCGTGGCGGCGACCAGCCGCCACCTTGCAATGGCATCACCAGCGAAGCGCGGCGCTCCGGGCCCCTGTGTCCGCAGAAATGGCTTGTTAGCCTGGCCGATGCACCTGGTTCGACTCCACCTCACCCGACGGGGCGGCCCGACGTGCAAGGGTTCTACGGAGCTCTTGCCGGCCAACGCGCCCGCAAGGGGGGCTTCATCACCACGTCGACCTATACCCAGCAGGCGGTAGAATTTGCGTCTTCAGTGGAAGGTATCATTCTGATTGACGGAGTTCGCCTGACCGAGTTGATGATGGAGTATGGAGTCGGCGTATCGCACCGAACGATCCGAGTTCCGAAAGGGGTAGCGACTACTTCGAAGAGTAGGCGACGACGAGGGGCCGTCCCTGAGCCTACGGTGGTGAATGAAGCTCAAGTTCCCAATCTTCGAAGGGTGGCTCAACGAGAAAGGATGAGTCGCAGTACCGTCTGATGTAGTCGGTGGCGCGCCGCTGGGCGTCGACGAAGTTTACCACACGCCCACTACCGTCCAGTTCGATCACATTGGCAAAGATCGCGAATGCCTGTTCGATTGCGCTGGGTTCTTCACCGTACAGCGACAGGTAGTCGACACCCTTGAGCATGTAGTGCGTTCCGCTCGCCATGAAGTAGGCAAAGGTCCGAAGGGCGCCAGAAAAATCTGCGCTAAGTTTCTGGTTCATCTGCTTACTCTGTCCCTCTAACGGCCTGCCATTCACCCGCGGGCAGGTACCGGAAGGCAGTTCAGTTGGCAATACTACCAACGAACCGTGCCGGCGACCAGCCGGCACTTCAAGGGGACCGTCAGCAAGGTGAGGCGCTGCAGCCTGCCCGTCGGTGTGCAATGGCCTGTTAGCACTACTGCCAGAAACTTTTCCATCTGACGCGTTTCGTGCGAGGGGCCCCA
>CBFGUG010000149.1:0-14702 GCA_965651905.1 uncultured bacterium | reverse complement strand
GACGACGCGCTCGACGATGATGCAGATGACGACGCCCTCGATGACGACGCTCTCGACGATGATGCAGATGACGACGCCCTCGATGATGATGCGGATGACGACGCAGATGACGATGCGCTCGATGACGACGCACTCGACGACGACGCACTCGATGATGGATCGGATGACGATGTAGCTGACGACTCGATGGTCGACGCAGGAGCCGACGACGACGTACTGGACGACGGTGTCACCGACGACGACAGCGAAGAGCCCGATGCGGGTGCAGACGATGCCGTCAGCGATGACGGCGAGCCCGACGCAGCCGCCGACGACACCAGTTCGGACGATGCCGAAGGCGGGACACCCGAAGCTGGCACGGGTTCGCCCGAGGCGGGCACTGGCGAAATTGGAGCTGCGGGTGGGACATTCAGCAACGCCCAAGGCGTTTCACTCGTCATCCCAGCTAACTCGATCAGTGCGCCTTCGACCATCAGTGCCGTGCAAGTCACGCCGCCTGACGCCGAGAACGTCGTGTCGCTGACTTGGGACTTCTCACCCGACGGCATCACCTTCGATCCCCCCGCAACACTGACCTTGCCGTTCGACACGGGCGCTGCAGGCAGCGACGAAGTCGCCATCGCCTGGTACGACGGCGCCGAGTGGGTAGAACTCACGGGATGCACCACCGAAGGCGCTAGCGTCACTTGTCCCGTCGACCACTTCACGACCTTCGGTGTCGTGACCGTCGACTCAGGCTCGAACGGCGGCGAATGCATCGTGCCCCCGTGTGCATACGAGATCGATTTCGAAGAGTGCGCCGCGGATGTGGCAGAGGTTTGTCAAACAGAGTTTGACGGTCAGTTGCCGAGCGAAATCAACATCTGCTACGAAAACGGCGTGAAGGCGAACATGACTGGGTTGCTGTCAGAACCACTGGTCATGAGCTTCAAGAAGCCCAGCGGGGATGCGTGTTACAGCATCGAAGTCACTGGCGTTCAGTCCTCGACGTACAACTACTCGTTCAAGAACGCTGGCGGTCAGGAAGTGATGACGGCGACCGTGCAGCAATCGAACCCCGACGTCGTGACCTTCATGTGTGACGGGACCCAGTACGTCGTTGACTACTCGACGGACGAATGCAGTGGAGACTCGAGTCAGCCCGCCGACACGAACACGTCGGGCTGTGCGATGGGCACCTGTGAGTACTGAGTGAGCAAACGGCCGCTCGCTGTTGCGAGCGGCCCGGGCACGACGAAAAAACGCGAGGGCATCCTTTGGATGGCCTCGCGTTTTCGTTTGGTAGGTTGATCGCGGAGCTGGTCGCGTGCGGCCAGCTCGGTGGGATCAGAGTGAACTGATGTGTGTGATGATGGCTTGTAGATCCGCGTCGGTGAGTACCTCGGGGCCGAAGGCGGGCATGTAGCTAGTGCGGGCAGAGAAGTCGCCGGGTTTGCCATTGCGGACGGCGTCCGTGAGGGTGGCCGTGTACATCGTGAGGTCGAGGCCGACGGCTCCGCTCCTTGCGTCGGCGCCGTGGCAGTGGCCGCAGTAGTCGGCGTAGATCTCGGGGCCCGTCGTCGGCTTGGGGAAGTTGCCCAGCCAGGCGAACGTCAACGCCAGCTCCTCGTTGGTGACGTGTTCTTCACCGATGGGCACCATTTGCACGACGTAGTCGGGGTGTTCGCCGAAGTTTCGCCCGTTGCGGGTCACCCAGGTGCCGTATTCGACCGGCGTGTGGCGTATCTCGGGACCGAGGTCCGCGCCTTCGCCGTTCTCGCCGTGGCACATAGAGCAAACGGTCGTGTAGGCGTCGGGCGGTTCGGTGGGGGGGACGATGTCAGGTGTCGTGTCGGTGCTGGTTGTGGTTGTGGTTGGTGCGGTCGTCCCGGTTCCCGTCGTGGTACCTGTTGCTGACGGCATGCTCGTTTGACTACTGCTGGTCGAAGGCTGGCTGGTGTCGCTGTTTTCGTCGGCAGGCGCGCAAGCGCCGAGGGCCACGACAGACGCGAGGGCTACGCTGCACCGCACGAGGCGGGAGCGGCCGCCGAGCGGTGAGAACAGAGCAGAAGTGTGCGAGAACGAACTGAGGGGTGGGGTTTCAATCTTCATGCGAACGCTGAGGGACTAATTGGTGGTTGATGAACTCCGTAGCCTGACGCGAAACGTGGCATGCAGGCTACGAGCGACCCTTCTGAATGCCTTTTGGGACGGCTTCCCCTCGTCGAAAGCGCCTCGCCCGAAAAAATGGTGGTACAGCCGAAAGTTGCCAGCATTGCGCACCCTTGGCAGTCACGCGGGACAACGAGATTTCCACGAATCGCGGCCGTGGGGCGCAACGAGTGATCGCTACGACCGCGTCGTGCCTACATTGTATCGGATGCTCTGCGCGCGTTCGTCGACGTCTCGGAGCAACGGGTGCTGTGCGCTCGCGGGGGACGTGGTGCCCGCGGGGGACGTGGTGCCCGCGGGGGACGTGGTGAAGTCTTTCAGTGTCGGCAGACGGTCGGATCTGCGTGATGCGGGCTGCGGTGGGTGCAGTCAGCGAACCGCCGCGGGCACCTAGAGACGTGAGCGGCGTTCAGGCGAAACGCTTGGCGCGCGTGAGTACGGGACTGCGCGGAGAGTTTGCGCTCGGAGAGCGACGACGTTGCGATCAGCGCTTGGCGCGGCGGGTGCGGACGGCTTGGGCCAGGCGATCGAGCACGGGCGTGGTCATCTCCCAGCTGATGCAGGCGTCGGTGATGCTCTTGCCGTACTCGAGGTCTCGAGGATCTTCGAGCTTTTGGTTGCCCGCGGTCAGATGGCTCTCGATCATCGCGCCGATCAGGTACTTGCTGCCTGCTTCGACCTGTTCGGCGAGCGCTTCCGCGACGATGGGTTGCCGCTGGTAGTCTTTGTTGCTGTTGCCGTGGCTGCAGTCGACCATGACGTTGCCGGGACACTCGGCGGCTTCCAGTAATTCACCTGCTGCCTGCACGCTTTCGGCGTCGTAGTTGGGGCCGACGGAACCCCCGCGCAAAATCACGTGACAGTGACGATTGCCCGTCGTGCGCACGATGGCGGCGCGGCCTTCTTCCGTCACGCCGACGAAGCGGTGCGGGCGCGTGCTCGACATCACGGCATCGACGGCGATCTTGACGTCACCCGAGGTGCCGTTCTTGAAGCCGATGGGAGCCGACAGACCCGACGCGAGTTCGCGGTGGCTTTGGCTTTCGGTCGTGCGCGCTCCGATGGCGCCCCAGGTGATCAGGCCCGAGATGAACTGCGGCGTGATCAGATCGAGGAACTCCGTGGCGCAAGGCAAGCCCATGCCGTTCAGATCGAGCAGCAACTTACGGGCTTTGCGCAAGCCGTCGTTGATCTGGAAGCTGTCGTCGAGGTTCGGATCGTTGATCAGACCCTTCCAACCGACGGTAGTGCGGGGCTTCTCGAAATAGACGCGCATCATGATCGCCAGATCGTCTTTGTGGCGATCGGCGGCTTCTTTGAGCTTGCTGGCGTACTCGAGCGCGGCGCTCGGATCGTGAATCGAGCAGGGCCCGACTACGACTAGGAAGCGGTCGCTCTTGCGGTCGAGGACGTCCCACACCGCGTTGCGGCCTGCGAGCACCGTTTGCACGACGGCGTCACTCGGTGGGAGTTCGGCGATCAGCTCGTCGGGGCGCATCAGCGCGTCGATGCTCTTGACGTGAATGTTGCTCAGCGCAGTCATCAGGGGCGGCCTTATAGCGCGGTATGGCCCCACGCCAAGGCTGCGCGCCGCGAAAATTTGCCCGAAATCTCGAAGCGGAGCGATGAAAGGGCATGCGCGGTGCCGTTGTGGGCGGATGGGTATGGAGTGTGACGTTTGTTGCGGCGCTGGCCTTTGCGGGCTCGACGGCGCACGCGGGCGCCGTCGAGGTGAAGCTCGGGGACTCCCTTTGGGTGCTCGCGAAACGCCACGGCGTGAGCGTCGAGAGCATCAAGCAGGCGAATGGCCTGAAGACGGACGACATTCGGGCGGGCCAAACACTGAACATACCTGGTGGCAAAACGGGCAAACCCGAAGCCGCCAGTTCGTCCAAGCCGCCTGCGAAAAAGAGTGACACCCCGAGCACGGCGCGGTCGAAGACCGCCCAACCCGAGACAACCGCCTCGACGGCGAGCAAGTCCAAGACGACCGAATCCACGGCGGCGCAATCCACGGCGACCAAATCCACGAAGGCCACGTCGTCGGGGCAGGCGAAGAGCGCAGCGCAGCGCAAGGGCGTCGACAAAGCGACGGCTGCTGCCAAGCGTGTGGCGGCCAAGTCCGCTAAGTCGGTAACCAAGCGATCCGCCACTCCGTCCTCGCACGAGCCTTCCAAGCGGGTTGACGGCGTCACCCCACCAGAAACCCGTGGCAAGGTGTTCACTACTGTCAGCAAAGAAGATCGCGAGGCGGCCGAGCGCTTGTACGCGGACGACAAGACAGTTCCGCCCAGCACCTTGGAAGAGATCGCCCCCGCGTGGGTGTTGCAGCGCCCGGGCCCGTCGACTCAAGGCGAGAAGTCCAACGCCGCGCGCGGCGGAGTCTATCCATGCGTGGCTCCCGATCCGGGCATGGGCAAGTACGAAAAGTGGGTGCAGGTGGCGCCCATGGCTCACGTTCTCTTGCCGAGTGACCTGAAACTCGACGCGGACGGCAGCTTCGACGTGCTATTTCACTTCCACGGCCGTGAACCCATCCGCAAAGAGTGGGTGCGCAGCATGGAACGCGGCGTGCTCGTCGCCATCGACGTCGGTATCGACTCGGGCGCGTACGCTACAGCCTTTTCTGACCCGCGCACGTTCGGGCAGGTGCTGCGCGCGGTGGAAGCACACGTGGGCGGCAAAGGGTATACAGGAGCTGCGGTGGGGCGCGTTGCGCTCAGCTCGTGGAGCGCGGGTTACGGCGCCATCGAGCAGATCCTCGATCAGCCGCTCGGGCTGCGCGTCGTGGACTCCGTGATTCTGCTCGACGGGTTGCACTCGGGTTACGAGGGGCACTCGCTGGACGTCAAACGTCTAGCGCCGTTCGTGCGTTTTGCGGAGTCTGCCGCGAAGGGTGAACGGCTGTTGTTCGTGAGCCACTCGTCGATTCTCACGACGGGTTACGCATCCACCACCGAAACCGCGCAGTATCTGGTGTGGAAGGTTGGCGGCAAAGTGCGCCCCACCGAGCCCCTCGCTGCCGATCCAATGGGACTCGAGCGCATGAGCTCGTACTCCAGGGGGGGATTTCACGTTCGCGGCTTCAAGGGCAGTGGCGCGGCGGATCACTGCGCGCACATCGGGCTGATGCGCGACGTGCTCCGCGTGCACTTGGCGCCGCGCTGGAGCGAGTCGACCGAGTCGACGGGCGCTGTCGCCCAGCGGTGAACACACAGCGGTGAACACACAGCGGTGAACACACAGCGGTGAACACACAGCGGTGAACACACAGCGGTGAACGCGAGCTGCGCGGTCTCGCGGGTCACGACGTAGGGTCGCGGTAGCTGTGTGGGGATGCGTGGCGGGACTCGGCGACCGTGGCGTTGAGTGGGGCGAACTCGGAGGGGAGCGGTGGGGCACCGCAGGCGGCGGCTAGGTCGTCGTAGTAGGTGAACTGACGGTCGCCGTGTTCGTAGAAGCGGGACTCGGGGACGCCAGCGGCGCGCAGGTTGGCCTCGTGAGTGGCTAGCCAGGTTTGGCGCTCTTGTTTGGGAGGCAGCGGGATGCGGCCGGTCAACGTGGCGGTCCAATACTTCGCTTGTATTTCGAACTGGGGAAAGGGAACCACGCGGTAGGGGAGGCCGATGAACGCCAGGCGCGGATCTTCTACCCAGAGCAGTTCGCGGTAGAGCGGGGGAATGTCGCGGTGATCGCTCGGCGGTTGCGGGACGCCGCTCACGGGGGCTGGAGCAGAGTTGGGGGCTGCGGAGGTGTCGAGCTCGGGGGGCGTTTCCAGATGACGTCGGGCAAAAACGGGAAGTCGTAGCGGTAACCCGTACAGAACACCAGCACGTCGGCTTCGATGGTGCTGTCGTCTGGCAAGCGAAACTTGCCCGCGCGATCGATGAACTCGGGCCACGGCGCGCGCACGATCTTGGGGTGATCGGGGAATTGCGTGCGGTGTTCGCTCGCGCACAGCGTGACTTCGCGCGCGACGCTTTCGGCTTCTAGGGCCAAGTCGACACCCGATGACCCTGAGCCGAGGAGCACCACGCGCTTGTCGTGCAAGATGCTGGGGAAGCGGTAGTTGTGACTGTGCAGTACGCGCCCGCGAAAGTAGTCGAGCCCGCGCAGCTGCGGCGTCGAGGTGCGGCGGTAGTGGCCGTTACAAATTGCCACCGCGTCGAAGTTCTGAGTGCGCAGCTCTGCCTCAGCGGTGCCCCGCTGCGGCGCGCGACCGTGAGTGACTCGCCACGCGGCGCGAGGGGTGGCTGGCGGGTGCACGCGCACCACGCGGCGCCCGAACCGAATGTGTGGCGATATCTCGAAGTGCTCGGCAAACCGCTCGAGATAACGACGCACGGCGCTGTGATGTGGAAACGTCTGTGCGGAGTTGCCGTCGTCGTCTGCATCGTCGAAGGCAAAGTCGCGAAACGCCATCAGCTCGCGCGGCAAGTTCGTGCGCAGCGACGCGTAGAGCGACGCGTGCAAGCGCTCTTCGTCGTGGTTGCCGCCGAGCGGCGCGCTCTCCGAGCGGTCGTCGTAAACCCACACTCCGCCGACGGCGTCCGAGCGTTCGAACAACGTGACCCGCAGCCCGGCGCGCAGCGCTTCGCGCGCGGTCACCAACCCCGCCGCGCCAGCGCCAATTACCGCAACATGCTGCCCAGAAGCTTTCACGCCGCTTCCCTAGCACGCTTGCCGCTGTGGCGCGTTTCCTAAGCGTTGCGATGTTTAAGAGGTCTCGTCAGGGCCTCATCGCTCGCACTGTGGGAGCGAGAGACCCAGCTGACACGCGCGCAGGTCATACTCCCGCGCTTTGACGTGTGACGCGGGAATCCCTTTCCCCTCGCGATGTATCGAGGCCAAGATCACGCATCCCAACGCGCTTCCCCCTTGGCAAGCCTTGGTGCCATAGCGCAACGCTTTGGCGTAGTTCTTTGGGAAGTCGTGCCCTGATGAGAAAGAAAAGGCCAAAACGCTACAGGCCGCTGCGTTTCCCCGTTCGCACTCCAGTTCCTGGGGGTGCGGTTCGGACCCTGTGTACGGCGGACGCTGGAAGTCCACGACGACGTCCTCTAGTGCATGTTTCGGAGAGCCGTTGAGGGAGACGCCGTAGCCTTGCGCGGGGAACCTGTAGCTCGTTTTCGTGTCGAGCACCGAGCCCGTGACGCGGGCGCCGAGCTCCGTCTCAGTGTTCGCGTCAAGCATGCGTTGACCGACCGTGAGTGCGCCCGCAAATGCTTCGTGTGGCGTATGCTCGTAGCGTTCGCGAGCCGTCAGCTGAATCGTGATCTGTTTGACGTTTCCGTCGTAGGGTTCGTACAACAACACGCCGAGTTCGTCGTAAACGTGCACTCGGTTAGCTCCTGTCGTAACCCGTGACGGCTTGCCGAGCAGACCGACGAGAAACTCGAGCTTCGGCTGCAGTGGAATGGCGACGTCATTGAGCGTTATCCCCGTGCGCGTGATCTCGAATCGCAGCGGCAGTTCGACGGTGGGCTCGTTCTCCGCTGGCTCGGTGAGTGCGGGCGTTGGCTCCACGGCGACGGGCGTGTGCGACGAGAACGCTGCATGTCCGGCAGGTTTGCCCGCAACGACGACGTGATGAGGCGCGTCGGACGCTAGTATGTCGAATTCGACGTGCCCCTTTGCGTTCGTCGAATCGCTACTCAGTGTTCTTCCGCCTTCGTCGACGACCTGTACGAGCGTTCCCTCGGCAGGAACACCAGTACAAGCGCGTGACTCTTGCGCGAGCTCCTTCCTGACCGTTGTATCGAGCGGGCGCTCAGTCGTTTCGTCGGGCTCGAGCGCCCACACCACCTGGCCCAGGGCAAACACCGCCAGACCACCGATCACGCCAGCGGTGGAGATGGTCTTGTCCTCGGCGAGACCACCAGCGATCAGCCCCGTGGGTAGCGCGACCAAACCCGCAACGGTCATGACCGCGCCTGTATTCGCTGCGACCCCGTTTCCGGTCGACGTCTCGTAGCGTGTGTCCTCGTAGTGTTTCGCTTCCGTCACCGTGCACGAGCCGGCGACATCCACGTCGACCACAACTCGGGTACGTTCCGCGTCGCCGTCTACCTGGACGCGCGGTGCGAGCGACGTGGGCTGCCGCGGATGGCTCACCTCTTCGTGCGTGCGCACGAGCTTCGACCGCGTGACGACGTTGGTCGTCGTGCAAGCGAGTGACGTTGCGACGCTGAGCGCAAACACACAATGGATGATACTTCGACTCGGCATGGCCCTCCCGAACGTTGATCCATCGCGATTAACAGACGTATCCCGCCCGCGCAACGTTCCCCGTCTCGGCGCGACGTTCGAACGGGCGGGCAGACTTTCGCGGCGCGTCAACAGCGGGGGGCAGTCGTCGTGTGTTTTCACTCCATCGCCGGGAGTGAACAACGTGGACTGACGCGAAGCGTGTGCTCGGGCGTGAGCAGCGTTCAGACGTGGCTCCAGTGACATTCATACGTTGTTAGGGGAAGGCAAGTGCCGGGCCTGCGCGGCTCCCTCTACGAGCTGAGCATTGGTCTGATCGTCGCCGCGTGTCGTCGCTCCACGCCTGGCGTAGCAGCCAAAACGCCCGTCAAGCTCGGTGGCTGAGGGCGTTTTCGCGAGAACCGTAGCGGAACAGCCGCCTGGCTTTGAGCAACGGAAGCACAGCGGAAACGGCCTCAGGCGCCGAGATCGGCGGGTGTCCTCACAGAATGAAATGAGACCAATGCTCAGCTCGTAGAGCTCTACGAGAGAAGCGGCGAGTGGGCAGCTCGCGACGCGGCTCGTCTGACGGCGCGCTCGTCACCGCGGTGCCCCGAAAAAAGACCATGGGCGCAGTCTTCGAGGCGCCGGGTTTTCGAACGGCGCGCCTTGTCTCAGAGTGCTCAATTGTCGGAAATCATATCGTAAGTAACAATTTTTAGAACGTGTTCGAAAAGTTCGGGAGGTCCGAGGCGCGCGCTCGTATCTTGGTCGCATGGAGACGCACGACACACGTTTCAAGACGCGCAAGGCCGCTCGCACTCACGCCCGCGTGCTCAGCACCGCGATCAAACTCTTCAAGAGTAACGGCTTCGACAAGACGAGCATGCGCGACATCTCCGCGCACTCGAAGTTGGGGCTCGGCGCGCTCTATTACCACTTCGCGAGTAAGGACGCGCTGGTGCAGGCCTTTTATGAACAGGTCAACGCCGACGTGCGCGAGGCGTTGTTGCACTCGCCTCGCAAGCAAGGGACGTTCGTCGACGAGCTGCGGCAATTTCTCGAGCTGAAGCTTTCGCTGTTGAGACCCCATCGCGAACTATTTCGCGTGCTGCTTCGCCAATCGTTGGATCCGAGCTCTCCGCTCAGTCCGATGGGCGCGCACAACCGTGCCACGCGCGACGCGAACATCGTACTGTTCGAAGAGTTACTCGCGCGCGGTAAGCCCGAGCTACCCGAAACCGAGCGTGGGAACTACGCGCGGGCGCTGTGGACGCTTCACATGGGCCTGTTGCTCTATTGGGTGATGGACCCGAGCCCCGGTCAACGTCGCACGCAGGAGCTGCTCGACAAGCTGACCCGCGGCCTGCGTCTGGCCGAGACGTTCGCGCGCATGCCCGCGTTTCAGCCCTTCGAACGCGGCGTCATCAGCGCGCTCGCAGACTTGGTGCCTGATGACCCAGCCAGCACAGAACCAACCAAAGCGCAAAAGGAGCAATCATGAATCATTCACTCGAACGCAGAAGCTCGTGGCCGTCCAGCATCGTCACGGGGGTGATCGGTTGGAACGCATTCATTCTGATCTTGGCGCTCGCTTTGGGGTACGACGCGAGCCCCTGGCCGTTATTCGGTTACGCGTCGGCAGTCGGGTTGCTGCAGGTAGTGAGCATGCGGCTTTGTTTCCGTTTGCTTCGCCTCGAGCGGCACATTGCGTTTGGCGCTGTGTGGGGTGCGGTGATCGGTACCGCGTTCGCCGCGCTCTTGATGCCGCTCTTGTCCTTCTGGAGTGAACACCAGTGGTGGCTGCTGGCGACCGCCGTGTACACGGGCGCTCCTGTCGGTGCTTTTCTTTCTTACTTTTTTCGCGATGATCAGAAGATTCTGCAGGAGACGTCGGGTGAGCAGCGGTTTGGGCGCGACGCCCATTGGCTGGAGCCGTTCGCTTTTGGCGGAGTGATCTACGCCGTTACGTTTGCGCCCGAACTCACTCGAGTGTTGTGGTTCGTGGTGCTGGTGGGTGCAATGGTCGGCGTGTTTGCGGCGGGAGCCAGTCACTTCAGCCCCGACCGCCTCAAGAACCACGCGCCGTGGTACCTGGTCGTTAGTGTGGTTGGCGCGGGCTTCGGCGTGGTGAGCGGTTTGCTCTTTCGTCAGTTTGAAGCGTCGCTGGCCTTCGAACCCACGGTGCACGGCTGCGTCGCGGGAGCGCTGACGTTCGTCGTCACGTTCGCTCGTGGTCGCGTGTTAGCGCGTCGTTTTGGCGAGCTGAGCGGAGAGCTGACATGAGCGCCCTCTCAGTGTTGACGCACACCGTTCACCTGGCGGCCACGTGCACGTCGCTCGGCGGCTTGGCGTACGCGCGGCTCGTGCTCTCGCCGAACCTCGCGTCGCTGCCCGAAGCGGAGCGTAAGCCGTTTCTCGGCAAGATGTTGCTCCGTTACGCGTGGATCAAATGGAGCGGCGTCTCCGCCGTCGCGGTAACGGGCGTCATTCAATGGCTGAACATCTTTCCCAGCGTGGTCGACAAACATGCTTACGTCGCTGCATTTGCCGCCAAGATGGTGGGCGCCGTCGGGTTGTTCAGCGTCACCGCGGCCCTAGCGCTGTCCGACCTCGGGTTGGGTAAGTTGAATCAACGTCGCACGTTTTGGTCGGCGCTCAACTTGGGGTTTGGGATTCTGATCTTGATCGGTGCGGCGAGTATGCGGCAAGTGCGCATGTGAATGTTTACTTGGGGTGAGTGGTGGGGCTTCGCGTGACGCTCCGCGCGAGACGGGGTTCGTGCGAGGCGGGTTTCGGGTGAGCAGGCGCCTTTCCTGTGCGGGTTGCGGTGAGGTTTTCGTCCGTTTGCATTTTCATTGGGGGAGTCGGGGGGCGGCCCGGCGCGGCTCCCTCTACGGGAAATGTCGTCAGTGGGCAGCTCGCGATGGGCGTCGTCTGACGGCGCGCTCGTTATCGCGTGTGGCTCAAAGAAAAACTGCACCTCGCGGTGAGTTTACTGACAACTCGACGGCACGTCGCGCGAAGTGCGGTCGGAATGTGGGAGCCATGCGGGGCGCGGAATCCTTTTTCGCGTGTCGAACGATTCGCGCAATCGCGTTTGGGCGTGGCCGACGGCGCTCGTGGGCCTTGCCATGGGTGAGGTCATCGAACTCGAGAAGAAAGGTCACACATGCAAGTCAATCAAGCGGGCAATTCATCGCAGGTCATGGGGCTAGAGGCAGTGTTCGACGCCATTCGGAAAGTCGTCGGGGAGTTGGATCGCAAGACCGAAAACGTGCACACCAACGCACCCCAGAATCAGGCGCAGGCATGAGGCGCTCGAACGCCTCGAGGGAAAGGAAGAGTATATCGTGAGGAAGATGATTGTGATGACTAGTCTATTGTCGTTCGCATGTGGCGCGCACGACTCGACGAACGGCGGGGCACGTGCAGAGCTCAGCGATGGCGAGGCTACTCGCACCAACTCGAGCGAAGGTGCTTCGAACGACCCGAGTATGCAGACGGATGACGATGAGGTAGATACGGTGTCTGCAGATGACGCGGAGGAGCCCGTGGGTGAATTGACCAAAGTGGTGTTGCGCTATCGGGACGGATCCGTACCCCCCGAGTATCATCGCAGCTACGTGATCGTCGTCGAGGCCGAACAAGTAGCGGCTACCGTCGACGTGTACGGCGACGAGATCGCGAGCGCGAACTACGAGATGCCCGAGTCAGATTGGTCCGCGCTGCAAGAGCAGTCGCAAAGCCTCGAGTGGCCTGGCCAAGACGTCGACACGCTCGAGCAAGTGGGCGGCCCCCTGTTCACACTAGAGCTACACACCGCCGCATCCACTCGACGCATTGCGTGGACGAGCGGCGCCGCCTCGGGGCAGCCCGACGTCACCGCGTTCGTCCAAACCATCGAACAACTCGCCCCCGACTTGGAGTCGCTCAAAGCGACCGAATACGACGGCTGAGTTTGCGCGCGGGCACCGCGCTTGGCGGTGCCCGTCGCGTCGGTCGTGGGGGATGGGGGCGGTGAGGTTGCGGCGGTCGTGGGGCGCGGATTCGTGGGGGCGTGGCCGTCAATTTGACGGCGCACTCGCGATTCCCGCGTGTTTCCCGACGCCTCGCATGGCGCCCAAGTGCGATGCGCTTGCACGTCGACCCCGCCGCCACTATGGTCCGTCCCCCACGCGCGAGTGGCGGAATTGGCAGACGCACCGGATTTAGGTTCCGGCGTAGAGATACGTGGAGGTTCGAGTCCTCTCTCGCGCACGACGGCGGAATCGTTCTGCGATTCCGCGTTTTGTGTTTGTGCGCCGCTTGCTGTGAGTCGCCTGTGCGAACTCCTTGGGAGGCCGCGCAACCTGGCGATGGTTGAGCAGTGCTCGTGCGCGAATGCGCGTAGCCATCGGTACACCTACTGGCATGGGCGCGCGTAGCAACGCTGTCGCGAACGGCGTGGGTGCCGAACCGTGCGCGGTTGGTGTCTCAGAAGAACGAGAGTTTCACACTAGACCCGCGAGGGGACCAGTGCAGAAGTCGGGGTGACCGAAGGTTTGGTCTGGTAGCCCGAACAGGTTCAAGACGGAGACCAGCAGGTTGTTGTGGGGCTGGGAGTTCACTCTCAGCCAGCGGCCGGTCTCGAGTCGTCCGCCAGCTCCTCCAGCTAGAATGAACGGCATGTTGTTCTGGGCGTGATTCTCGGGCATCTGGATTTCGCTGACCGCGAGCACCAGCGTGTGGTCCAGCATCGTGCCGTCGCCCTCCTCGACCGAGTCCAACTTCTGGAGCAGGTAGGCCAGCTTCTGCATGTAGAAGTGATAGATGATCTCCAGCGACCCCGGTTGGAAGCCGCGGTCGTGCTGGTAACCATGGTGATGATCACGGAGCGGTTGCCCATTGTCGTCCTGCAAGAACCCGAGCATGAACTTGGCTTCCCCATCCGACCACTGCATGGTGCCGACGCGCGTCAGGTCACAGGCCATGGCGGAAACGAGCAAATCGGTCATCACGTCACCTTTGAGCGGGACCTTCGCGCCAGTGGTGACGGAGGCGTTGCCACCATCGAGTTCTCCGCGAGAAACGCCTTCCGCGATGGGGTCATCGTAGAAGCCCGGCGTCGGATCGACTCCCGTTGGGGTGACGCAGCCCGCGTCGACCACCTGCTTCAAGCCCTCCTCAGTCTCGCGAACCATCGTCACGTGCGCTTCCAGCTTGGCGCGGTCTTCCGCACCGAGTTGCGTCATCACCCGACTGAAGTCCTCTTGAACACCGTCGAGGATCGACGTGTTCCAGGCGATCGCGTCGGAAGCGCCCGTGCCGCCTTCCACACCCTCGAACACGCGATTGAGTGTGTTGAGCGGATCGGTCGCCGGGGGCACGGGGATCGCCTGTTGCCCGGGGCTCGATGGAGGTTGGTAGGTGAGGATGTTGCCCGGATGAGGTTGCCCGCCAGCCGTGATCCCCGTCGACCACCCCGCCGAGACCTCGAGGCTCGGAAAGCGCAGCCCATTCGATATCGATGCGGCGATCACTTGATCGATGGACGCCCCGGCAGCGAAGCCCGCGTTACCACCGTTGGTGTTGTAGTTGCCCGCCAGCAGCTGTTGTCCCGTCAGCACCCCACCCATCCCTCGTGAATGTGGATGCCCGAAGCCGAGCTCCGTGATCGCCAAGTCGACGCCGTCGACGAACACCATGCGGTCGGTGAACGGGGACAACGGCGACATCATGGGCTGCAAACTGAAGGCAGTCTCACTTCCAGTCGGGCGCCAGCGATCGAGCAAGGTGCCGCCGGGGCTGAAGAAGACGATGAGTCGCGTGGGGACTGCGTCCTGGGCATGGCTGCGCCCTGGCTCGAGCATGGCCGACAGGAACGGCAGGCCGACGGCCGCACCGCCGATGCCACGCAGCATGGTTCTACGATTGATGCGATTTTTGGAAGTGATCATGGTTCGTTTCCTCACTGCTCCGGCGTCGCCAACGTTCGGTAGAGGAACGCATCGGTCTGCGTGACCGCCAGCATCAGCTTTTGGATGTTGCCCCCCGTTTCGTGGAACGTCGTTTGCGCGGTCGCACGGCTGCACTCGTCCGCGTCGTCGAGCGCGCGGCCATAGGCGTAGGTCAGGTAGCGGCCCACGTAGCAGTCGCGGACGTCGGCGCTCTGTCCCAACTTCTGTGCGAACTCGATGGCGCCCTCGAAGGGACCTGCGACGTCGGTGGACGGGACCTCACCACTGTCGTCGATCGGTGCGCCATTGTCCGTATCACGCCACAGGCCGACTCCGTCGTAGTGTTCGAAGGCAAGCCCCATCGGGTCCATCAGTAGGTGACAGGAGATGCACGCCGGATCCGATCGATGCTGGGCGAGCCACTCG
>CBFGUG010000148.1:0-14713 GCA_965651905.1 uncultured bacterium | reverse complement strand
TGGCGGATTATTTTCCCACCGAAATCGGCGCTGAACGTGTTGAACGATGAGGTCGGCGTCAGGCGGAGGCGACGCGGGCGGCAAGCAGAACAAGCGCCGCATCACGTAAACCCCACGCAGTGGCGGCGAGCCGTTCGCGCTGTGCGCATGCGCCGCGAGAAATCCCACACGAGTGAGCAACCCCGCGCGCTCGTCGGCGGGTAACGACGTAACGCCCCATTCTTCGTCGGGCGCGTCGACCCCGTAAATCTCAGCTAGGTCGGCGTTGATCTCGGCCTCCGTGGACAAGAGCAAGTCGGACAGCGTGCCGTCGCCTTCGAACACCGAGCGCTTCACGAAACGTGACAGCTCCTCGTGTGCAGCCAACTGCGTGCGCTCGTCCCAATCGGGAAACAGCTCGGGCAAACGAGAGTCGTGCTCTTCGCGCAAGATCCGATCGAAAAACAACCACTGACGATGAAAGTCCGCCACGGCATCCTGCGCACGAGGATCGGTCAGCATGCGGCGCACCTGCGTCTCGATTCCGTCCGCGTCCATGAGCTCGTCGCCTTCTGCGGCCACGAATAGCTCGTCGTCGGGCATGCGTTGCCACAAGAAGTACGACAGCCGCGACGCCATCTGCCACGAGTCGAGCGGAACCGCGGCTTGCGCAGCGTCAGTCTCAGGTACTTCGAGGCGATACAAGAACCACGGCGACTGCAGCATCGCCATCATCGTCAGCTGCGCGGCAGCCTCGAAGTCGATCTCGTCGAGCTGCGTTTCGAACAGCTCACGGTAACGCTCGCGTTCGTCGGACGACAGCGGTCGTCGGTGCGTCTTCAGCCCGAAGTCGTCAATCAGATCGTCACCACACGTCAGCGCAGAGTCGCGATCTTCGACCTCTTGGGCGCAGGGTAACAGTTGCTCCAGCGCCGAACCGCTCGAGGTGACGTCACGGGTAAAACGAAACGCAATTTCTTCCCAGCGCGACACGTGCACGTCGGACGCCCCAAGCGCACGCGCGTCGTTGTCGAACGAGTCGACGGGATCTTCGATGGGCAAGATCGGAAGTTCGGGTGCGGTGGAGGGGAAAAGATCCTCGAGCGTGTTCAGGTATTCGCGACTGGAAAGCCGACGCATCGGCGCCGTCCCCAGTTGTACGACGTCGTCGAGACACTCGACGGGCTCGTCTGGTGCAGAGCCCTGTGAACCATCGCCATCTACATCGGCACTGCCACCAGCCGAACTGCCACCAGCCGAACCGCCAGTGTCGCCCGGGCCATCGTCATCGCCCGAACCCGAAGAGCTGCCGCTCGTCCCGTCATTCGACGACCCTTCAGACGGGTCTGTGCTGGAAGTGCCGTCGTTCGACGATCCATCACCGTCCCCGTCCGTCGACGATCCGTCGCCGTTCGAACCAGACGAGTCTCCATCGCTGGCTTCGTCGTCTTCCGAACCGTTCGCTCCACTCGCTGGAGCGCCGACGCCGCCGCTGCATCCAACGCCCAAGCAGCCGAACCCTATGGCGATGACTGCAAACCGATGAAACCACTGTTTATTGTCGCTGCTCAAGAGTTGCTCCCGCAGCCTGTACGAACCCCGAGCGGCAACAGACGGCTCAGCTTTGGCCTACGCCGACGAAATTCATGACGGCGTGCGCACAGAGACACACCCTCGAGCGCCCCCACAACAGCCGAAAATTTCGCGCAGTCCGAGCACATGCGCGCGTTGCGTCGCATACGGGTCGCGGGCTATCACGCCTAGACGATGGCCGACGATCCGCCGAAAGCCCCGAAGTCATCCACGGACTTTCCCGGCGTGGACTTCGAGCTGTCGACGACCTCGCGCGCGAAGTCGCGCGTTCAGCTCACGCCTCCCGCTCAGCCGACCCCAGAGCCAAGCGCCAACACCAAACCTCAAACGGCCAAGACGAGAAAACCTCGCACCGCTACTCCCGAGCCCAACCAACGTTCCGCAGAAACCCGCCAGCACAGGTCTCGAATCGAACTCGACCTGGCTGAAGATCCACGCGCGAAGCCCCTAGCCGACAGGCGCCCATCCCCCACACCCTCGGCGGATGCCAGCGCCGGGCCGCCTCCCGCGCAGAACGAGCTGCCGCCCCCACAACCGCTTGCCCAGGCGAAGGCCCCAAAGCCTCGACGTCGCTCGACGTGGATCTTGACGGCAGTGGCCGCCGCAGTCGTGCTCTTGGTCGTGCCTCTCGTCTTGTTGATGACGGCTGGAGAGGACGACGAACGTCTCGTCACGTGTAAACAAGGTACGCTGTCCGTCCTGGATGGAGCACCATCCAAGCTCGAGATCACGCTGTACGCCTCCGCCAGCAACGAACCCATCACCCGCACCGCTGATCAGCTCGAACGCACGCTGCTGGAGTACGCGGAAAAGTCGGAAAAGCTCGCCTACTATCGCGTCGACGCCGACGACCCATCGGCAACTGCGCGCGCGCGAAAGTTCGGCCTCGGACCGCTCGTCGGTGAAGACGGTGGCAGCGGAGTTTCCAAACCCGTATTTGGCTTGCTCATCGAAGCGGACACGAAACACGAAACCCTACGCCTACACCCCGAAGTCGACATCGGTCACGTCGACTTCGCCCTGTCGAGCGCGATTCGCAGCCTGATCGCGAAGGTGTCGGGTTCGCGCGTCGTCGTCGGGTTGCTCACGGGCGTCGACGAATTGGGACTGGCCGCGGGTGATCTGGAGAAACCCACCCCCGGCAGCCCTGGTCCGAACCTGCACGCTATCCTGGAACAGCAATTCCCCTACTACGAGCTACGCGAGGTAACCCTGGGCGGCCCAACCATCGACGAGCTGCTCCCCGTTCAAACGTTGATCATCACGCAACCCGGGCGCGAGCTCACGGGACGCGAGCGTCGTCAAATCGATGAGTTCATGATGCTCGGCAACAAGTCGTTGATCGTCATTTCGAGCGCGGTCAACGTCGCGCGCTCGGATCCGCACATGATGGCTCACCTCGAGCACTACAGCCTGCAGCAACTGCTCGCAGGTTACGGCTTGGACGTCAAAGCGGACGTCGTGTTCGACCCGACCTTTGCTGGCGACTACTCACTCTCGAACGGCGCACGCGTCACGGCTCCTGCCGTCATCGTCGCCCGCCACACGGTAGCTGACGACGAAGACCAACCGCCGACCTTCGACCAGAGCTTCGGCCCGCTGTCTCCTCTGAGTGAACTCGCGCTACCGTTCGCCTCGACCATCGAGTTCGACGCACGCAAACAGCCTGCCGCAACACTCCGCGCCGTGATCACCTCGAGCCCTCATGCGTTCAGCAACTCACAAGGAACGACCCTGAGCCCCAGTGGTAGCCCCACCAAAGCCATCGGACCCGAACGACGCCGCGTGCTCGCGGCCACGGTCGAGGGCCGAATCACGAGCGCGTTTTCCGCGCACCAAGCTCCTGGTCGAATTCTTGCCATCGCGTCCTCGCAGTTCGTCACCAACCCGTTCGCGCGCGCCGCCGCGAACCACGACGATGCGACGCTCGACGGCCTGGCCAGCGCCTACGCCCGCCGTCACCTTCACAGCACGGTCCTAGCGCTCAAAGGCATACTCGACTGGTCCGTCGCCAGCGAAGAGCTGCTGGCGTGCAGCGCGCACGCCAAACCCGAGTAAGCGCCCGCTATTTACACCTGTCGATCACCGCTGTGGTCGACCGCAGCGTGCTCGAAAACATGGATCAAGCGCACCATGCGCTCGATGGGCGGTTTCAGAAGCCGGCCTGCGTCATCGTATCCGCCGCCGGCTTTCGCTGAGACACTCGCGGCGAGCGACGCTACACGAACCAACTATCGCGAACGTGCTCGCGACTGGAACGGCGCGGCTCACGCTCGCGGCTGAACACTTCGCGTGAGGCTCGACCACTCGCTCACACTGGGCGGCATTGGCTCGAAGCTCGTCAAGTCCAACCGACCCTGACGACGATTGCGCGCCAATGAGATCCACCTGCGCACGCGCGCCGCAAACTCCGTGGGCGACTCGCTGGGGCTCGCGATCATCTTCGGCCCCACCTCGATGTCGACCGAGTGGGGACGTCCGACCAACGAACGAGAGTAGTGCCCAACCAAACTGTCTTCATCCACCCAACACAAGTCAGGGGTATCGAACGACAGCGCCAGCGGGACCACGGGAACGCCCATCAGCGCCGAGATCCCGAAGATGCCGCGGCGAAAGTCGCGCATCTCGCCGCGCGTCGTGGTGCCTTCGGGAAAGTTGAGAATGCTCACGCCCGCTTCGAGACGTCGCATCGCCGTTTGTAGCGCCAGTGCTGCACTTTGGTGATTGCCGCGCTCGACGAAGATCACGTTCAGTTGCTGCGCGACGCTGCCGATGATGGGCCAGTCCGCAACCTCTGCTTTGGCGATCGGCGAGCACGGAACCAAACTGCAGATCGCCAGCGGATCGACGTAACCCATGTGGTTCGACACGTAGATGACTGGACCGCGCGGCAAGTTGCCATCCAACCGCGGACTCAGCTGGTGCAGCTGGCACAACTTGCGGCAGGCGGTCGAAAGCGCCTTGGCCCGCCCCATCGGCGTGCTGAACGGGCGACGGGCAAAGTCTCCCAGAACCTGGGCAACCATCGCGTTGGGAGTCGTCAACATCAACTGTGAGCGCAGATAACGAATCGAATGCATGACACGCCCAGGGTGCCGTCGTCAGGTGAAATTCGGCAGACACGAATGTAACGAATCAGCAAACAAGTGAACGCATGGTCCGCAGTGGACCGCTGCGAAGCAATTTGACCTATGCTTGGACGATGTCCGAGCTCGAACTGCCCGTTCGCTGGCTCTTGCTGCGTGGGCTCGCGCGGCAGGCGACCCACTGGTTCGACTTTCCCGATCGGCTTTCTGCACGCCTCGAACGACCGTGCCACGCCTGGGACTTGCCGGGTATCGGGCAATGGTCGTCGGTCAACGCTCCAACCTCAGTGCCCGTGATGGCGCGCATGCTCGCCGAACGCATGACGCGCGAGCACCCCGCGGGGCACTGGGGCATCGTTGGGATCTCCCTGGGCGCGATGGTCACGTTGGCCATTGCCAAGCTGCTACCAGTGAGCGTGGAACGCCTAGTCCTGATCAATGGCAGCTCACGGTTGTCCCCTACCAGTCAGCGTCTACTCCCCGAGGGGCGCAAGGAGCTGCTGCGAGCGGCACGCATCAAAGACCCGTTGCAACGCGAACGCACAGTGCTCAGCGTGACGACGAACCCCAAACACGAAGACTTCACGACTTGGGTCGAGCAGTCCGCCAGATTATCACGCGAAGATCCCGCCAAGCTCGGCACGGCCATTCGACAGCTCGTCGGCGCGGCACGCTTTCGCCCCGTACGGGTCGCGCAACCCACGCTGATCCTGAGCGGCGCGCGCGATCGTCTCGTGTCCCCCACGTGCTCCACGGCGCTCGCCCATTATCTGCATGCACCGCACGTCGTGCACCCGACGGCGGGCCACGACTTACCGCTCGAAGAACCCGAGTGGGCCATCGGACAGATCGCCAACTGGCTCGATCCGAACGCGCGGCGCGCGGCGTCGTGACCGCCTCGTGCCACCAGCCGACGACGGAGTCGAGCGGGTGGCGAGTTCGGACGGCAACGTGCGGTTGGTCACGGCTCAGTCGATCTGAAACCAGCGCTCCTCGGCTTCGCGAAGCAGCGCTGCTCGATGTTTGTCGGTCGTTGGCAGCCAGCGCTCGTGGGACATCACACCGCGCATGAGAAAATCGAACAACGTCTTGTGGCGACGTTGCACCCGCGCCAAACGATGCGCCTTCACGGGGTGAAAGAGCCCCACGCGGCTGATCAGCTGTCGTGGGTTCTTGCGGTACCATTGGTTGGAACTGAGCTCGAGCGTGAGCGGGAGGAACACCGTCTTCGGCGACGCGGCTCGATGCCGATCGTAAATGTAGTCCCACAGGTCGCCGTGGGTCGTGTAGTTGATGGACTGCGGCTCCACGGTGTACACGTGGTGCTCGTGGGTGTCTCCGAGCAGATGGCTCAGCGCCATCACCTCGGGGGTGTTGGAAAAGGGGCGTTTGGATCGCGCGTACGGAAACCAAATGCGGTCCCCCGCCAGAAACCCGGAATGTACGTCTACGGACACCGCAAACGTGCTGGGTCCCAGCTGTTCGAGCATGTAATCGGACAGTACCCGCGCTTCGAGCTCCATCTCGCCGTCTTGTCTGCCTTGGTACCAAGGTAAAAACGGCGTCAGACGCTGACCGCGATGCAGTTCGTACCAACGACTCGCTTCCTCTGCGGTAGTCGGAGCGTTGCGCATCAGATCAACACCGCGCCCATTGGAACGGAGCCCGAGCGCCATACCCACCGGGTTGATCAACGGCACGACCAGCAGACGCATCTGCGTCAGCATGTGCGCCAAAGCTTCATCCCAACTGAGCGCGAATTTCAGCGTGCGCAGGTACGACAGCAGCACCTGCGTGCCCACGCGTTCCAAGCCGTGAACCCCGCCCACGAAGGCCAGAGTGGGTAGCGTTTTGTCGGCGGGGCCGAGCTCGATGGCGTGAATCGGAAGCGTCTCGCCGCCGTGTTTGACCGTGGCCAGCACTTTCACCGCGCTCGCGGGAAAGTCCGGAAGGATGGCTTCCAGAGACTGTAACTCTGAAAGCCGTTCTCTGAGTGTCGTCACGAAGCCGATGCTAGGACGCCATGTGCCTCGTGGGGAGCCAAACCCAAGCGAAATCGCTTGTAGTTGTCCGGTCCCATGTACAGCTGCAGCAGCTTGGGTGCAGTGGCATCCAAGTCGACAGCCACCAAGCCATCCATCGCGTCGCCGAAGTCGGGGTCGACACTGAAGGCGAGAAACTTGCCGCCGAGCTTGACGTACTCTTTGACCAAGATGGGCAAGCCTTTGGCGTCGGGCTCCAGGTTCATCACGCGCTTGGACAGCTCACGAATTCCCTCGTCGATTTCAGCGAGTTGCCCCGTGAGTGGAGACACTGGACGAAGCGGCGCGACACTTCCGAAGTTGTCGTGGCGAAACTGCCCCTGCTGCAAACGTGTGGCGATGAGTCGACGTGACTCTTCGGTGTAGGTCGAAGAGACGCTGACGGGACCGAACAACGTGCGGTAGCGCGGGTTGGCCGCCACCAAACGCCCGATGCCACGCCACAACATGGCGAGCACGCGCCCCGCACCTTGTAGCTCGGGGCGAACGAAGGAACGTCCAAGTTCCAGGGCTGGTCCTAGGCGCGTCAGAAAACTCTCGTCGTAGGTGAAAAGGCTCTTGGTGTAGAGGCCACTCGAACCCACTTCTCGACGCACCACGTCAGTCATGCACAGACGATAGGCGCCCATCACTTGGCGCTCACCCCGATGCCAAACCAGGAGCTGCAAGTACCAATCATCGTAGCGGTCGAGGTCGCGCTCCCTTCCCGTACCTTCGCCCACCTCTCGAAAACTGACTTCCCGCAAGCGACCGATTTCGTTCATCAGCTGCGGTGCCTGAGCGCGTCGAAAGTAGCAAACCTGATAGTCGCCGCTCTGGTAGAGCGTCTGTGACTCGGGCAAGAGATCGATCTCGGTAGCCATCCCAGCAGGTGACTCCGGCGCCGCGATTTCAGCATCGGGTCCCTGATGATTGGCGGGGCTACAGGGACGCTCGAGTTGGAGGGGGCGTGCTATCGCCGAGTTCGACGTGCTGGCTTCGGTTTCGGGCGACGTCGCACTCGAGATGATCAGACCGAAACAACGCTGGATTCGGAGTGCTTCACTGGCGGGCATCGACGCGGATTCGGGCGTCGTCCCGACTGATGATGGGGTGCTCAGGCCGTGGAGAGTGGTGACCGTTTGCTGCTGTTGCATGTTGCTGCCTCCATTGCTGGGGTTGCGCAACTGTGCAGGTATCCCATGACACTTTTGAGATAGGCATGTATCAATCCCGCGACGACGCGATCACGTCACCGAGCGTTGCGACACCTGCCCGACGCTCGCCCGCCAGTCGTCACACAGCGTCAGCTGGGTTACAATCTCAGGCGAACATCGCGACGATCACCCAACGCGACGTCACCGACTCGAGCGAACGCTCACCCCAAGAACGCAGCAAGCTCTTGCAGCCCCTCCCGTGACCAGCTCGGCGGGGCACGTGCGACTGCGTCGTCGACTCAGCCCTCCGCAGGCGGAAATCGCTGGGGCTCGAGCAGCACCGCCGTGCGTCGACGAACCGCTCGGGTGATCATCCACGCGGCGACCAAGGTCGCGCACAGCCCTACCCAAAACAACAATCGAGTCCAAGGGCTCTGGGCAGGTTGAGCGGGATCGGCCAACACTGAGAGCGCGCTGCCGAGGTAGACATAGGTCAGTGTGCTGGGCGCTTTCCCTATCGCGGACGCCACCACGAACTGGCGCGCGGGCATCTTGCTCACTCCCATCACGTAGTTCAACAGAGAGAAGGGCACGATGGGTGACAAGCGCAACAGAATCACCCAGGTAAACCCCTCTACTTCCGCCGCCGCCGAGAGCGCCCGATAACGCGGAAAGGCTACGAGGCGATCTTCGACCCAATGTTTTCCGAGCGAACGCGCGACGACGAAGTTGATCCAAGCAGCCAAACTGGCAGCAGGCCATGCGAGCGCGAAACCGAGTCCAATCCCGTAAGCAAAGCCGGCGAGCATGGTGAGCGCCGACCCTGGCACGACCAGCAGAGCTCCGAACGCGTAGAGCCCGACATAGACAAGAACGCCCCACGCGCCCGCGCCAGCAAACCATTTGCCGAGTCCGAAGCTGAGTTCCCTCAGCGGCCCGATCGCGAGCGCCAGCAACGTCGCCGCAAAGAGCAGCCAAAGCAAGCGGGAGCGCGACATCCGTGGCGATCCTGACGTGACGTGTTCCCGGGCGCAAGGCGCGTCACACCCCGTGGCAGGACGTTGCCGTGGGAACACCACCAGGTTGCCGCAAGCGTCGCGCTCGAACGAAATGGCGTCTGTTTCAGCAGCATCCCCTCCGCGGCCATCCGCGCCACCTGTCAGCCGGCACGGGTCCGCTCATTCACCTGAAACATACACATCAAACGGCGGAGCGCGGTGACAACCACGGCAGAGTCGACGAGGCCCCTCATCACGACTGTCGACGCGATGCCTTCGACGGTCGGTGGCGCAGACGCTCCCAACAGTCGCACAAAGGTCCCACCCACCCGATGTGGCAACGTACCCCTGGGGAGTGGGGGTAACAGCATCCGAGTCCCCATACGGTTGGTTCTTGGCTTGACGCCCAGGGTAGATCGGCTAACACCGCAGAACGATGGGAAGCGAACACCCGGCTGCGGTCTCCGTCCGACCATCACCCGCTGGCTCGAACAGCGCGCGCTGGGGTTTGGGTGCGCTTTTCGGCAGCTTGGGTCGTTCCACCATCGGCTGGATCGCGGAGACGGGCCGCATCACCAACTTCCTGCTGCGGGGTGTCGCCCACCTGCCGCGAGTGGTCGCCCGCCCCCGAATGTTGGCGGAGCAGATGTATTTCATCGGAAACCGCTCAATCGTCGTCGTTTCGTTGACTGCCGCGTTTACGGGGTTGGTGCTGGCGCTTCAAGGCTACAACGCACTCGAGCGGTTTGGCGCTGAACAGATGGTCGGCGCGCTCGTGTCATTGAGCCTGTGCCGGGAGCTGGGACCTGTGTTAGCGGCGTTGATGGTCACAGCCCGCGCTGGCTCGGCGATCGCCGCCACTCTCGGCAACATGCGCGTCACCGAGCAGATCGATGCGCTGCGAACGATGGCGATCGATCCAATCGACTATTTGATCGTGCCGCGGCTGCTTGCGGCAATGCTGACGGTCCCACTGCTCACCGCCGCGTTCAACGTAATCGGGTTGTTTGCGGCACAGAGCTTCGCGTCAGCAGTGCTTGGGCTCGAGGCCGCTCGCTTCATGACCAGCGCCACTGACGCAACGGCGTGGACCGACGTTTCCGCGGGCTTGTGGAAGTCGCTGGTGTTCGCACTGATCATGGTTTGCATCAGCACCTACCGAGGCTTCACCGCTACGGGTGGCGCCAAAGGCGTTGGGCAAGCGACCACCCGTGCCGTAGTCGAAACCTCGGTGTTGATCCTCGCGTTGGATTACGTGCTCACCGCATTGTTGTTCTGATAGCCCGCATTGTCCCACGCTCATTCACCTCTACTTGGTAGCCCTGCTTCGGGCGCAACGCACGATAGCGAAGACGTATGAACGTTTACACCCGCCAAGAAATCTCGGTCGGCTTGTTCGTAACCCTAGGCGCACTAGCCCTTGCGTACCTCTCTCTCGAGTTGGGGGGCTTGAAGCTCATGCGCGACGGAGGCTCCACGGTATCGGCGCGTTTCTCCTCCGTGGGAAGTCTGAAGGTCGGAGATCCGATCAAGATCGCCGGGGTAGATGTAGGAGAAGTTAGCGCGATCCGCTTGGTCGACTTCGAAGCAGAAGCTGATCTGGGCATTTCCAAGAGCGTCGTCCTACCTGAAGACAGCATCGCATCGATACAAAGCGCAGGTCTGCTAGGTGATGCTTACGTTTCGATCTCTCCAGGTGCCAGCGATCGCGATCTCGAGGACGGTGGAAAGATCACACGAACGGAACCGGCCGTGAGCTTCACGGACTTGCTCGCCAAGTACGCCTTCGGCTCACCCACCCAGGAGGGTGACACCGAAGCGTCGGGCGACACTGGAGAAAACGACGATCCGCTCGGCATCCTCGATCCCACGCCCAGTCCTGCCACGACGAACTCGGCAAGTGACGCGGGTGCCATTCCAACCGACACGGCAAAGTCGGCAGCCCCAACTTCACCAGCCACGAGCAAGAAGAATTCGGTCTTCAAAGATCCCTTGGAGTAACTCATGAAGTTCAGGCGCGTCCGACACCTTTCCACCATCGGTCTCACCTCCCTCATACTGAGCGGCATCAGCATGCTGTCGAGTGAAGCCGCTGCCGAGAAGCTGACCCGACGCGAAGCCATCGCAAGGGCTTTGGCGCAGAATCCCAAAATCGCCGCGGCGCGGTCCCAGGTTACGCAATCGCAGGCCAGAGGTGCACAGGTCAGCGCCGCCAGGCTGCCCAGTATCAACGTGGTCGTAGGCGCGGGCCCGTCCCTGCAAGCGGACTTGGTTCCCGGAACTGCCATACAGTCGACGCGCAACGCATACGGCGACGTCCGCTTGGAAGACCTCTCGGTAGTGCTCGGAGGAACTCTCAGCATCGTGCAGCCGTTGTATACTTTCGGCAAGATCGACCATCGCGCGGATGCTGCAGCCCACGAAGCGAAAGCGCGAGAGCACCAGGCTGAGATGACCAAGGCAGAGATCGCTTTCGAAGTCGCGAAACTCTATGAGTCGGTGCTGTTCGCCCGTGACGCTGGGCGCTTCTTCCAAGAGATGTTACATGGGCTCAGCGGTACAATCGCCAAGACCGAAGAGGAAGTCGCCGCGGGTCGGATGACGGAAGGCGACCTGTTGCGCATCCAAACGGCAGTTGGCTTTCTCAAGCTGGGCAAGCACAAGAGCGACGCAGGGTTGGTTCAGGCCACCGCTGGTCTCGCCGCGTACCTCGCGTTGCCTCCAGGCGCGGACGTCGAACCCGCGGAGAACAACCTGGTGCAGCTCAAGATCAAGCAACTCGACGAAGCCAGACTGAACGCGATTGCGAAGCGCGAGCGTCCAGAAATCGGCGCTCTCGCGGAAGGTCAAGCCGCATACGGGAGCCTTGCCGACGCAGAGGGCGCGGGCAACCTGCCCGACTTCTTTGCCACAGTGTTCGCATCAGGCGCCTACACACCTGGGCGGGACCTGATCGACACACGCTTCGCGATTGACCCACTCAACCACTTCGTCCCTGGGGCGCTGGTCGGGGCACGTTGGCAGTTCAACGGCGGCATGGCTGACGAGAGGGCCAGCGAAAATCGCGCGAAAGCCGCCGAACTCGCACACATGGAGCGCTGGGCCAACGACGGAATCCCCGCCGAGGTGCGCGTCGCTCTGGAGGAGCTTAGACGCGCACAACTCGACATCGATTCAACGGATATCGCCGTAAAACGCGCCAAGAAATGGGCCGTTCAGGCGGCAGCCGACTTCTCGTTCGGATTGGGGGCTTCCAGTGAGGTGGAAGACTCGACTTCAACGTACGTACAGCTGCGACTCGCACTGCTCCGCGCTAGATATGAGTACAACGTCGGTTTGGCGAGTCTAGCCAAAGCCACAGGAACCCTGGCGGCCATGAGTGGAGATGTCTACCCGCCGCGAGCCATCGAACCCCGAGAGTGAACTCATCATGCAAAACCCCACCCCGCGCAGAGCCTTCCTCCGCATCTTTGCTGTTCCGATAGCAACTTCCGTGACCGCCTCGTTGGCGAACGTGCTGGTTCCGTCGCCCGCCCTCGCCAACCCCAATAGCGCCAAACAAGTAGTCGAGACGATGGTAACTGGAGCGCTTGGCGTATTGCGCGACCCCGCGATGCAGAACAAGCGCGAAGAACGCAAGAAGCGACTGCGCGCCATCGCGGATGTGGCGTTCGACTGGGAGGCGTTAGCCCGCAGCAGTCTAGGCCACTACTGGCGTGGTCTCGAGCCAGCACAACGTACCGAGTTCGTCAGCGTGTTCAAAGACCTGCTTGCGAATCAGTACATGGACGACATCGACCGTTTCCAAGGCAACGAAAAGGTCAATGTGCTGAGCGCCACGGCCAAAGGTCATCTCGTCGAGGTCAAGACGACGCTCACCACAGGCAGCGCCGAAAGAGTTCCAATGAACTACACGCTACACGACGTGAACAAAAAGTGGATGATCGAAGACGTGTCCATCGAAGGCGTGAGCATGGTCAAACACTACCGTTCAACGTTCAAACGCTTCTTGGTCAACAAGAGTTTCGCCGAGCTGATGGAAGTGCTGAAGCGCAAGCTCGGCGCCAGCTGACCCGTACGCAACTGAAAGCCAAGCACTACTGAGGCACCAGCAAGACGAAAGAACCGCACGCCAGTGAAACAGTCTGACGATGGTGACGCCACGCAAACGCCGCTGGTCGTCGAGCATGTGACTCAACGTTTCGGTGACGTACTCGCGTTGGACGACGTGTCGCTCACGGTCCAGAAAGGAAATATCGACGTCATCATCGGCGGCTCGGGCGCCGGCAAGACCACGCTGATGCGCGCGATCATCGGGCTCGACAAGCCAACCGAAGGCAAGATCTTCGTCGAAGGCGCTGACATCGTGCCGATGAGTGAGCGACAGCTGCGTGCACTGCGGCGTCGCTTCGGCATGGTGTTCCAACACGCCGCGCTACTGGACTCACTCAGCGTGCTCGACAACGTCGCGCTGCCCTTGCGGGAACATGGCAAAATCAGCGACGCGGACGCGCGAGACAAGGTTCGCGAGAAACTCGATGCGCTCAATCTCGGGCGTATCGAGGACAGACTACCCGCGGAGCTCTCAGGTGGCATGCGCAAACGTGTGGGTATCGCACGCGCACTGATCCTGGATCCATCCTTGTTGCTTTATGATGAGCCGACTAGCGGCCTCGATCCGCTCGCAGCGCGCGTAGTCGACGACATCATCCGCCACACCCGCGATACCTTCGGCGTTACCAGTCTACTCATCTCGCACGACATGGCGGAGGCGCGGGCGATTGCCGATCGCCTACACGTTCTCGATCGTGGCAAGGTCGTCGCCGATGGTCCCGTCAAGGAGCTAGCCAAGACTCGCGAGGGGCTGACCGCGCGATTCTTCGCGGCTAGCGGCCTGAGCTGAACGCCCCACTACACATCCCGCGCCACCTCAGCCAAACCGCGACTACAGCGTCACCTGTCGGGTCAAAAGGAAACGCTCGGACGGCTGGCTACTGGAGCATGCGAAAGAAAACTCACTCCCGCTGACCCCGCCGAGATGCGATCGTTGCGAAGGCTGGTCGAAGCCCGTCGCAGCCTGGTCGACGATCGTGTGCGTGTGACTAACCGACTGACGTACGCGCTGAAGGCGTACTCTCCGCAGGTATTTGAAGCTGATCCGATTTCGTGGACACCCCCAAATGCGCAGTTCATCCGGCACGGAAGGCAGGAAGCTCCGCATCCAGACGGAAACTTGGCAGGCCGAGACCGAGAGCGGCTGGGCTGTAGCCCGGGAGGGGTTCGGCGGCTGTGTGGGAGTGCCTGGGGGGAAGGACTCCAACGGACTAGCGACCGGTTGCCGCCGCCGCTTCCTCACAAAGCCGGATCCAAGAGCGCTTCTTGGCTACGGGGATCACGACTCTGTTGGCCATGACTTTGCCGGTGCCAGGGTCGTAGGGGAGGCCACGCCCGGTTGAGATCAGCGTCTGGACCCTGTCAGGTGGAAGAGTGAGCAGCAGGTCTCCCTTGAAGAACATGGCGAACATCTTGTTTCCGACTTTGAGTCCTTGGGCACCGCGGCCTTCGTTCACGTCGACACCAGCGACGTCGTGGAAGTGTGCTTTGACGGATGCGTAGGGGTCGGTCATTGGCGTCCTCCGGTCACGCAGCATAGCAGAGAGCATGGGGACCTGACGATCCGCACGTGAGCGTCTGCGACCTCGCGCCCGAAGAGGCCGGGTGTTACGTCCCGACACCGAGATGCGGCGAGGCCTAGCCTGAATGTGGGCCTGTGCCCATGCTTCAGTACGACGGCTGCTATCAGCCTAACGGGGCTCGTTTGGCCGTACCTAGTCGCCGTGCCCCGTCGTGTGCTTTCGCGAGTTTGAAGCGACAAGCGG
>CBFGUG010000147.1:0-14727 GCA_965651905.1 uncultured bacterium | reverse complement strand
TGGATGTGATGCGGAAGGCGGGGGCTGCATAGTGCTCAACGATGCAACGCGAGTGCCAACCCCAGGGGCGTGTCATTCTCGGGTTTCGTTGGCGTCGCGTTCGCTTTCCACATCTCCTGCTACGCCATACTCGGAAAGCTTGCGGTACAACGTCTTGCGGTTCAGCCCCAACATGCGGGCCGCGAGTGACTTGTTGCCGTCCACCGCTTCGACCACGCGCAGGATGTAGCGACGTTCGACCTCGTGCAGCGGTACGAACTCGCCCGAGTCGGGACTGGTGATGGGAGTGCTGGGACGCGCCAACACCTTGGAAGGGAGATCGCTCACCGCGAGAACTTGGCCGTCGCCGAGCGCGATCGCGCGTTCGATGCAGTTCGACAACTCGCGTACGTTGCCTGGCCAGTGGTAGCCCCCGAGGGCTTCAGCGAACTCGCGGCTCAACTTTACGGGCGGGCGGCCCATGCGCCTGCAGATGTCGTCCGCGAACGCCTGCGCCAGTAGAAGTACATCGCCGCCACGCACCCGTAGCGGCGGTACGTCGATTTGTAAGACCTGCACCCGGTAGTACAGATCTTCGCGAAATCGCCCTTCACGCACCTCGTCTTCGAGGTTTCGGTTGGTGGCGGTGATGACTCGCGCTTCGAACGGCAAGTCCGAACGCCCCCCGATGGGGCGCAGCGTCCGTTCTTGCAGCACGCGAAGTAGCTTGGGCTGCAGGTTGAGCGGTAGCTCTCCGATCTCGTCTAGAAAGATGGTGCCCTTGCCTGCTTGAGTGAACAGGCCCTTGCGGTCCGACTTGGCGTCAGTGAACGCTCCGCGTACATGTCCGAAGAGTTCGCTCTCGAGCAGGTTCTCGGGCAGGGCCGCGCAGTTGATGGCGACGAAAGGCTGATCCCGACGACCGCTCGCCTCGTGGATCATGCGAGCGGTGAGCTCCTTGCCCGTGCCGCTCTCACCTTGGATCAGTACCGCGACGTCGGACGGCCCAGCGCGTTCAATCAATTGTTGGAGCTGTCGCACGGCTGCGCTGCTGCCGACCATCGACGGCGCCTCGCGCAAACTCTGCAGACTGCGCTCCAACGCCTGGACGCGTTGAGTGAGGGCATGGTGCTCGATCGCGCGGGCGACCAGTCGACGCATCGTGTCCAGCTCGAACGGTTTGGTGAGGAACTCGAACGCCCCCGCGCGAATCGCCAAGATCGCCGTTTGAATGCTGCCAAACGCGGTTACCACGATCACTGGGAGCTGTGGCCGCAACTGTAGGGCCTCGCGGCACAACTCGATGCCGTCTTTGGTGCCCATGCGCACGTCGGTGATCACGCACGCGAACTCGCGTTCGCGCAGCAGTTGCAATGCCGCTGAAGCGTCGGTGCACGTCGTGATCTCATAGTCAGGCCGATTCAGGCCAGCCTGCAACATCCCGCACATCGGGCGGTCGTCATCCACGATCAGAATCTGATGGTTCACCCGCGTTCTCCTCTGGCGGGGATGAACACCAAGAAAGTCGTGCCTGCTGGTGATGTTTCAGCCACTTCGATCCACCCGCCGTACTCTTGAACGATACCACCCGCAATCGGCAAGCCCAACCCCGTGCCCTTTCCTGGATCTTTGGTCGTGAAGAACGGCTCGAAGATCCGGTCGAGCGCCTCCTGTTCGATACCTCCACCCGAGTCAGACACCTCGATGCGGACAAACCCGTTTCTGCCAGCGTCAGAGAAGTGCGGACGGTCGTCAAAAGCAGTGGATATGCGCAAACTGCCGCCATCAGGCATCGCTTGAATCGAATTCACGGCGAGGTTGAGGATCACTTGTTGGAGGTGCGCCGAGCCGATCGCTGCGTTCGGCACTGCCTTGCCCGGGTCGAGGGTGACGGTGACTTTGGAGGCTCGCGCCATCGGGCGCAACATCGACAGCGTAGACTCGATCACTGGCTCGGCCTGGCACTGCCCGTTCAGCTCACGCCCGCGCCGCGCGAAGTCGAGCCACTGCCTGATGATCCCCGCCATACGACGGCATTGTTCTTCGATGATGCGCAGGTGGTCGTTGGTGCGTTCGTCCGGGCCGAGCTCTTCGATCAATTGCGCGTGCCCCTCGATCACGTTGATCGGCGTACCGAGCTCGTGCGCCATGTTGGACGCCAACGAGCCAACCGTCGCCAGGCGATCGAAATGACGCAGTTGTTGGACGACCAGCTCACGTTCCGACGCGGCTTGATTGGCACGCTCCGACTCCTCTTCGAGCCTGTCGCACATGCGGTTCATTTCGATCGCCAGTTCACGCAGCTCGTCGCTGCCTTCGAGTTCGACGCGCTCCTCGAGGGCGCCGCGGGCCACGCCTCGGGCGCGCTCTGCCAGCGCACGGATCGGTGCGCCGATGAGTCCAGCACTGAGCACCCACAGCACTGCACCGCACAAGGAAACGAGCACCAGGGTCGTGCCAGCTACGGTCAGCACGGAACGCTGGATGTACAGGCGTTCGTCGTCCAACGGGTTGATGATCTCCAGGGCGCCAAACGTGGCCAGCTCGACTTGCACGGGCACGTAGGTGAGCAGCGCCTCACCCGAGGGCAGTTGGGTAGTGACGGTCGTCGGTGTCATCGTTCTAATGCTCGCGCGCGCGGTCACTGCGTCGATAGCCATACTTTCGGGAGGCAACGTGCCGAGCTGTTCGGGCAGTTGAATCCAGCGCACCTCGGTTTCTGCCTGGCGATCTGTGGCGTGTCGAACGAGCGCGAGGACTTCGGCCTGTCCGCCCGTCTCCCAGGCCCGTTCCACGGCGTGCGACAGCCCGCGTCCGAGCACCGTTGCGTCGCGTCCGACGTCTGCGTGAAACAACTTGGTCTCTCGGTACACGCGATAGCCAGCCGCGCCGAGATGAACCACCAAGATCCCGATGGACATCGACAACGTGAGTTTCGGCGCGAGCTTCATCGGCGGCGACTCGTGGACGACTCGGCAGGGGCTTGGGGCATTTAGGGACAGCTAGGTGGACGGGTGGCGCAAAAGGCGTCGACTAGGAGCGGACGAGGTCATCCTGATTGGGGGCTTGCGGCAAGTTAGCAAGGGGCCTGCCACTCGTAACATTTCAGTGCCTGGCAAAGCTACGCTCGTTCGCGGGAGCGGCACAGGCGGACTTTTGGAAAGTGGCTCGCACGCTGCCGAGTTGTCACAGGGCTTGCAAAGAGGCTCGCGGGCTGCGCCGGCTCTTAACCAAATCCATCGAGAAATTCCCGGCCTGCCTGGAGGAACATGCAGACGTCAAACTTGAACCACTACCCGCCTGATGCTTCCGAGCGCGGTGTCGACCCCGAGCTCGGTATCACGTTGACCCATACACCGCCGCTGGGGCGGTGGCGAGGGGCCCTTGCCGCGTTCGTGGTGCTACCCCTCGCGCTGACCGTGGCATGCGGCGATGATGCGGGAACCTCGGGCGTCACTGAAGCGGGAAGCGAAGCGTCTGCGGATGACCCTAGCGACGACGATGACGATCCCACGACCGACGATGTCGACGACGCCCCCACAGACGACGATGACGCCGACGACGAGCCGACGGATGACGATGATGACGATGATGACGACGATCCCACGGATGACGATGATGACGACGATCCCACGGACGACGATGACGCCGACGACGACGATCCCACGGATGACGACGACGACTCACCGCTAGAATGCAGCGAAGACAGCGACGTGGTCCTGTCGTGTGATGGCGACGCGGTCGTCGAGATCGACCTGTGCGAGGACAGCGTAACGGAGGTCGAGACCTGTGACCAAGAGTGCGAGTTCGGCGAGTGCGTCGACTGCGCGAGGTCTGCCGGGGTGTTCTGTGATGGCGACAGCGTCGTGGAGCTGGATACTTGTGGTGAGCCTGGCGACGTCGTCGTCGAGTGCGAGGACGGCTGCGCGAGCGGACAGTGTGTCGACGGCGAGTGTGAGGACCGCGACGCGATGACGTGCGTGGACGACTTCGTGGTCAGTGTGGACTCTTGCGGTAACCTGACGAACGTCGAGGCGCTGTGTGTCGACGCGTGCGAAGACGGCGCTTGTGTGGGTTGCAGCTTCGAAGGCGACAGCGTCTGTTATGACGGGGACATCTACTCGCGTGACAACTGCGGCAACATCGGCGCGTTGGTCGAACAGTGTGAAGAGATCTGCGTGGTGGGCGCTGACGGGCCTGACTGTGAAGGCGCTGACGACTTCGAATGCGTAGAAGGCGATGACGTCGCCTGCGCTCTCGGTGACATGCATGAGGTCGACAGCTGCGGAAACATTCAGCCAGACATCGCCGAAGACTGTCCCAACGGTTGCTCCGAAGATGGCTGTTTGGATTGTGTGACGCGAGTTGTCGGTACGGTTTGCGTCGGTCGCGCGGTGCACGCCCTGCTCGGCGGTTGCTCGGGCGCACCCGTTGCTGGCGACAAGCTGGTCGACTGCGCCCTCGGGTGTTCCGCTGGCGCGTGCAACCGCAGCGAGTGTGTCCCGAACACTGGGCGCACGTGTTTCGAAGGCGACGTGTACAGCGTCAACAGTTGCAACGAACGAGGTGCTCGCCTCGAAGTGTGTGAGGGTGGCTGCTCGTCAGGCGCCTGTGTCCCGCTCGAGGAGCCCGAGACGGAAGCTGGCGTCGACGCTGGTGACGTGGGCGAGGCGGGCCTGCCCGAGGCGGGTGTTGATGCCTCGGTCGATTCAGGAAGTCTCGAGGCGGGAGCTGAAGCCGGCCTCGACGCGGCGCTCGACGCCGCCACGGACGCCGACGTTGACGCGGGTGACTGAACGCCCCAGGTGACGAGCGAGCGACTACGTCAGAGGTTCGAAACACGCGGAGGATCACGATGTCGTGGTCCTTCGCGGCATCGGGTAGCGAGATCCAAGCTACTCGACGGATCGCAGCTGCATACTATCGAACACTCGGTCGTGGGCCATGGCGTTGGTGAGCACCACTACCCAGTCGCGCTTGCTGACCCAGTTGCGGCGCAGCAGGTACGCGAGAGCGTCCTGGATCGTCAGTTCGGGGTCGTCGCGCAGAGGCATCAAGAAGGGCTCGACGCCCCACGGCAGCAGTAACTGCCGAAACAGCGACTCGTCGTCGGTGAACGCGTAGATGGGTACGCCCACGGCTCGCAGCGCAGCCATCTGATACGCCAGGGTGCGATTGCGCAGGAAAATCACGACCCCGCAATTGCCGAGGTCCTGCGCCAACCGAGCCGCGGAGCGCAACATCTTCGCTTTCGGGGTTCGGAGGTCGAGCGCTTCGTTGAGTCCGCGGGGTAGGGTTGGTTCGACCGACCTCAAGATGTTCTTCATCACCTCCACGCATTCGAGGGGGTACTGACCCGTGGTGGTTTCACCCGACAACATCACCGCGTCCGCACGCTCGCGCACGGCAGTCGAGATGTCCGAGATCTCGGCGCGAGTCGGCATGGGAGCGCTGATCATCGACTCCAGCAACTGGGTTGCGATGATCACGGGTTTGCCGAGCTTCAAGCACAGATCCACCATCTGCGTCTGCACCAGCGCCAACCGATGATACTCGATCTCGATTCCGAGGTCGCCACGTGCCACCATGATGGCGTCGGCGGCGCGTACGACGTCTTCCAAGAAACGCAGCCCGCTTTGATCTTCGATCTTGGCGATCACCCGAGCCTTGCAGTCGAGTCGGTCCAGCATCCGCTGCAGGATCACGACGTCTTCGCCCTTGCGCACGAAGGACAGCGCGAAAAAGTCGACGCCAGCTTCGACGCCCGTACGCACATCGCGTTCATCTTTCTCGGTTAGGGCCGGTAGGCTGACGTCCGCACCCGGCAAGTTGATGTGGCGCCGCGAGCCAATCGCGCCCGCGGTGAGCGCCTTACACTGAACTCGCGTCGCGTCCTTGTCCGTGATCTGAAAGCGCATCAGTCCGCTATCGACGAGCATCGTCGAGCCCACTTCCACGTCGTTGGGTAGCCCCGGGTAGTTTACACTGACGCCGACGCTGCCAGGCGTCGGGTCTTTGGTATACAGTTCGAACGAGTCGCCGACTTGCAGCCGAATTGGTTCGTCGACGGGGCCCGTGCGTATTTCTGGCCCCTTGATGTCCATCATCACCGCAACCTGTCGCGACAGTTCCCCCGATACTTTGCGGATGCGGGCTACGAGATCCAGGACCCACTCACGTGTGCCGTGCGCCATGTTGAGGCGCAATACGTCGACGCCTTCGCTGATCAGACGAGCCAGTTGCTCGTCACTTTCCGTGGCGGGGCCGAGCGTCGCAATGATCTTGGTTTGCCGCTGGTATCTGTCTCGCATGGTGTGATGGAGCGCGTGGGCGCATTTCGATTGGGTTTCAGAAACGTGATGAAGCGCTGGCGTTTGGGGGCTCGGCGGCGTTGCAGGCGTCGCCGCACGCCAGCCTCGCCACGAAATGCGAAACCGAGGCGGAGCGTGGCCGAACGCCGAGCATGCGCATTTCACCTCCAGAGCACGCGTCCCGTCAACCGCTCGCTGAGCCGGAAGCGACCCGAGACGCGGAACACCACCGCCGGCCGAGCCACGCTTCTGCTGGCGAGCGTTCGTTGGTCGAGAGTGTGCGATCGCGCGGTGCGTCGTCCGGGGCTGCGGAGCGGGCTTCGTCGAACGAAACTCACGTGGCCCCCGAAGTCACCGAAACAGCTGCCCCGCCGCCAGCCGAAGATACGAGCGCGGGAAGCTTTCTGCTGATGGCCGTGCTGTCCAGCATCGGAGCGGCACTCAAAGATCAGTTGACGTATTTCGTGCGGGGAGTCGGAGAAATCGTCGCCGGCGCAACGACACAGATCGCGCGTTTTGCGGTCAACAACTTGGTGTTGGGTGCAGGTAAATTGATCAGCACCCTGCAGGTCGCCCTCGGGCTGGAGAGCGCGGGTAGGCAGCCTGACTTGCGTGAGCAACAGTGGTTGAGGGAGGTGTTTGGCCCCGGGCTCGACGTCGACGCGATCACCATCAAGGAAGGGTTCGCGGGCCTCGCCAGCCTCAGCGATCGACCGTTTGCGCTGGGCAACAGTATCTATCTCAAAGGAGTCACGCCGCCCGCGGCTGACGCCCCAGAGTTCGAAGTCCAAGCCTATCGCGCGACGCTGCTGCACGAGGCCGTGCACGCCTGGCAGTACCAACACGGCAACCCACCGATCGCCGAGTCACTGTGGCACGACCGCATCGTAGGGGATGCTTACGATTGGCGGCGCGACGTCGACCGTGGCGAGACGTTCGAGCAACTCAACGTCGAACAACAGGGACAGCTGATTCAAGACGCGGCGCGCGCAGGCTACTTCGAGTCAGGCCGCTTCGAGCTCGAGGGGCACGACTACACGCAAGCCGTCGAGCATGCGCTTCGGATCTTGCGCAGAGAGTAGCTCAGGTCCCGACCTGGTCTTGCGTCGCTGCGGGCTCGCTTCGATCATTCTGGTCGTGAGGGGCGTGGGCGGTGAGCAGCTCTGCCAAGCGGGCGCCTTCGTCCAGCCCCATCTTGACGCCGTCGAGGATAGTGGGACGGTCGCGGGTCAATCTGGAGATGGGCATCGCGTCGGGCGGATCGGAAAGCAGCACGCGACCTTCCTCGATGGCTTTAGTCAAGCGCAGCATGGTGGCGTTGTGCAGGTGGTGCTGCTGCTCCGTCGACTTGCGCGCGCGCCGCGGCACGATGGTGTACAGGAAGGCGCGTTCGTACCAGTTGAGCGGACGTTTCTGCGTCTTCACCTTGCGGGTGAGCACCACTATGGTCGGACCATCGAAGGCGTCGAGCTCCGCGATGTCGAAAGGGACAGGCGTTGCAACGCCGCCATCGATGTAACCTCGCCCGTCTATCTGAACGATGCGGTTGTATGCAGCGGGCAATGCCAATGACGCGCGCAACCACTCGATGAGGTTCGTCGCGTCGGGCCTGGCGATGGTCGGCAAGCAGCCATCGACGTTGGTCGCCGTGATGAACAAGGCAGGATCCCCCGCGGTGGCTGCGTGCAGGTCGAGCTTGCGCTCCGCGACGATCACGTCGTCCAGCATGATGTCGACGCCGAGCCCTGGGCCCGCAAAGGGGTTGAGTTGACGGCGCCAGCTGATGAAGCCGTTGGGCACGTAGTCCGTCCACAGCTCGACCAGTGCGTCGGTTTGTTTGGAGGCGAAAAACGCCGCGTTCACCGAGCCTGACGAGCTGCCGACGACCGCGTTGCAGCGCACACCGCGGTCGACCAGCGCCTTACAGATCCCAGCCGAGTACGCCGAGCGCACTCCGCCGCCCTCGAGCACGAGTTTGAACATCGCTACCTCTCGCCTCAGCTCGGCGTCTGCCGAATACGCGCCGCTCGGGCGTGTGCGGTGAGCCCTTCGCGGGTGGCGAAGTCGGCAACGTGGGGTGCGTCTTCGGCCATGCCTGCGGCATCGTAACGCAACGTGCTGCTGGCTTTGATGAAGTCGTTGCAGCTGAGTGGCCCGAAGAAGCGCGCCGTTCCGCCCGTCGGAAGCACGTGGGATGGACCAGCAAAGTAGTCACCGATGGGCACGGGGCTGTAATGGCCGAGGAAAATCGCACCTGCGTTCTGAATTTGCGCCAGGCACGCATCGTCGTCGCGCGTCGTGATTTGCAAGTGTTCCGTCGCGAAGCGGTCGGCAAGCACGCAGGCCGCGTTCAGATCTTTGGTGACCAAGATGGCGCTGTAGTTCTCCAGCGACGGCTTCGTCACGTCTGAGCGTTCGAGCTCGGCGAGCTGTCGGTCGACCTGCTCGGCCACCGCGCTAGCCAGCTCGGCAGAATCGGTGGCGAGGATCGCCGAGCCCGGGTTGTGTTCAGCTTGCGCCAGCATGTCGGCGGCGACCCAAGCGGGACGCGCCGAATCGTCGGCGACGATGAACACTTCACTCGGGCCCGCGATAGAGTCGATGCCCACGCGACCGAACAATTGACGTTTGGCTTCAGCGACGAACGAATTTCCGGGGCCGACGATTTTCTGAACGGGTCGAATGCTCTCCGTGCCGAAGGCGACCGCCGCCAGCCCGACGGCGCCGCCCAGTCGCAACACTTCCGTGATGCCGAGCTCTTTGGCTAGGGCTAACGCCATCGGATTGATCTCACCTCCCGTGGGCGGTGAGACCATGACGATCTCTTTGACGCCCGCGACGCGCGCGGGCACTGCGGTCATCAGTACAGTCGACGGATACAGCGCTTGTCCACCCGGCACATAGACCGCGACGCGCTCCATCGGCGTGTAGCGTACGCCGAGCTCGCGTCCGCCTCGGGTTAACGGCGGCGGCGCCTTCACCAAGATGTGCTTCTGGTACTCGGTGATGTTGGCGATCGCCTGACGCATCAACGTCAAAAACCCGGCGTCGGCAGACGCATGGGCCCGCACGATTTCCTCAGGGCTGACACGCAGGCTGCTCGGTGTGATTTCGGCGCGATCGAACTTGGACGCCAGCTTGGCGGCGACCGCGTCACCTCCACGCTGCACTTGCGAGAGAATGTCACTGACGATCGCTGGCACGTCCAACGTCGATTGCCCGCCAGCCACCAGTGATCCCGAATGCAAGCGCGAACACAGGTCGCTGACGCGTTGCTCGAAGTCGGATTGCTGGTGATTGAGTAGAGGGACCGTAGCCATTGGGTGCGCGAGCATAGGGCGAGTCTCAGTCGATGTCTGCCTCGCAGTACGGTCTTACTGAAATTCCCAGCGTTCCAGCGTCCCCAGTGGTGTTGAGCCTCGTTAACGTTCCCATGCCGACGACACGGCTACCTGGGCTCACAGACCGCGGCAAGTGCACGCCTGGATCGCCCGTAAGGCCAGCGGGGTTAGCCTCCCACAACCCGCTACAAAAATCGCGAACCGCCAGGAATAGGCGCTGATCCGCGCAATGGACCCTGCAGAATGTTTCTGCTGTCGCACCGCCATGCGGCCACGAACCCCCAACACTTAAGGGCCCGCAGGCGCCGGGCCCGATTCCACAGAATTGAGAGCTACCCCTCGATGAGCAGACTCCTCCCCAGCCTCAGAACCGTCAATTTTTTTCTCGTCGGCACGTTGATCCTGGCCGGCTGCAGCGGCAAACCCACCGTGAAGAGCGACGACGCTCCTTTGGGGGCCGACGCGGGCGACGCGGGTGTAAGCACCTCGGGTGAAGGGGGGCTCGGTGGATTCGGCGGCTCGGATGACGGGTTCATCGGCGGTTCGGGCAGCGGCAACAATGGCGCTGGGGATGCGGGCTGTGACGAACGCACCGGCCTGGGCTGCGATCCCATTGGAGACGCTGGGCCCGCCTGCGGTGATGGCGTCGAGGACGTGGGGGAAGAGTGTGATGATGGTAACGCGCTGCCAGGTGACGGGTGTAACGGCGTCTGCAAGGTAGAGCCGTTCTTCGACTGCGATGGCGACGGCGGCTGCGTATCAACCATCGTCTGCGGTGATGGACGAATCGATCCAGGCGAGTTCTGCGACGACGGCAATACCGAAGATGATGACGGTTGCTCCGCGGACTGTCGCGAACAAGACGTATCGTTCGTTTGCTTGGAGGGTGAACCCTGCGTTCGTCTATACGCTTGCGGTGATGGCCGCGTGAACGGCTCGGACGAATGTGACGACGGCAACAACGAAGACGGCGATGGCTGCACTGAAGATTGCAAGCTCGAGTCGGGATACGTTTGCAGAAGGCCCGGGGAGCCGTGTCAACTCGACGAGCGTTGTGGTGACGGCACGCTGCAAGACGGCGAAGAGTGTGACGACGGCAACCGCGTCTGGGGTGATGGCTGTTCGGGCATCTGCAACGTCGATCCCTATTGGGAGTGTGACGAACCCGGTGAACCCTGCGAGTACACGATCGTGTGCGGTAACGGTCAGAAAGAGGTCGGCGAAGTTTGCGACGACGGCAACACGGAAGACGACGACGGTTGCTCGTCGAGCTGTGAGCAAGATCCCGCGTTCATCTGTCCCGAACCCGGCGCCCCGTGCGAACTGGTGTACGCCTGCGGCGATACCGTGGTCAACGGCGTAGAACGTTGTGACGATGGCAATGAAGACAGCGGCGACGGCTGTGACGAAGACTGTCAGCTCGAGCCCGGCTGGAGCTGCCCCGTACCCGGCGAGCCGTGTGAATTCATCACCTACTGTGGCGATGGTGTGATTCAAGAGGAAAACGGCGAAGTCTGTGACGATGGTGATGCCATTCGCATGGACACGCAGATTTGGAACGACGGCTGTTCGGGTATCTGCATCGAAGATCCGTACTGGACGTGTTCGACCGCTGGGGAGCCCTGCGTCAGCGACATCGTGTGTGGCGATGGTGATCGCCACCCGGGGGAGCTGTGTGACGACGACAACACCGAAGACGGCGACGGTTGCTCAGGGGACTGTCGGACGATCACGGACGGCTACGTGTGTATTCCCGGTCAAGCGTGTTTGCAGCTGTACGCGTGCCCCGATGGACGCGTGAGCCAAGCCACGGGTGAAGAGTGTGACGATGGCAACGCCAACGACGACGATGGTTGTGACGCCTCCTGTAAGCTCGAGCCCGACTACGTTTGCCCGACGCCGGGTCAGCTGTGTGTCGAACGCACCTTCTGCGGCGATGGTACTCGACAGGCCGGCGAGCAGTGTGACGACGGCAACACCTCCAGCGATCCGCAAGATGGTTGCTCCGCGCAATGCCGCATCGAGACGGATTGGGCGTGTGACGCCAACGGAGCCAACTGCTTTTACAACGTGCAGTGTGGCGACGGGGTGATCAACGGTGAAGAGGTTTGCGACGACGGCAACGACGAGTCGGGTGACGGTTGTTCCGACGATTGTATGGAGGAAGAAGAGGGCTTCATCTGTGCGCGCGCCGGGTTTAGGTGTCGGACCGACTGTGGTGACGGGTTGGTGCGCGGCAACGAGCAGTGCGACGACGCCGGCAACGCCAACAACCGCTGCGACGACAATTGCCGCATGGCGGAGAACACCGTGTGCACGGGTGAACCGTCAGTGTGCACCGCGGCCATCTGCGGTCAGAACGGCAAAGAGGGCAACGAACCTTGCGACGACGGCAGGAACACCAGCTGGACCGACGGCTGCACGCCCGACTGCAAAGTGGCGCCCAACTGCAGTGGCGGCGCGTGCCTCGAAGTCTGCGGTGACGGCATCAAGTTCCCTGGCGAAGCTTGCGACGACGGCAACACCGCCAACGGCGACGGCTGCTCGGACGAGTGTGAGATCGAGGACGGCTACGAGTGTGACATCGACAACTCCGTGCCCACAATCATCGATCTCCCGATCGTGTACAGGGACTTCGACGCGGGGCCGCCATACGGATCCGGTCATCCCGACTTTGAGTGGCCCGATGGTCCCACTTGGAATCTCGAGCAGGGCTACCCTCGTGCTACTTTAGGGACGGGCGCGGATGGGGCTGCTCTCAACGGCAAGCCGATCTCTGCCTTTCGCGGTGGGTGCCCCAACGATGGAGGGGTACGCGATAGTGTTACCTATTGCACCGAGAAGATTCGAAGCGCTGCCAGCTTCGAGCAGTGGTACGTGGATAGTGCCGCCGAGGACGTAGTGCTCAGCACGCTTCCGCTGCGGCAAACTAGTGGCGACACGTACGTCTACGATAGTGACACGCACGAATATGACGGGACGCAATGGGGCAATGGCGATTCGGGTTTCTGGCCACTCGATGATCTAGGCTCGACGACTACTCGGTGTAGTGGCCAGAACAACAACTTCCACTTCACGAGCGAGGTCCACCATTGGTTCCAGTTCGACTCGTCCGACTTGCCGACCCTCACTTTCACGGGTGACGATGACGTCTTCGTGTACATCGGTGGCCGTCTGGCGCTCGACCTCGGTGGAGTGCATTCGAAGTTGGAAGGCGAAGTGCAGCTGCTAGCCAACGGCAACGCAACCACCACCTATACTGGCGGTGGCGGAACTCAGAACTACACGCTTGGGCTGGTCAACGGCAGCATCTACGAAGTCGTCGTTTTCCAAGCTGAGCGCAATCAGTGCGCATCCAACTACCGCCTCGAGCTCAAGAACTTCAACCTCGAGCGTTCCGTGTGCACCCCCGTCTGCGGCGACGGCTTCGAAACCCCGGACGAAGAGTGTGACGACGGCACCGTGGGCATCGCGACGGGCGAACAGGCGGAAGAGCCCAACAACACGGAAACTCCCGAGTACGGCGCGTGTACGGAGCAGTGCACGCTCGGGCCATACTGCGGTGACGCAAACCAAGACCCCGAAGAAGAATGTGACAACGGCACCAACAACAGCGCCTGGGACGACAGCTCGCCTGGGGCGTGCGCGCGCGGTTGCGTGTTGCCCCCGCTGTGTGGCGATGGCGATGTCGACGCGCCCAACGAAGAGTGTGACGACGGCATGCTCAACACCAACGTCAACGGTGGTTACGGCGGGTGTACGGAAGACTGCCTGATCGGACCCTTCTGCGGAGACGCCCACGTCGACGTCGCGGCAGGGGAGGAATGTGACGAAGGCATCGCCAACGACGGCCGTTACGGCGGTTGCAACCCTGATTGCACCTGGGCCCCTAACTGCGGCGACGGCGAGATCCAAGCCGATTGGGGCGAAGAGTGTGATGGCGGCGAGAACTGCAACCCGCAGTGCCGCATCCTGTGTGGCAACGGCGTTGCTGAGCCCGCCTTGGGTGAAGAGTGTGACGACGGCGTCAACGACGGCACCTACGGCGGCTGTGACGAAGGCTGCGTGCTGGCACCGTTCTGCGGTGACGGCAACATCGACGCGCCTTACGAAACCTGCGACGAAGGCACCGCGGGCAACACGGGCGGTTACGACGGCTGCAGTCAATTCTGTCAGCCCGACCAGTACTGCGGCGACGGTATCGTCAACGGGCCTGAAGAGTGTGACGACCGTGTCAACAACGGTGGTTACCGGGAATGTGCACCTGGCTGCGTCTGGGGTGAACGTTGCGGTGACGGCGTCATCCAAGAGGAGTGGGGCGAAGAGTGCGACGGTGGCGACAACTGCGCTGATAACTGCCGCCTGATCGGCATCTGCGGTGACGCCCTGGTTCAGGAAGAGCTGGACGAAATCTGCGACGATGGTGTCAACGCCGGCGAGTACGGTCTATGTGCGCCTGGTTGCGAGTGGGGCCCGCGCTGCGGCGACGGCGTCGTTCAAGGCCAATTCGAACAGTGTGACGAAGGCGAAGACGGCAACGACGGCGGCTACGGCGAATGCACCGAGAACTGTCAGCAGGGACCGTTCTGCGGTGACGGCATCGTCAACGGCGATGAAACTTGCGACGATGGCATCAACGACTCGTTCTACGGCTCTTGCACCGAGGAGTGCCGCCGCGGCCCGCGTTGCGGCGACGGCGTGGTGCAGGAAGAGTGGGGCGAGGAGTGTGACGGCAGCGAAAACTGCACGGACAACTGTCGCGAAGGCTTGAGCTGCGGTGACGGCGTCGTGCAAGAGGATCTGGATGAGGAGTGCGACGACGGCGTCAACGACGGCGGCTACGGCGAGTGCGGACCGATGTGCACCTACGGCCCACGCTGCGGCGACGGCGTGCGCGATCCACAAAACGAGCAGTGCGACGACGGCGACAACGATGGCGGCTACGGCGAGTGCGCGCCCGGCTGTAAGCTAGGCCCGCGCTGCGGCGATGGCGTCGTCAACGGCTCCGAACAGTGCGACGACGGCAACACCAACAGTGGCGACGGCTGCAGCTCCACCTGCCGCCGCAGCGGCACCGTCCGCTGAGCAGCGTAGTG
>CBFGUG010000146.1:0-14912 GCA_965651905.1 uncultured bacterium | reverse complement strand
GTCGCAGTTGCACTCGGGGAACCAGTGGCACTCGGGGAACCAGTGGCACTCGTCGTCGCGGCAGTGCCAGTCGTCGCGGCGCTGCCAGTCGTCGACGAGCTCGCTTCCATCGAAGCAGCACCATCACCCGCAGGGGTATCGTCCGTTTCACCCGAACACGCACAGCACAGCGCAACGAAGACGACGGGTGCGAATCTCACCAGACATCGCAGCGGTGTCGGCTCATCCCACACCGCTGTTCGTCGCTGCGCGTATGCTGCTGTCAAGCTCGAGTCTCGAAGGGACGACGCGTTTGGACCAAGCCGATCACTGCGCGACGCAGTTGTCGACCATGGTCTGCCAGATCGCTTCCGCCGTAACGCGGCTACCTTCGCCATTCGGGTGAATGCCGTCTGACGTAAACGCGTCCTCGTTTCCATCCCACTCGGTCTCAGCCAAATCGAGCCAGTGACACTCGGGGGACGTGAGCCCGTCGCACACCGCCTTGATCTTGGGGCGGTACTCTTCCAAACAGGTTTGCAGACTGCTGCCCGGGCCGCCGAACGCCCCTGCTGCATCGGGGTAGAAGAAGTAGACGACCTTCTCGACGCCGTCAGCGGCCATCTGCTCGTAGAGCGCTTCTGCCGCGGGGATCGGCGCGTTCGGATCGTTGGCTTGTAGACAGTCGTTACCACCGCCGTTCATCAGTACGAAGCGGATCGGGTTCGCCGCCTGAGCTTGGGTGTACTGGTTCGGGATCGCGCCGTCTCCCAAGCGAGTACCACTCACAGAGAAGTCCAGGTACTGCTCGCCCTGTTGCAGTGAGCCGTTCTGCACGGCCAGATTCGACGTGTCACGCGCGATAGACGACGCGGCGATGAACGACTCTCCGATGAACACGACTTCGTTCGCGGCGGTCGTGCCTTTCATGCACTCGCCCGCCTGCGCCGAATCGTCGGTCATCATGTCATCCGTCATCATGTCGTCGGTCATCATGTCGTCCGCCATGGTGTCGTCCGTCATCATGTCATCCGTCGTCATGTCGTCGGTCATCATGTCGTCGTCGCCTGGCCCCATGGTGTCGCCACCGCCCGCGCCCGTCATGCCCTCGCCGCCGCCTGCGCCCGTCATGCCCTCGCCGCCGCCTGCGCCCGTCATGCCCTCGCCGCCGCCTGCGCCCATCATGCCCGGACCGCCGCCTGCGCCCATCATGCCCGGGCCGCCGCCTGCGCCCATCGAGCCGCCACCACCTGCGCCACCCGTCGTAGCGGCCCCACCAGAGTTCGTCCCCGTCGTCGACGTCGTGCCCCCAGTCGTCGCACCACCAGTCGACGACGAGCCCGTGTTGCTGCCGCCTGTGGACGTCGTGCCCGTGTTAGTACCTGCAGTCGACGTCGTGGTGCCAGCACCCGACCCACTCGCCGAGTTGCTCGCGGTCGTGCTGCTGCTGCCCTCGACTGGAATCGTGTTCGCGTCCGTATCGTCGCCGTCCGAGCTGCAAGCAAATGCGAGAGCGGCAACGACGATTGAGTAAGTTCGTGAGGGTTTCATAGCTGAGCTGGTCCTTGGTCTTGAAGATGAGAAGGAGGGCCAATAACCACCGAGCAGCACCAGCACGCTCCTTGCCGCAGCTTCAAGTCTGCGTTCACCACCGCGACGGGGTAGACGGGCAAGATTGTCCGCCCCCAAACCAAAAAAAATTTCTGCTGCGATGCAACGCGGTCGCCCCGGTTCGGTGAAATACGCCGCCCCCACCGCAAACATGATCGAGCACACCTTGCTCGATCACGACGTCGTCGACGTGCAGATGACGAAGGCCGCGTTCAATTGACGCGAGTCGACGTTCGTGAAGCTTTGGCCTGGGGAGTCGCGGTGTGGGCCCTGCGCGGCTCCCTCTATGTGCTGAGCATTGGTCTAATTTCATTCTGTGATGACACCCGCCGATCTCGGCGCCTGGGGGCGTTTCCACTGCGGGGTCCCAAACGAACGGGTCCCGCGCGGCGGCACGCCGCGTGGGTAAATGAGGCTTGGGGTTGCTCGAAGCCAGCAGGCTGCTCCGCTACGGTTCTCGCGAAAACGCCCCCAGCCACCGAGCTTGACGAGCGGGTTTTCTGGCATGCTAGGCATGAAGCGACGACGCGCGACAACGATCAGTCCAATGCTCAGCTCTATGTGATTCGTCGTGAGCAGGCGGCCCGCGACTGACCACGAAGCGCGGCGCGCTGGCTGCGCTCGTGCCCCGAAAAAGCAAGGCACGGGCTCAAATCCAACGCGCGGACCAACTCGCGCGCGTGATTGCTCGGCCAGCTACGATTCGTATCTAGTCTGCATCGGGTGCGAGTTCCAAGATGACCGCGTCCCGCGCGAAGAACCTGGTCTCCCACGAGCCGTCCTCGGGAAGCACCGCGCCGACGACGTACAGGTGCCCGCGAGAATCGAAGGCCATGTCATAAGGGTAGTGGACGACTTCACCATCAGCCAACAGCAAAGGGATGGAACGCCGCTCCGTTCCTTCGCTATTCAGCTCCATGAGGAAGCCGTGGCCGCTGAACGGTTCCTCGCCGCTCGACGTCCCGAGGGCGTAGATTTGGCCGCCAGGTGCCACTTTCACGTCGTGCATCGTGTCGCCGTAGGGGCCGCCGAATTGATTCACCCACAGCACGTTCCCCTCAGCATCGAGCTGAGCTACATAAGCGTCCCTGCCACCAGACAGGGGCTGCTCCGTCAACATGGCTGAAGCGTTCCCGCCCACGACGATTCGCCCCCAGGCATCGACCGAGACCTCCCAAGCTGCACTGGACCCGTCGTCACTCAACACCGTGGTCCAAAGCGGGGTTCCGTCTTCACCCAGCTTCCGAACCAATCCGCGGCCGTCCACTTGGGCTGCAAGCACAGCGTGATCTTGTTCATCTACCGCCACGCCTAGTACGCCCATGCTGGCGCCAATCAGCTCGTGAACCCAAAGGACGTTACCTGCCGAGTCGAGCTTGATCACGACACCGTTCAGCCCGCCCCCCACGACGCCGTGATCGCTCCAGGCCTCCGATGTACGACCAGTAACGTAGACGTTTTCTTGGCTATCCACGGCAACTCCAAACGTTGCGCGATCGTCGCTACCTTGTCCGATTTCGGCCGTCCAAAGTTCTTCACCGCTGTCATTCACTTTGGCCACGTAGATCCGCCTACGCGCGGCACCAGCCGTCTCTTCGTATATCGACGTACCGAGCAGGAAGACGTTGCCGTGAGAGTCGCTCCCCGCCATCGCGTAGGCGTCGTCTCCTGGCGTCGAGTCGTACGCATTCGTCCAGACGTGGTTCTTCTCCGCATCGAGCCTGCGTACGAACGTCGGCTCGTCGTCAGGCAGTTCGAAGCTCAAATATCGCGCGGGGACCCAGCCGCTGACGATGATGTCATCGCTGTCTACTACTGCGATTGCACCCCACCCCGAGTTGCCGGGCACGATCGTCACCTCTTCCCATACCCGCCTCCAGCAAGCGTCCTTCGCGATTCGCTCTTCAGGGCATGGTGCCAACTTCCCAACAGGGATCGCACCCCTCGCATCTGAAATCGCACCACCCGAATCTGAAATCGCACCATCCGAATCTGCATCCGAGCGGTCGCCATGCGGATGCTCGACGCGCTCCACGTCAGGGCTAGACTCCGAACAGGCCGCGACTGCCACCGTCGCGAACAGGGTGAGGCAGCTCCGCGAGCTCGTGAGCAACTTCATGCTGTTTCACTTGCTCGAGAACCAAACAAGAGCATCTTTCGAGTCGTACCAGGAATAGAGCGGGATCAGAGAGTCAGCCGTTCGGGATAATATCGACTGCGCTTTTCACCCCAAAATCACTCGGGGAGCGGAATGAAATCCGTTTCGTCGCCGGGCACTTTGGGGAAGCGGCCTTCTTTCCAGTCCTGCTTCGCTCGTTCGAGGCGCTCTGGACGACTGGAGACGAAGTTCCAGAACATGTGACGTTCACCCTCTAGCGGTTGTCCGCCGAGCAACATGACCCGCGCGTCGGTTTCGGCGACGAGCGTTACGTGATTACCCGGCGAGAACACCAACATGCGTCCGACGGCCGCGTGCTCGGCGCCACACTCGACTGACCCCTCCGCCACGTACGCCGCACGATCATGATGCTCTTGGGGGAGCAACACCTCGGCGCCCGCTGGGATCACGGCCTCGACGTAGAACAGCGGCGAGAACGTGGCGACGGGGGACGTAGCGCCGTACGCAGAGCCCGCAAGCACGCGCAACTCCACGTTCCCCTGCTGCACGATGGGCAACATCTCCGCGGGGTGGTGATGAAACGCGGGCGCTGTCTCTTCGTGTTCGCGCGGCAGCGCAACCCACAGCTGGATCCCATGCAGGCGCGGACCCCGAGCACTCTCAGCCTCGCTGCTTCGTTCGGAGTGCACGATGCCGCTCCCCGCGGTCATCCAATTGATCGCCCCGGGCCGAATCGCCTGACGCGACCCCAAACTGTCGCGGTGCACGATCTCCCCCTCGAACAAATAGGTCACCGTCGCCAAGTTGACGTGCGGATGCGGTCGCACCTGAATGCCGCGCCCCTTCGGTAGCGTCGCGGGCCCCATGTGATCGAAAAAGATGAACGGACCAACCATACGCCGTGCAATCGACGGCAGTACGCGACGCACACTGATCGACCCCAGGTCCCGAGGGCGCGCATCGATGATCGTTTCTACCGCAGGCGTCGTCGCACACGACTTACACGCAGGTTCGTTGGCTGGTTGAACGCTCATCTAGATCTCCCGAAAAGTAGGGTGAGAAACAGCGATTGCTGCGCCTTCGATCCTTCATGAACGGTCGATTCGCGCAAGCCCGAACTGGTCGGAAGTGACCACTTGGCGAGAAAGCTGCTCGGTGTCACGCTGTTCGGGTGGCGGCGCGGCAGATATCCAGGAGGGCGGCGCTCGTGGGAGCTGCTGCGGCAGGCGGCGCGTTGCTCGACGCGTTCGTACTCGAACCACACTGGCTCGAAGTCACGCAGCACGACGTCTTCGTCGACGGTTTGCCTGCGAGTCTCGACGGTTTCAGCTTGGCTCAAGTGACGGATGCGCACTTGACGACGCTCGGGTCCGTCGAAGCGTCCATCGTCAGCGCCGTGCGTGAACACGACGTTCAGCTGGTCGCGTTGACGGGAGACTTGGTGGATTCCGTGAATCGTTTGAAAGCACTGAGCGAGCTACTTGGCGAACTCCGAGCGCCCGGACGAAACGTCGTCGCCACTTTGGGAAACTGGGAACACTGGGGGAGAGTCCCCGCACAAGATCTCGAACGCGCCTACCGCGATGGTGACGCCACGCTGCTGGTGAACGAAGCCGCCCAACTCACGAACGGTATCGACGTGTTCGCCACCGACGACTCGACGGCTGGACACGCGCGCTTCGATTCCCTCACCAAGAAGCGCGACCGACCGCGGCTGCTACTCACGCACAGCCCCGCGCTGTTGGATCGCTTTCCCCGAGACGCGGACCCGATGACGCTCAGTCTCGCGGGGCACACCCACGGTGGGCAACTGCGGCTGAGCGCGGGGCTCGTACCCTTCGTACCTCACGGCAGCGGACGTTTCGTCGCTGGCTGGTACGATACCCCCGCTGGCCGCGCCTACATCAGTCGCGGCACGGGCACGAGCGTCGTCCCCGCCCGATTCACCTGCCGCCCAGAGTTACCGATTCTTACACTGCGACAGGGCTGACGCAGAGCGCGGGAGTTGGTGCGCCCCCCTGTGCTCACGCAGCATCAGGAGACGTCCTCCTCGAGAACGCGTCTCACTGCCACCATAGTGCGTCCGAGCGCGGAAGCCTGGAACGGCGAGACGAGCCCACCGAGTTGCAGCACTTCATCGAACGGGATACTCCCTCCAGATTCACACATCGCTACGTAGGCATTCGTGGCCGCCACCCGATCTAGCGACGCCCGCTCGAGTAGCTGAAGCGCACCTGCCGCGGCCAATGCATAGCCGATGGAGTAAAGCGGCGGTAGCTGTGGATACAAATACGACGTCGCGCCAGCGTCCAAGTTGGGCATCGACTGAGGGTAACGTCGCCAAGGCATATACTGACGTTCGAGTCCTCGCCAGAGCTCGCAGCGCTGGGCGTGCGTCATGGTCGGATTGACGAACAGCTCGTGCTCGAAATGATCGATGAGGCATACGAGGGGCATGCTCGCCACCATGGAGAACACCGTATCCCTTGTTGCAACCTGCGCTGTCTCCCCAAAGAATCGCTCCAGCCAGGGTAGAGTGAGAATCGTCATGCCGTTGGCGCACATCTCACTGACCTCCGCAGTCGCCACCGCGTAGTCGAGAAACGGCTGGTTCCGCGCCGCGTACTGATGGAACGCATGCCCGAGTTCGTGGACGACCGTACCCACGTCGCGGCCATAGCCGTCGTAACTCGCGATCACGAACGGATGACGCTGGTCGGCGATGAACATACAAGACCCCGCCTGAGTCTTGCCGGGTCGAGGTTCAAGGTCGAGCATTTCGTTCCTTACCATCGACTGCATCGCGTCGTGGACTGTCGGGTGAAGCTCCTCACAAACGCTGGTCATCGTCGAGACCATCCACGGCAGGTCACCCAATGGCACGGGCGCTTCCGAAACGTGGGCCAGCCCTTCGTCGAAGACCATCAACCCGTCGAAGCCCAAACGTTGCGCCCGCCGTTCGAACTCCTCGTGACACAAGGGGACGATGTGCGCCTGGACCTCGCGCCTGAATGCCGCGATCTCGACGGCGCCGTAGCCAATTCTGCGCTGCTCCCGATAGGCTACCGCCAAAAAATCATCGAAACCGAGCTCTTCTGCGCGACGCTGACGCAGCCGACTCGTGTGTTCCCCCAAACGACTGAGCGTATGCGCGTTATCCGCGCAAAACGCCTCACGCGCTTGCCACGCGCTCCTACGCACGTCGCGCTCAGTGTGCTGAAACAGCTTGCGAACCCCCTGTACGCTGAACCAATCGCCGTTGATCTCGAAGCTCGGGACGCAGCACAGCCGCTGCAGCTCACCAGCAGCCACAGCCAGCTGTTCGACAGTTCCCGAACGAAATTGCGGGTCGCGCGGGACGCAGGTCTGGGCAGCACAACGGGCAATGCGGAACAGCTGCGGACCAAACCGATGCGTCAGGCCATCCTCGTATGACGTCAGTGCTCGCCAGAACTGGGAATCGATTCGTTCGATCGCACTCTCGTGAGCAGCCCAGAACTGTTGCTCCAGTTGGGCTGCCTCGTCGAGTAGGTTGCCATGGTGAGCCAACCACGACCATGAGCGTGGAGCGAACAGCTGAGCCCTGAGCTCGTCCCACTCCAGCAGTAGCTCCTCAGCGAGCTCACCCGAAATCCGCTCGTTCAGCCGCCGTGCTAGGTCGTCGGAGCGCGCCGCAGCTGCGCTCAAGTCAGGTCGCCAATAGCCTGCGCGCAACATGCTAACGCTGACGTCGTTTAGAAAGATTAACATCGCGCGGCGCGCGCCAACTACCGTCAAGCCCAGCCGCGTGTCTCACCGCTACTACCCGAGCGATGTTGCGCATGCTCGGGTAGTAGCACGAAAGAGGACAGACTCAATTCTTGAGCAAGCCGCATGGGGAGCGTCAGCCTGCGGGAGAACGAGGTCAATTCGGCGATTTTCAACCACGATCATGGTGCAACACCTCGTAGGACACTCCCATAGTCGGGGGATTTTGGAGCTCCGACCGTCGCAAAGCAGTACACGTCCGGGCCGAATGGCGGCATCCGAAGCGTCGATGCGACCCCCGTCCAACCGGACGCCTGTGCACGCCGGCTGGCGCTGCTAGCCTCTTTTGACCGACCATGAGAACGACGAAACGACTGGCGATTTTCCTACTGTCGAGCCTGGCGCTGGGGTGGGGCTGCGGCGCAGACGACAGCGGTACGGGCAACACGAACTGGAACATCGAATGTGAAGAGACCAGCGAGTGTGAGGACGGCCTAATTTGTCAGTGCGGCACCTGCTCTGAATCCTGCGATGGCACGCTGGACTGCAACGCCGAGCCCGAGGCCCATTGTCTGATGGGTGAATCGCTTGAAGCGGGAAGCGACGACTCGAGTCGGGGCAGCGATGAAGCCGGATCATCCAGCGGCGCGGACGACGGCGCCCCATCCGACGGTGACGCTTCGACGGAAGGCAACAGCAACGCGGTTGACAGTGGCGAAGACACGACGGCCGAAGACGGTGGTGGTCGGAACGCCGAAGGCGACGACGCGCCTGAGGACGCTGGCGATGCCACCACGGAAGAGAACGCCGACGGAGGCGCCCTTGACGACAGCGAGGACGGCAACATCGCTAGCGACGACGACTCCGGTCCAGATTTGCCGAACGCTGACGATCCGCCCGATCCGTCCCTCGACGCAGAGCTGTGCAGCTTACCTGTCGCTCAATGGCAAACGATGGCGCCGTATCCCGAGCTGAATTCCATGGAACGCGCCGTCGGGTGGGCCGAAAACACCCTCCACTACATGGGCGACGGCAACAGCCGCACCGACTTTCGCACGAACACCTTGAACTACGGTCGCTTCGATCCATGCGCCAACCAGTGGGAGAGCCAGAGCTTCACGAAGACCGCCGAAGCCGCCAACGTGATCGGCTGGGATGGCGCTGGATTCACGCTCGCTCCCAGCGGCCCGAGCTACGTGCTGAACACCGCCAATCTCCGAGTCTCCGCTAGGGCTGGGTCTCGTTTCGCGATCAGCAGCGACACACTCAGTCCGATCACCGAAGCCATGACGGCGGGGCAAGTGATGGTCTACCCCGAGGAGGCTGGCCCGGAACCACTGCCCGTCACCCCGTCGTACATGAACGGCGCAACCGATGGCACTCGAGGTTTCGTTTGGGGACAGCCCTTGCCGAGCGACGACGATCCCGATCCCGCACCCCGCGGTTGGGTGCTCGAACTGAGCTCGAGCGAGTGGCGTGAAGTGAGCAGCGTCGGTGCGCCTTCGGTTCGTCGCAATCACGGCGTGATCGCCGCGGGTGGTCGCTTCATCGTCTGGGGCGGTACGGTCCCCAACGACTTGAACGCCACCTTGAACGACGGCGCCTTCTACGCCCCCGACACGGACACCTGGGAACCGATCACCAGCGACGGCGCGCCCCAGGGCACCATCGGGTTGACGCTGTATTGGATCGCCGATCGCCTCGTGGTGCGACCGACGTCGAACGGCGGGGTGTTCACCCCCGGCGAAGGCTGGCAACTCCTGGACCACCCCGGGGCGCTCCCGACGCCACTGGCTGTGACCGGCGAAGATGAACTGTTCCTCGTCATCGGCACGACGATCCTACGGCTAGACGTTATCACCGCCAGCTGGGTCGACGTGCCCACGCCGAGCGGGTCCGTCGACGTCGAGAACGAGGCGCGCTTCTTCGATGCCGCGTGGACCGGCAGCACCCTGATTCTCTGGGGCAGCTCGATCCCCCAGAGCTGCAACGCCCCCGAAGGCGTCACTGGCTGCGACGTCGCCGATCCATACCTTCCTGCGGGTGAAGGCGTAATGGTGAGGCTGGACTAGAGTTGGTGCGGCGTCGGTTGGAGCTTCAGTGACAGCCTAGTGGCTGAAGGCGTCCGCAGCGTCGTGGGCCCATACTCGGAACGTGTCGAGGGTGTTGGGTCCAAAGGCAGTACTGATTGCGACGTCGGCTGCGTCTCGTCCTCTGGCGATGAGGACGCGCCCTGTGCGAGGCTCATTGTTACGAGGGTCGAAGACGACCCAACGTCCCCCCAGGTACGCCTCGAACCAGCCCGCGAAATCCATCGGAGCGTAAGGTGGCGGCAGGCCAATGTCGGTCACGTAGCCCGTACAGTAGCGGGCTGGGATGTTCACACAGCGGCACAACGTGACCGCCAGGTGTGCGAAGTCTCGACAAACGCCCTTGGGCTCGTTGTATACCTGCCACGCGGTTTTCGTGGGGTCGGCGAATTCGTAACCGAACTGAATGTGATTGTGCACGAAGTCGCAAATCGCTTGTACCCTAGCCCAACCGGGTGTCGTCTTGGAGAACAGGTTCCAGGCGATTTCGTAGAATCGGTCCGTTTCGCAATACCTGCTACCCAGCAGAAACAGCAGCGTCTCCTGAGGGAGCGCTTCGATCGGGTGTTGCTGAGCATCGCGCGGAATGCTTTCGGGTTCGCCACTGTCGGTGACGACCGCGTCCGCCCAAATTCGTGTCGACCCGGTTGGCGCCACCAGGCGATTGACCCAGTTGCCGAAACTGTCGCGATAGCCCGTGATCGGCAATGCCGGCGCAGTCATCATGTGATCTGGTCGCACCAGGTCTGATGCGCGCGAGTAGTGAACGTTCAAGTTCAGGATCATCGGCGTTGGCTGCGGACAGGTGTAGTTGAGCTCATAGCCGATGCGGAGTTGAACCCCCGAACCGGGATTGGCATGAAATGTTTGCATGGGTGACCTCTCGTGAAGTGTGACGACTTGTTGTGAGGTCGTGACTTCGTGTGAGGCGCAACCTAGCATGTCGAGGCTCGTGGAATCCGGAAGGTCACGCACAGAGCGAAGCGCTCCCAAACGAAACCCGCCGGACACTTGCCGCCCGAGATCGTAGATTCGGGGCCAAGGTTCGCGAAGGACGGAATGAAACGATCGAAATCTAGAGTTTCGTCGACGCATGGCAGCGAACTGCCTGACAGTGCGCTGGCTTGCCTGCGGTCGCAAGCGAACTGCCCAGATTTGGATCGTTCGACGGCTAACGCGGTTTTCTGGGCGGTTGAAGTCCCGCAAACGTGTTGAGGCTGGGCTCCGCGAGATCGAGCAACTGGACGCAGTACAAAGCTACGCATTCGTTCGACTTCGAGTTGGTGATCAGGGTGCTCATCTCGCGAGCGTAGGCGAGTTGGAGTTCGTGCAGCTTGCGCAGATCTTCGCGACTGATCGAAAACAGGCGATAGCCGCATTGCCCCTGCGAGCTCTGCGCCAGGCGGGTCAACGCCAGCTGGGCCCAACTGAGTCTGAGCGAGCGCGCCCGGCTCGGATCGCCACCAGTATCGACCAAGAAGGCTTCCGTTGTCCTGTAGCCTGCCTTGGTGCGTCGTATCTGGTTTGCCCTGACCAACACGTCGAGAGACTGCTGCGCTTCTTCCGGAGTGATCGCAAGATGCCTGCTCAAGAAGCGCAGCAGCGCCTGTGGTTTGCGAGGCGCACCCTCGAGGTCCAGAGCGCGTAATACGGCGTGGGCGATGGGGTGCTGGTAAGCCACCTCGCGCGAGAGTCGCAGCGCCTCGGCGCGGACGGCGATGGATGGCAAAGCTTCGGCCTCGACGAATTCGTCCACGAAGTCCACACACCGACCGCAACACGCTTCGACCAACGCCAGCAGTTCGGGCAGCCGCGGCATCGCGGCGCCCTTGAACCAGCGCGAGACCGAGAAGCGATTGAAGCCAGTGCGTTTCGCGATCACGACTACCCGTGTGCGCCCCCGCAACTCGCCGAGAAAGGCGCTCAGGCCGGTTGCGTCATCCAGGCTGGCGGTTGGCAGCCAGTCGGGTTCGTTGCGCAAAAAGTGAACGAGCCGCGCCTTCACGTCGATGCGCAAGCGTGTGCAGATCGCGAAAAAATCCCCCGCGGTGGGCGAGCACAGACCCGTTTCCCAACGTTGGGCGATGTTGCTTCGGTAGCCCAGGTGCTTGCTGAAGCCCGGGCGAGAGCGTCGGGATCCGCGTAGAGCGATCAACAACTCGCGACTGAGCTGCTTGAAGTCGACGTCCGCGGCTTGCCGTGGGGTCGTGTCTTTGGGTCGTAGAGTCTTCGGCATTTTGGATATTCAGCGAAAAGCAGCCTGCGACGGTCCCGAATGTGCATGATTAGCACTTTGTGGTGCTGCGTACGCCTTAGAATGTGAGTATCGAGCATTGACCCAACTTCGCGCCCGCAGCAAGACATGGGCATGAACAAGTTTCCTTACGTTGTGATGGTGTGCATGGTTGCCGGTTGCTCGGGTGCGGACGGCGTCGATGGTCGCGATGGCATGGACGGCGTCGATGGCCGCGATGGCATCGATGGCATGGATGGAATGGACGGCGCCGATGGCCGCGATGGCGTTGACGGAACGGACGGCGCCAATGGCCGCGATGGCACGGACGGCGCCGACGGAGAATCATCAGCCAAACCGCTCCCCGACGAAAACGGCGTGCGCGTAGCCGGGACCGAAACGTCCGACTTCGGCAGCGGAGACGAACCTGCGTGCCTGTCCGAGCCCAGCGAAATCGACCGCGAATCCGCCAAAGAGTTGGGTTTCGACGTCGACGAGCATTGGCAAAGGTTGGAATCGCCGCAGCCCGTGAGCCTGCGCTCTTGCGGGGGCGATGAGGACGATCGCGAGCTCGAGCTCGAGTTCGAGATCTTGTCGCTGACGCTCCATGAAGTCAGCCCCAACCCGAACATCATCGAAGACGGCCTCGACTGCGGGGAAGACTACTTGAGCTATGACACCGTCGCTCGCGTGAGCACCGCGGATGGTTGGGTTAGTGGCGCGTTCTATCTGACGATGACTGCCTACGAATCGAATCAAATTAACGGTTTCAGCTACGTCGATCTGCGCAACTTCGACGGCACGATGACCTTCCCCGTGGAGCTGAGCCGCTCACACTTCGCAGAGATGGAGGTCAACTTCACCTTGGTCGAAGACTCCGCGCCCCGAGGCTTCTTCCGACCGCGCGTCACCTACGTGGACGACCCGGACACCTGGCAAGCGGCTGCGGGGCAGCTCACCGTCTTTCCGAGTAGCGAAGAGGGGTACTGTGACGGCGCCGACGAGGTGAGTGACGCTCCGCCCGTGGCTCTCAGCGACTATTCCGGCGCCACGCCCCCCGCGACGTTTCCCGTGACCGTGTCGGCCAGCGCCACGTCGGGCGTCATGGACGTGGTAGTGAACGTCAACGGCATACCCGTCGAAGAGCGAGCGGCCGTCGAAAGTGTCTCGATCGAACTAGGCGAGTTCGTCGCGGGTACGGAAGTACAAGTCGTGACGACCGCGAGCGACGATACGACGAGCGTGTACAGCAACGTGTCGGTCAACGGCTGCACGATCGCCCGCGGCACCTGCGACGAAGAAGCCTGCGAGGCGACCGCTACGGGCTTCGTTCAACCCCTCGATTGCCGCGGCTTCGCCGACTAGCACGCCCCCCGCTGGATCGGCAGGAACCCAAAGTGCGATAGTGCGCTGTCCACCCAGCATGAGGAGACCAACTCGAACTGTTGGGTGAGACAGGCGGCCGTGCACCCAAAGCACTCCGTCGCTGGGTCTGGTTGCGGGCGCACGCCTTCGACGCGGACTCGAAGAAGTGTTTTCGCGGCGTCCGTCTGACGCCGCCGCCGAGCCCGTCCGACCATCTGAGTCTGCAGTTTACTGCCACCTTCGTCGCAATTGCCCTCGGCGCTTGGTGCCGCGCGCGCCGCTGGTGCGGTACTTCGAGTCGCGCGGCGTACACCAGGGGCGAGCACCTCGAAACCTGGAAAACACTCGCGGATACAAGGCCTTCGATGACGGGTCGCTTCAACGCGCGTAGGAGATTCTTCGGGTCCGAGCACCCACGCGTCCGCCCCAGGGCCGAGCCTGAGCCCGCACGTCGGCATTTGGAAACCCTTCGGCGGGTAGTATCCCGACATGAGACGAACTCACGACGTTCTACTCGCTTGTCTGCTGCTAACGGCGGGCTGTAGCGAAAGTGCCGATAGCGACGACACCGGCACGCGCGATGACGAGAGCCCCAGCGGCTCGAGTGACGACGACCGCGAAACTGACGACGACCGCGCCGGCTCTGCGTCTAGCAGCGTTCGAGGCACGTTGTGGACCGAGGGCGGCATCTTGGGTTGGCGTCTCGACGGTGATCCCAGCGACCCGATCCGGATCGTCGACCTAGTCGAGTTACCAGACGCTTTTGCAGCTGACGAAACGGGCGTGTGGATGGCGTACCGCGATGGCCCCATGTACGGAGCCGACGCAGAAGGTGATAACCTAGTAGGTCCAATCGACGTCGGCGTGGACGGAATCGGTCCAGACTTCATGGCGATGGGCGACGGCGAGGTTTGGCTTGCCCGCTCTGGCACGGAGACAGGGCCCGCGGTCTACGACATCGAAAACGGCACACTGACGGAAACGGGGCCCATTCCCGATGAGTTCGGCGGCTTCTATTCGGGACTGGTGGTCGATGGCGACGCAGTTTACGCACTGCTCAATCGGGGGCTGGAACTACTCGAGTACGACGCCAGTTCGCGCGAGTTCACCCAAGGCGTACCGCTGGGCGAGGACCCCAGCGACCCGAGCGGACCCAGAGGCAGGTTTGGAAGCCCTGGATCCCTCGCCGTCAGCTCGCAAGCGGTTTGGGTATTGGACGCTGACGTGTCGAAGCTGCACAAGATCGACAAGCGCGACCTGACGATCGATGGCACAGCCGACCTTTCTGCACGAGTATCGCCCGATTCGGACAACGGAGCTCTACGCGTGTACGCGGGAGAAGATAACGTCTACGTCGTCAATCCTTTCAACGGGTCCGACGATACGGATATCTTCGCCATCGACCAGGATTCTCTCGACGTCAGCCAGGTCTCCAAGCGCAACGGGGAGGTGTACTCGGGCTTGGCGGTCAACGGCGACTTGCTCTTGTACGAACTCGTCGGCGATGGCACGTTCGTCATCGACGGAACGTCGGGTGACGAAGTTGCCGCGTACACGGTGGGTTACTTTCTTGAAGGGGAACCGACGATCTGGGTACCGTAGCCGTGCTGGGGCCTCACGAAGTGCATACTTCGGCGTGATCACCGATCGAACGTGCGTCGTTCGCGTGCGGGTGCCGCAGGTGCGACGTCCTAGTAGCTCTGACCTGGGGAGTCAAAGCGCGGCCCGTGCGCGGCTCACGCTACGAGCTGTGCATTGGTCTCATTTC